>NZ_JACYTU010000014.1:0-53539 GCF_014841225.1 Plantibacter sp. CFBP 8804
CACATGCGCTCCTCTGCTGAGCGCATGTGCGGTCGCTTCGTCGTCGGAGCAGCCGGCGGCCTCCTAGCCGTTCAGGGCGCTGAGACTCCGACTCCATGCCTGTGTCGCGACCTGCACGGCGTCCCACGGGGAGCCGAGTGGCGGCGTGTACGAGAGGTCAAGGTCGCTCATCGCGTCAACCGTCATGCCGTGGTGCAGGGCGGTGGCGTAGGTGTCGACGCGTTTCGCGATCTCCGCGCCGCGGGTGCCGACGAGCTGCGCACCGAGCAACAGCCCGCTGTCGGTCGCTCCGGTGATGCGGATGCTGATCGGTGTCGCGCCCGGGTAGTAGGCCTTGTGGTCGTCCGCGATCGCCGTGGAGCTGTGCGGCGTCTATCCGGCCGCGACCGCTTCGTGGTCACGGAGCCCGGTGCGAGCGGCAACCAGGTCGAAGACCTTCACCACTTGGGTGCCGAGGCTGCCGGCGAAGCGGGTGTTGCCGCCGATCGCGTTCTCGCCAGCGACCCGGCCCTGCTTGTGCGACGTCGTGCCGAGCGGCAGATACGTGACGCCCAGCAGGCGGTGGTGGGTGACGATGCCGTCGCCCGCCGCCCAGACGTGCGGCAGGCCGGTGCGCATCTGCTCGTCGACGACCACCGCACCACCCGGCCCAGTTGCAGCGCCGGCCTCCGTGAGCAGGCTCGTGTTCGGCCGGACGCCGACGACGACGAGCACGAGCTCGGCGCTGCGCTCGAACGGCCGTCCGTCCTGCAGGCCGGTCACGGTGAGGCCAGCGCTCGTCCTGCTGAGGTGCTCGACGCGGGTGCCGGTGATGACGTTCACGCCGTGGCGGGTGAGTTCGTCGTGGACGAGGGAACCCAGTTCCGGGTCGAGGGTGGAGAGCACCTCGGGGCCGCGCTGCAGTTGGGTGACCTGGAGGCCGCGGACAGTGAGCGCTTCGGCCATCTCCAAGCCCACGTACCCGGCGCCGACGATGATCGCGGTGCCTGGCTGGTGGGTGTCGAGGTAGTGCTCGAGGGCGAAGGTGTCGCCCATCGAGTGCAGCAGGTGCACACCGTCTGCGGGGCCGAGCCGGTCGAGGCCGGTGATTCCGGCGGTGGAGGGTGAGGCTCCGGTGCCGACCATGAGTTCGTCGTAGGCGATCGTCGATTCCGTGCCGTGCTCGTCGCGGACGGTGAGGCACTGTCCGGCGACGTCGATCCCGGTTGCGAGGGTGTTCAGGCGCAGGGTCATGCCGGTGGCTTCGAGGTCGGCGTGGGTGCGGTGCGCGAGGGACTGCCAGGGCTGGACCTCGCGGGAGAAGTAGTAGGGGATGCCGCAGATGGAGAAGTTCGGGTAGGCGTCAGCGACGATCACCGTCACATCCACGGAGGGGTCGAGTTCGCGGGCGCGGAGAGCGGTGGAGATACCGGCGTCACTGCCGCCGATGACTGCGAGATGCATGAGGGTGCCTTTCAGAGCTGAGCTGCAGGTTGTGGAGCCACGGCCGCAGCGGTGCTGCGCGCGGGAGTCGGATAGAGCACGAGGACCAGGCCGAGCCCGAGGATCGCGCCGATGAGTTGCGCGGCGATGAACGGGCCGACCGAGGCCGGGGCGATCCCGGCGAAGGTGTCGGTGAACATGCGGGCGATCGTCACGGCCGGGTTCGCGAACGACGTCGAGCTCGTGAACCAGTACGCCGCCCCGATGTAACCACCGACCGCAGCCGCCGTCACCGCGCCCTTCCCGGAGCGTGCCAGGGCGAAGATCACCAGGATGAGTCCGGCGGTCGCTACGACTTCGGCGAGCAGGCTGCTGCCCGTCGCCCGATCGGTGGTGGAGAGGGCCGGCGCGGTGTCGAACATCGCGCCAGCGAGCACGGTGCCAGCGATTCCGCCGATGAGCTGCGCGGCCAGATACGGCGCGAGATCGCGCAGCGGCAGACCGTGTGGGGTGCTGCGGCTGACCCACCAGTCCACGAGCGAGACCACGGGATTGAAGTGTGCGCCGGAGACCGGGCCCAGGGTGAGGATCAGCACGGCGAGCCCGAGCGCGGTCGTCAGGCTGTTCTGCAGCAGCTGCAGCCCGACGTCATCCGGGGACAGTCGTTGCGCCATGATCCCGGAGCCGACGACGATCGCCACCAGGAGTCCGGTGCCGACGAACTCGGCAAGCATCCGACGCAGCAGATGCGGTCGGACCGGGATGGGAGCGGGATTCGATGGGTTCATGGCGGCATCATCTTGACTCACAAAGTTACTTCAGTCAATATTGAACCAATGAACGTCGAACGAACTGAAGTGGTCGAAGCGCGGGCGGCGAAGCACGCCGCGCTGAGCGATCCCACGCGCCTACAGATGATCGACCTGCTGACGTTGGGTGACCTGTCCCCGACGGAGATCCGGGTCGCACTCGGCACCCCGGGCAACCTGCTCACGCACCACCTGAACGTGCTCGAATCCGTCGGCATGATCACCCGCACGACGTCCGAAGGCGACAAGCGCCGCAGCTACGTCCACCTCACCCCTGGCGGGTTCGACGGCCTGATGCCCGGCGCTGCAGGCACGGCCAGCCGGGTCGTGTTCGTGTGCTCCGCGAACTCCGCCCGCTCACAACTCGCCGCCGCCCTCTGGGCGCGGCGGAGCACCATTCCCGTCGCCTCCGGCGGCACGCACCCCGCCGAGCGAATCGCGCCCGGCGCGATCGCCGCCGCCGAGCGCCACCAGCTCGCCCTCCCGTCGAGCGCGCCGAGCGCCCTGGACACGGTGCTGAGTGATGGGGACTTCGTCATCACGGTCTGCGACAACGCGCACGAGGAGATCGGCGTCACAGGCGATCTGCACTGGTCGATCCCCGACCCGGTGCGCGTCGGCACCGATGCCGCGTTCGACGCCGCCTACACCGAACTGGAGCGCCGCATCGCGGACCTCGCTCCCCGCCTGCTCGCCTCCTGACCAGAAAGCACCCAGCACCCTCATGACCACGACCAAGCCCGTCGTCCTGTTCATCTGCCAGCACAACGCCGGCCGCTCTCAACTCGGCGCAGCGCTCCTCGAACACCTCGCCGGAGACCGCTTCACCGCCACCTCAGCAGGCCTCGCTCCGTCGGATGCTGTGAACCCTGCGGTCGCCGCGACCGTCGCTGAGCTCGGCCTCGACATCACCGACCGATTGCCACGCGCGGTCACTGCCGCTGACCTGGATCAGGCCGACGTCGTGGTGCTCATGAAGCCCGGCCTGACCTTGCCTGCCACCCCGCGCGGCGAGGTGTTGGCCTGGTCGTTCCCGAACCCCGAGGCCTGGGATGTCGAAGCCGTGCGCCCGCTGCGGGAAGCCGTGGCCGAGCAGATCCGCACTGAGCTGCTCACCCGGTAGCTCCCGCAGCGAGCGGTCAGACGCTTGCTGGTGCGCGACCGATCTGCAGCACCTGCTCCGGCACCGCGCAGCACGAACCACCCAGCGACGCACCAGCGGCATCGAACAACCCCGCCCCGCCACACACGCCCGTGTCCGGGAGGACCAGCTCCACCCGCTCGGCCGCAGCCTGGTCGCCGGCGAGAGCGGCGACGACGGAGCGGACCTGCTCGTATCCGGTCATCGCGAGGAACGTCGGCGCCCGCCCGTAGGACTTCGCACCGACGATGTAGAAGTCCGGTTCCGGCTGCTCGAGATCCTTCGCACCGGTTGCGGCGACCGAGCCGCAGGAGTGCAGGTTCGGGTCGACCTCGGCCGCGATCCGCACTGGAGCCTGCAGCGTCGGATCCAGCTCGATCCGCAGCTCCGACAGGAACGACAGATCAGGCCGGAACCCGGTCAGCACGATCACCCGATCCGCGGCGGGCAGCTCACGGCCATCCTCCGACACCAACACGGTCTGGTCACCGTCACGCGCCACCCGCTCGACCCGGAAGCCCGTGACGAGGCTGATGAGGCCACCGTCGACGAGTTCCTTCGCCTTCAACCCGAGCGCGCCGCGGGCGGGCAGCTCGTCAGCGTCGCCGCCACCGAAGGTGTTCCCAACTGTGCCGCGGCGCAGCACCCAGGTGACCGTGGTGTCGGGATTGCGGCGCACGATCCGCGCGAGGGCGATGACCGCGGTGACCGCGGAGTGCCCGGTTCCCACGACGACGGTGTGCTTGCCCTCGAAGCCGGCCCGGTTCCGGAAGTCCGGGATCTGGTAGCCGAGCGTCTCGGACGCGGCCCGCTCCCCGAGCGCTGGCAGACCGTCCGCCCCGGCTGGGTTCGGCGTCGACCAGGTGCCCGAGGCATCGATGACCGCCCGCGCGTCGAGGCGGTATTCCGTCCCGTCCGCGGACTCCACGTGCACCGTGAACGGCTGCTCCGCACGCCCCGCGTCCACGAGCCGATCGCGACCACGACGAGACACTCCGACCACACGAGCATCGAACCGAACCCGCTCCCCCAGGACGTCCGCGAGCGGTGCGAGGTAGGAACTGATCCACTGCGCGCCGGTCGGGTATCCCGTCGTCGGCGCGGTCCAGCCGGTCGGCGCGAGCAACCGAGCGGACGCCGCGTCGACCAGCTCGGACCAATCGGAGAACAACCGCACATGACCCCACTCCGACACCGCCGCAGCAGCCGAAGACCCGGCCTCGAGCACCAGCACCGGAACGTCCCGCTCCACCAGGTGCGCTGCAGCAGCCAGACCTTGCGGGCCTGCACCGATCACGATCACGGGCAGCTCGTTCACCATCGTCAACTCCAATCGACAACCATCAATACGACGAGACTGATCGATACATCGACAGATGTCAATACGACGTGTCAGAATGTGTCCATGCCGATCGAACTGCCCCTCCTGGAAGCCGACGCCACAGCGTGCTGCACCCCCGTGACCGGCGGGGTGCTCGCGCTCGACGAAGCCGAACGGATCGCGCACACCTTCAAAGCGCTCGGTGACCCGACCCGTGTCCGGCTGCTGTCGCTGATCGCAGCGAGCGAGGGCGGTGAGGCGTGCATCTGCGACCTCACCGAGCCCGTCGGGCTCTCGCAGCCCACCGTGTCGCACCACATGAAGATCCTCGTCGACGCCGGGCTCGCAACCCGCGAACAGCGCGGCCGCTGGGCGTACTTCCGCGTCATTGCTGACGGGCTCGAACGCGCTTCCCAGGCGATCCGCCCGTGACCGACGCAGTAACGGTCCGTGAGCTCGACGCCGCCGACTGGGCTGCGGTCGAGACCATCTACCGCGAGGGCATCGCCACCGGCAACGCCACCTTCGAGGCCGACCCACCGAGCTGGGAACAGTTCGACGCAGGCAAGCTGACCATCGGCAGACTCGTCGCCGTTGATGATTTGGGTTCGGTCGTCGGGTGGGTCGCCGCATCGCCGGTCTCTGCGCGCGAGGCGTACCGCGGCGTGGTCGAGCACTCTGTGTACGTCGCCGCGGCAGCGGCAGGACGCGGCGTCGGAACACGGCTGCTCTCGGCATTCATCGCGGCCGCTGATGACGCCGGGATCTGGACAATCCAATCGAGCATCTTCCCCGAGAACATCCCGAGCCTGGTCCTGCACGAACGAGTCGGGTTCCGCACGATCGGGCATCGCGAGCGGATCGCCCGCATGAGTTATGGACCCTACGCCGGACGCTGGCGTGACACGGTACTCCTCGAGCGGCGGGCCCCTTCACCTCCGCTTGACGTGTGAGAACTCTCGTAACCTGGTGCCCCTCGGCCGAATAGTCGCCCGCTGCCGGGGAGGCCTCGACCTCACGGTTCCCCGCTTCTAAGCTGAGCGCATGTGCGGTCGCTTCGTCGTCACCGATTCCACGTCCACTCTCCTCGCGGACCTCGTGGCCGAGTTCGAGGCGCCTGCGCCCGACTACAACGTCGCGCCCACCACCGAGGTGACGGTGGTCCGCACCCGGCACGAGGAACGGACCGCGACCAGCGCCCGTTGGGGCTTCGTCCCCGGCTGGGCCAAGGACTTCGCGAAGCAGCGCCCGCAACCCATCAACGCGCGCATGGAGACGGTCGCGACCGCCTCCATGTTCCGCAAGGCCTTCGCCTCGGCACGGTGCATCGTCCCGGCCAGCGGGTACTACGAGTGGGTCGTCACCGAGACCGGCAAGCAGCCCCACTTCATCCACGACCCCGAGGCCGCGCTCGCGATGGCGGGCATCATCAGTGCCTGGCCCGACCCCAGCAAACCTGAGGGCGACCCGGACAAGTGGCGTCTGTCGATGGCGATCATCACGCGGGACGCGCACGTCTCACCGGGCGAGGTCCACGACCGCATGCCCGCCTGCCTCACCCCCGACGGCTACGACGACTGGCTCGGCGACCACCTCGACACCGACCAGCTGTTGCAGCTGCTCGACCGGGAGTCCTTCGCGGTCTCCCACGACCTGACCCACTACGAGGTGACGCGCGACGTGAACAACGTCCGTAACACGGGCCCGAACCTCATCGAGCCGCTCCCGGCCTGAGTGTCAGCTCAGGGCGGGTGTCGCGTCCGTTCGGGATCCGGCCTGCCGCTCGTCTGTCCCCTTGATCACCCAGTACACGACCGCGACGGCGAGGATACCGATGACCGGCGTCAGATAGGCCGCCCAGGGCGTGCCGAGCGGGGCGAAGCCCACCGAGAACGCGGCGACGTCCCAGATGCCGTGCAACGCCATCGCCCAGATGAGGGAGCCGGTCACCCGCCGCACGATGTAAAAGCAGGTGCCCGACATCGCGGCGAGGACCACTTGTCCGAGCGTGTTGAGGAATGGAGCGCCGAGTGCTGCATTGACCAGATGCATGGCTCCGAAGAGCAGGGAGGTCAGCAGCCACACCCACACTTCGGAAAGACGTGAGCGGAACGCCGTCAGCAGCAGACCGCGCGACATCAGCTCCTCACAGAACCCGACCGCCAGGCCCAGCGCGAGCAGGGAGAGGAGGAACGACGGGTCGAACCTCGACCAGTCGGTGTTGACCAAGTTCGCCACGGCGACGACCAGCATGAGCGCGGGGACGAAGATCGGCCACTTGTGGTGGGAGCGTCTCCGCTCGAACAGGGCAGGCCTCCACCACCCCAACAGCCAGGTGGTGATGGTCAGTAGCACCGCACCGACCGCCAGGTCGAGCACCGCCCCTCGCCACGTGAACTCTGCGGACGTCCCGATCTCGGTGTACGCCACCCCACTGAGCTTCGATACGACGAAGATGACGGCGACGTAACCGACGTAGATCGCCAGGCCAATCCAGACACGAGGGGTGACGCGCATAGGCTGTTGCCTTCCAATCGGCGGGGAATCGACGCTCCAATGTATCGGGCGCAAGTGCTCGAATCGATGATCGTCTCAGCGCTTCCGATAGCGGGCCGATCAGCGTGCGACGAGCTGAGACACGCGGCCTCGCGAGACGCCGAGGATCGCGGCGGAGTCCGTCACGGAGAATCCCGCTTCGCGAAGATGCCGAGCCGCTGCACGTGCGCGGGCTGCCGCCGCGGCGGACGCTGCCGTCGCTTCCTCGGTAGCGGAACGCGCGGCGACGACCTCGTCATAGAGGGCACCGATTTCAGGAATCACGGTCACCACCCACCCGCTGTGATCAACGCCGGGGTCGTCGGTGTCGAGATAGTCGCGGATCTGCTGCTCGGCCTTGTCGAGCGTTGCGACCTGGCTGACCGGCTCACCATCGAGGTGAAGTTCCCAACCGTGTTCCCACTTGTGCGCCATCGCTGTGATGTTCATCGCTTCGACTCGTCCTTCCTCGATGCCTCGATCGTCTGCAACACCTTCCGAACCAGACCCGGCGACACGTCCCTCGCCTGAGTGATGGTGACACGGAACGGGCCGTTCGACCAGTTCTCATGGTCGCCCTTCCCCTGTCGTGGCGCGAACCCCGCGTCCCGCAGCAGAGCGACTATCGCCTTGTACCTCATCGGCTTGACCATCACGGTAGTTTAGGGGGGCTATATCGTCAATGTCTATGCCCCCTAGACAACACGTGTCGGAGAGGTCGAATCAGGGCCATTGCCCAGGTCCCAGCTTCCTCACAGACGCTCGTCTAAGCTAGACGAGCGTCTGACTCAGACGATCGTCTAGCGGCCCGATCGACGGGCCCTCCACCTCGAAGGAGCGCTCGTGAGCGGTCTGCGCCAGTACGCGATGAACCAGGTCCGCGACGAGATCATCGACGCCGCCGGGCTCGAGTTCGGCCGGAACGGCTACGCCGGGACGTCGTTCTCCGGCATCGCGTCCGTCATGGGCAAGCCGAAATCGGTCATCGGGTACCACCTGTTCCCGTCGAAGCGGAGTCTTGCGCATGCGGTGATCGCCGAGCAGGACGAGCGGTGGCAGGCGGCGGACGCGCGGATCGGGGTGCCCTACGGCGCGCTCCGCTGGGTGACGATGATCCTCGCCTCCGCGCAGGAAGCGCAGCGATCCCCCATCGCGATGGGCGCCATCCGGCTCCTGCACGAACTGCCACGGATGGACGACCCGGTCTACACGGTGTTCGACTGGCGGGCGTACACCCGCACGAACCTCCGCATGGAGGCCGCAGCGCACGATCTCGACCTCCCCGACCTCGACGGCGTTGCAGACGTTCTGCTCGACGCCTGCTTCGGACTCGTCACCACGACGGTGGGCGACGACGATGCGGCCGAGCTCAGCGAGCGACTGATCACCCTGATCCGGCCGATCCTCGCGACCGTCGATCCCGCCGGCGCTGCAGCCACGACGGCCGCCGCGGCGGCCGCTCATGAGCTCGTCGCCGGGCCGGCCGAGCACTGAGCCTTCCCCCGAGCACCGCCCCCTCCCCCGAACCCGTCTCCGCAATCGGAAGGACGCCCATGTCCCAGATCGACGCCGTGCCGAACGGCACCACCCGCAGCACCACGGTCGCGGACCGGGTACACCTCGTGCAGGGTCCGTCCGTCAACTGGATCATCGTCGAGGGCGACCTCGGCCCGGTCCTCATCGACACCGGCTACCCCGGCGACGGCGCAGCCGTCACCGCGACCCTCGGCGCGCTCGGCTACGCGGTCGAGGACGTCCGGGCGATCCTCCTCACCCACGGTCACAGCGACCACATCGGCAACGCGACGTTCATCGCCGGGTTGGCGGAGTGTGACATCCTCGCGTCCCGCGACGAGATCCCCAACGTCCGCCGGGAGGTGCTCGAGCAGGTCGGACTCGCCGACGTCCAACCCCACCTCGAGCGTCCCGGGGTCGCCGACTGGGTCAGTCACGCGGTCGAGGCCGGCGGACTCGAGGTCGTCCCGCCGACGTCGGTCACCGCGATCGAGGACGTGCCCGAGCTCCGGGCGACCCTCGGGCTCGCGGTCCGCCCGCTCCCCCTCCCCGGCCACACGCGCGGGCACCTCGGATTCCTCCTCGTCGAGCACGGTGTCCTCGTCGCGGGCGACGCGCTCGTCACCGCTCACCCCACCAGCCCCCACGACGGCCCGCAGTTGCTCCCCGAGATGTTCCACGGCGACCTGCAGCGCGCCCGCCAGTCGTTGACCACGCTGGCCGGGCTCCCGGCCTCCGTCGTGCTGCCCGGACACGGCCCGGCGTTCTTCGGCTCGCCCGCGCAGGCGGCGGCGGAAGCCCTCGCCTTCGGGAGTGCGTTCTGAGCATCCGACCGCCCGTCGGACCCCTGCGATAGCGTTGGTCACGTCTCCGAACCCGGATCCCGAGCCACGAGGAAGTGACCATGAAGAACCCGTTCCGCCGCGACGGCAGCCCGAACGACGACAGCCCGAACCCCGAGCGGACCGACGTCCCAGAGCAGCCGAACCAGGGCCGCACCCTCGAACCGGCTCCCGAGGTACTGGCCGAGCTCGACGCGTTGAACGAGGCCTGCCGGGCGGCGCCGGACGACATCGACGCGCAGATCCGGCTCTGGCGGGCGGTCGCCGCACTCGACCGGTGGGTCTTCATCAACCGTGGTCCGGAGGACAACCCTCGGCCGTACGCGCTCGCAGCGCAACCGGGGAACCTGGTCGGCATCTACAGCAGCGGGACGCGAGCGCAGGAGGCCGCGTACGCGAACGGCCTGGTCCCGCCGGACGCCACGGTGTCGCTGCTCGCGGTCCCGATGCCTGCGGCGATCGACTGGGTCCGGTCCTTCGGCGAGCGCGGCGTCGTCGGCGTGACCATCGACTACCCGCGCCTCGGCGCCTGGTGCCCCCTGCAGAACCTGGCGGGGCTCAGGCCCACGGACACCCAGGGCTGACGCCGACGCCGAGGAGGACCACGATGCACGGCTCGGAGCTGCAGGACCGGGCGGCACGCCGCGCCGACGAACTCCCCGGTGCGGAGCTGACGCACCCGTTCGGCGAGGAGTGGGACGTCTACAAGGTCCGCGGCAAGGTCTTCATGCTGCAGACGGGGGCGACGGGCGAACCCATCGTCACCCTGAAAGCGCGCCCCGAGGACAGCCGCAGTCTGCGCGAGGCCTTCCCCGACATCATCCCCGGCTATCACATGAACAAACGGCACTGGATCTCGCTCAAGCCGGACGGCGAGCTCGAGCCGGCGTTCGTCGACGACCTCGTCACGGAGTCGTACCTGCTCGTCGTCGAGGGGCTGCCGAAACGGCTGCGCCCGGTCGATCCAGCGACGTTCGGACAGCGCCGCGACGGCTGAACACCGGGCCGGCAGCACTCAGACCGGGATGCGCCTGGCGCCGGTGCCGGTGTCGCCGAGTTCGTCGTCGGGGTTGAGGAGCGTGCACGCCTTCATCGAGAGGCAGCCGCAGCCGATGCAGCCGGTGAGCTCGCGTTCGAGTTGCTCGATCCCACGCCGACGCTGTTCGAGGACCTTCTGCCAGCGGCGGGAGGCCCGCTGCCAGTCCTCGTGACTCGGGGTGCTGGAGAGCGGCACGTCGGCGAACGCCTCCGCCACGTCTTCGAGCGGGATACCGAGGCGCTTCGCGACCGAGATGAGCGCGACGCGGCGCAGCATGTGCCGGGGGTATCGCCGCTGGTTGCCGGCGGTCCGCTCGGAACCGATGAGGCCGAGCCGCTCGTAGTAGTGCAGCGCCGACACCGCGACGCCGGTGCGACGACTCATCTCGCCGACACTGAGCAACTCGTCCGGACTGTGCACAGTGTCCCACCCTCGTTCCTCGCATCGACCTCAAGCCGCCTTCAGGTCCGACGCTCGTTTCGACGGTACACGAGCGGGTCAGGGCGGATGGGGAGCGCTCCCCATCCGCACGCTCGACCAATGCCGGCGGACACCTGTCGCCGATCAGTGTGCCGCTGGCAGGATGGTCGGAATCGCACATCGACCGGGGGGACGACATGACGCAGGACGAGGACTTCCTCGAGGTGATCGCGGCGGAGGTCGCGCAGGATCCGCAGAACGCCGCGCTCCGCGAGGACTTCGTGACCCTGCTGTTGCAGCACGACGTCGACCGCGCGGCGCAGGAGGTGACGACCTTCGAGCGACTCGGCGGCGACCCGGCGCGGGTCCGGCTGTTGCGCGCCCGCGTGATGGCGGCGCGACTCCGGGGGTCGGCGGCCGACACCACGACCGAGCCCGACCGCTCGGCGGTCCCCGCCCCGTCGGCAGCCGAAACCGCCACCATGCCGATCGACCAGCCCAGCCTCTGGGACGCGGAACGACCGGCCGTCACGCTCGCGGACGTGGCGGGACTCGCCGATGTGAAGCAACACCTCGACTCGACGTTCCTCGCGCCACTCCGGAACCCGGAGCTCGCCGCAGCGTTCGGGCAGAAGCCCGGCGGTTCACTGCTCATGTACGGCCCTCCCGGCTGCGGCAAGACATTCATCGCCAAGGCGATCGCCGGTGACCTCGGGGCGTCCTTCATCCACGTCACCCTCGCTGACCTGCTGAGCAAGTGGCTGGGCGACAGCGAGAAGGCGATCCAGAGTGTCTTCCACGATGCTCGCGCCGCCGCTCCGTGCGTCATCTTCTTCGACGAGTTCGACGCACTCGGTGGCCGCCGCACGTCCGGGGGCGGATCGCAGTCGATGCGCACGATCGTGACGCAGCTCCTCGAGGAGCTCGACGGGGTGGCGGACGAGAACGACGGCGTCTACTTCCTCGCCGCGACCAACCGCCCATGGGACATCGATCCGGCGCTGCGGCGCCCCGGCCGCATCGACAAGACGGTCCTCGTCCTGCCGCCGGACGCAGTCGCGCGCGCTGCGATCCTGCAGGGCGACCTCGAAGGCAAGCCGGCCGACGGTGTCGACGTCATCGCCGTGGCCGCAGCGACCGAGGGCTTCTCCGGGGCCGACATCGCGCAGGTGTCGCGGGTCGCACTGCAGCAGTCGCTCACGGCGTCGATGCAGGCGGGGGCGATCGTGCCGGTCACGACGCGGGCCTTGCTCGATGCCGCCGCCGGGCTCATCCCCTCGACGGCATCATGGTTCGACCAGGTCGCACCGGTGCTCGAATACGGCGTCGACGACGGCACCTTCGCCCAGCTCCGGGCGTACCGCGTGCAGCACGGGCTCCGATGAGCGACCCCGTCGGCGCCGAGCGCGAGGCCATCGAACACGACCGCGACCTCGCTTGGGAGCTCTACGACTTCCAGCCCGAACACCCGCGGATCCCCGAGCTGGCGATGAGCGTCCTCGCCCGGGCGCCGCAGTTCACCGGGATGATCATCCTGCTCTCCATGCACCGGCAGGCGTGCGGCGACGTCGATGAGGCCAGACGCCTCCTTCGGGAGTTGCTCGGCCGCCGCGACCGGCAGTTCCTCGGGGCGCTGCGTCGCCTGCGCGATCTCGAAGGGTCCGAGGGCGACTTCGCCGAGGCCATGCGACTCGGTGAACTCGTCCTCCGCGAGGACCCGGAGGCGGACTGGTTCGACCACATGGACCACGCGGCAGCCGTCGCGATGGCCGCCGATCCCCAGCGAGGGTGGGCGCTGATCGACGACGCGGTCGAGCTGGCCGGACGGACCGCCCCGGAGGCGTACGCCGGCGCGCTCGGACTCCGAGCCCTGCACTTCCTGTCGACGGGCACCCCACCTGGCCGGTTCCTCGTCGCCGCGCAGCAGGCGATCGAGGCGGACCCGAGCGAGACGACGCTCTCGACGGCACTGGCCTTCGCCTACCTGTACGACTACCGTCCGCAGGAGGCGCTGGAACTCCTGGCCAGGGTCCTTCGCGAGGACCCGATGGACGAGGTCGCCCAGGGCGGGATGGTCGTCGCGCGAGCGTTCCTCGATCCCATCGAGCGTGGCGTCGGGACGATGGACGACCTGCGCCGGGCTGGCATGGGCGAGGTCGCCTGGCGGATCCTCCGCGACAAGCTCTTCGAGGCCGGGCTCGCCGACGCATTGGCCGCTCTGGACCCGCTGCTCCCGGAGGAACTGGCGGCCTCGCTGCGCCCACCGCTCGACCTCGATGCCGCGAGCGCGAGCGGCGGTGACGACAAGGTGCTCGCCTGGCACGACGGGCAGCTCCCCGGCACCGGCGGGCGCTGGGGCGACGGCAGCCCGTTCCGTCTCATGAGCGGCGCCGAGATCGGCGAGATGGACGAGGCGATCGAACGGGACCCGGAAGCGTGGCCGCAGTGGGATGCCGAGCGCGACTACTACACGCAGCTCTTCACCGACGACGCGGGCGCCTACCTCATCGAGGGTTCCGGTGGACGGCTCGTCCGTCGATCCGCCGGACGTGACGACGAAGAGGTGGCCGCGAGCCTCACCGACTGGTTATGGGACCGAGTCGTCGCCTACGGAGGCGACGACCCGCGCCCGGGACGCTCTGCGACTGGATCGACACCGCCGGAATCGCCTGGCGGGCCCTCCGTTCAGCGACCCTGAGCCAGGTCGGCCGCCGGCCAGGACCAGACGACGTCGACGGCCGCCTGTTCCCTCACCGCGGACCGACGACGGGACGCTTCGCGCTTCGTCGTGGGCGTCGGAGGCCAGTTCCAGATCCAGTCCTTGGGCACCAGGTGGAAGGCCAGCGTCGCCTGCCCGCGCTCCTCGTCGACGACGAGGACGAGTGCCGCACCGCGATCGCGGACACGCCACACCACCACCCCGCGTGGTGTCGTCGCGTGCGCTCCGACTTCGGCGAGACGCCGCCCGTACGGGTCCTCATCCGGGTCGAGCACGGTCTCCCGGTGGATGTGGTCTCCACCGAAGAGGTGGATGCAGTCCTGCTGCAGTGCCGCGCAGACTTCGCGCAGCCGCTCGAGTCCTGATCGATCCGTCGCGCTGCAGGCGGCTACGGCCAGGGGGAAGATCACGAGCGCGCCACGGTCGATGGCCGGGACGCCAAGCAGCGGCCACAGTGAGGGGTGGGTCGCGGCTTCACGGGGTGCGAGGCCGACGATCGCGTCGAGGATCCGCAGACCGTCCGCGACGTGTTCGAGTTCCGGCGATGCGTCGGCTGGTCCGGTCATCCGCCCAGGCTACCGAGCCGTCGGGGTTCAGGAGTGTGCACGCTTTCATCGAGATGCAGCCGCAGGACCGTCCGACCCCGAGCACCCCGGTGACTACTCGGGCCCGACCGTGAACGGGGCATAGCCGGGAGCCAGCTCCGTGACGCGAAGGTCGGAGAACACCAGGCTGATGTCGTGTGCGTTCGACATCATGCGAAGCTCATGGAAGGGATTCCCACCGATGTCGACCAGGATCGTGCGACTCCGAGTCGGGCATCAGTTCGAACCCCGGGTAGAGGCCCTGCTCTCTGACACCCCAGACGTACCCGTCAAGGTCCGAGCCGAACTCGAGCAGTCGGTCGTCCAACGAACGCGCCCAGAGGTCCGGCGGAAGCACCGTCGACACGTCGGCCTGCACGCAGTTGACGAAGAGGTAGCGCAGGGACCTCATCGGAATGCCCGTACTCGGAGCGGCGACGATCTGGACGATCATCTCGTAGTCGCGCATGTACTCCGTGAAGCCGTGGAACACCCCCGCCTGGTCGAACGCGTCGTCGAAGGCCGCTTGCATCGCACTGATCTCCACGGCAGGCAGCGTATCGGAGTGCACCCTCGGGCCGTGTACGAGGCAGCGTGACCTGAGTGCCCTTCGACAAGCTCAGGGACCGGATCGTTCCGGGCACACCTCCCCCGGTCACTGAGCCTGTCGAAGTGCCCACGAAGGTGCCTCAACGTTGCGGGTGCACATCTTCCGGTCACTGAGCCTGTCGAAGTGCCCACGAGGAACCCTTCGACAGGCTCAGGGTCCGGTGCTGGTCAGAACGGTGCGGGATCCGGTTCGGTCCGGTGGCGTTTCCCGTCGGGTGTTGTCCACTCGAGCACCCCGCCCGGCCCGTGGTCGAGGTTCCATCCGGGGAGGTGCTTCATCCGGTGGTGATGTCGGCAGAGGCAGGCGAGGTTCCCGACATCCGTCGTCCCGCCGTCCTCCCAAGCAACCGAATGATCGAGGTCGCAAGCCCGGGCTCGTCTCCCGCAGCCCGGTGCGCGACAGCTGCCGTCCCGCAGGCGCACCGCCCGTTGCAGATCGGCCGGAACGCGGTATTGATTTCGCCCGACGGAGAGGACCGCGCCGGTTTCCGGCTGGACGAGGATCCGGGTGAAGCCGGGCGCGTTCACCGCGATGCGGGCTGCGGTCTCCGGGTCGATCGGGCCGTACCCGTCGAGCATGCCGGGTGCGTCGGAAACGCCGGCCATGGTGAGCGCGGGGACGGTGATCTGCACGGTCGGCCTGATGTGCTCCTGCACTTCGACCGGGTGCGGGAGCACCGGGCTCGACATGACGTCGTCAGGGGTCACACCGGTGAGGGCCAGGGCTGCGAGGGCGTCCGCCTGCAACTGAGCGCACGTCCGGGTGTCGCCAGCTGCGCGAGATTCCGAGGCCGCTGCTTCGACCCGCTCGATGATGCCCTGCGCGATGGGCGCCGTGGTGAACAGGTGCACCCACGCCATGCCGTCGGCTGCGGGCTCGAACTCGACCCGGCGGTCCGCCTCGGAGCGCCGGGCGCGCGCAGTGATGGACTCGGGGTGGAGCCGTTCGCGCAGGACGCGGGCGCGGTGCCGGAGGTACGAGGCGGTCGCGCTCTCGGCTACCGGCAGTACCTGTTCGAGGAACACCGCCCGACCCGCGGCCGGGACGTCGCACAGCTGGTCGGTGATCACCTGGGCGTGCCGGGCCGAGATGCGGCCGACCTCGAGCGACTCGAGCACGGCTGGTGCGTCGTTCACGAGGCGTTCGGCGTCGTTGGTCGCACGCTGGACCGTCCGTTCCGGTGTCCGGGTCGCCATCGCCAAAGCGGCGCAGGTCGACCGGCGGGAGAGGGCCTGTCGTTCGGCCGGCGGGAAGATCGCCGGGACCGTGGCGTCCGCGAAGGTGTCCGCATAGGCGGCGGAGCGGGCCAGGAGGCGCGCTTTCCGGGCGTCCAGGACGGCCTGCTGGCGGTGGAGCTCAGCCCACTGGTCCGAGAACTCCGCGAGCTGCGCGGCGTACTCGTCGCCGACGCGGATCGCGGCGGAGATGGTCTCGGTCATGGGACCAGTCCACCATGAACCACTGACATTCCAGATGATGAGTCGAAGCGGTTGTGGAAGTTGCTCGTGGGCCCTTCGACAAGCTCAGGGACCGGGAGAAGATCACCGGAGCGAGAGGTTTCTCGTGTGCCCTTCGACAAGCTCAGGGACCGGGAGAAGATCACCGGAACAGGAGGTCCCTCGTGGGCCCTTCGACAAGCTCAGGGACCGGAGGAGCGTACTCAGGGACCGGCGGAGGACCACCTGGAGTGGGAGGGGCCCTCGTGTGCCCTTCGACAAGCTCAGGGACCGGGAAAGGATCACCGGATTCGGGAGGTCCCTCGGCAGGGACCGGAAGAGGTTCGTCCCGGAGCGCGACGTTCCGTAGGCTTGACGGGTGAAGCTCATCGCCACCGTCCGCGACCGCGCGACCATCACCACCGAAGCCTCCGCACCCGACGTCGCCGCATTGCGCGCCGCCGTCCTCGCCTCCACCCCGCCCGGGCACGCCCTCGCCGGGCTGCACGGCGGCGGTCGGGTGAACGGCGACCTCGTGGGCACCGCGGTGTTCCGGCCGACAGCCACCCGCACCATCGAGGCCGAGGGTCGCGACTACCCGAGTGCCCGCAAGGCTTTGGAGGCGCTCGTGCCGGAGGAGCAGGTCGTCCTCTCAGTCCACGCCGTGGACCAGTAGGACTCGACGGCACGAGCGCCCCGCGCGCTCAGCAGCAGCGCGAGCCGGGCGTCCGGTCCTGCTCCGCGAAGCGCTCCCGCCAGAACGTGCGCTCGTCGGGGACCGCTGCGTCGGGATGGACGCGACGCTGGTGATCCACATAGGTGGCGTAGGCGGTGTCACCCATCAGCGAGGTGACGAACCACCGCAGCGCGGCCCAGCCCCGTCGTATGCCGGACATCAGTGCCCCGACCGCGCGGGTCGCTTGTCAGCATCCACGGTCGACCACTCCCGCTCGAGTGCCTTCTCCGCCTTCGTGGCGATGAGCCCCGACGGCGCATACCGGCGTGACGGCAGCGCCGGATCCTCCGAGCTCGGCCCACCACCCGAGCGGAACGACCGCACCGTGTGCAGGATCGCGAAGAAGATGACGATGATCGCGAGGGTCACGAACAGGATCGAGAGCACTCCCTGCACGGTGGTGTTCCGCACGACCGCCTCCATCGCCGCCCGCGTCGGTGCATTGCCGAAGCTGTCCTCGCCCGCGGCAAGCGCCTCACGGAACGCCGCGTTCTGCGCCCAGTAGCCGACGGCAGGCACCGGCGAGAAGATCTTAAACATCGACGCGGTGATCGTCACCACGGCGGTGAACGCCAGCGGGACGGCGACGATCCACAGCCAGCGGAAGTTCCCGCGTTTCGCCACGATCGCCATGCAGACGGCGAGCGCGATGGCGGCGAGCAACTGGTTCGCGATGCCGAACAGTGGGAAGAGGGTGTTGATGCCGCCGAGCGGATCGGTGACGCCCATGATGAGGATCGCTCCCCACGCCGCCACCATCACCGCGGTGCAGATCCACGCTCCGACCCGCCAGTCCGGATCGCGGAACTTGGGGATGATGTTGCCGAAGGTGTCCTGCAGCATGAAGCGCGCCACGCGCGTCCCGGCGTCGACGGCGGTGAGGATGAACAGCGCCTCGAACATGATCGCGAAGTGGTACCAGAACGACATGAGCGATGTGCCACCGATGAGTTGCTGCATGATGTGCGCGAGGCCGAGGGCGAGCGTCGGCGCCCCGCCGGTCCGGGAGACGATCGACTCCTCCCCCACGTTCGCCGCCGTCTGCGTGAGCACGTCGGGTGTGAGGTTCACCCCGGCGAGGCCGAGCGAGTTCACGAAGGCGACCGCCCCCTCGACGGTGCCGCCCGTGGCCGCTGCGGAGGAGTTCATCGCGAAGTAGATGCCGCGGTCGATCGACAGTGCCGCGACGAGGGCCATGATCGCGACGAACGACTCCATGAGCATGCCGCCGTATCCGATGAAGCGGGTCTGGCGCTCCTTCTCGATCAGCTTCGGCGTGGTGCCCGAGGCGATGAGCGCGTGGAAGCCGGAGAGGGCGCCGCACGCGATCGTGACGAAGAGGAACGGGAAGAGCGAGCCGCTCACGACCGGCCCGGCGTCACCACCGGCGAACTCGCTGAACGCCGGCACCGTGATCTCCGGGCGGACGAGGACGATCGCTCCCGCGAGCATGACGATCGTGCCGATCTTCATGAACGTGGAGAGGTAGTCACGTGGCGCGAGGAGCAGCCACACCGGCAGGATCGCGGCGACGAAGCCGTAGACGATGATCCCGACGGCGATGACCGTGCGGTCGAGGGTGAACGCCGCGGCGCCCCACTCGGTCTCGGCGACCCAGCCGCCGGCGACGATCGCGAACATGAGGAGGACGAAGCCGATGATCGAGATCTCGGTGATCTTGCCCGGCCGGATGAAGCGCAGGTACACGCCCATGAAGAGTGCGATCGGGATCGTCATGGAGACGCTGAAGACACCCCACGGGCTCTCGCCGAGCGCGTTGACGACCACGAGGGCGAGGATCGCGACGATGATGACCATGATCGCGAGCGTCGCGATGATCGCCGCAGTGCCGCCGATCACGCCGAGTTCGTCGCGCGCCATCTGGCCGAGGGAGCGGCCGCCGCGGCGCATCGAGAAGAAGAGGACGAGGTAGTCCTGCACGGCACCCGCCAGGATCACGCCGATGATGATCCAGATGGTGCCGGGCAGGTAGCCCATCTGGGCCGCGAGCACCGGGCCGACGAGGGGACCGGCACCGGCGATCGCCGCGAAGTGGTGGCCGTACAGCACCCGGCGGTCGGTGGGGACGAAGTCCTTGCCGTTGGCGAGGTACTCGGCCGGGGCCGCCCGCCGGTCGTCGGGGCGCAGCAGCTTGCGTTCGATGAGCTTCGAGTAGAAACGGTAGGCGATGAGGTAGGTGCAGACCGCCGCGAAGACGAACCAGATCGCATTGACCGTCTCGCCCCGGACGAGGGCGAGCATCGTCCAGGCGAGACCGCCGAGGAGGGCGATGGCGACCCACAGGATCACCTTCGCCGGGGTCCATCTCGGAGCGAGGTCGGCCTCGTCGACCGCCGTGGGCGGCAGCTCCGGATCCTGGACCAGGACGGGTTCGACCTCCCCGCCGCCCGCGGGCTGCAGCGCTCCGTCCCGCTTCGATCCTGCGCGTGCTCGGTCCTGTCGTCCGGCGTCGTTGCCCATGACGATTCCTCCCTCAACGGTGGTGTTCGTGCGTCGAGGCTAACAGCGTCGCGGCGGCGGGCGCTCGCGAGGTCGGGTCAGACGCGGAAGGTGGTGCCTCGGACGACCAGGTCGGGTGCGAGCTGGACCGATGAGACGCGGGCGTGCTCACCCGAGAGCCGACCGAGCAGGAGATCGAGCGCCGCGTACCCGGACTCCTCGAACGGCTGGCGGACCGTCGTGAGGTCGAGCGCGGAAGCCAGCGGTCCGTCGTCGTAGCCGACGAGCGAGCGTCCCACGGGCAGGTGCGCGCCGGTGACGCGGAACGCCCGGTGCGCGGCGGCGGCCAGCTCGTCGTGGTTGGCGACCACGGCGGTCGCTTCCGGGTCGGCCAGGAACGCCCGCTCGAGCGCGGCACCGACGGCTTCGACGAGGTCTGTCGCGGCGACGTCGGCCACGGCCTCGGAGACGGAGAGCAGGTGACCGAGGCCGCGCGCCCGCAGCATGCCGGCCGACACGTACTCCTCGGAGCGTTGCGGCTCGTGGAGGAACACCACGCGTTCGTGACCGAGCTCCGCGAGATGTCGCGCGATGAGTTCACCACCCCGTTCGTCGTCGATGAGGACGGAGGGCAGCCCGAGCCGCCGCTGCGCGCCGTCCGGGACGTCGACGAGGACGACGGGCGGGCCGGGGAGCGCCTTCGACTCCAACGCGGCCGGTGACAGCGGCACGCCCATCACCACGATGCCGTCGATCCCCGCTCGCATGGGCAGCGCGTCGAGGACGGGACTGTCGCTCCCCGCCGCCGAGGGGAGGTCGTGCACGACGATCTCGACCGAGTCCATCGCGGCGCGCTCCATGATCCCCGAGAGTCGCCGGTAATAGGAGGCGTAACTCGAGAACGGCGCAGCGACGGCGATCCGCTGAGCACCGCTCGCGGCGGCACCACCGCGGTAACCGAGCTCCGTCGCTGCGGCGATGACCGATCGTCGCGTCGCCTCGTTCACCCGCTGCGGGTGGTTGATGGCCAGGGAGACGGTCGAGATGCTCACGCCGGCACGCTTGGCCACCGCGTAGATCGTCGCCTTCTGCGTTCGCTCGTCCATGGCGCACCTCCTCCGACGATCCTAGCTCGTAAAAAGTTCTTTGATCGAAGTTCTTCGATAGCGGATACTCGAACCGGACACGGCATCGATGCCGGGATCGGAGGAACACCATGGCTCGGAGCAAGCCCACCGTCGACGCGTTCGTCACGGCCGTCACGGGGCGTCTGGCAGCGCTGCAGACGCCCGAGCCGAAGGATCCCGCCGGGCGGCGTGCACACGCAGCCGCCTTCGACCGGGTGTCCTCCGAGGCGCTCGGCACCGAGACCCTCGTGGCAGCGACCGAGGACCACACCGTCCGAGTGCCCGGCCACCCGGACGCACGGCTCCGCGTCTACTGGCCCGACCAGCAGCGACTCCCCGCCCTGGCCGACGGTGCGTCCGGTGGCCGGCCCGTCCTCGTGTACTTCTTCGGCGGTGGCTTCACGATCGCCGGGATCGACTGGATCGGTTGGGACGCCGGGTTCCGTCGCCGCGCCAGGGAGGCCGGTGTCATCATCGTCGCCGGCGAGTACTCCTTGGCCCCGGAGGTCCGGTACCCCGCACAGCCGGAGCAGTGCTGGTCCGTGTTCGAGTGGGCGGCCGAACACGCGCGTTCACTCGGCGGTGACCCCGACCGACTCGCGATCGGCGGTGCATCATCGGGCGGGAACCTCGCCGCCGCCGTGACCCTCATGAACCGGGACCGCGCCAAGCGGCCGATCCGGCTGCAGCTGCTCGAGGCTCCGGCGCTCGACCTGACGCGCGGACACCTCGACGCCCGGGGGATCACGCAGGTCCCGGGTGCCATCCTGCGTCGCCTCGCGCGCCAGCTCGTGCTCCAGTACCTGGGGCCGGACCGGGCGACGCAGCACGAACCGTACGCGTCGCCACTCCTCGCGACCGACCACCGGGATCTGCCACCGGCCGTCATCTACACGGCGGAGATGGACCCACTCCGCGGAGACGGCGAGGCCTACGCCCGCGTGCTGAGCGAGGCCGGCGTGCCGGTGAGCTGCGTCCGGTACATCGGGCAGACGCACACCTCCGGCGGGCTGACCGGTCATGTCCCGGCGGCAGACCACCTGCATCGCGACGTCATCACGACCCTGCGGACGCTGCACGAGGACCCGGTGAGCTACGGCGCGCCGCTCCGCGAGCCGGCGGAGGCCTCGCGGTGACGTCCGTGGAGGAGCTGCGGCTGGACCCGGGCATCCTCGCCTGGGCTGCGCGGATCGAGGAGCACGCGGAGCAGCTGCCGGCACTCCGCTCCTCGGACCTCGCCCTCCGTCGGCAGGCGGCGCGGCGGCTCTCCGACCTCCTGGCGGAGGAGTTCACCGAACCCGCACCACCGTCGGTCGAGATCACCACGAGCTGGATCGACGGACCGGCCGGCCGGCTCGAGCTCCGCCGGTACCGCCCGGACGGACTCCCGTCTCCGGCGCCGACCCAACTCGCGCTGCACGGCGGCGGCTTCACGTCCGGCACCGTCCACGAGCTCCTGAACGACCGACTGCTCGCAGCCAGGGCCTTCACCGCCGGGATCCAGGTCGTCGCGCTCGGATACCGGCTCGCACCCGAGCACCCCTATCCGGCCGCCGTCGACGACACCATCCACGCCCTGCGGGTCCTGACCTCCGAAGCAGGCCCGAGCCGTTTCGACGTCGACCCGGGCCGCCTGGGCATCGCCGGCAACTCGGCGGGTGGCGGGATCGCGGCGAGCGCCGTCCTCCACCTGCGTGACTCGGGTGACCTCCCCCTCGTCCATCAGGCGCTCGAGGTCCCCGCGGTGTCGCTGACCCCGTCGGGCGACTCCGCCACCCGGTACGCGCGCGGGTTCGGGCTGGACGACGCGGAGGCACTCGTGCCGCTCTACCTCGGCGGTCCGCGTGCGGCGGACGCCTACGCCTCCCCGCTCGAGGCCGACGACCTCTCGGACCTGCCGCCCACGCTGATCCAGGTCGCCGAGCACGACCCGCTCCGCGACGCGGGTCTGGCGTACGGACGGCGACTCGTGGAGGCGGGGGTCCCGTCGGTGACGTGGATCGGGCGCGGCCACGTCCATGCGTCAGGTGGTCTCACGGCCGTCATGGCGGGCGCGAGGGAGTGGCAGGCGGTCCAGGCCACTGCGCTCCGTGAGGCCTACGGGACGAACCCGCTCGTACCCGAACCGATCCAGCCGAGGAGACGATGATGTCAGCTCACACCCCACCCACCGGTCCGTCCACGGGGCCAGTCGAGCCGGAGCCGCGCATCGGTGACGCCGTCCCCGTCGCGGCGGTCGATCCGGACGCCGTCCCCGGGTCCCCGCAGGCGCGCGGCTTCCTGCCGCTGTTCGTCCTGGCCTGGTTCGGGGTCACGCTGGCGCTCGGCACCATCAGCGGGGCGTCGATCCCGAAGGCCCTCGCGTTCCTCGACGACGCGACGAAGGGGACGAACCTCTCGATCGTCGCGGCGGTCGGCGGCGTCGTCATCATGATCATCACGCCGCTGTTCGGCCGGCTGTCCGACCGTTCGCTCTCGCGATTCGGGATGCGGCGGCCGTGGATGCTCGGCGGAGCGGTCGTGGCGCTCGGCGGGGTCGCGATCCTGGCGACGGGCGACAGCCTCACGGTGACGATCCTGGGGTGGAGCATCGTGCAGCTCGGCTTCGGTGCGACGAACATGGCGGTGCACGCGCTGCTCGCCGATCAGATCCCGGCGCGGATCCGGGCGCGCGTCGCAGCCGCCGCCAGCGTCTCGGGCGGGCTCGCCCTGATCGTCGGCGCGCAGATCGTCGCCGCTCTCCCCAACGACGCGCGGTGGACCTGGTTCGTCGTGCCGGGCCTGATCGGCGGCGTCCTGAGCACCGCGCTCGTGTTCGGGCTCCGGGACATCGTGCGGACGGTCCCTGCTCCGCCGTTGCGCGTGGCCGACATCCTGTCCACGTACTGGCTGAACCCCGTGCGCTATCGCGACTTCTTCTGGGCGTGGGCCTGCCGCCTGCTCGTGACGATGTCGATCGTCTCGGTGTCGATCTACCTGTTGTTCTTCATCATCGACCAGTTGGGCATCCCGAAGGAGCAGGCGTCGGGTGTCCAGGCGAATGCGCTCATCATCTTCACGGTCGGGAACATCGTCATGACGGTCCTGTTCGGTTGGATCTCCGACCGGACCGGGCGACGCAAGCCGATCGTGCTCGTCTCCAGCCTCCTGAGCGCGGTCGGACTCGGGGTCGCGATCATCTCCCCCGACGTCACCGTGTTCCTCGTCGGCATCTTCATCGTCGGAGCGGCTCAAGGGGCCTACGTGTCCGTCGACATCGCCCTCATGACGGAGGTCTTGCCGTCGTTCGACGAGGCCGGCAAGGACCTCGGCATTGTCTCACTGTCGTACCAGCTCCCACAGCTGCTCGTACCGATCGTCGCCGTCCCCCTGCTCGCGCTCGGTGGCGGGGAGAACTATCACGCGCTGTATGTCGCGGCGATCGTGTTCGCCGTCCTGGGCGGACTCGCCGTGCTGCCGATCAGGTCCGTGCGATGAGACCGGCACTTGCACGGTCAACGGATTGCAGGGGTTGGTTCCGGGGTGGTTTCCAGGTGGAGTCCACCCGGGGCGCAGGACCCGGAGTGACACTGGACCATACCCGACCTCTGACCACCGGATCCCCATGACCCTGCCGTTCCCAGCTTCGCCCGACGACACCCTGCAGCGGCGACCGCTCCGCGAGGCGCTCGCCGACGCCGTGCTGCAGGACTTCATCGACGACCTCCCGGTCCCCCTGCGACCGACCGACCTCGCGACCCGGCTCCTCTACCCGCGCTGGCAGGTGTACTCCGACATCCACGAGGGCAGACTCGTCGCCGAACGGGTCCGGAACAACCAACGGTTGTTGAAGATCGATGTCGAGCGGAACCGGGCGTGGATCGCTCGCGGGCTCACCACCCGTCGGGCTCGCGCTGGGTCCGCCGTAGGCGAGGCGGGGCCCGAGTCGCCCGTCTCGGTCGTCATCGTGGATCCCGAGGCCCTCGCGCAGCTGAACACCCTCACGGCGACCGGCTTGAGCGTGCGGGAGGCGGTCGAGCTTGCACTCACCGCCCTCGGCTCGCGCGAAGCGGCCACCACCGCCACGGTGCCCGACATCGACTCGCGTGGCCGACAGGTGCGGGCGGGCTGACCGGTCCTAGCGGGCCGACCCGGCGGAGGCGCGTCAGATCGACGTGCGCATCGCGCGCTCGAACTGCGCCACGAACTGCGTGCCCGGGTCGGACCAGTCCGCGGCGGTGATGGACGCCGAGATCCGCTTCGCGTGCTCGACCGCGTCGGGCCGTTCGACGATGTCGACGAGGCGACGGGCGATGGCCGCTGGCGACAACGGGACGTACTCGATGTGCTCGCTGTCGAGCACCCCGGTCGTGTTCGGGCTGTCGTTGACGACGGGCACGACGCCGGAGGACATGATCTCGAGCGGCAACAACGACATGTCGGTCAGCGAGAGGACGAGACCCGCGGCACACCGGTTGTAGACCGCGTTGAGCTCCGAGATGTCCATCGCCGACCGGTTGACGAACGGGAACCCGGTCTCGTATCCCGACATGTCCCAGCCGACGAGGTTGATCGTGATGTCGGGCCGCAGTCGGTGGAACTCGGTCAGGGCGAGCTCGCCGATCTCCCAGCCGCGTCGAGGAGTCGGCGGGCGGGCGTAGAACAGGATCTCGGTGCGAGGCGCGTCGTTCACGTGCGAGTAGTGCTGCTTGTCGACCGAGTAGTCGAAGTGGTCGCAGCTCATCCCGTACTCGTCCGCGACCTTCTGCGCGAGCCACGGCCCGGCGGAGAAGCCGTGGAACCCGAACCGGTAGGTGTTCTCCGCGAGCACGTACTCGCTGCTGGCCGGGTAGAACCAGGGTTCGAAGTCCTGCACGAAGGAGAACCGCTTGGCCGGCCCCTCGTAGCGGAACGCGGGGTAGGCCGTCTGCCAATCGGAGGACACGACGACGTCCGCGCCCGGCGCGATGCCGGTCGTCGGGTCGTACCGGACGATGTCGGCCTGCAGCTCCGGGTACGCGCTACTCGCCGCCATCATCGCCCGGATCCCGGCGATGTCGACCGCGGGCTGGGCCGACGCCTGGTACAGGTAGATCGTGAGCCGGTGCCCGGCCCGCTCGAGGAACTCCATGAACCGGAAGGCGTTCTGGTGCCCGCCCGAGGTCCGGCTCGGCGGCGAGATCAACCACGCCACGTCGTACGGGCGCTCCGGGAACTCGGCGGCGTTGAAGTTCCGCGGCACCGTCCAGTCCGCGGCGATGGCGTCGCTCGGGTACAGGTCCGTCGGCTTGCGCCGCATCGGGTTGAACCGTCCGTCGGCGAAGTGCACGGCGCGCCAGAGCGTCGACCTGACGCCCTCGCCGCGGATGGCACGGAGCCCCTGCCCGATCATGCCCATATGGAGTCCCGTCCCGTCGATGCCGTCACCGCAGGTGCGGCGGGTGCTGCTGGTGTCACTGGTCCGAACGCTCGGACCGCCGTGATGACCCGGTCCACCTCGTCGTCCGTCATGGCGGGCCACAACGGGAGCCGGACGAGACGCTCGGCGAACCGGACCGCGTGCTGCGGCTCGGTGACCACTCTGCCGTAGCGCCGACCCGCAGCGCTCGAGTGCAGCGGCACGTAGTGGAAGGCGGCACCGACACCGTGCGCCTGGAGGTGACGCAAGAGCTCCTGCTGCACCTGCGCATCCGGAAGCAGGAGGAAGAACAGGTGCGCGGCGTGCACGCCACCGGGTGGGTCCATGAGTGTCGCGCCGCGATCGTGCGCCCACTCGGCGAGTTCGGCCGCGTAGCGGTCCCAGATGCGATGCCGATGCCCCTGGATCACGTCGAAATCGCGGAGCTGGGCGTCGAGGACGGCGGCGTTGAGCTCGCTCGGCAGGTAGCTCGACCCGAGGTCCGCCCAGCTGTACTTGTCGACCTGCCCGCGGAGGAACTGTGCGCGATCGGTCCCTTTTTCGCGCATGATCTCCGCGTGCAGCAGGACGGTCTCGTCGGAGATGAGCAGGGCACCGCCCTCGCCGCAGTGCACGTTCTTCGTGTCGTGGAAGCTCTGGGCCGCCATCGCTCCGACCGTGCCGAGGCGGACATCGTCGCCCGCGACCCCGAGGCCGTGCGCGTTGTCCTCGAGCAGGTGCAGCCCGTGCTCGGCCGTGAGCTGCTGGAACGCCGGCACGTCCACCGGGACACCGCCGTAGTGCATGATCGAGATCGCCCGCGTGCGGGGTCCGATGGCGTCGGCGACGTGCTGCGGGTCCAGGTTGCCCGTCGACGGGTCACTGTCGACGAAGACGGGCGTCGCTCCGGCGAGGACCACCGCGTTCGCCGCCGACGGGAAGGTGAAGGTCGGCAGGATGACCTCGTCGCCGGGACCGACGCCGATCAGTCGGGTCATCATCTCGAGCGCGTGGGTCCCCGAGGTGGTCAGCAGCACGTGCGGCGCGCCCGTGAGGTGCCTGAGGTGCTCGGAGGCCGAGGCGGTGAAGACACCGTCGCCGTGGACGTGGTCTCCGGCGAGGACGCGTTCGAGCTGCTCGAGCTCGCCGGCCGCGCGATAGGGCTTCGACAGCGGGATCCGCTGCTCCACACGCACTCGTATCATGACAGTTCTCGCATCGTGCTTCCCCCGGACGTTCGATCGACACCCTCGATGTCGATGCTCCGAGGAACGCTCACGTCACCGGGGCGCTTCAGTATCCGCCCGAGTCGGCACGACCCACATCCTGCTGCGGGCTATTCCACCCCCGCCACCTGGCGGGTTCAGCCTCCAGTCCGTCGCCGACCGCTTCCCAGGACTCGTAGGGTGAGACTCGAACTGAGGAGGACACCGTGATCGGAGTGGCCATCGTCGACGACGAGGCGTTGGTACGGTCCGGATTCGAACTCATCCTGGGTGCCGTCGAGGACATCGAGGTCGTCGCCTCGGTCGACGGGATCGACGCCGTGGAGGCGATCCGCTCGAGCCGTCCCGACGTCGTCCTCCTGGACGTCCGCATGCCCGGGCGCAACGGGCTCGACATCCTCGACGAGCTGCAGACCTGGGACGACCCGCCCGTCGTCGCGATCCTGACCACCTTCGACTCCGACGATTACATCGCACGCGCCCTCCGCAGTGGCGCTGCGGGGTTCCTCGTGAAGGACACGGACCCGGAGCAGCTCCCCATGCTGCTCCGATCCCTCTCCGCGGGCGGCATCGTGCTCTCCCCGCAGGTGTCCCGGACGCTCGTCGGCGGGTTCGCCCGAACGGCCGACCGCGAGGCGGCGAAGCGACTGTCCGGGCTGACCGGCCGCGAACAGGACGTGCTCGCGGCGCTCCGAACCGGCGCGTCCAACACCGAGATCGGCGAGGCGCTGCACCTCAGCCGCGCGACCGTGAAGGACCACGTGAGTGCGATCCTCGGCAAACTCGAGGTGACGACCCGACTCGAAGCCGCCATCGTCGCCGAGCGTGCCGGGGTCCGCGGTGATGAGGCGGCCTCCCGGTGAAGGGACACTCCCGGCTCTGGCTGGTCCTGCTCGAACTCGCCCTCATCGCAGCGGCGACGGTGGAGAGCCTGGCGACGCTCGAGTGGGCCGCGCCGTGGGAGTCCGGTCTGGCGATCGCCGCTGCGGTCGGCCTGGTCTTCCGGCGGCGCTGGCCGTGGCTGTCGCTCCTCCTCGCCGTGCCGGCCTTCACCCTCAACCTCGCCACCCTGGCCGGCCTGGCATCGCTCTTCTCCGTCGCGGTGCGGGAACGGCGACGCTGGCGGCTCGTCACGACGGGCGCCGTCGTGTTCGTCCTCGCCGCGGTGCCGTGGTGGGGGTGGACGTCGCCCAATTACACAATCCTGTCCATCGTGTACGCCGCGCTCTACGCGGCGGCACCGATCGCCTTCGGCCTGCTCGTGCGCACCCGCCGCGAGCTGTTCGACCGCATCCGCGACCTCGAACAGATCCGACGCAGCGAGCGGGCGCGCATCGCCTCCGACGTCCTGGTCGAGGAGCGCACGCGCATCGCCCGGGAGATGCACGACGTCGTCTCCCACCAGGTCAGTCTGATCGCCGTCCAGGCCGGTGCGATCCAGGTGCAGACCGAGGAACCCGGGACGAAGCGGATGGCGGTGACGATCCGGTCACTCGCGTCGCGCACGCTCGACGAGCTGCGCGACATGGTGACGCTGCTGCGTGCGGAGACCGGACATGCGCCGCTGGCCCCGCAACCGACGGTCGACGACCTCGACCGGTTGATCGCGGACAGCGGCATCGCCGTCACCTCCGCCATCGAGCTACCGGACGGACTCCCCGCACCCGTGCAGCGTGCGATCTACCGGACGGTGCAGGAGGGGCTGACGAACGCGCGCAAGCATGCACCAGGGGCCGCGGTCGACGTCCGCGCCG
Organism: Plantibacter sp. CFBP 8804; assembly: GCF_014841225.1. Lineage (NCBI taxonomy): Bacteria > Bacillati > Actinomycetota > Actinomycetes > Micrococcales > Microbacteriaceae > Plantibacter > Plantibacter sp. CFBP 8804. The sequence goes on from NZ_JACYTU010000014.1 coordinate 29,074, forward strand.
AAGCCTCCGCCGACGAGGTCACCGTGGTCATCCGGAACGCCCGCCCCGCACGCGCGTCGGACAGCTCGTGGTCGTCCGCGGGCCACGGCCTCGTCGGCTTGAGCGAACGCGCCGAACTCCTGAACGGGTCCCTCCTCACCGAGGACGCCCCGACCCGGTTCACCCTGACGTTCCGCGCGCCCTACTGACGCTCAGCCGTCCGTGCCGGACCGGCGGTGGTCAGTCGAGAGCACCGACATCAGGATCGAGTCGACCCATGCGCCGTCCCAGTGGAGCGTGTGACGCTGACGCCCTTCGACGACGAACCCGGCTTTGACGTAGGACCGTTCCGCCCTCGGATTGAACGAGTAGACGTCCAGGACGACTCGGTGCAGGCCGAGCACGGAGAACGCGTGGTCGAGGACCGCTGTCGTGGCCTCCGTCCCGAACCCCTGTCCGGTCCGCCCGGGAGTCAGCGCGATCCTGAAGTTCATCGACGCGTTGTCCTCGTCGAGCTCGTTGAGCACCACCTCGCCGAGGTACTCCCCCGAATCGATCGCGGTGACGGCCCAGTCGGCCCGGTCGTCCTGTCCGCCGATGGTCGCGAGGTGCCGCTCGATCAGATCGCGCGGGATCGGGCCGCGCGTGCCCGTGAGACGCAGCGTCTCCGGGTCGGCCAGGCCGCGCAGCGTCGGTTCGAGGTGCGCGGAGCCGAGCGGGACCAGCCGGAGCCTCGGCGTCACGAGGGTGTCGAGCTCCGCGAGCTTCGAGGTGTCGACGGTCGGGACGGTCATGCGCGTTCCTCCGCGACCGCCTGATCGCCGAAGAGCGGTGTCTGGAAACGACGCTCGAAGCGCACGATGCAGCCGGTGCCCCGCACGAGCTCGTAGGCCTCGATGCACTCCGGATCCGTCGCCGCGGCGATGCGGTACTGCTCGTAGGCGGCGAGCGACGGGAAGCTGAACAGCGCGAACGCCTCGTCGTTGTCGCCCTCCGCTGGGAGGAAGTAGCCGTGGTGGTCGCCACCGAGCCGGTTCACGAGGCGGATCCAGCGCCGCCCGTACTCGGTGAAGGTGTCGAGCTGCTCGGGGTCGATCTGGTAGCGGAGGTGGATGGTGATCATGGGTCCAGTCTGGCCGGTCACCCGGTGGCGACGAACACCTTCCCGTCCGTGGACACGGTCACCGGTTCCGGACCCGGCGAGACGAACACCGCGGCACCGCGCTCCAGCACCACCGTGTCCGGGCCCTGTTCCACGCGCGCGGTACCGGCGGTCACGATGATGACGGCCGCGCCGCCGCGAGCGAGGTCGCTCGCCGTCCCCCGGTCGACCTGGACGAGTTGGAAGTCGTCGACCGGCACCGGGTAGACGACCCCGCCACCGACACGCGCCACCGGCTCCACGAACGGGACCGGCATCGGAGCGATCTCGAGGACGGCGAGCAGTTCCGGCACGTCGACGTGTTTCGGCGTCAGCCCGCCACGCAGCACGTTGTCGCTCGACGCCATGACCTCGACCCCGAATCCGGAGAGGTAGGCGTGGATGTTCCCCGCGGGCAGGAACAACGCCTCGCCTTCCCGCAGCGTCACGAGGTTGAGGAGCGCCGCGACGACGATGCCGGGGTCCCCCGGATACTCCTCGGCGAGCTGCAGGATGAGTTCCCGCTCGGCCGTCCAGCGCGATCGACCGTCGGTGTCCGGGGCCGCTCCACCGTCGGTGCCGACACCGGCGGCTGCGACGAGGGCGGCGACCACGCCAGGTGTGCGTCGTTCGAGCACGGCTTGCACCGTCGGCTCCAGCCCGGCGTCGAGCAGCCGCGCCGCCAGCTCGTCCAGCGCCCGCCGGTCCGGGCCGACGATGCGTCCGGCGAGATGCCCCAGCAGCGCGTGCGACTCCTCGACCGCACGGAAGCCGCAGAGGGCACGGAACCCGTCCCGCAGGGCGACGATGATCTCCGGCTTGTGCCACGCGTCCTTGTAGTTCCGATGCGGTGCGTCGAGCGGTACGCCGCGTCGGTTTTCATCCGCGAACCCCGCTCTGGCCCGGTCGGGCGTGGGGTGGACCTGGAGGGAGAGCGGCCTCGCGGCGGCCAACAGCTTCACCAGGAACGGCATCCTGGAACGCCCGCCGAGAGCCGCGTCGGGGTCCGACACGATCCACTCGTTGAGACTCTCCGGAAGACCGCCATCCCGATCGACGAACTCGGTCAGGCTGCCGGAGTGTGCACCGAGCCAGAGCTCAGCCTGAGGCGAACCGTCGGCGGGTATCCCCAGCAGCTCCGGGATGGCCGTCGTCGACCCCCAGGCGTACCGCTTGGGGTCGCTGGTGATGCGGTGCAGCGCCATCAGAGGGCACGCCGTCGACCGCGGACCAGCAGCAGGCCACCCATCGCGAGCAGCGTGAGCGCGCCGACGATCCAGGGTGTGGCCTCCCAGCCGGTGCGGGCGAGGTCGTCCGTCTGCGCCCCAGGGTCGGTGCCGCCCGACCCTCCAGGCTGTCCCGTGCCTGGCTGTCCCGTGCCCGGCTGTCCCGTGCCCGGCTGTCCCGTGCCCGGTTCCGGCTCCAGCGCCGCAACCGTCGTGACGACGTCGTCGACCAGCAGGGTGCCGGCTCCTTCACCACCGAGGTAGAACCCGATCTGGGTGACGGAGGTCGGGTCGAACGTCGCCTCGCCAGCCCAGGCCGGCGGGGCGAAGGCGGAGAACGGGATCTCGATCAGCTGCCAGCCCTCGCCCTCGATGGGCGCGACCGTCTCCCAGTACGTCCCACGCGTGACGAACTGGACGGTGACGTCGTCGCCCGGTGTCCCCTGCACCCAGAGCTGGAGCCCGGTGTAGCCCCACCAGTCCTGCGGCGTCTGGAAGGTGCGGACGACGCCGGCATAGCCGGGACCGGCGAGGTCGTACGCGGCCGACATCGCGTTCGTGGCGGTGTCGGGGTTCGGCGTGAGCGTCGGTGTCACGGCACCGCCCCCGGTGTTCCGCACGTAGGCGGCCTGCAACGCGGCGTCATCGGCGTACGACTCGAAGTCCTCGACGACGAGCGGTTCGCTCGGCAGCGCCTTCATGAGGAAGTCCGCCGCTCCCGTACTCGAGGCGGTCGTCCCGGCTCCGTTGACCGCGGTGACCGACCACCAGTACATCTGTCCCGGTGTGAGGGAGACCGTCGGGGTGACCGAGGGGGTTCCGACGCCGTCGACGACCACGACCGGGTTTCCGAGGTCGGCCTGCGCGGCGAGCGTGAAGCGGTAGTAGGCCGCGCCGGCCGCCGACTCCCAGGTGAAGGTCGGCGTCGCGGTCACATCGACGGTGCCGGGCGCCGGTGAGACGGATGCGAACGCCGCCGGCGGCCCGCTCGGAGCGTCCACCGCCGACCAGATGGTGGCCCGCGACACGGTCGCGCCGGCGGCGAGGGTCACCCGGAGGTATGGCCCCGTCAGATCGCGTGCGTTCACCGTGGCGCCGGGTCCGACCTCGGACGCGGCGGTCACCCAGGCTGAACCGTCAGCGCTGGACTCGACCACGAACGATCCGGAGACGATGAACGACGCCGCCGAGAGTCGGTCCTGCTTCCAGGTGACGCTGGCTCCATCGGAGGCGGCGACCACGCTCGTCCCGTCCGCGCGTGGCGCGATCGTCGCACCGTCGTGTGCCTCGGTGAGCAGCCAGGACTCGAGCGGGTCGACGAGCACGCGGGTGTCGATCTCGGTCATGACCGGGTCCGACGACGCTGCGTCGGCCCCGGCCCCGTCGATCGCGACGACGCGGTAGACCGCTCCCGTCGGCGAGGCGAAGTCCGTCGCGGACCCGGCGTCGGCCCGGAGCGCGCCGGTATCGACCGCGGTCCACGAGGTCCCGTCGAGCGAGCGTTCGAGCCGATACGAGACCGCACCGCCGGCCCCGCGCCACCGGACGGTGTTGATGCCGTCCGCGCGGTCGACCGCCGTGATGAGCGGTGTCCCGACGGCGGGAGCAGCCGGCACGGCACCGATCGCGGCGGCATAGGCGGCGATCGCGGAGACCCGGGCGCGCTCGGCGTCGGTCGCACCGGGTGCATGGATCGTGAACCCGTCGTCGTGCGGGACGAGCCCACCACGGTCGTCGTTGCCGAACAGCGACCAGAACAGCATGCCGGTCACGTTCGGGTCGGCGACGAGCGGTTCGAGCAGCGCCGGGCTCGCAGCCGTGGAGGCGTACTCGCCGGCCAGGTAGACCTTGCCCGCGGCGGTGACGGTGGCCGCGTCCGCGGACACGCGTGCGGCGGTGGGCGGGTAGTAGTGCACGTCGACGATGTCGAGCCCCGGCGCCGAGAGCGTGTCCGGGTCGATGTCGAATCGGCGACCGGCCGCGACGAGCTGCTGCGGGGCGCGTTCCTTGATGAACGCGACCTGCCGGTCGATCCACGGGGCGGTCATCCCCTCCAACTCGTTCCCGAGCTCCCACGCCATGATCGTCGGGTCCTCGGTGTACCGGACGCCGGTGAGCGCGTTCGTCCGCTGGAGGATCGCGTCGACGTAGGCCTGGTAGGCGGCGATCGGCCGCTCGTCGGCGTAGAAGTCGGCCGACGTCAGCCCGTACGGGGTCGTGAAGTCGCGATGCCCGCCGTGGTAGTACTCCCACTCGTCGGTGAGCGGGAGCACCAGCCGGATGCCGAGCTTGCCGGCGTACGCGATGGCGAAGTCGATCGTCGCGAACGCCTCCTCGTTCAGCTGCCCGAGGGCCGGCATGATGGCCAGGGGGTTCGCGCCGTCTTGGCCCGTCGAGGTCATCATGTGCGTCCGGACGACGGTCGAACCCATCCGGGCCGCCGCGTCGAGGGTGTCGGCGATGCGGAAGGCCGTCGGGTAGTCGACCCCGCCCACGTTCTCGTCGAGACCGAGCCAGTAGACGTTCGGGCCGCTGAAGCGGAAGGTCTCGCCGTCGAGCACGAGGCGGGAGCCGTCTCGCTCGACGAACGAGGTGTTGAGCGAGGTCCAGTCGGCCGGGGCGGCGGCTGCCGGCGACGCGAGCGCCGGGAGCAGTGCGGCGGTGACGGCCGCCGCGAGCATGCCGGCGGCGAGACGGCCGCTCGAGTTGCGGTGCGGTGGGCGGGGGTCGGGGGTGCGATTCATCGTGCCAGGCTCCTTCGTCTGGGATGGTGCATCGGGTCGAGCGGTGGGAGGCCGAGTGCCTCCGGTCGGTGGATGAGTGCTGCGGCGCCGAGGATCGGACCTGCGCCGTCGAGCGCGGAACCGGTGACGACCACGCCGGCCGCGTAGTCGAGGACGATGGCGTCCTGCACGGCGGCACGGACGAGGTCGAGGTAGTCGGTGCTGACGGCGGTGAACCCACCGCCGACGGCGACCGCTTCGAGGTCGAGGAGGGTCGCGGCGCTCGCGATCGCCTGGCCGACCGCGGAGGCCGAACGGACGACGGCGGACCGTGCGATGGGATCCCCTGCCGCGGCATCGACGGCGAGCGCCTCGCCGGTGTGCCCGTCCCAGCCGCGGGCCCGCGCCCAGGCGACGCTCCGTGGTCCGGACGCGATGCGCTCGAGCGTCGCGTCGTCGGCGGACTCTCCAGGTACGCGCGAGGCGATCTGCACCTGACCGATGTGGCCGGCGTTGCCGCTCCGGCCGGCGATCAACCGCCCGTGCAGGATGATCCCGCCGCCGACACCGGTCGAGACGATCATCGCCATCGAGTTCTCGGTGCCGCGGGTCGCTCCGAGCCAGTGCTCCGCGAGCGCGATGCAGGTCCCGTCGAGACGGACCACCACCGGGGCGTCCGGTAACAGCCGCGCGACGTGTGTCCGGAGGTCGAAGCCGTGCAGTCGCGGGAGGTTCTTCGGGCTCACAGTGCCGCGGCCGAGGTCGACGGGACCCGCGGAACCGATGCCGACGCCGACGAGCGCGGAACCGTCCGGCAGGTGTGCGACCGAAGCGAGGACGACCCGGTCGACGGCGTCCTCCAGTGCACGGCGCCCGGCCTCGGGCCCGGTCGCCGCGCGATGCGCGCTGCCCTCGACCACGACGCCTTCGGCCGTGACGAGCGCCGCCTCCACCTTGGTGCCACCGAGGTCGACCGCGAGCGCGATCGACCTCGACGGGTCCTGCCTCCCGGTCAGGTCCGCCAGGGTCACCGCGCCCAGTCCTCGACCAGTTGGTTCGCGGTGCGCACGACCCGGGTCGACAGGAGCTCGTCCTCGTCGAGTTCCACCTCGGTCCGCACGTGGAACGTCACGCGCTCTCCCGGCAGGAGGGTCACGAGCTGGTCGTCGACGACGGCGACCGGGTCCAGCTTGTCGACGAGCAGCGTGAGGTCGCGGAGGAACGACTCGGCCGTGATGGTCACGGCGTAGCCGTCCTCCTCGCGGGCGACCTCGGCACTGAACCGCGGGGCGGGGATCGTCGAATCACGTGCCTCGGTGAAGGACCAGAAGCCGCGTTCCGCCCCGAGCGTGGCGACGAGCACCTCGTCGGGCGCCGAGCCCGCGACCGCGACCGCTTCCGGGATGTCGACGAGCGTCGAGGAGCGTCGGTCCAGGTCGACCGGGACGCGCACTGCGGCGAGTTCGGTCCCGTCGAAGCGCACCCGTCGGATGACGAGGTCGTCGGCCCAGGCGTCGGGCCCGTCGTTGAGGACGGCGACCACGAGGGACTCCCCACGCGGCTGGACGGTCACGAGCCGGTCGGCGTAGACGTGCCGCAGGGCGTAGAGCAGCGGCTTCGCGCGCTCGTCGCCGTCGACGGCCGCCCAGGAGGTGACGGGCCAGCAGTCGTTCAGCTGCCAGACGATCGATCCCATGCAGCGTGGGCTCCACGCCCGGAAGTGCTCGATCGCGACGGTCACCGCGTTCGCCTGGTTGAGCGACATCGCCCAGTGCCAGTCCTCGGTGTCGTCCGGCAGCGGCAGGTGCGCGACGAGTCCGTCGGTCAGCTTGTCGTTCCCGTCCGTCGCCTTCTGGTGGTGGATCATGCCGGGCGACTCGGGCGTGAGCGGGGAGTCCGAGATCGCCCGGTCGATCGTCGACCACGTCGCCGGGCCCTGCCAACCGAACTCGGCCACGAAGCGCGGCGAGACGTCGCGGTAGGCGGGGTAGTCGACGCGGTTCCACAGCTCCCAGAGGTGCACGGATCCGTGGTCCGGATCGTTGGCCGGGATGTCCGGCGTGCCCGACCAGGGGCTGCCCGCGGTGTAGTTGCCGGCCGGGTCGAGCTCGGCGACGAGCCGCGGCAGCAGATCGAGGTAGTAGCCCATGCCCCAGGTACGGCCCTGGACGCGCTTCTCCCAGCCCCACTCCTCGAAGCCCCAGATGTTCTCGTTGTTGCCGTTCCAGAGCACGAGACTCGCGTGCGGCATGATGCGCGTGATGTTGTCGCGCGCCTCCGCCTCGACCTCGCTCCACAGCGGCTCCTCCTCGGCATAGGCCGCGCAGGCGAAGAGGAAGTCCTGCCAGACCATGATCCCGCGCTCGTCGCAGAGCTCGTAGAAGTCGTCGGACTCGTAGTAGCCGCCGCCCCAGATACGGAGCAGGTTGAGGTTGGCGAACTCGGCCTGGTCCATCCGGCGGGCGAGCCGCGCGCGGTCGACGCGGGTCACGAAGGCGTCGTCGGGGATCCAGTTGGCGCCGCGCACCCAGACGGCCTCACCGTTCACGACGAAACGGAACGAGGTGCCCTCCGCGTCTGGTTCGAGTTCGACGGCGACGGTCCGGAACCCGATCCGCTTCGACCACTCGCCGAGGCGTGCCTCGTCCTGCCCGAGCACGACGTCGAGGTCGTACAGCGGCTGCTCGCCGTACCCGCGGGGCCACCACAGTTCGGCATCCGCGACGGTGAGCTCGACCACGGCGGTATCGGCACCGGCCGCAAGGACGACATCAGTGCTCGCATCGGCGACCGTCGCTGTGAGCGCGAGGGGCGCGTCACCGTCGCCGGCTCGTTCCACGTCGACGTGCACGGCCACCCGGCCCTCGCCGCCGTCGACGGTCACGACCGGACGCACCGAGGCGAGCCGGGCCGTCGACCAGGACTGCAGACTCACGGGCTTCCAGAGTCCCGACGAGGCGGCGTCGAGTCCCCAGTCCCAGCCGAAGTTGCAGGCGGCCTTGCGGATGGCGTTGAACGGGTGGGAGTAGGTGTGGGGGCGGTAGCCGATCTCGAGGCTGGCCAGGTCCGCCGCGGCGACGGGAGAGGCGAAGTGGACGACGAGTTCGTTCTCGCCCTCGCGCAGGACGGCACCGACGTCGATGCGGTACGTGCGGTGCTGGTTCCGCGTGGTCGCGACGACCGAGCCGTTCACGGTCACCGTCGCCACGGTGTCGAGTCCCTCGAACACGAGGTCGTGCCGCTCGTGGCCGTCCGGCTCCCACGTGAAGGTGGTGCGGTACTCCCAGTCCGTCGATCCGATCCACGTCACGAGGTGCTCGTTGCGGTCGAGGAAGGGGTCGGGGATGAGCCCGGCGTCGAGGAGGTCCGTGTGCACGAGGCCGGGCACCGTCGCGGGGACGCTCGTCCCGACGAAGGCCTCGGGGATCGCGCCGCCGACCGCACGCAGACTCCACCCCTCGTGCAGGAGGCGGGTGGTCAGGGGACGGACGGTGGCGGTGTCGATGATGCTCACTTGGTTGCTCCAGAGGTCAGGCCGTTGTAGATGTATCGCTGTAGGAAGAGGAAGGCGACGAGCGTCGGGATGATCACGAGGATCGTCCCGGCCGCGATGATCTGCCACTGGGCGCCGAACGGTCCCATGAACCGGAACAGCGAGGTGGAGATCACCCCCAGGTCCTGCGACGGCATGTACAGGAAGGGGATGTAGAACTCGTTGTAGATGGCGATGCCCTTGATGATGACCACCGTCGCAACGGCGGGCTTCAGCAGCGGGAGGATGATGCGCCAGTAGATCGTGAAGCGGTTCGCGCCGTCCAGCATCGCCGCCTCGTCGAGGGAGACGGGGATCGACTGCATGAACTGCAGGAAGATGTAGATCGCGACGATGTCGGTCCCCATGAAGAGGAGGATCGCGGCGCCACGGGTGTTGAACAGCTCGAGCGCGGACACCACCTGGAACGTGGCCACCTGGGTCGTGACCGACGGCACGAGCGTCGCGAGCAGGAACAGGCCCATGACGAGCTTCCGGCCGCGGAACCGGAACCGGTCGAGTGCGTAGGCCGACATGGTGCCGATCAGGATCGTCCCGGCGACGGACACGAGCAGGATGATCGCGGTGTTCAGGAAGCCCGTGACCATGCCGCCCTGATCGAACGCGACGACGAAGTTGTCGAAATTGAACCAGTTCGACGGCGGGGTGAGCGGGCCGGTCGTCCGCTGCTCGCGGTCGGTCTTGAACGCGAGCATGAAGATCGTGGCGAGGGGGACGACGGCGAAGAGGCTCGCGATGATGAGCGAGGCGTACTTGATCGTCGTCGCGGTGAGGGCGGCGGCGCCCTGCGGACGCTTCGGCCCGCGCCGCGTCCGTCGCAGTGCGCGTCGGGGCTCGGGTGTGGCAGCGGAGACCGGTCGGTCGGCGGTGGCGGTCACGATTCGCCTCCCTGCTCGTCGGGGAAGACCCGGCGTTGGACGAAGGTGATGATCAGGACGATCAGCAGCAGGACGACGGCCATCGCGGACGCCAAGCCCACCTTCGAGAACTTGAACGCCGTGTTCACGGTCTGGATCACGAAGGTCTCGGAGCCGTTGGCACCGCCGGTCATGACGTACGGCATCTCGAAGGCGGACAGTGCTCCGGCGATGGCCAAGATGAACGAGAGGCCGAGGATGCGCCGGATGCTCGGCAGGATGATGAAGCGGAACTTGTGCCACGAGTTGGCACCGTCGAGGTCCGCGGCCTCGTACTGCTCGGATGGGACCGACTGGATCGCACCCAGGAACAGGACGAAGTTGAGGCCCATGTACCGCCAGACGGACGTGGCGGCGAGGGACGCGTTCACGAAGGACGGATCACCCAGCCACTGCGGGGTGTCCTGCACGCCGACCGCCGCGAGCAGGGCGTCGAGGGTGCCGCCTGGACGGAGGAAGTAGAGGAAGACCAGCCCGATCGCGACCCCGTTGATGAGGTAGGGGAAGAAGATGACGCCCTTGAAGAGGTTCTTGAAGCGGGTGCGGAAGCTCAGCAGCGTGGCGAGGTACAGCGCCAGGACGAGCTGGGCGACGGCCCCGACGAGGTAGTACAGGCTCACGAAGAAGACCTGGAAGATCTCCGGCTTCGTGAAGATCTGCACGAAGTTGTCGATGCCGACGAACTCCTGCTCAGGTTCGAGTCCGTCCCACGAGGTGAGGCTGTACCAGAACATGTTCGCGACCGGCACGTACGTGAGCACGATCAGGAAGGCGAGCGGCACGACGAGGAACAGCCAGGGGGTGACGCGGGAGCCGGTGGACTTCGGGGGCCTGCCCGGCCGCAGCGTGCGCGCCCGGCGTGGATGGTTCGTCACCACCGCTCGGGTGGCAGGTGACGCTCCCTGGACTGTGACCATGCTGGTTGCCTTCTTCGCTGCGCGGGGTGGAGGACACCCGGGCCCGCCGTGGGGACGGGCCCGGGTGTCGATCGGATGGGTGCTACTCGGCGACGTCGGCGCGGGCGGCTGCCCAGCGCTCGTTGAGGTCGGCGAAGGCGCTCTCCTTGTCGCCGTCGGCTGCGCCGCGGGCGACGTCGATGAGCTTCTGGCGGTAGGTGTTGCCGAAGAGGTCGATCTCAGCGGCATTCGCGATGTCGTTGATCACGGCCTCCTTGCCCACCGGGTCCGGAGCGAGCTCCAGGTAGGTGACGCCGAGGTCGGAGAAGTCGGCCAGCGTGTCGGGTGCCGGGTCGCTGATGACGGGGCTGATGGCACCCTGGCTGGCGGCGAACCCGGACTCGTTCGTGAACCAGTCGATCCAGGCCTTCGCGGTCGCCTTGTTCTTCGAGTACTTGCTGACCGCCAGGAACTTGTCGGAGGCGGTGACGGAGGTGAACCCCTCGTCGGTCTTCCACGGCATCGGCCAGAAGCCGATCACGTCGCGGGACTCGCCGGCCTTCTCGGCGGCGTCCTGCATCTGCGAGACGGCCCATGAGCCGAGCACCATCGAGCTGATCTCACCGGAGGCGAGGAGGTTCTTCGACTCCTCCCAGTTGGTGGTGGTGGGGTCCGGCTCGCTCAGGCCGGCGGCGACGGTGTCGAAGAGGAGACCGTCGATGTTGTACTGGTCGTTGCCCTCGGTCCAGGGACTGTCGGTGGCGATCATCTCCGTGCGGACCTTCGGGCCCTGCACCGCGCCGAGGTTGCCTTCGAGCGTCGCGAGCGGCCAGCCGTCCTTGTAGTTCGTGTAATACGGGATCGAGCCGTTCGCCTTGATCTTCTCGAGTGCGGCGAGGTACTCCTCCTCGGTGGCGGGCGGCTCGGTGATCCCGGCCTTCGTCCACACGTCGCGGTTGAAGACGTAGCCCATGGCGGAGCCGAAGGTCGACACGCCATAGGCCGTGCCGTCGAAGGAGGCCTCGTTCGCGAAGCGGTAGGTCTTGGACTGCTCCTCGGTGCTGCCGAGCGGCTCGAAGAAGTTCGCGTACTGGTCCTTCGTGACGTTCGACGAGGGGATGAGGAGCACGTCGCCGTAGTCCTTCGAGTTGAGGCGGATCTTGGCATCGCCCTCGTAGTCGGTCAGAGCCTCGAACTTGACGGTGGTGCCGGGGTACTGCTTCTCGAACTCGGTCGCGTAGTCCTTGAAGGTGGTGTCGACGAGGTCGGTGCGGTTCGTGAGGACGGTGATCTCGCCGCTCGGGTCGCCGTCGTCGTTGGCGGCTCCGCCGGAGCAGCCGCTGAGGACGAGTGCCGCGGCCGCAGCCGTTGCGGCGAGGCCGATGATCGGTCTCCGGGACATGGGAACTCCTTCGTTCGGGGGGCGAAGGGCCGGGTCGCCTCGTCGCTCGCTGTCCAGCATCGTCTGCCGCCCAGCACTCGTCAAGAGTAAACATTATTAATTTATATAACAAATCGATCACAGGAAATCCGCCCGCCGGTCACCCTCGAAGCCTCAGGCGACGGGGACGGGACCCGAGGTGGAGCGCTCGATGACCACGGCGTGCGGCGCTTCCCGGGTGGCGCCTGGACGACCCGCCAACAGCTCGAGCAGCTCCTCGCCCGCCATCTCGCCGATGCGTTGCACGTCGTGGCTCAGCGCCGACATCGGCGGGTCCGACAGCTGGCACTGCGCCGAATCGTCCCAGGCCACGATCGAGAGGTCGTCGGGGACGCGCAACCCCGCCTCCTGCACCGCCTGCAGCCCGCCGAGCGCCATCACGTCGCTGTCGAAGACGACCGCCGTCGGCCTGGGGTCGCGCGCGAGCAACGCCTGCATGGCCTGGAGGCCGGACGCCCGGGAGTAGTCGCCGCCGATCGACACCGTCTCCACGTCGGGCCGGTCGGAGGCGAGGGTGAACGCCTCCATCCGGGACAGCGTGTGGGTGAGTTCGCGCGGACCCGTGACGTGTGCGAGCCGTCGGTGCCCGAGCGAGACGAGGTGGTCGACGGCCTCGTGCATCGTGACCGCGTCGTTGGTCCAGACCGCCGGGAGACCCTGCGCGGTCGTCGGTGCGCCGATCACGATCGCCGGGATCCCGGACCGCTCGACGAAGGCCACCCGCTCGTCGTCGTCGATGAGGTCCACCAGGATGACGGCGCTCACCGTGCCGTCCTGCTGCCAGCGTCCGAGCTGCAGCAGCTCCTCCTCCCGCGTCGGCAGGACTCGGAGCAACACGGACAGACCGTGCGGGCGGACGACACGATCGATGCCGGCGATGAGCTCGTGGTAGAACGGCTCCGCGCCGTAGATCTCCGAGGCCCGGAACAGCGTGAGGCCGATCGGCCGGGGCTGCGCGATAGTCTGTTCGGCGTCGAGACCCATCGGGACGCGGCCTTTCGTGAGGAGTGGTCGTGTGGCCCTCACACTACGCGCTCGAACATCGTCGGGAGGGACAGTTGGCCAGACGAGAGTCCGTGCAGTCGGGCCCCGGGAGCCAGGCGCTCATCGTCGACCTCATCCGCTCCGCGGGCACGATCAGCCGCACCGAGCTCACGGAGGCGACCGGCCTCACCCAGCCTTCGATCTCCAACATCGTGCGTCGGCTCATCGAGGACGGACTCGTCCGCGAGACCGGACGGGCGGCACCCCGAGGCGGCAAGCCACGGACCCTCCTCGAGATCAACGCGAGCGCCAAGTACGGCGTCGGGATCCAGCTCGGGTTCGAGTCGATCACGCTCGTCGCAACCGACGTCCGTGGTGGTGTGGTCGGCCGGCAGCTCGTCGACGGGGCGGGTTCGGCCACCCCGGAGCAGGTGACCGACCGACTCGTCACGCTCTATCGTGACTTCGTCGCCGGCGTCGGCCTCGCAGCCCCGTCGATCGCGGGCGTCGCCGTCGTCGCTCCCGGCCCGATCGCCCAACTCGGCGGCGTGCTGCTCGGACCGCCGACGCTCGTCCGGTGGGACGACTTCCCACTGCAGCAGGCGTTGCAGGACAGCCTCGACGTGCCGGTGGTCGTCGACAACGACGCCGCCGCAGCGGCCGTCGGCGAGTTCTGGAGCCGCCAGGTGTCGCGCACGGAGTCCTTCGCCTGCGTCTACATGGGCACCGGGATCGGGGCGGGCATGGTGTTGGGTGGCGCGCTCTACCGCGGGGCGAGCTCGAACGCCGGGGAACTCGGCCACATCAGCATCGAGGTCGACGGTGTCCCCTGCCACTGCGGCAACCGCGGGTGCTTGGAGCGCTACGCCGCACCGGCAGCCGTGATGGCGGCGGCAGCGGCTGCACGGGACCGACTCGGCGACCTGGGCCTCGGTTTCGCACCGGACACACTCAGTCGCGACTTCGACCAGCTCGCCCGAGCCGCCGTCAGCGGCCATGACGTGGCGCTCGACCTCATCCGGTTCTCCGCCGACCGCGTCGCTGCCGCCACGGTGACGCTCGCGAACCTGCTCGACCTCGATCGACTCGTCCTCGCCGGCCCCGGGATGGCGGTCGCCGGTTCGCTCTATGCGCGTGCGATCCGCGAACGCCTCGACCAACGGTTCTTCGCCCGACGGGCCCACCCGATCATGGTCGAGCTCTCCGCCAACCCGCGCGATGCGGCCGCGATCGGCGCCGCATCACTCGTCCTGCAGGGCACCATCGCACCAGGACACGGGCCGGCACTCACCCGCTGACAGCGCGTCGATACATCGCCGGCGGAACGACTCCCGCCCGCTTCGGGGAACCCTGCCGGCGCCGTGCGCTTACGCTGGATGGGAACCGACACAGCCCTGGGAGGTCGCGCGATGAGCCGGGAACACGACGCCGCTGCGGCGAACGGTCTGGCGATCGCCCTCCGCGCGCCCGTGCCCTCGGACCGGCTCCAGGCCGCACTCGCGGCGGGCACCAGCCCGAAGACCACCTACATCGAGGTCCTCGTCGACCGCTGCGCCGTCGAGCCCGACTTCTTCGTGCGCGACATGCTCACCTGGGCGCTCGTGCGGCACGACCCCGAGGTGACCGTCCCTCGCTTGATGGAGGAACTCGGGTCGGTCTTCCCACAGGCACGCAGCCAGGCGCTGCACACCCTCTCCAAGACCGGAGACCCACGCACCTGGTCGGCCATCACCCTGGCGCTGCTGGAGGACGAGGAGGATCAGGTCGCCCGAGCCGCCTGGCGCACCGCCGCAGGGGTCGTCCCGGAGCGGGAGGCGTCGGCGCTCGCCGAGCTGCTGGCGAAGCAGTTCGGCCGGGGCGACCGCGAGGTGCAGCTCAGCCTCACCCGCGCGTTCGCCACGATCGGCGAGCCCTCGATCGAACCCGTCGAACAGACGGCCGCATCCGAGACGTTTGAGCGAGAGGCCCGTGCACACGCTCGCGCGACCGCCCGGATCCTCCACGACCCCGAACTCGACTTCGACGAGGCGATGCAGGAGGCCCAGCACGCGCTCCGCCACGGTGACTGAGCCATCATCCCGGTCATTGAGCCTGTCGAAATGCCCTTCGACAAGCTCAGGGACCGGAGGGGGGGCCGGGCCTGACTCAGCTGAGCCGGGCCGTGCGGAGCGTCGCGGTCGCGCTGTGCGCCGCCATGCCCTCCGAATCGGAGATGACCTGCACCGCGTCGGCGAGCTCGGGTGTCGCCGCCTCGGCGATCCGCTGGTAGGTGAGCGGCTTCAGGAACCGCGACACCGAGAGCCCGGCACTGTGCTTGGCGCCACCGGCGGTCGGGAGCACGTGGTTCGTGCCGGCCATGCCCTTGTCCGAGTAGGCGACGGTGCTCCACGCGCCGAGGAAGATCGATCCGTAGTTGAGCAACCGCTCGTGGTACCAGACGTCGTCGGCCGTGATGACCTCGAGGTGTTCCGGGGCGAGGTCGTCCATGAGCGCCGCGGCGGTCTCGCGGTCGTCGGCCACGGTCACGGAGCCGTAGTCTCGCCAGGCGGGCCCGCAGATCGACTCGGTGGAGAGCGTCGGGAGTTGGCGTTCGACCTCGGCGATGACCGCGCGGCCGAGCTCCTCCGACGTCGTCACGAGCGCGGCCGGTGAGTTCGGTCCGTGCTCGGCCTGGCCGAGCAGGTCCGCGGCCACCAGGATCGGGTCCGCGGTCTCGTCCGCGAGTACGGCCACCTCGGACGGACCGGCGAGGAGATCGATCGCGACCGTGCCGAACAGCTGCCGCTTGGCCTCGGCGACGAAGGCGTTGCCCGCACCGACGAGCATGTCGATCGGCAGCTCGCCGAGCAGACCGTAGGCCATGGCGGCGAGCGCCTGGACACCGCCGAGGACGAAGACGCGGTCGACACCGGAGACGTGCGCGGCGTAGACGACGGCGTCGTTCGCGCCGCCGTCGGGCTGCGGCGGGGTGCAGGCGATGACCGTCGGCACACCGGCCTGCTTGGCGACGCCGACCGTCATGAACGCGCTCGCGGTGAGCGGGAAGCGTCCGGCCGGAAGGTAGGCGCCGACGCGGGAGACGGGCACGTACTTCACGCCCGTGACGAGTCCGGGGACGAGCTCGGTCTCGAAGTCCTGCAGGTGGGAGCGCTGCTCCCGGGCGAAGGCCCGGGTGCGCTCGCCGCCGAGGTCGATGGCTGCGCGGAGGTCCGCGGGGAGGCGGTCGCCGCTGGTCGCGATCTGCTCGCGCGTGAGCTCGACGTCGCCGCCCTCGTACCGGTCGAGCCGTCGCGCGGCGTCGAGCACGGCGTCCATGCCGCGCCGCTCGATGTCGAGGAGCATCGCGGAGACGGTCTCGATGACGGCCGGGTCGCGCTGCGCCGGTGGGGCGTCGACGAGCGGGGTCTTGAGGTGACGGAAGGAGCCGTCGAGGGACTGGAGCACGGGAGGGCTGAATCGCATGCTGCGAGCGTACGAACGCGGCGCGGGGGCGACAACGGGGGACGTGCCTGCGCGAGCCATCGGGTCACCCGATACGCCGGTCCGCGGGCGACGCTCAGCGTCTCGGGGTGGTAGCGATCACCTGGTCGGGCTCCGCCGCCGCGAGCAGGGTGTGCTCGGCGAGTTCGGCGATCCGCGCGGTGGCCGGCGACAGGTAAGCGCCCTCGCGCTGGACGAGCGCGATCGTGTCGTAGAGCGGCTCGGCGAAGGGGGTGAGCGCCAACTGCTCCGGGAATCCGCCGGTGCGGGCGACCGTGCCGGAGACGATCGTGTCCGCGGCCCCTGTCGCGGCGAGGCTCAGGGCGGTCTCCACGTGCTCGACCTCGACGGCCGGTTCGATCGACCGCCCTTGCAGGCGAGCGCGCTCCAGCAGTTGGAGCCGCGTGGGGTCCCTCCACCCGGCGTAGGCGTCGTAGAGCACGAGCTTGGCGTCGGCGAACTCGTCGATCCCGACCGGGCCCGCCGCGGGATCCCTGGTGGTGGAGGCGTAGAAGACCTCGTCGCGGAAGAGGGGCCGGATGGCGAGGCCCGCGACGGGCACCGGGAGGACGACGAGCCCGGCCTCGATCTCGCCGCTCGCCACGGAGTCCGCGACGAGTGCCGAGTTCAACCCCACGAGTCGCACGCGCACGTTGGGGTAGCGCTGGTGGAAGCGCTGCACCAGGTCGGACAGCTCGTAGTAGGCGGCGTTGCGCAGGACGCCGAAGGTGCACACGCCGCCGTCGAGGGAGGTGATCGCCGAGAGCGCGTCGAGTCCACCGTCGATCGCGGCGACCGCGCGTCTGGCGTGCTCGCGCAGCTCCTCGGCGGCCGCCGTCGGGACGAGCCGACGCGCGCCGCGGGCGAACAACTGCAGGCCGATCTCGCGCTCGAGGCGGCTGACGAGCTCCGACACGGAGGCCTGACTGCTGTCGAGCTCGGCGGCTGCGGCGGTGAAGGAGCCGCTCTCGTAGGCGGCGAGGAAGGCGCGGAGTTGCGCGAGGGTCATGCGGTCAGCCTAGCGAGGAGCGTTCTCCCGTCACTGCGCCGTACAGCTCGGGGCGCCGGTCGGCGAGGACGTCGTTGCGCGGACCGATCCGGGTCGCGCCCCGGTCGATGCGGACGGTCGCGTCCACCCGCCCGCGCTCGTCCTTCCGCCCGACGGGCCAGCCGTCGGCCGGGATGATCGTGGTGCCCTCGGTCCAGGGGTTGCCGGCCTCGGTGCCGGTGCGGTCGCAGCACACGATCGGGATCGCGGACGCGCGCGCCGCCGCCATCGCCTGGACGACCTCGGGTGCCCGCTCGCCCTCCGGCCGCTCGACCAGGGGCCAGTTCGTCGGGACGACGAGGAGGTCCGCTCCCCGGAGCGCCAGACTCCGCGGCACCTCGGGGAACTCGAGGTCGTAACAGACGAGGACGCCGAGCCGGCCGAGCGGCGTCTCGACCACCGGCTGGGTCTCGCGACCCGCCACGAACACGGACTGCTCCTCGTCCCACAGGTGCACCTTCCGGTAGACCCCGAGCACACCCGAGGCGCCGAGGACCAGGGCGCTGTTGCGGATCTCCTCGCCGTCCAGCTCGCAGAACCCGACGACCACCACGGCGTCCTCGGGGAGCAGCGACGCCCACTCGGTGAACACCGACGCGTCGCTCGGGAGCGCGACGGCGCGGGCCGCCTCCGGGCTGCCCAGGTAGTAGCCGCTCGTCGCGAGCTCGGGCAGCACGAGGAGCTGCACCCCGTCGGCGACGGCGTCCCGCATGGCCGCCTCGATCGTGCGCAGGTTGCCGTCGAGGTCGCCGAGGACGGGGGCGAGTTCCTGGGCGCGGACCCGGATGCTCCGAGCGTCGGGCTCGCTGTGGTCGGTTGCCCCCGTGGGGTCGGTGCTGGTCATCCAGCGATCATACGAAGCCCTCGCGGACGGGACCATCGTGTTCCCCGATGGTTGGGATCGGGGCATGGCCGATTGTGCCCGTCCGTGGCCTGCGGATACCGTCGTCGGCACGAGCGAGTCCCCGACCCGAGGCAGACCCCCGCTGCCCGTCGCCCTCCTCGACCGCCCGAGCCCTGGAGGCCAGCCATGGCGACACCCGCCGCCCCCACGTCCACGCCCGGTTCCGCCGCCGGAGCGGGTGACGCCCAGCCGTCCCTCGTCGAATCCCGCTCCATCGACTGGATCCCGCTCGATGAGCGCCACGGTCGCCCGCGCTCGCTGTTCTCGCTCTGGTTCATGTCGAACGCGCAGGTGACGACCCTGGCGACCGGCATGCTCGGCGCCGCGCTCGGAGCGAACCTCGCGACGTCCCTCCTCGCGATCGTCCTCGGCGTGGCCGTCGGCACCGTGTTCACGGCCTTCCACTCCGCACAGGGGCCGCAGCTGGGACTCCCGCAGATGATCCAGTCGCGCGCGCAGTTCGGCTACCGCGGCGTCGTCCTCATCTGCGCGATCGTCGTCTTCAGCCTCGTCGGCTTCAATATGTTCAACCAGATGCTCGGCGCGGACGTCCTCACCATGACGACCGGTGTCGACGCCGGTGCGGGTTGGTACGTGCTCATCAGCGGCGTCGCCGTCCTCCTCGCGATCTTCGGCTACTCCTGGATCCACCGGACGCAGTCGTGGCTCACCGCACTGTTCCTCATCACCTTCGGGCTGTTCACCGTCGTCGTCCCCTTCGTCGTGCCGCTGCCGGCCGACGCGCTGTCGCTCGCGAACTTCAGCTGGGTCGCATTCCTCGTGCAGTTCGGCGGCGCCGCGGCCTACGCGCTCGGTTGGGCACCGTACGTGTCCGACTACTCGCGCTACCTCCCGCCGCAGACGAACCCGGGGCGCGCCCTCGCCTACACCTACGGCGGCGTGTTCGTCGGCGCCGTGTGGCTCATGGGGCTCGGTGCCTTCGTCGCGAGCGCGTTCCAGGGCGCCGACCCGCTCGAAGGTGTCCGAGACGCCGCCGACGCGATCCTGCCGGGTTCCGGGACCTGGCTGCTCGTGGCCGCGCTGCCCGGGCTCATCAGCGTCATCACGGTCAACATCTACGCAGCGTCGATCGAGACGATCACGATCATCGACTCCATCCGACCGGTCCGACCGACACGCACCCTGCGGGTCGTCACCTGCCTCGCGATCGCCACGGCCGCCGTCATCGGCTCGTTGCTCAGCACCGGCGAGTTCCTCGCGAACTTCAGCAGCTTCCTCGTCGTCCTGCTCTACGTCCTCGTGCCGTGGACCTCGATCAACCTCGTCGACTACTACCTCGTGCGGAAGGGCCACTACGTGGTCCGCGACATCTTCACCCCGAACGGCGTCTACGGCGCCTGGGGCTGGCGCGGCCTCCTCGCCTACGCGATCGGCATCGTCGCGATGATCCCGTTCGTGGTCACGGTGTGGTTCACCGGTCCGATCGCGCAGGCGCTCGGCGGTGCCGACCTCGCCCTGTTCATCGGTCTCGCCGCCTCCGCGATCGCCTATGTGCTCCTCTCCCGGTCGCTCGACCTGGACCGCGAGCGGGCCGCGGCGGAACGCGACGTCACCGAGACGGGCCACCAGGCGGTCGCCTTCACGTCTCGACGTCGCTGAGTTCTCGGCGACGCTGACCACCGGCTGACGCTCAGCAGCGCGACGCCACACGATTACACTCGACGACGTGATCGGATCGGACGGGGCAAGCGGAACAGACGCCGTCGAACCGGACACCCGCATCCCGGATCCCGCGCCCCGGCACACACCGCTGTGGACCGTCCTCTCCGCCTGGCTCCTGCGTGTCGAGCGGTGGTTGCAATCGCGCGGCGGCTCCCGCCTCCGTGGCAGGCTGTGGCAGCTCTGGGGGTCCATCGCCGTCGGCGGGATCCTCCTCCTCGTCGGTCCGGTCATCAACCCGCCCCTCACCCTCGACGACCTCACCGACGAGGCATCCGACGTCACCGACACCTGGATCGCCCGTTCCTTCGCGGCCGACTACCGCGTGACCACCGATGAGGACGGCCGGCTCGTCACCGACGTCGAGGAGCGCATCGACGCGTTCTTCCCGAAGGACCTCGACGACCGGACCATCGAGCGGGTGCTCGCGACCGAGTATCAGGGTCACGCCCTCGACCCGTCGGCGATCACGGTGACGTTGGACGGCGTGAAGCAGGACGTGACCCGGGAGCGGGCAGCGGTCTTCCTCCGGCTCGTCGTCGACCCCGGCGAGCAGCTCACGGGGGACCACGAACTCGTCATCCGATACCGACTCTCCGATCTCGCCTACGTCAACACCGACCCGGCCACCGGGCAGCCCGTCGACCTCCTCCGCTGGGACGTCTTCGGGCCCGACCTGCAGCAGGCCGTGGCGAAGCTCGACGTGCGGGTGACCATCCCGCAGGACCTCGACGACCGCCTCGTCCGGCAGCCGTACGGCTCCCTCGCCTGGACCCTCATCGGTGCCGGGCAGTGGCTCAGCCCGGAGGCCGACTCGCCTCCCGGCGAGGTCGCCTACGCGTTCACGAGCGACGACGCGGCCCCACCGCACGCGCAGGCGCGGTTCACCATGCCGTTCGAAGCGGGCTCGATCACGATGCCCCCGCAGTCCTGGATCTTCTGGGTCCAGACCTTCGGGCCCGTCCTGCCGATGCTCGTCCTCGCGGCGACGCTCCTGCTGTCGTTCGCGGCCCGTGCGGTCGCGTGGGGTGATGCCCGCGGACGTCCGTGGTACCTCGCGCAGTCGGAACCGCCGGACGGCATCTCGCCCCGCACCGCGGCGCATCTCCTCCGGTCACCCGCCACGATGGAGCTCGCCGAACGTCTCAAGGACGCCGCGATCAGCGGCACGAAGCAGCAGGCCAAGCGACAGGCGCGCCTGATCGCGGCGGCGGGTGCCGCCAAGCGGGCGGGCCGTCTGGGCGACCGACCCCGCGCGCTGCTCCGATACCTCACCGGGCCGGAACGCGCCGGACAGATCCGAGCGGGTCTCCGCCGCGTCCCGAAGGGCTTCGTCCGCGACTGGTTCATCGCCGCACCGATCGCGCTGACGCTTCTCCAGTGGGGCATCGTCCGGCAGCTCTCCCATCAGACCGTGCTCGCGGTGGTGTGGTGGCCGCTCGCCTTCGTCGCCCTCTCGACCGTCTTCGCCGTCATCGTGCTCGCAATCGCCCTGACCGCCCGGCCGCTGACCCGCAAGGGTGCGCTCGTGAAGCAGCACCTGCTCGGCATCCGGGTGTTCGCCGAGCGGACGCAGCTGCTCGACCGCGCCACCCTGCGCGATCGCCTCCTGCCCTATGCCGTGCTCGGCGCTCCACCTCGGGCGACCGGCCGGCGGGTGGCGGCCCTGATCGCGCCGGAGATCACGATGCCGGCGGCCGCGGCCGATCGTGCCTCGCGCGCCGACGGGTCGACAGCGGGCTTCCTGACCGGTCCGCGCATCGCCGTCCGGGTGCTCGCCGTGCTGCTCGTCGTCGGCGCGATCGTCGCTGTGAACGTCCTCCCGGCACCGTCGCTGGAGTCCGAGACACCCCGTTCCTACACGGGCGACATCCCCGGATCGACCCTCACGACGATCGCGACAGCCGACCTCGATGCGGAGCTCACGCGGACCGACGGCGACGGTGCACGACTGCGCGTGACCGAACGGCTCGGTGTGGACTTCTCCGACGAGGGCTCGGTGCCCGCACAGGTGGTGCGCGAATGGCCGGCCGTGATCGACGGCCAGGACCTGGGCCTCACGGTCGACCGGGTGACGGTCGATGGCGATGACGCGCCCTTCACGACGGAACGCGAGGACGGTCGGCTGCTGGTCCGCACGACCTTCGCCGACGTGCGCACCGGCCTGCACGACGTCGTGATCCAGACGACCGCCACGAGGCCGGCCGTCTCCGCGTCCGTCGATGGACGGGAGGTCGACCGGGTCAGCTGGGTCGGGTTCCTCGACGGCTGGACGAGCGGCGTCGCCTGGGACGAGGACGTCGCGCAGGGACCGTTCCGGCTCAGCTTCACCGCCGACGACGAACTCCTCGACGACGCCGTCGATGCCGGGTGGACCCCCACCGAGGCAGGGACTTGGCGACCGGCGGCGTCCGAGGGCGGGTCGGGCCGCTCGACGGCGACGCTCGATCTCGCGCCGGACGACGACGGCCGGTGGTCACTCGACGTCCGTGGCGACGACCTCGGTGTGGTCCTCGACCTCCCGGCCGGGACGGTCGCCGGTACCGACGCCGGCGCCGCGGCCTGGGCCCAGACGGCGGCGCTGGCACCGGGGCTCCTCACGGTGGTCCTCGCCGGCATCGCGGTCCTCGGTTCCGTGATCGGCGCACTCGGGTCGGCCCGGCGCCGGGCCCCGAAACCGGGTCTCCTCCGCGACGCGGTGCGCTGGCTGACCCCGTCGGCCCTCGCCGCCGCGGTGATCCTGGGCGTCTGGACCCTGAACGGTGTCGCGGGCGACGACCCGTTCGGCGACCTCGTCCTCGGCGGGGTGATCGCCGGCGTCGTGGCGGTCATCGCCTGGTACAGCGTCGTGATGTGGGCCAGGCCGCGCGCTTGACCGCCACGACCCGCGCGACACGGCGGGTCAGGCCCTGTCAGGTCAGGTAGCGTCGCGACCGCTCATCGAGCAGGTCCGAGAACGGCCTCCGATACCTCGCCGGCCGATGCGCCCTTCAGCTCGACCAGGATGATGTGCGTCGGGGTCGTGCCGGTGTTCTCACCGGAGTGCCGCTGCGCGGGCAGCCAGACCGCGTTGCCGGCGTGGAGCTCCGTGTCGAACACCCGCTCGCCCGAGTGCAGTCGGCGGTGGAAGTCGGTCAGCGTGATCATGACGCTGTTCGGATGTCGGTGGGGCACGGTCTGCGTGCCCGGCGTGTCCTGGTAGTCCAGGACACGCACGAAGTCGTTCTCCCACAGGGTCGTGTAGTTGTCGGGATTGCTCACCGTCGGATCGTCGTTGATCATGGCTGAACGGTACGCCGCTCCGGCGCGCTGCGACACCGGTTTTTCGAGCGGGTAGCATCGTCGGATGTCGACCACGCGACCGCCCGAGATCCTCCGCCTCACGGCCTTCGCCGCCGAACCCGGTGGCGGCAATCCCGCGGGTGTCGTCCTCGACGCCTCGGTGCTCACCGACGCCGAGATGCAGGCGATCGCCACCGAGGTCGCGTATCCGGAGACGGCGTTCGTCGTCGACCCGGGTATCGATGGTGACGACCGCCACCTGCGCATGCGCTACTTCTCCCCCGGTGCCGAGGTGCCGTTCTGTGGGCACGCGACCATCGCCACCGCCGTCGCCCTGGCTGAGCGCCGTGGTGTCGGACGCTTCACGCTGGAGACGAACGTCGGACCCCTCGTCGTCGAGACCGCATCCGACGCCGACACGAACGGCGACGCCAGCTCGATCACCGCGTCGTTCACGAGCGTCGAACCCACCGTGCGCGATCTCGACGCCGGGGTCGCCGATCGTCTGCTGTCACTGCTCGGGCTCGAACGCTCCGACCTAGACGAGCAGTGGCCGCTCCGCGAGTCGTTCGCCGGCAACCGACACCCGGTCGTCGCCGTCCGCGAGCAGGAGGTCTTCGACGGGTTCACCTTCGACCCGACCGCCCTGCGCACGCTGATGGACGAGCAGGGTTGGGCTGGGACGGTGACGGTCGTACACGATCACGGGATCGACGCGGACGGCCACCTGCTCGTCGAGGCCCGCAACCTCTTCCCGGTCGGAGACATCACCGAGGATCCGGCGACCGGTTCCGCAGCCGCCTCCTTCGGTGGCTACCTGCGGGCGCTCGGCCTCCTCACCCCACCGGCTCGGATCCTCATCCGCCAGGGCCACCACGTCGGCGCGCCCAGTCTGCTGACGGTCGATGTCCCGGTCACCGGCGGCATCACCGTGACGGGGACGGCGCAGCCGATCGCGGGCCGCGAAGAGTCGACGCGCTAGCATCGAGCCAGTCGCGGTCGGGCGGCCACCCGCTGGAGGGGATGGACATGTTCACAGGCACCAGGTCGAACCGGGGGCGCACCGCAGTCCTCGGTGTCATCGGCGCAGCAGTGCTCGGGTTCGCCCTCGCGGGATGCGCATCCGGAGCCGAGGGCGGCGCCGACGCCTCGACCACAGCGCCTGCCGCCGAGTCGGGCGACGCTGTCGGTGTCGTCGGGGTCTGGGGAGGC
>NZ_JACYTU010000015.1:0-46602 GCF_014841225.1 Plantibacter sp. CFBP 8804
GCGCTCGCCCGCTTCCGGTTCAAGTTCCGCACCGCGGTGCTGCTCATGATCCTCGTCGTGCAGATGGTGCCGCTCGAGGCGCTCGTGATCCCGCTGTTCGTGCAGATCCGCGACCTGCAGCTGCTCAACACGCTGCTCGGGCTCATCATCGTGTACGTCGCGCTCGCACTGCCGTTCGGCATCTGGATGCTGCGCGGCTTCGTCGCGGCGGTACCAGTGGAGCTCGAAGAGGCGGCGTTCCTCGACGGCGCCAGCTGGTGGCGGATGTTCCGCTCGATCATGCTCCCGCTCGTGGCCCCCGGCCTCGTCGCGACGAGCGTGTTCAGCTTCATCACGGCCTGGAACGAGTTCATCTTCGCGATGACCCTGCTCGGCGGCTCGACGGAGAACTACACGGTGGCCATCGGCCTCAAGCAGTTCTTCGGCCTGAACTCCAACGACTGGGGTTCGGTCATGGCAGCGTCGACCATCATCACGATCCCGGTCATGATCTTCTTCATCCTCGTGCAGCGTCGCCTCTCCGGCGGACTGGTGTCCGGAGCGGTGAAGGGATGATCGACCCCGACGTCGCGCGGCTCGTCCGGGGCGTCCTCTGGCCGGGCTTCCTCGGCCGGACCGCCCCGGACTGGCTGCTGCGCGAGCTGGACGGCGGCCTCGCGGGCGTCGTGTACTTCGGGCAGAACCTCTCCTCGGACCCGGCGGAGGTCGCGGCGCTGTCGGCCGAACTCCGCGACCACCGGCCCGAGATCCTCATCGGCGTCGACGAGGAGGGCGGCAACGTCTCGCGCCTCGAGGCGCTGACGGGCTCGACCCTGCCCGGGCATGCGCAGCTCGGTGCACTCGACGACGTCGAGACGACGCGCGCGGTGGGTGCGGCACTCGCCGAGCGGCTCCACGCCGCCGGGGCGAACGTCGCCCTCGCGCCCGTCGCCGACGTGAACACCAACCCCGCGAACCCGGTGATCGGGGTGCGCTCGTTCGGCCCCACCGCCGACCTCGTCTCCCGCCACGTCGCCGCGATGGTCGACGGATTACAGGCCGGCGGAGTCGCCGCGTGCGTCAAGCACTACCCCGGCCACGGCGACACGGCGAGCGACTCGCACCTGGATCTGCCCCGCATCGACCTGGACCTGGCGGAGCTCGAAGCCGAGCACCTGCCACCGTTCGACGCAGCGATCGCCGCCGGCGTCGCGAGTGTCATGACCGCCCACATCGTCGTCCCGGCGTTCGGCGACGCCCCGGCCACGCTCAACCCGATCCCCCTCCGCCGGCTGCGCGAGAGCGGCTTCGACGGCGTCATCATCTCCGACGCGCTCGACATGGCCGCCATCCGGTCCACCACCGGCTCAGGACGCGGGGCGGTCCTCGCCCTCGAGGCCGGGGTCGACCTGCTCTGCATCGGCAACCCGTCCAACCTCGGGCCGAAGCAGGGCGCGACGACCGACGAGGACGACTACCTCGAGGTGTTCGAGGCGGTCTGCGCCGCCGTCGCCGACGGTGAGCTCGATCGAGCGATCGTCGAGCGCGCGGCCGCCCGCGTGGCGTGGCTCGCACGGTCCGTCAGCCCTTCGACCGGCTCAGGGACCGGGGCATCAGTCCCCGAGCCCTCCGCGGTCCCTGAGCGGTCCACGGTCCCTGAGCTTGTCGAAGGGCGCTTCTCCGACGCCATCCGCCGGGTCGTCCGCGTCCGGGGCGAGGTCGCGATCGACGCGTCGGCGATCACCCTCGTCGACCTCCGCGACCGACCGACGTTCGCCGTCGCCTCGGCCCACGATCCGTTCGCCGAGTCGCTCGCCGAACGGTTCGACGTCACCCGGCTCGCTGCCGGCCCGAGCCTCCGGACACCGGGCCCAGACGCCGAGGCCCCCGCCTCCGACGAGCTGACCCTCCTGCTCGAGACGATCCCCGCCGACGACGGGGTCGTCCTCCTCGCGGACCGCCTCGGCGACGACACCCCGCAGCGGCTCGCGGTGGACCGCGTCGCGCTGGTCCGCCCGGACGCCGTCGTCGTGAGCGTCGGACTACCGCTCTCCGAGGACGCCGTCCTCCCCCTGCCGGTGATCGACACGCTCGCGGCCTCCCTGGCATCCGCCGACCGGGTCACCGAACTCCTCGCCGCGGCCTCCTCCGCGGCGCCGACGCACCATCTGCACGACCAGCACCACCGGAACGGATCATGAACCACCTCGCAGCACCCGTCCTCGCCATCGATCTCGGGAAGACCTCCTGTCGCGCCCGCATCACGAGCGGATCCGGCGACGACCTGACCATCCTCGCGGAGGCCCGCGGCCACGGTGCACCGGGCCTCGCCGACCACGAGGGTGCGGAGCTGTCCGCCCGCGCGGTCCTCGAGACGGTCGCGCACCTCCCGGCCGACCTCCTCGCCGAGGTGCAGCACGTCGGGATCGGCGCCGCCGGGGTGGAGGCGGCACCGCACGAGGTCGCCGCGTTCACCGCCGAACTGCGTCTGGCGCTCGGAGCGACGATCGCCGTGGTCAACGACGCTCTGGCAGCCCACGCCGGTGCGTTCGCCGGTGGCCCCGGCACGGTGCTCATCGCCGGCACCGGATCCGTCGTGTTCGACGTCGACGCCGACGGCTCCGTGAAGCAGATCGACGGTTGGGGTCCCTGGCTCGGAGACGAGGGCAGTGGTCGGTGGATCGGGCAGCAGGGCCTCGAGGCCTGCATGCGCGCCTTCGACGGCCGCGGCCCCGCCACCACTTTGCTCGCCGACGCCGAGGCACTCATCGGGTCCATCCCCT
This sequence comes from Plantibacter sp. CFBP 8804, assembly GCF_014841225.1. Lineage (NCBI taxonomy): Bacteria > Bacillati > Actinomycetota > Actinomycetes > Micrococcales > Microbacteriaceae > Plantibacter > Plantibacter sp. CFBP 8804. The sequence goes on from NZ_JACYTU010000015.1 coordinate 2,763, forward strand.
CGCTCCCCCGCTGGGTCTCCAGCACCGGAGCCCCGGCCCGCCAACTCGGCACCTTCGCGCCCACGGTCATCACGCGCGCCGAGGAGGGCGACGCCGTCGCCGCAGACATCGTCGACGCCGCCTGCGCCCATCTCGCCGTGAGCGCCGCCGCTGCCGGCACGGGTGCCGTGTGCGTCGTCGGCGGGATCGCCTCCCACCCCTACGTCGCCGCACATCTCGCGACGGCCATGCACGAGGTCGGCGTCGACCTCGTCGCACCCCGCGGTGACGCGCTCGACGGAGCCAGACTCGTCGCACTCGACACCGCGATCTCCTACGACGGAAGGGTCGTGCGCGACGATGTCCACGCAGCCTGAGAGCGCCTCGACCGGGGCCGCTGAACCCGAGCGGGAGCGCATCCGCGCGGAGCTCGCCACCCTCTCGACGGAGCAGGTGAACGAGCGACACCCCGACCTCGACGCCCTCTCCACGCGGGAACTCGTCGCCGCGATGAACGAGGACAACCGTTCCGTCCCCGACGCCATCGCGGCCGTCGAACCCGAGATCGCCGAGGCCGTCGAAGCGATCGTCGAGCGCCTCCGCAGGGGCGGACGACTCGTCTACCTGGGCGCCGGGACCGCTGGACGGATGGGCATCCTCGACGCGAGTGAGGCCCCACCCACGTTCGGGACCGACCCCGGCCTCATCGTCGGACTCATCGCGGGTGGTCCGGGCGCCATCCAGCAGGCGGTGGAGAACGCCGAGGACCGCGACGACCTCGGTCGGGCGGATCTGGAATCGCTGTCGATCACCGCGGACGACGCCGTCGTGGGTGTCTCCGCATCCGGTCGCACGCCCTACGTCCTGGGCGCCCTCGAGTACGCGCGCTCGATCGGTGCGATCACCATCGGCCTGTCGTGCAACGCCGGCTCCCCACTCGCCCGGGACGCGGACATCGGCATCGAGGCGGTCGTCGGTCCGGAGCTCCTCACGGGATCGACCCGACTGAAGGCGGGGACGGCACAGAAGCTCGTGCTCAACATGCTGTCGACGATCACGATGGTGCGGCTCGGGAAGACGTACCGGAACCTCATGGTCGACCTCCTCACCACGAACGAGAAGCTCCGGGCGCGGGCGGAACGCACGGTGATGTTGGCGACCGACGTCGACGCCGCCACGGCCGCGAAGACGCTCGCATCCGTGGACGGCTGGGTGAAGGCCGCTATCCTCGTCCTCGTGACCGGCATCGCCGCAGATGAAGCAGTCGCCCGCCTCCGTGGTGGCGACGGCTCCCTCAGCGCGGCCATCGCAGCGCACGCCGTCGAAGACCCGACGGGGGCCGCACCGGATGTCCACTGACGCGCTGCTCGTGCTCCGCCAGGCGATCCCTCGCCTGAGCGCCGCCGAGACGCGCGTCGCCGAGACCATCATCGGCACCCCCTCGCTCGTCGTCGAGTTGACCATCACCGAACTCGCGAAGGCGTGCGGCACCTCGCAGGCGACCGTCGCGCGGTTCTGTCAGACCATCGGGTACACCGGCTACCGGGAGTTCCGGGTGGCCGTCGCGACCTCGACGAGTCGCGAGCAGGCGGAGCGTGACCGGTTCGAGGTCGACGACGCCGACATCGACCCGGACGACTCGGTCGAAACGGTCGTCGCGAAGGTCGCCTACCAGGAGGTGCAGGCGATCGAGCTCACCGCCCGCTCGCTCGACCGCGACGCCCTGGACGCGGTCGTCGACGCACTGCTCACCGCCCCACGGATCGACATCATCGGCTTCGGGTCCTCGAACCTCACGGCACAGGACCTCCACCAGAAGCTCTACCGGATCGGCATGCCGGCCAACACCTTCGTCGACGCCCACCTCGCACTGCCCTCGGCCGCCCTCCTCGGGCCGGGTGGCGTCGCCATCGGCATCTCGCACTCCGGGCTCACGGTCGAGACCGAGCAGGCGATGCAGCTCGCGCGGGCCGCCGGCGCGACGACCGTGTGCATCACCAACTTCCCCGACTCCCCCATCGCCGGCCGCTGCGACCTCGTCCTCGCGACGCAGGCGAGGGAGAGCCGATACCGCTCGGGTGCGATGTCGTCGCGCATCGCCCAGCTCGCGCTCGTCGACCTGCTGTTCATCCGCGTCGCGCAGCGTCGCTACGACGCCGCGGCCGAATCCCTCCGCGTCACCTATGAGTCGATCCAGGACCACCGCATCGACACCTGAGTGCTGAGATCAGGGCAGCAGCGAGACGCCCGTGTGCTCGGCGAGGGCGAGCAGCAGCTCGTCCTGGAACGCCTCGTCGCGGACCGCGCGATGCGGCTCCTCTCGTCGCTGATGGTGCCAGTAGCCGGAGGTGTCCGCGCCACGCCCTTCGGCGAGCGCCACCTGGGTCCGGTGCCCGAGTTCCAGGTCGTCGGGCGCGTTCGGCCCGCCCATCCGCGTCGGCACCCACCCCGGGTCGACCGCATTGCTGAACACCCCGGGACGCACTCGCGCGATGGCCGCCGCGAGGACGGTCACGAGGAGCTTGCTGTCGGAGTAGCTCGCCGTCCTCGTGGAACCCGACCAGTCGAGACCGTCGAGCGTCGCGGTACCGCCGCGGTGCATGCTGCTGCTGAGGAACACGAGTCGCCGCGCGGGGACGAGGGCGCTCAGCAGATAGGGCGCGACCACGTTGACCGGCAGGACGGCCGTTCCGTCGAGGACGCCGGCGTTGTGGATGATCGCGTCCACGGGACCGGCTGCGGCGACCTGCTCCGCGAGCTCCCGGACGCCGTCGAGGGTGGCGAGGTCACCGGTGACGAGGTGCGCGGAAGGTTCGTCGAGCAACCGGACCCCGTCGGCTCGGGCGAGGCTCCGGGCATGGACGAGCACCTCGTGCCCGTGGTCGACCAGCTCGGTCGCGGCGCCGAGCCCCAGGCCGACGGCGGCACCGGTCACCAGGATGCGCGGCATCAGCGACCCCCTGCCCGTCCGGCCTCGCTGGTGTCGGGCTGGTTCGTGACCGCCGCAGCGTCACGCTGCTCCGCCTCCCGCTGGGACGCCGCCCAGTTCGCGAGCAACTGCAGACGCTCGGCGGACGGTGAGCCGGGCTCCGCCGTGTAGACGAGGACCACGTGACCGGGGTCGGCCGTGATCGCGAGCTCCTCGTAGGCGAAGGTCATCTCGCCGACGATCGGATGGTTGAACCGCTTCGTGCCCGTGCCGTGCGTGCGCACGTTGTGCGCTCCCCAGAGCGTGCGGAAGGCGTCGCTCCGGGTCGACAGCTCACCGACGAGGTCGTGCAGTCCCTTGTCGTGCGGGTCCCGGCCGGCCTCGGCACGCATGACCGAGACGCACATCTCGGCGAAGACGTCCCAGTCGGGGTAGAAGTCCCGGGAGGCCGGGTCGAGGAACTGGAACCGTGCGAGGTTCGGGGTGCGCCCGCCGTCGCCGATGACCGGTGAGTAGAACGCGCGCCCGAGCTCGTTGGTCGCGAGCAGGTCCTGGTGGGTGTTGCGGACGAAGGCGATGCCGTCGGTGATCGCGTCGAGCATCCAGTGCAGACTTGGCCGGGTCACGGGGTTCTTGGCCGCCCGGCGACGCGGCCGACCGGAGAGCGGGACACCGTCGGCCGCGCGGGCGAGGTCGAACAGGTGGGTGCGTTCCGCCTCGTCGAGCTGCAGCGCACGGGCGATGGCGTCGAGGACGGTCGACGACGCTCCGGCGATGGACCCGCGCTCCAGTTTCGCGTAGTACTCGACACTGACCCCGGCGAGCGCCGCCACCTCGGAACGTCGCAACCCGGCCACCCGCCGGTTGGGGCCCGCGGTCAAGCCGGCGAGTTCCGGGGTCAGCCGTGCCCGACGCGTCATGAGGAACTCGCGTACGTCTGCTCGATCGTCCATGCCTCCGACGATACGTCCTCGAGGCGAGCCGACAGGTGCTCTCTCGGTACACCTCTCAGGCGGGACTCCCTCCCGCGTCGCCCGGGGCGTTGACTGGTCGCCTGCACCACCCGACAGAAGGAGCACACATGCGCGCAGTCGTCATGCATTCGCCCGGCGACGTCCGGGTCGAGGACCGTCCGGACCCCACCATCGTCGACCCGACCGACGCCGTCATCCGGCTCACGGCGACCTGCATCTGCGGGTCCGACCTGTGGCCGTATCGCGGGGTCGAGCCCGTCGACCACACGAACATGGGGCACGAGTACGTCGGTGTCGTCGAGCAGGTCGGCGAGGACGTGCGGACGATCGCCGTCGGCGACTTCGTCGTGGGCTCCTTCGTGACCTCCGACAACACCTGTGAGATCTGTCAGGCGGGGTACCAGTCGAAGTGCGTGCACGCTGAGTTCGTGTCGGTCGCCGCAGGCACGCAGGCGCAGCTCGCACGCATCCCCCATGCCGACGGCACGCTCGTGGCGACGCCCGGGCAGCCGGACGCGGAGCTCATCCCCTCGCTGCTCGCCGCGTCCGACGTGCTCGGGACGGGCTGGTTCGCCGCGGTCGCCGCCGAGGTGGGGCCGGGGAAGACGGTCGTGGTCGTCGGTGACGGAGCCGTCGGACTCATGGGCGTCCTCGCGGCCCGGGAGCTCGGGGCGGAACGCATCATCGCGATGTCGCGTCACGCCGACCGGCAGGCGCTCGCCCGTGAGTTCGGCGCGACCGACATCGTCGAGGAGCGCGGTGCGGCGGGGGTCGCACGGATCAAGGAACTGACCGGCGGTCTCGGCGCGCACAGCGTCATCGAGGCGGTCGGCACCGAAGAGTCCATGCTGCAGGCGATCCGCTCCACTCGCGGTGGCGGCCACGTCGGCTTCGTCGGCGTCGCCCACGAGGGTGTCTCGCTGCCGCTCGACGAGCTCTTCTTCGCCGAGGTGCACCTGCACGGTGGGCCGGCGCCGGTGCGACGGTTCCTCCCCGAGCTCATCCGGATGATCTGGGAGCGGAGGATCGACCCGGGGAAGGTCTTCGACCTCACGCTGCCACTCGAGGACGCGGCCGAGGGCTACCGAGCCATGGACGAGCGCCGTGCGATCAAGGTGCTGCTGACGCTGTGAGCCCCGCGGCACCGACCACCTCGACGCCGGACGCGTCGGCCGGTTCGTCGACCCTCCCCGCAGCCGGGACGCCCACCCGGATGCCCTGGTTCGCACTGGCGACCCTCGCCGCGATGGGGTTCGTCCTCGTGGCCGCGGAGACGATGCCGGCCGGACTCCTCCCGGTCATCGCCCGGGATCTCGACACGAGCGAGGGCCTGATCGGTCAGTTCATCAGCGTGTGGGCGCTCGGGACCGTGATCCTGACGATCCCGGCGCTCGCGCTCACCCGTGGGCTGCGTCGCGAGCCGCTCCTCCTCGGCGCGATCGTCGGGCTCATCCTCGCGAACACCGCGACCGCGGTCTCGGGGGACGTCGCCGTCGCGCTGGTGTCGCGGTTCGTCGCCGGTGCGTTCTGCGGGGTGATCTGGGGCATGCTCGCCGCCTACGGGCGTCGCATCAGCCCGCCCGACCGGGGAGGCCTCGCACTGTCGATCGTGTCCGTCGGAGCGCCCGCCGGACTGGCGCTCGGGACACCGCTCGGGGCGTGGCTCGGCACCGCGTTCGACTGGCGCTGGGCGTTCGGAGGACTCTCGGCGCTCGCGCTCGTCGTGCTCGTGTCCATCGCGGTGGTGGTGCCCGACGCGCCCGGGCAGCCTCGCTCGGCACGGCTCCCGCTTCGACGGGTGCTCGTCCTGCCCGGTGTCGCGGTGGTCCTCGCGGTGATCGTCGTCTGGATGCTGGCTCACAACACCGTCTACACCTACATCTCGCCGTTCCTTCGGGCCTCAGGGACGGGACTCGGAGCCGATCTCGTGCTGCTCGTCTGCGGCGTCGCGTCCATCGCGGGCATCGGTCTCACGGCGGCGCTCATCGACCGGGCTCCGCGCGCGCTGCTCCACGGGAGCGTCGCGATGTTCGTCGCAGCGGGCGCGCTGCTCCTGATCGGCCACGCGTCGATCGTCGCCGTCCTTATTGCGACTGTCCTGTGGGGCCTGGCGTTCGGCGGCTCCTCCGCCCAGCTGCAGTCAGCGCTCACCCGATCGGGACGCGAGCACTCGGACGTCGCGAACTCCTTCCTGCCCGTCGCGTTCAACCTCGCGATCTTCGCGGGCGGTGTCCTCGGGGCGCTCCTCCTCGGCACCTTCGACGGCCTGATCCTCCCGGTCGTCATGGTCGCCCTCGGGCTCGCTGCGCTGCTGCTCACGATCGTGGGACGCCGGTCGGCCTTCGCCGCGGGGTGACGACGAGGCCGGATGGCCCTGAGCGACCGCGGATTGATCGTGACATGCGCGACGTTGAGAGGACGGTGTCCGCCGGCGCCTAGACTCCCGCGCATGGGTTATGTCGGAAGCGATCTCTGGGAGCTGCGGCAGCTCGTGGGGCATCGGCTCCTCGCGCTCCCGGGTGCGCAGGTGCTCGTGCTGGACAGCGAGGAGAACGCACTCTTCCAGCGGCGGGTCGACACCGGCCTGTGGGAGATCCCGGCCGGTAGCTGCGAGCCCGGCAGCAGCTTCGCGCAGACCGCAGTCATCGAACTCGCCGAAGAGACCGGTCTGTCAGTGGACGAGCGCGACCTCGAGCCGTTCGCCTGTCTCTCAGCTGCCGAGCACCACGTCCTCGACTACCCGAACGGCGATCGAGTCCATGCGTTCGCGATGTGCTTCGTCGCGCGCACGTGGACTGGTTCGCTGCGCGCCGAGGCGGACGAGGTCGTCGAGTTCCGCTGGGCTCCGCTCATTGCCCCGCCCACCCCGATGCACGGTCCTACCGTGGAGGTCCTGCGCCTGTTCGACGCCTACGCCGCGTCGGGAGCATTCCAGGCGGGATGACCTCGGCAGCCCACCGAGAGTGCAGAAGATGTCCGCCCAAGCCGCGTTTGAGAGCGTCTTGTGCGCTCTCGGTGACCGCATCATCGCTCGCGCTCGCTCAGCCGGGCCGGATACGCTGGCGGGCGGGACGAGACGACCGCTCGACCCACGAGGGGATGCCGGATGCTGACTGACGCACTCACCATCGTCCTGGCGGTCGTGTCGGCGCTGCTCCTCGGATTCGCCGCGCGGCGGGTGCTCGACGCCCCGGTCGGATGGCCGCGCAGCATCCTGGTCGGGCTCGTCGTGTTCGTCACCGGCCCACCGTTCGTGAACTGGCTGCTGCAACAGACCGGCCTGGTCCAGCCGGGTGAGTCCGGGGACGCCCGAGCGGCCTTCGCGGCGATCGCCGTCGCCCTCCTCGCGATCGGTTGGATCTTCGCGCTCGGGCTCGGTGTCCTCGTCGCCATCGAGGTCATCATCCCGACCCGGCCGTTGATGAACCCGATCGACGTCGTCCGCTCCGCGATCAAACGGCGGCGACGGACGAGGCGTTACCTGCAGATCCTCGCCATCGCATCACGACACGGTGCCGGCTGGCTCGTGCACGGCCGGTCCCGCGTCCAGCTCGAACTCACCACGAGCGAGCAGCGCGCCAACGCGATCATCGCCACGATCAACGACTCCGGCGTCACCTTCGTGAAGCTCGGACAGGTGCTCTCGACGAGACGCGACCTGGTGCCCGAGCCGTACCTCAGCGCCCTCGCGTCGCTGCAGTCCGAAGCGACCACGCTGCCCTGGCACGAGGTCCAGGTCGTCATCGAGACGGAACTCGGTGCTCCCATCGACACCGTGTTCGCGTCGATCGACTCCGAGCCGCTCGCTGCGGCGTCCGTCGCGCAGGTGCACACCGCCGAGCTGCTCGACGGCACCCCCGTGGTCGTGAAGGTCCAGCGACCGGCCGCGCGGGTGCAGGTCGAGGCCGACGCCGACATCGTCGTCCGCCTCGCCGAGCGCGCTGAGACGCACACCAAGTTCGGGCAGGACCTCCGCCTCGCTTCGGTCGCGCGCGCCTTCACCTCGACGCTGCTCGAGGAGCTCGACTACCGGATCGAAGCCCGCAACGTGGAGATGATCCGCAGCACCTTGAAGCGTCGCGAGGAGCGCGACGAGGGCGTCCGGATCACGGTGCCACGCGTCTACCCGGCGGCCTCGGGTGCCCGCCTGCTCACCATGGACCTCGTGGACGGCTTGCCGCTCAGTCGAGCGCGGGAGCGCATCGCGACCATCCCCAAGGAGGAACGCGAGACCCTCGCGACCGGCCTCATGGAGGTCGTGCTCGAACAGATCCTCGTGCACGGCGTCTTCCACGCCGACCTCCACCCGGGCAACGTCATCCTCCGCGAGGACGGATCGCTCGGGCTGATCGACTTCGGGGCCGTCGGCGTCATCGAGCGCAGCCAGCGGCAGCGGCTCACCGCGGTGATGCTCGCGACCGTCAGCGAGGACGACATCGCGGCGACCGACGCCCTCCTCCTCATCGTCGACCTGCCTGAGGACGCCGACCTCGACGCCCTGCGCCACGACGTGGGCATCGTCATCACGACCGAGCGTCACCGCCCGGGTGGCGACGGCTCGATCTTCAGCCGGCTCCTCGACGTCATCCGGCAGCACCACATCGCGCTCCCCGGCGACCTCGCCGCCGCGTTCCGGAGCTTCGCGACCCTCGAAGGGTGCCTCAAGGCGCTCGACCCCGACTTCGACATGTTCGAACAGGCCCTCCCGATGGTCCCGCGCCTCCTCCGCCGCTCGCAGTCCATCCGGCAAACGGCGGTCACCCTGCAGGCGCAGGCCGCCGTCACCGCCGCGTTGGCCCGTAACCTCCCGCGTCGACTCGACTCGCTGCTGTCCGGACTCGAGGACGGGACGGTCGGCGTGACGCTGAAGGGCTTCGCCGACGAACCGGCGAAGGGACTCGTGGAGGGCGTGACCGCTGAGATCGTCGGAACCCTGATCTCGATCGCCGCCCTCGTGATCGCCGTGGTCCTCGTCGTCACCGGTGCCGGCCCGGTCCTCCCCGGCGGCCTGCGGGTGTTCGATCTCATCGCGGCTTTCATCGGGTTCCTCGGCTTCCTGGGGCTGCTGCGCGTCCTGCGACAGACCGTCGTCCGTCGGGGTCGGTGACCGGAGCACCCCGCTGTTCACCTGACGGCACTACCGTGATCGGGTGAGCGATCCCCGACTGCAGCGACGCCTGGGCACGAGCGCCGCGGTGTTCATCGGCCTGGGCTCGATGATGGGCGCCGGCGTCTTCGCGGTGTTCCAGCCGGCGGCGGAGGTCGCCGGCGCGGGACTCCTCATCGGGCTCGTCATCGCCGCGGTCGTCGCCTGCTGCAACGCGATGTCCTCCGCGCAGCTCGCCGCGCAACTCCCCTCGGCCGGCGGCACCTACCTCTACGGCCGCGAACTCATCGGGCCGTGGTGGGGCTTCGCCGCCGGATGGAGCTTCGTGGTGGGCAAGACGGCGAGCGCCGCAGCCATGGCGGTCGCGTTCGCCGCGTATGCGGCACCGCCCGAGTGGAGTCGTCCGGTCGCCGCGCTCGCGGTCGCCCTCGTGGTCGTGACCAACTGCCTCGGGGTCACCCGCACCGCGACCGCGACCCGGGTGATCGTGGTGGCCGTCCTGCTGGTCCTCGCCGTGGTCGTCGGTTCAGGCGTCGTCGGGCCAGACGCCGGTTGGACGGGACTCGCGTCGCTCGGGTTCGACGCCAGCCCGCTCACCGTGCTGCAGTCGGCGGGGCTGCTGTTCTTCGCCTTCGCCGGGTACGCGCGGATCGCGACCCTGGGCGAGGAGGTCCGCGATCCGGCCAAGACGATCCCGCGCGCCATCGGGATCGCGTTCGCCGTCGCCGTGGTCGTCTACGCGGCCGTCGCGGTCGTGTCGCTCCTCACGCTCGGCCCGGACGGGCTCGCGAACAGTGCGCGACCCCTGGCCGCGGTGGTGGAGACGAACGGGTGGCCGTGGGCTGCGACCCTGGTGCGGCTCGGCGCGGCGGCGGCCTGTCTGGGAGCGTTGCTCGCGGTGTTCGCGGGCATCGGACGCACCGCCTTCGCGATGGCGAGGACCGGCGACCTGCCACGAGCGCTCGACGCGGTTCACCCGCGGTTCGCGACCCCCTACCGTGCGGAGCTGCTCGTCGGCGCGGTCGTCATCGTGCTCGTCCTGCTCGTCGACCTCCGGAGCGCGATCGGGTTCTCCTCGTTCGGCGTCCTGCTCTACTACGTGGTCGCCAACGTCGCGGCGTTCCGCCAGACGCTCGAGCACCGACGGTACCCGCGCGCGGTGAGTGTGTTCGGCGCCGTCGGTTGCGTCGTGCTCATGTTCACGCTGCCGCCGACGTCGGTCATCGTGGGCACGGTGGTCGTGCTCCTCGGGTTCGCCGGGCGGGCGGTGCTGGCACCTCGACAAGCTCGGTGACCGGGGTTGGGCTCGGTGACCGGACCCCGGTCCCTGCCCTTCGACAAGCTCAGGATTCGCTTGTCGAAGGGCCGACCGGCTACAGCTGCGCGGAGAGGCGGAAGATGTTCTCGACGGCCAGTTCGGCGGCGATCGCGTCGCCGGCCTCGACCGCCTCGCGGAGTGCCGGGTAGCCCTGCTCCTTGGCAGCCCAGTCGGTGTTCTCCTCGGTGCGCGTCGCAGAGGACCGGTAGGTGAGGCCGTCGATGATGTCCTTCGTCGCCGCGACGAGTGTGGCGTTCGGGCACGCGGCGATGAACGCGTCGAAGAGCTCCCAGCTGAGTCGCCCGTGCTCGGCGATGTCGCGCTGCTCGACGACCACGATCACCTGGTTGATCGCGCGGACGAGCGCCTTCTTCTGCGTCGCGCCGAGGCCGGGGACGGTGACGCGGACGACACCGCCGAGCATCGCACCCAGCGTCTGCATGACCTCGGTGCGCTGTGCCGGGTCGGGCAGGGCGACGCGGGTGTACCGCTGTGCGGCCATCTCGATGAGGCCGACGCGGGCGAGGTCGTTGAGGGCCTCGCGGATCGGCGTGCGGGAGATCCCGAGCCAGGACTGGAGTTCGCCGTCGTTGAGGTGCTCACCGGGCTCGAGGGTGCCGTCGAAGATGGCCGTGCGGATGCGTTCGACCGCGACCTCGCGGAGTGAACGACGCTCGACGGGCGGGTTGGCTGAGGGCACGGGCATGCGGGATCTCCTTCGTCGGCGAATGCTATGCCATCAGCGTACCGAATATCAGCGGATCCACCCGGGGTTGACGGGAGATTCGACGACACCTGAGGGGCGGGATCGCCGCTCGGACCTCACCGGGTCGCCCTCGATCGGCGGCTAGTCCTGCGGGATGAGCGGGATGATGTCACGGCTCGGCGGCACGACCTCGCCGCTCTTGCTGCCACCGATGACCTTGCCCTCTGTGCGGTCGTAGACGAGGTCGAACTCGGTCTCATCAGTGCGCACCCAGGCGCCGATCCAGCCCGTCGCCGTCTCACCGGCGGGCGTCGCCTGCAGGAGCGAGTAGCCGGCCGCGGCCATCGGCGCCTTCAGCTCCTCGGGCGTTCCGAGACCGAGCGTCACATAGTCGAGGTTGACGGCACGGGTGGTGACGGAGACCCGGTAGGGGAAGACACTGCCGCCGTACTCGTCGCCGGCTTCGAGCCGGACCTGGACGAGCATCGGGCGCAGGCCGTCGGTGGTGCCGGCAGGCGCCGGGAAGTCGTCGACGATCGCGAGGGCGGTCACCTTCGTACCGTCGACGTCGTCGGTGAGCGTCTGCTCCTGGAGCGGCGTGCTCGGCGGCTGCGACACCGACGGCGTCGGCGAAGCGGAGGCGCGGTCAGCGTCCGACGAGGAGCCGGTGGAGCAACCGGCGAGGGCGAGGGCGGCGACCGTGAGAGCCGCGGCCAGGGTCGTTCGACAAGAACTCATGCGCATGACTCAATCCTGTCAGAGCGGGGTGGAGCGACCGATGGGCAGCGCGAACCTTGACGGATCTCGACGATACGGTTCTCAGACCTCGGCGACGGCCGTACGCGCGTGTCGGGATGGAGCGTGTTCCCGAGCATCGAAGGACGCGCGGCATGATCGAGAACGGAACGGAGCGTGGCGTCGTCGAGGGGTTCGAACGGCTCGACGCGCTGCTCGGCCACTGAGTCGCGGAGCTGCCGCACGAAACGGCGGAGACCCGTCAGACAGCGCCACCGAAGTAGACCTCGACCTCCCGGACGGTGCCGTCGACGACGCGAGTCGCCTCCATATTGCGGTACGTCTTCCCTTGCACGACGTACTCGTAGCGGTGGAGGACGATGCCGTCGGTCTCGACGATCTGGAGCGTCACGCCGGGGGTGTCGAAATGGTCGGCGCTCGGGAAGCAGCGTTCGAGCCAGGTCGTTCGGTCGAGGTGGTCGTCCTGCGGGCTCGTGAAGACGAAGTCCGCATGCATGAGCGCCTCGGCGGCAGCCTGATCCTGCTCGCGGAACGCACGCATGAACGCCAGAACCGTGTCGATCGCCGATGAACGCATGCGGTGATCCTACGCGCGGGCCTGGCGCTGCGGTCGGGGAAGGTGTCCGCGTGGGGCCCTTCGACAAGCGCAGGGACCGATTGTCGGTGCCTCGGTCCCTGCGCCTGTCGCGGGGCCCGCGGGAATCTCCCGCTCCGCACCTCGACAACGGCGGAACCTCGTTCCCTGAGCCTGTCGAAGGGCCCACGAGCAACCTCCCCCACCGCACCTCGACAGGCTCCGCGACCGCGTCACCGCCGGTCCCTGAGCTTGTCGAAGGGCCCCCGAGCAAACATCAACTGTCGTATATATACCCAGATCAAGGGCATATTCGGTGACGGTTCGAATGTCAGTGGTCCGTGTTTGGATGGATCCATGACCAGCACCGCACCGAACCCACTCGCCGCCGCCGCGGCGGGGTTCGATGCGGTCTGGCAGGGCGCGCTCGACGCGATCCGCCCAGGCGCCGGTGTCGCGGAGCAGCTCGAGAACATGAACGACGAGGCGATCCTCCGTCTCCTCGACGAGCTCGGTGCCGTGCAGCATGCGGTCGAGGTCCTCGCCGCCCGCGTCGTCGGCGCGATCGCGTTGCGTCCGTCGCCCAGTGGCCGCGACGGCACCCTAGTGCGCGCTGCGGGTTACGCCAACGCGGGCGTCATGGTGTCGGAGCGGTGGCGGGTGGCACGCGCCCGAGGCGCAGCGATCGCGGAGGTCGGTGCCGCCATCACGCAGCCGCGCGGGCTGCTCGGCGAGCTGGAGGAATGCCCGTTCCCCGCGGTCGCCGCGGCGCTCGAACCGGCATCTGAACCCGACGACGACGCCGAACCGATCCACGATCTCGACGCCACCCCAGAACCGGCCGCCGATTTCGTCGCCACCACCGCCCTGGCCGACGGACCCGACGGGTCATCCTCGTCGGCCACCACAGATGGTGACGCGTCCGCTGCCCTCGGCAGCCCACGGGCACCCATCAGCGTCGACGGGGCCGCGGTCATCGTCCGGGAGCTCCGCAACGCGGGCCGCATCTGCAGCAGAGGCGAGCTCGAGGCGGCGTCGGTCATCGCCATCGAGCACGCCGGACACGCGCCCCTGCAGGACGTCACCCGCATCGCGAAACTCGTCCGCACCCGCCTCGACCAAGACGGCCGCGAACCCCGCGACGAACTCCTCCGCCGAGCCGAACGCTGCACCATCCACGAACTCCCCACCGGCATGACCCTCCTCCGCGCCGAACTCGCCCCCGAAAGTGCCGCCTTCATCCGCGCCGGCCTCGACGCCCTGATCACCGCAAGCATCCGCAAACCCCGCTTCATCGACCCCGAGCAGCCGTCCGACACCGACGCCCCAGACGGGTCCGGGAACCCCATGCCCGCCACCACGCTCATCCCCATCGACCGACGCCGCGCCATCGCCCTCACCGAGACCTTCCGCCACCTGGCCGGCTGCAGCAGCGCCGCCACCGAACTCACCCCCGTCACCGTCATCATCCGCACCGACCACGACACCCTCGAAACCGGTCTCGGCACCGCCACCATCGACGGCATCGACGAACCCATCGGAGCTGGCGCCCTCCGCCGCCTCGCCGCCGACGCCAACCTCATCCCCATGATCCTCAGCGGCCCCTCCCAAGTCCTCGACCTCGGCACCAGCACCCGACTGTTCTCACGCGGACAGAAACTCGCCCTCGCCGAACGCGACGGCGGCTGCGCCTGGACCGGCTGCACCCACCCACCCTCCTTCACCGAAGCCCACCACATCACCTGGTGGTCACAAGGCGGACCCACCAACCTCGACAACGGGGTACTCCTCTGCCCCTTCCACCACCACCGCATCCACGACGACCACTGGACCATCACCATCCAAAACGGTGTCCCCTGGTTCATCCCACCCAGCCACATCGACCGACACCAAACCCCCATCCGAGGCGGACGAATCCACCTCGCCGCCTGAACCCGGGGCACCCCTCTGCCTCCCCACCCACCTGCCCTTCGACAAGCTCAGGGACCGAAACGGGAACCACCCTGCCCGGCAAGCCCGGCAGTCGGGTACCCGGTCCCTGAGCCTGTCGAAGGGCCCACGACGAACCGTCATACCTGCCCTTCGACAAGCTCAGGGTCGGAAACGGGGAGCCAGCACACCCAGACAGGCCCAGGGAACGACGCCGTATTCGACAACCCAGCCATCCCGGTCCCTGAGCCTGTCGAAGGGCCCACGACGAACCGTCATACCCGCCCTTCGACAAGCTCAGGGACCGAGACGGGACACCATGACGTCTCGACACGCCCGCCAGCCGAACGCAGGCTCCGCATCCGGGGCGCCGTTCCCTGAGCCTGTCGAAGGGCACACGAACAACCTCCCCACCTGCCCTTCGACAAGCTCAGGGACCGAATCGGGAACCGCCCTGCCTCGGACACGCTCAGCGACCGACGCCGTCCTCGACAACCCGGCCACCCCGGTCCCTGAGCCTGTCGAAGGGCACACGAGCGACCATCTGCCCTTCGACAAGCTCAGGGACCGGGGCGTCAGCTCAGGGACCGGGGCGTCAGCTCGAGGAACTGGGAGCTCAGCTCAGGCGCTCGGGGCCGCCGTCGACTCCCGCACGATGAGCTGCGGCACCGAACGCACCACGCCGACGGAGTCCGCATCGCTCAGCACCTCGAGCAGCGTCGACATGATCGTCCGCCCGAGCTCCGGGAAGTCCTGCCGCATCGTCGTCAGCGGCGGCGCGAAGTGCTCAGCCTCCGGGATGTCATCGAACCCGACGACGCTCACGTCGTCCGGCACCCGCAGGCCCCGCTCCGACAGCGCGTGGATCACGCCGAGCGCCATCTGGTCGTTCGCCGCGAACACGGCCGTGAACAGCCCACCGACCCGTCCACCGGACCGCCCGTCGTCATCGTCTCCGACCCCGAGGTCCGCCACGAGCTCCCGCCCGAGCCGGAACCCGCTCGCCGGCGTCCAGTCGCCCACCAGCGGTTCGCGGGCGACGAGCCCGTGCTCGGACAGCGCATCACGCCACCCCCGCACCCGCTCCAACGCGTCCACCGAATCCGCCGGCCCCGCGAGATGGGCGATGCGGCGATGCCCCAACCCGACGAGGTGGTCGACGAGGATCCGCGCCCCCTGGTACTGGTCGATGGAGACACGGTGGAACCCGTCCCGGTGAGTCGACTCGACCGCGACGAGGGGCACCCCCAGCTCGATCCCGCGCACCGCGTCGAGCGCCCCACGATGCGCGGCGATGAGCACGATCGCCTCGACGTTCTGCCGCAGCAGCAACTCGACGGCCTGCCGCAGCGACGCCGGATCCGACTCCAGCATGCTCGCCATGCTCACGGCATACCGGGCGTCCCGTGCGGCCTCATTGAAGCCGAGCGCCGTACTCGACGGCCCGTAGTCCGGCCCACCGGTCGTGATGAGGCCGATCGTTCGTGAACGGCGGGTGACGAGCGACCGTGCGGCCTGCGAGGGCGTGTACCGCAACTGCGTGATCGCCTGCTCGACCCGCTGCCTCGTCGCCGGTCGCACGTTCGGCAGATCGTTGAGCACCCGGGACACGGTCTGATGCGAGACCCCGGCGAGGCGCGCCACATCGAAGATGGTCGCGACCCGTGCCCGCCCGTCGTCGTTACCCACCAGTGCTGCCGGCTCCCACCTGACGAGGTCCGCACGCCTCTCCCCGAGAAGCGTATCCGTCCGTTCACGGCACGGCTGCGCTCTCCGCGCCACCTCCAGCGGTTCGGCAGGTAGCCCGCATGGGCACCGCTCCCCATCGCCGGTGGACAGCCGACCTCGGTACCGTGATGGACGAGCCGCCGGTCGCGCAGGTGCCGCGTGTTCAGCTGCGCGTCGCGACCGACACCCGAAGAGGAGCACACATGATCATCTGGACCCGTTGGGGCATCGTCGTCTTCCTGATCTTCGGGCTCTCCGTCGGCGCCGGCTTCCTCATCAAGGCGATCGTCTCGCCCGACGGCGGATCGGCGCAGTCCGGGGTGTTCGTCGGCATCGGCTTCCTGCTCGGCGCCGTCGCGTGCTGGGCCTTCGGGAAGTTCGCGCTGGCGAAGCTTGATGCACCGCGGCCGGTCGTCGTGTGGCAGCAGCTCGCGCAGCCGTACGTCAACGAGCACGGCATCACCGTCAAGCAGGAGGCCGTGCCCGTGCGCCACCCGCAGACCGGCGAGCAGCTCTACAGCCGCCCGAGCTCCACGCTCTTCTTCATCCCCGTCCGCTTCTGGGCGTACGTCATCGCCGCGCTGGGCGTCGTCACGATCGTCGTGAACGTGGTGCGCGGCTGACACTCAGCCCTGGCGACCCTTCCACCGCGGGTTCTGCTTGTTGATGACGAACACCCGGCCACGGCGGCGGACGATCTGCGACCCCGGCTTGTCCTTGAGCGACTTGAGTGAAGCGCGGACCTTCATGGCGACCTCCTGGTGATCACGATGCGTGCTACCTTGTTGAGAACGATTCTCAACAGAACGCACTGTAGCACCCATCGACCAGGAGAACCCGCCGTGACCACGCCTCGCATCCCGCTGACCGTGACACTCGTCCTCGGCACCTGTCCGCCGGAGCGTCGCACCGTGGCCCGGCAGGTCGCCGGACGATCCGCGGCGCTCGTCACGATCGAACGGCAGGACGACGCCGAGAGCGTCCACCCTGACATCGACGACGCGATCGACGCCGTCGCGCGTCACCCGCTCGCTCCCCGGCACCTCGTCCTCGATTGCGGGAGCACGATCCGCCCGGTCGACGCGGTCTCCGCCGTCCTCGGGCACCGCGACACGGCCGTCCTGGACGCCGTCGTGACCGTCGTCGACGCAGCCCATCTCCTGCACGACCTCCAGGACGACGAGTACGTCACCCACGACGAGGACGGCGACACGGCGTACACCGCACGGTCGATGATCACCGTGGAGCAGCTCGAGTACGCGGACACCATCGCCGTCGCAGGCCGACGCGGCGTGACGCACGAGCGACTCGCGGTGCTCCTCGCGCTCCTCAGCCACCTGAACCCGACGGCGCTGACGCGGATGGTCGAGCCGGTCGCGGCCCGACCGCGCGCCACACCCGGCACTCCGGCGACTGCGAGCACCCGTGAGCCGCTCGCCCGCTACCGCGACTCCCCGTTCGAACTGGACCGCTTCAGTACCTCCCCCGGGTGGATCGCGATGCTGAACGGCGAGCACCGGCCGTGGGTGGATCACGACCGCGTGACCACCCTGCGGTTCGACAGCCCCCGGCCGATGCACCCGGAACGGCTCCTCGCATGCTTCGACGGACCGATCGAGGCGGGGCGGTTCGGCCAGGTCATCCGTACGGCGGGGTTCCTCGTCCTCGCGACGCGCGCCTCCCGCGTCGGCGTCCTGCAGCACGTCGGCTCGATGATCGATCTGGAACCCACGTCGTTCGAGACGAACGACCCCGGCGCACCGCTCGGTCAGGAGCTCGTCGTCACGGGGATCGACCTCGACGAGGTCGCCATCTCCGCCGCCCTGCACGCTTGCACCCTGACGGACGAGGAACTCCTCGCCGGGCCGGTGGCGTGGGCGCACTACCCCGACGCCTTCACACCATGGAGCACCACCCACGAGCGCTGAGCGGCCGGCCCGTCAACTGCCCGAAACGGTTCGGATCCCGGTCGATTTCATGCAGGTCCGGGCGACTCAGTGGATCCGCGCGCTCACCCACTCCTCGCGGACGAACCGCACGAACTGCTCGACGGCGGGAGACACCGCCCGGGCACGGCTGGTGGCGACACCGATCACCCGGACCGCCTCGTCGTCGAGCGGGACGAGCACGACGCCCTCCATACTCGTGGAATCGGGGAGAACGGCGATCCCGACCCCTGCGCGCACGAGACCACGGAGCGTCGACAGCTCGGACACCTCCATCGCCACCCGGGGCACGACGCCGTGCCTCGCGAAGTACGCGTCCGCGATCTGCCGGAGCCCCGAGTCCGTCGTCATCGCGAGGAACTCCGTCTGCTCGAGGTCGGACGCCGCCAACGACGTCCGATCGGCGAACGCATGCCCGACCGGCACACCCAGCGCGAGCCGCTCGGAGGTGAGCGGACGCCACTCGATGTCCGGATCACGCGGTTCCGGGCTGAGGAAGGCGACGTCGGCCGAGCCGGAGCGGAGCGCGTCCAACACACTGTCGGCCTTCCCGCCGTCGAGGACGAACCGGATGTCCGGCAGCAGCTGGCGGTACTCACTCACGATGCGCGGGATGAGCCAGCCACCGAGGGACGAGACGTAGGCGATGGACACGAGGCCCGCCGAGGGGTCGCGGAGCTCGTCGATCCGCGACTGCGCATTGTCGAGCTCGGTCTGCGCCCGGAGCGCGTGCACGAGGAGGATCTCGCCGTAGCGGTTGAGTTCGAGCCGGCTGCGGTGGCGGTCGAACAACTCGACCCCGGCGTCCGCCTCGAGCCGACCGATCGCCCTCGTGAGCGTCGACTGGGAGATACCGAGCGCCTCAGCGGCGTACGGGACGTGACCGTCTTCGGCGAGCGCCCGAAGGTACGCGAGTTCGTCGATCCTCATGCCCTCATGATGCCGCACCGGCGAGCCCGACTGGGGCGGCACCTCGACAAGCTCGGTGACCGGGGCGCGCTCGGTGACCGGATGAGGCTCGGCGACCGGGCGCGCTAGCGTGGTGCAGTGATCCGCAGACCGCGACCGAGCCAGGCGGCGACCGGCGCCCTCCTCGTCCTGGCCGGACTCGTCTGTCAGGAGCTCGGCGCGTCGATCGCGGTCACGCTGTTCCCGCAGGTCGGTCCGATCGGCATGGTGACGCTGCGCCTCGTGTTCGCCGCGCTCATCCTGCTGGCCGTCGCCCGCCCGGCCCTTCGCGGACACCCGAGGAGCGCCTGGGGATCGGCGGTCGGTTTCGGGCTCGTCCTCGCCGCGATGAACGTCTGCTTCTACCTGGCACTGGACCGCATCCCGCTCGGCCCGGCGGTGACCCTCGAGATCCTCGGCCCGCTGGCACTCAGCGTCATCGCGGGTCGTCGATGGACGAGCGCGCTCTGGGCGGGCGTCGCCCTCGTCGGCGTCCTCCTCCTCGGCGGGGTGCTCCTCCACAGCGGACCGACGGCTGCGCTCGATCCGCTCGGCGTCGTCCTCGCACTCGCCGCCGGCGCCCTCTGGATCGGCTACATCCTGCTGTCGGCGCGGACGGGGTCGGAGTTCCCCGGCCTGAACGGTCTGGCGATCGCCGCCGCCATCGGCGCGCTCGTGACCATCCCACTCGCCGCGACGACCACGGGCATCGCCCTGTTCGATCCCGTCATCCTCCTGCTCGGCCTGGGCGTCGCCGCGCTCTCGTCGGCCGTGCCGTACGCGCTGGAGTTCGTCGCCCTCAGACGCCTCAGCGCCGCGACCTTCTCGATCCTGCTCGCATCCGCGCCGGCCATCGCCGCGATCGCCGGACTCCTCGTGCTCGGTCAGCAGCTCACGACACCGCAGTGGCTCGGCATCGCCTGCGTGGTCGGTGCCGGGATCGGCGCCGTGCTCTCAGCCAGGCGGGGTCGCGCACCCGAGGTGCAGCCGAGCATCGCGCCGAGCTGATCGTCGGGTCAGGACGCGGCGAAGCGGGCGTGCACGCGGGAGGACACCGTGATGTCCTCCGGCTTCAGGTCGAGGGCGGTGTCGCCGGCAGGTGCGGCGGCTCCGCGCATCATCGGCGCCGCGGTCTGGGTCCCCGAGGTGCGAGTCTCGTCACCCAGCATGCCGGGATCGGCCAATGCGACCGGTCGCACCGTGCCCAACCCGAGGCTCCGGGCGTAGGCGGTCGCGCGGTCCACGGCGTCGCGGACGGCGTTGTGCTGGGCCTCGGCCGTGATGCGGTGCTTCGTCGCCTCGGTGAGCGCCCAGGTGACGCCCGTCACCGTCACGCCGTCCTGGACCGCGATCTCCTCGGCCCAGCGGGCCAGCGACTGGAGGTCGGCGAACTTCACCTCGAGCGCGACCGCCGCATGGTGCACGAGCGGCAACTGCTTCCCGTCCTTGTTCCATGGCCGCTCACTCCACACCCGCAGCCGGTCGGCGGACCACCAGGTGACTGCCGACTGCGCGCGGAACTGCTCCGCCGTCTGGCTGAGCGCCCGGTGCAGCGCGGTGGTGTGGGAGACGACGGGCTCACGTTCGGGTCCCTGGAAGCCCGCCGAGATGAGGACGGTCCCACGCTCAGCCGGGTGGTGGTAGTCGAAGCGGCCCTCGACGGTGATGATCGTTTCGCTCATACCCGGCACTCTATCCCGCGACGGCGGCTACGCTCTGGACCATGACGGACGGCGGAACCTGGGCGGATCGACGACGTGGACGCCGGCGGGACGCACACGGTCCGGCGGGACGCGGGCTGCCGCCCGGCGACGTCGAGACGGTCGCGAAGTACCTCAAGGAGCGCGTCTACGCGACCTTCACCGGCCTCGCGATCGTCCTCGTGCTGGCGGCGAACGTGGAGCACCACGACGCGCCGGATGCGCTCTTCTCGCTCGTCATCGGCGTGGTCGGCATCACCCTCGCCGGCCTCGTCGCCGAGATGATCGCACACCTCGCCGCCCACGGGGCGTTCCCCGACGAGCGCGGGTGGCACTCCATGCTCCGGATCGCGTGGGGCTCGCTGCTCACCGTCGCGACCCCCACCATCCTGCTCGTGCTCGCCGTGTTCGACGTCATGGAACTCGAGACCTCCCTCCGCGTGTCCGCGATCGTCTACCTCGTCACCCTCGGGCTCAGCGGGTGGGTCGCCGTCCGGCGCGCGCGGCTGTCCCTCTGGCAGCAGCTCATCGCGCTCGCGGCCCTCGTGCTCCTGGGTGTCCTCGTCATCGGCGTGCAGGTCCTGGCCCACGGCTGAATCGCGGACACGAGCTCGGACCCTGACGGAAATGCCGGAGCGGTCGACGACGTTGAGGAGCACGTGAGCACACCGGAGACCGTCGACGTCGTCGTGATCGGCGCGGGTCAAGCCGGACTGTCGGCCGCGTACCACCTGCATCGGCGCGGATTCGTCCCGCTGGGCGCCACCGAGGGCCCGACCGCGGCACGCACCTTCGTCGTCCTCGACGCGAACGACGCCCCGGGCGGCGCCTGGCAGCACCGATGGCGGTCGCTCACCATGGCGACCGTCAACGGGATCTACGACCTGCCCGGCATGCCGAAGCCCGAGCTCGATCCTGCTTCTCCGAGTGTCGACGTCATCCCGCCGTACTTCGCGGCGTTCGAGCAGCGTTTCGCCCTCGCGGTCCGCCGCCCGGTGCAGGTCCGCGCCGTCCGCCGCGAGGACGACGACCCGCACGGGCGGCTCCTCGTCGAGACCGCGGCGAGCGCCGACTCCTCGGGCGCCGACTCCCCCGCCGCCGTGTTCCGGGCACGGGCGGTCGTGAACGCGACGGGCACCTGGACGAAACCGTTCTGGCCCGCGTACCCGGGACGGGAACGCTTCGCCGGACGCCAGCTGCACGTTGCCGACTACGTCTCCGCTGACGAGTTCCGCGGCCAACGCGTCGTCGTCGTCGGTGCCGGCATCTCGGCCATCCAGCTGCTCGAGGAGATCTCGCGGGTGGCGGAGACGGTGTGGATGACGCGACGCGAACCGGAGTGGGTGGAGGACGACTTCGACACCGCCGCCCGGGTGGAGGCGATCAAGGGCGTCGAAGAACGCGTGCGCCAGGGCCTCCCGCCAGGCAGCGTGATCTCCGTGACGGGGATGCACTGGACACCGTGGGCGCGGGCGGCCGAGGCGCGCGGCGTCCTGGTGCGTCAGCCGATGTTCCGCCGCATCGAGGAGCACGGGGTCGTCCTCGCCGACGGTTCGTTCCTCCCGGTCGACGCCATCCTCTGGGCCACCGGCTTCCGGGCCGCGCTCGACCACCTCGCGCCGCTCGGCATCCGGCTGCCCGGGGGCGGTATCCGGATCGACGGCACCAGGGCGGCCGACGAGCCGCGGGTGCACCTCATCGGGTACGGCCCCTCAGCGTCGACGGTCGGCGCGAACCGGGCCGGGCGGGCGGCGGTCCTGGCGATCCTCGCCGACCTCGACGCCGCCGTCCCGGTTCCTCAGCACTGACCCCGTCACTGCACCGCGACGGGGATCGGCACGGCGGGAGCCCGCTCGGAGCGCACGAAGCCGATCCCGAGGAGGATGCACACCCCGCCGAGGAGCTGCGCGAGCGACAGCTGCTCCCCCAGGAGGATCCAGGCGAACCCGGTCGCCGCGACCACCTCGAGGAGGCCCGCGAAGGAGGCGAGCCGGGAACCGAGCATCTGACTCGCGGTGATGCTCGCCGCATAGGCGACCGCCGTCGACACCACCCCGACGAACAGGAGCGGCACCCACCACACGACGTCGGTGCCGAGCACCGTGACGTCGGCGTCGGAGGTCGTGAAAGGCACGCCGACGAGCCCCGCGAGCCAGAGACTGAGCGCCCCGATGAGCAGACCGATGGCGGCGAACGCCACCGGAGGCAGCCCCTTCGCCGGCCGAGCCGAGATGACGTAGTACGCGGCGCAGCCCACCATCGCGAGGATGGCGAACAGCAGGCCGACCGGGTCGAGCGTCGAACCACCGCTCGGAGCGACGACGAGTACGAGCCCGACGAGCGACACGACGGAGCCGACGAGGACGACCGTCGCGGGACGACGTCTGGTCAGCACCCAAGCGACGGCGACGAGCAGCAGCGGCGCCATGTACTCGACGAGGATCGCGGTACCGACGGCGATGGTCTGCAGCGCCGCGAAGTAGACGAGCTGCGTCGCCGCCACCCCGATGAGGCCCATGCCGAGGAGTCGCCAGCGGCCACGCCAGACCGCGTCCCAGCGA
This sequence comes from Plantibacter sp. CFBP 8804, assembly GCF_014841225.1. Taxonomy (NCBI): domain Bacteria; kingdom Bacillati; phylum Actinomycetota; class Actinomycetes; order Micrococcales; family Microbacteriaceae; genus Plantibacter; species Plantibacter sp. CFBP 8804. The sequence continues at coordinate 25,918 of NZ_JACYTU010000015.1, forward strand.
CCGCGGAGTGCGATGAGGGCGAACGGGGCGAGCACCAGGCCACCGATCAGGGCGCGGACGGTGACCGCCGCAGCGGGGCTCCACCCCGACGCGAGCACCGGTTTGATGAACGCGCCGGAGGTGCCGAACGCGACCGCGGCGAGCACCGCGACGAGCAGACCGACCGTGGTCGAGGACGTGTGCTTCATGGGGGTCTCCAGCTGCCGCGAGTGGGGCCGGCGGAAGAGGTGGACGCCCGGCTGAGATGAAGCTACTCTCGGAGAGAGTAAGGAGTCAACTTGCATTTTGCCCCTGACACCGAGGATGCGCTGCTCTTCGCCGCGCTGCTCGTGAACACCCGCGCATCGGCGTCCCGGAGCGGCGGCGACGAACTCGCGACACCGCCGCAACTCGTGGAGCTCCTCCGAGTCAGTCGGTACTCGGGTCGGGTCGACGGCGACGAGCCCGAGCGGGCCGCGGTGGCCCAGCTGCGGGAGCGGATACACGCGCTCTGGGCCTCCGACGCGGACGCCCCGGACACCCGCGACCGCGCCGTCGCCGAGATCAACGCGATGCTCCGCGAGTCCGCCGCGCTCCCCCAACTGCGCCGCCACGACGGCTTCGACTGGCACCTCCACGCCACCGAGTTCGACGCCCCGCTCGTCGATCGCGTCCAGACCGAGATCGCCATGGCACTCGTCGACGTTGTCCGGTCCGACGCCTGGGACCGCCTGCGGCTCTGCGCCGCCGACGACTGCGACGGCCTGCTCGTCGACCTGTCCCGCAACGGTTCGAAACGCTACTGCTCCGTCCGCTGCAGCAACCGCGTCAACACGATCGCGTTCCGCGCGAGAGCGCAGTAGCGGACGTCACCAGACCCGGATGACGTCCACTACTGCGATCTCGTCACATCCCAGAGATGGTGCACCGGGTCGTGGATGAAGTAGCGGCCGAGGGTCTCGGTCGTGAAGCGCGCGCCGTCGCTCCGTCGACCCGTCCGCGTGAGCGCCTCGTCCGGCACCCGCTCGAACGCTGCGGCGAGCACCGTCGCGGCCTCCACCAGCTCCGCCGACACCCGCTTCGGATCCTGCTCGCCGTAGCGCTCCTCGAGAGCCGTCGCATCCTGGTCCCAGTTCTCGAACGCGGGATCGTCCTCGTCGAGGACGAGCCGCAGCCGGACGTCGAAGATGCGGAACACGTCGCGCACATGGGCCGCGTACTCGAGCGGCGACCAGGTCTGCGGGTCGGGCCGCTCCCGGACATCGGCGCGCTCCAGCACCGCCGGCCACGCGGCGGCGTTCGCAAGGATCAACCCGGGGAGTTCCCGGAACCCGAACCGCGACGTGTCCATCCCGCACTCGGGACAGGCGCGCTCGAGGACCCAGGTCCAGTTCTTCGTGTCCGGGACGATGGTGTCTTCGTCGGGGGTGTTCGTCGTCATGGGTTCACTCTAGGAAGCGGCATGGCCCAGCGCCCTCGCGAAAGCGTCATCGTGCCGCGATCCGCCGCCACCGTCCGCGACCACCCCGGTCCCTGAGCCGCACCCACGCGGTCCCTGAGCCTGTCGAAGGGCGATGATCCCAGGCCCGGTCACTCCGCTACCCGGCGGGGGCGACCGGCGGGGCGCAGACCATCGCCGAGGCGGCGAGCTGCTCCGCCATCTGCTGCTCGGACCACGGGAGTGCGATCTCGGGCGCCTTCTGCCCGCTCGCCGGTGCCGCCTTCGCACCGATCGACGCGAGCTGCATCGCGAGCGTCTGCGCGAAGCCCGCACCGAGCGTCGAATTGTTGAGCATGACGACGACCGTCAGGCCGGAGGTCGGGTCGGAGAAGGCCGCCGAGAGCGAGCCGGGGATCGCGCCGGCCTGCCCCCGGAGGGGACCGATCTGCAACCCACCCACGCCGAAGCTCTTCCAGGTCGGCTCAGCCTCACCCAGCGAGACAGGGTCCTTCCACTGCTTCTTGTACGTGCTGTCGTTCAGCAGCGAGCCGGACGCGAAGGACTGGGTGAACTTCCGCAGATCGTCGACCGAGGAGACGACGCCACCGGCGGTCCACACCATCGAGGTCGACAGCTCGGTCTCGTCCGTCGGTGCGTCGCACTGGTAGGTGCCGTCCGCGACCCGCGGCGTCAGGTACCCCTTGGGGTGCGACCCCGGCAGCTCCACGGTGGAGGCGTCGGGGAAGCTGGACTTCGACATGCCGAGCGGCGAGAACACGTAGTGGTCGTACAGGGACTGCCACGACTGACCGGTCAGCTCCTCGAGCGCCATGCCGAGCAGGATGTACCCGGTGTCGCTCGAGCCGAAGAGCGCCCCCGGAGCCGTCCGCGTACCGCTCGCGAGGCCGTTCGCGAGGATCTCGGCCATCGACCAGTTGCGGGTCGGGTTGGTGACGAACTGGGCGTTGAGCGCGGGCGTGTAGGTGCCGAGCCCCGACGTGCCGTTGCACAGCTGCTGGTAGGTGATGCCCTCGATGCCCTGGACCTGCGGGAGGGTCTTGTGGACCTGGTCGGTGAGCTTGATCTTGCCCTCGTCGACGAGCTCGAGGAGCACGGTGCAGGTCATCGGGCGTGTGGTGTCGCCGATGCGGTAGACCATGGACGGATCCATCTTGGTCTTGCCACCCGGCTCGGTCGTGCCGACGCCGGCCGTGTAACTCCCGGCCCACGGCGCCCAGACGCCGACGATGGCTCCGGAGGATCCGGACTGGGTGACGGCGGCCTCGACCGCTGCTGTGATGGCGTCGGTCGTGTCGCCGGCGAGCGTGCCGCTGACCTGGTCGGGGAAGTCGGTGTCGGACACCGAGGGGCCCGAGCAGCCGACGAGCACCGTCGCGAGGGTCGCCGCGGTAAGGAGTGCGGCGAGACGCCGTCGCCTCGGAGCTGTTGCAGTCAAGTCATCCCCCTGATGAGCGGTCTGCGGAGCTGCAGACTGTTCCCGATTGTAACCGGGCGCGGCTGGGAGCTGCGGTCGCACGCCGCGCGCCGGTCACTCGGGCGGCGGGCCTGGTGCCGGGACCGGTGATGGTGTTCCCTGGAGAGGTGACCTCGAACGCCTTCCCGCAGACCATCGTCGACGCCGTCCTGGCGCACATGAACGGTGACCATCCCGACGACAACCTGCTCATCGTGCGCGCCTTCCTGGAACCGGCGGCCGAGACCGCCACCATGATCGCGCTGGACGGGACGGGTGGCGAGTGGACCTGGACGGTCGACGGCACCGCCGCGGGTGGTCGGGTGCCCTGGCCCGCCGGCACGATCACCGAGCGCGGCGAGATCCGACGCGAGGTCGTCGCCCTCTACGACGCCGCGTGCGCCCGTCTGGGTGTGGAGCCACGCCCGCACGACTGAGCGACGACGGCCGGACGATCGCTGCGGTCAGGAGACGGACCGTGCCCCGCTCGGCCGGTCAGCCGCGAATCCCCGCCGAGCGGGACCGGCCGACGCGCAGCACCACGAGCACGAGGCCGGCGAGCACGAGGAACCCCGCAGCCCAGAGCGTGTCGCCGGTGCCGACTCCCGTGCGGGCGAGGTCCGACTCCGCGGGACCAGCGGTATCAGCGACCGGTCCAGCGCCGCCGTCGACCGGCGTGACCGGCGGCTCGACAGGCGTGCCCGGGTCCTCAGGAGTGACCGGCCCGGTCTCGTCCTCGAGCGCGACGAAGAACGAGAACTCGGTGGCCGGGCTCGTGGCGACACCGGCGTTCGCCGTGGCCGTCCACCGCTTCTCGCCCACGCCGACGGCCTCGACCGTGCAGCTGAACGTTCCGGTCGGGGTCGAGAAGGTGAGACAGAGGAAGCTCCCCGCCTCGCGCACCTCGATCAACTTCGACGGTTCGGCCTCACCCGTGACGACGACGCGCTCGCCGACGATCCGCTCCCCGGCGGCCGGGGAGATGATCCGGGGGGCCGCGTTGACGAGGTACTCGAAGGCGTGGGCGACGGACACGACGCCGGCCGTCGACGTCTCGACGACGGACACCTCGTGCGTGCCGGGAGCGAACGCGGCGTCGGGGGTGCACGACCATCGGCCTCGATCGGTGGCCGCGGCGGCGCAGACCGTCCGCTCGGCGGCATCGAGCACGACGACCGAGGATCCGGGCGTCGCCCGGCCGGCGAACTCGGGCCGCGCCTCTCCGACCTGCGCGGCTGGTGACGTCACCGACAGCTCGGACGACGGCACCGGGATGAAGGGCGCCTCCCGGTCGAAGTCGATCCCGACGATCGGGACGATCCGCCCGCTCAATGCCGCGAACTCGTCCTGCAGCGCCTCCGCGGCTTCCAGGCCGCCGGGCTTCCCCTCGATGAAGAAGAACGCCTCGACCGGCAGCTCCGGCGTGCTCTCGACGGTCCACGCACCGACCACGACCTCGTTCCACATGGCGTCCAGGTAGTCGTCCGCCGGGAGGAGCGCCCGCATCTCCAACGAGGCGGCGAACCCGTCGAGATCCGCCCCGAAGGCACAGTTGCCGTTCTTCCACTCGAGGCTGTCGAAGTGCCGTGACCAGGCGACGCCGGAGTCGATGCCCTGCTCCACGCACGGGGCACTACTGCCTTCGGGATTGCCGTACTCCACCTCGGCGGTCGAGCGGTCGCAGCTGTCCGGTCGGGTGTTGGTCGCGGCGTCGGAGGGGAACGCGCACCGGAGCCGCATCTGCGACGCCTGCTCGGCCCACGGCTGCAGGATCATTCCGGCCGACGCGGCCGGCCACAGCGTCTCGATACCGAGATCCGCTCGCAGGTAGCTGAACGAGGCGCCGTCGCGGGAGATCTGGAGCGGGGTGGGGAGCACCGTCGAGGTGGTGCGGACGACGACGCCGTTGCAGAAGTAGGCGGCTTCGCCACCGTCGCAGGACATGGCGGTGTCCGCGTAGCGGGCGTTCAGGACGTCCACGATGTTCGCGTCGGCGACCGTGCCGGCGGGCTCCACCGGAACGGACCGGGGCGACTCGGCGAGCGCCGGTGCGGCCGGTGAGGCCAACACGCTCACGAGGGCCAGCGCGGCGGCGGCAGTGGCACGCCGTGCGGCGCGTGCAGGATGCAGGAGCATGAGGGGACCTTTCAACTGGACCGGGTCAGCCTACAACTGGAATACCAGACGCAGAAATCGGACGAATGGTTGAACGGTCGCCGGGACCAAACCGAGAAGCGGCCGACCTCCGAATCACCTCACGCCTCGGATCAGCCCGAGGCTCGACCGAACTCAGGAGGCTTCCATGCTCCACTCACCCAACCGGCTCCTCGCCGCCGTCTTCGGCGCGGTCTACGTGGTCGTCGGACTCCTCGGCGGGATCGTCGCCGGCGGCCTGCCCGTCCTCACCACCGAGGGTGGCCTCCTCCTCGGGATCTTCGAGGTCAACCCGCTGCACAACATCGCGCACGTCCTCATCGGCGCGGCCCTGCTCATCGCCGGGCTCTCGAACGTCGTCGCGGCCAAGACCGTCAACACGGTGGTCGGCGGGTTCTACCTCCTGCTCGGTGTCGTCGGCTTCTTCATCGTGGGTTCCGCGCTGAACATCCTCGCGCTCAACACGGCCGACCACTTCCTCCACCTCGCGAGCGCCGTGGTGCTGCTCGGTGCCGGACTGGCTGCGGACAAGCGCACGCACCGGGTGGCGACGGCCTGACATGTCGGTCTCCGTCGAACGTCAGGACGCCCGGGCGGGCGCCGGCACAGCGGTCCGCTCCGGGACGACGTCGATCTCGAACAGCCTGCTCGCGATGTGCACACTCGGTGCCGGTCTCGTGCTAATCGCGACCGGTGCCGGGTCCTCCCCCGTGGGCGCGATCCCGCTCGTCACCCTGGGCGTCGCCGCACTGCTGTGGTCCGTCGTGGTCCTCGTCCGCGACCGGGTGCCGGGCCTCCGAGCGTCCTTCGCCGGCGCGGTGGGCACGGTCGTCGTCTGGGTGGCGCTGTACGGACTCGCCTCCCTCGGCGTCACGACCGTGCCCCCGTTCCTGCCGACCCTGTCATCCACGGTCCTGCTGCTCGTCGTCGCCGGGGTGCTCGCACGGCGACTCCGGCGGGTCACCCTCGCATCGACGGCGCCGGACGAACTCGAGCTCGACGCCCTAGTGACGCGCGCGAACCGCCGGCCACATCGCGAGCCGAGCACGGGACGGTACGTGCTCACCCTGCTCGCCGGGGCAGCGGTCGTGGCGGCGCTCACGACACCGGCGCTGGCGCAGACCAACGCCGGTGCGTTCGCGGTCCCGCACGGTTCCCTGCACAGCAGCCACTGATTCCCTCCACAGCGACAGATTCACCCTCCCGTTCTCGAGCCCGGCCCGTTACACTTAGGCAACCCTTACCGAGCCAGCCGACGCGGAGTCCGACATGAGCACTGTGATCCCCTTCTCCCAGGCCCTGCGCGAGCGCACGTCATCCGGCCATGCCTCCAGCGAGGGGGCGGACTTCATGAGCGACCTCATGACCGGGAAGGGCTCGAAGGAGGACTACATCGCCCTCGTCGCGCAGCACTTCTTCATCTACGAGGCTCTGGAGGCCGCAGCCGACCGCATGCGCGCCGATGCCGTCGCCGCTCCGTTCATCAGCGACAAGCTGACGCGTCTCCCCGCCATCGTGCAGGACCTCGAGTTCCTCATCGGTCCGGACTGGCGCGAACAGATCACCCCGCTCCCCACCACCGCCCGGTACGTGGCACGGATCAACGAGGTCGGCGCCGTCTGGCCCGGCGGCTTCGTCGCGCACCACTACACCCGGTACCTCGGCGACCTCTCTGGCGGGCAGATCATCCGCACGCTCATGCAGCGCCAGTTCGGCTTCGACACCAACGGCGTCGGCTTCTACCTCTTCGGCGATATCGCGAAACCGCGCGAGTTCAAGGACACCTACCGCGAGCAGCTCGACGCCGTCCCGTGGGACGACGAGGAGCAGGCCCGCGTGATCGACGAGGTCATGGTGGCGTACCGCTTCAACACCGACCTCTTCCGCGACCTCGCGACCGCGAAGGCCGCAGCGACCGCCGTCGCCTGACCCGTCCGTCCATTCGCCCATTCTTGGGCGAATGGGTGTTCATTCGCCCATTCTTGGGCGAACGAACTGCGGGCGGCGAAGCACCCCTCCCGCCGCTCGCAGGCCCGGCGTAGCATCTCGGGCATGGACGTCATCCTCGTACCCGGTTTCTGGCTCGACGCATCCTCCTGGAGCGCGGTCACACCCCCGCTCGAAGCGGCAGGCCATCGGGTCCGACCGCTCACCCTCCCCGGCCTCGAGAGCGTCACTGCCGGCCGCGCCGGCATCGGCCTCCGCGACCACGTCGACGCCGTGGTCGCCGAGATCGACGCCGGCACCGAGCCGGTCGTGCTCGTCGGACATTCCGGCGGTGGCGCCATCATCTCCGCCGCGATCGACGCCCGCCCTGACCGCGTCGTCCGCGCCGTGTACGTCGACTCGGGTCCACTCGCCGACGGCGCGTGCATCAACGAGGAACTCCCCTCGTCGGGCTCCGAGATCCCGTTGCCCGACTGGACGGTGTTCGACGCGGAGGACCTCGTCGACTTGGACGAGGAGCTCCGTGAGCAGTTCCGGGCCAGAGCCGTCCCGCAACCGAAGGGCGTCGCCGTCGACCGACAGCAGCTCTCCGACGACGACCGTCGTCTGTCCGTCCCGGCGACCGTGGTCGCGTGCGAATTCTCCTCGGAGATGCTGCGCGGCCTGATGGAACAGGGCCACCCGTACGTCGCGGAACTGGCACGGCTACAGGACGTCGAGTTCGTCGACCTCCCGACGGGCCACTGGCCGCAGTTCACCAAGCCGGCCGAACTCGGCGCGATCCTGCTCCGGGCCGTCGACCGCACCTGAGGTCACGCCACCCGGCCGCTGATTCAGCGCGGCACGGGCCGCGGAAGTCCGATCAGGACATGGCGAGCGAGAGCGCCAGCACGCCGAACATGGCGACGAAGACCAGTGCGAGGACGGCGTACATCGCGATCTGCACGCCTCGTCCCTTGATGACCGCCTGACCCCTCGGTGCGAGCGAGCCTGAGACCCACTGCTGCGCCGGCGCGATGTAGTCCAGCGTCGGCGCCTCGCCGGGCTGCAGCAGGTAGTCGGCACGGCCGAACTCCCACAGCCAGGCCATCGAGCACGAGACCTGCACGGGACGGTCGGCTGGAACCGTGAACTGCGACGGTCCCCAGGTCGGGCGGTGCTCGAAGCCGTCGATGCGCACGACGAGTGGGATGAACCCCCAGTATCCGGCGAACGGCGGCTTGCTGGCGTTCAGCTCGAGCGTGCGCCAGGCGGTGATCGGACCGGGCTGCGGCCACTGAGCTTGTCCATAGGTCATGAGCGATAATCGTAGTTCTTCGGGTGCAGTCCCGCTCGCACAAACTCTGCCGATCCCTGAGCCCAACCCCGGTCCCTGAGCCCGAACCCGGTCCCTGAGCCCAAACACGGTCCCTGAGCCCAAACACGGTCCCTGAGCCTGTCGAAGGGCAGGTGCGACCGTTGCGACGCCGCCCTTCGACAGGCTCAGGGACCGGACGGCTTCGGCCGAGACCGGAGACGTCACTGCCCCGACATGAACCGCTTCACGTCGGTGTCGACGATGATGTCGCTCGGGCGCAGCGGCCGGGAGAGGTAGAGACCGTCGAGCGTCGAGATACGGCTGAGTGCGACGTAGCTCTGTCCCGGGCTGAACGCGCGGCTGCCCAGGTCCACGATCGCGCGGTCGTAGGTCTTGCCCTGCGACTTGTGGATGGTGACCGCCCACGCGAGCCGCAGCGGGAACTGCGTGAACTCGGCCACGATGTCGCGCTTCAGCTGCTTCGTCACCGAGGAGTAGGAGTACTTGTACTTCTCCCACGTCGCCGGCTCGACCTCGAACTGCTCACCGTCGACCTCGACCCAGACGGTGGAGTCGATCTTCACCACGGTCCCGAGCGTGCCGTTCACCCAGCGACGCTCGCTGTCGTTGCGGAGGAACATGACCTGCGCCCCGACCTTGAGGTCGAGCGCCTCGTCGGCGGGGAACGCCCGCCCGCCGAAGTCGCCCGAGACCTCCGCGTTGGCGGTGAGCGGCTTGCCGTCGAGCTTGGCGAGCGCCGCCTTGTTGATGCGGTCGACGGTGTCGTTGCGGCTCGCGAGGGTGATGACGCCGTCCTCGGGAGGGGTCCTGGCGCCCATGCCGTTCAGTCGGCCGGCCATCTCGGCGGTGACCTGGCCGTGCCGGACGCCGTTGAGGAGGTACTTGAACTCGGCCTCGTGCTGACGGTGGATCTCGGTGAGCTCGACGAGCTGCAGCGGCGTCTCGGACCACACCTTGGCGTCGAAGAACCAGAACGAGCGGTAGGTGTCGGCGATGTACGCCCGTTCCTCGAGGCTGCCCGGCACGGGAGCGAGCTGGTACGGGTCGCCGAAGAGGACGATCTGCACGCCGCCGAACGGCTCGCGCGGCCGCTGCCGGGCCTGCCGGAGGCTCCGGTCCATGGCGTCCATGAGGTCGGCGCTCACCATGGAGACCTCATCGACGACGAGGGTGTCGATGGAGTTGAGCAGCTTGCGGGTCTGATCGTTCTGGTCGATCGTGTGGTCGGCGATGAGCCCGATCGGCAGGCGGAAGAGCGAGTGGATCGTCTGGCCGCCGACGTTCAGCGCGGCGACACCCGTCGGGGCGCAGATGGCCAGCTGCTTCGAGGTGTTCCAGGCGAGGTGGTTGAGGAGCGTCGACTTCCCGGTGCCCGCTCGACCCGTCACGAACAGGTGCTCGCGGGTGCTCTCGATGCGGTCGAAGACGGCTTGCTGCTCGGCGGAGAGGGCTACGCTCATGATGCTTCGGTTCCCTCCCGTTTTCGCCCTCCAATCCTACGCGAGGTGCCCGCCTAGGATGTCAGGATGAGCCATGTCGCGACACGTGGGGAGCTGCGACGCCCGGGAACGGTGCGCGATGCCCTCGTCCGCGCCGTCGTGCTGTGGCTCTGCATCGCGGCGCTGCTCGTCGCGGCCATTCTCTCCGCCTGGTCGGCCGTCGCCCGCGACGTCTACGGCGCCGGTTCCTTCGCGCGCGGGTACCTCGACGCCCTCGCGGACGACGACGCCGCGACCGCGCTCGCGTTGCCCGGGGTCGCCCTGAGCTCCGCCGAACTCGCCGACGCGGGCCTGCCCGCCGAGAGCTCGGACGCCCTGCTCCGGAGCGAGGCGCTCGGCACGATCGAGAACGTGCGCCTCGTCTCCGATGTCACGACCGCATCGGGTGCCCACGAGGTGACCTTCTCGTACCGACTCGCGGGTCAGCCGCACAGCACGGCGTTCTCGATCACGAGCGGCGAGCGCACCTTCGGGCTGTTCCCGTCGTGGCGCTTCGAGACGAGCCCGTTGAGCGTCGTCCAGCTGACCGTCGCACACACGACCGGGTTCCGGGCGAACGGCTTCGAGCTCGACACCCGCCGCGTCGCGGAGGGGACCGAGGGGGCCTTCACCTCCACCATCCCGCTCCTCACCTTCACGCCGGGCAGCGTCGACTTCGACGTCGACACCACCTACCTGGCGGCATCGGTGGAGACGGCGACGACGACCGAGGTCGCGAGCGTCGTCAACGCCGAGGTGACCGCGAGTGCCACCCCGGACTTCGTCGGGGAGGTCCAGACCCAGATCGACGGCTACCTCGACAACTGCGCCACGCAACAGGTCCTCCAGCCCACCGGGTGCCCGTTCGGCATGGTGATCCGCGATCGCGTGGACGACCTACCGGTGTGGTCCATCGCGGCCTACCCCGTGGTGGCGGTCCAGCCGGGCGACACCGGTTGGCAGATGCCGGCGACGGACGGAGCCGCGCACCTCGTCGTCGACGTGAAGTCGCTGTTCGACGGCACGGTCTCGACCCTCGACGAGGACGTCCCGTTCACGCTGTCGGCATTCGTGACGATCCGCGACGACGGCTCCCTCTACATCGACCTCCGCTGAAGCCCGCGAACTGTCACTCCAGCACAGTCCGACACCCCTCACACTGTTCCGGAGTGACAGTTCGCGGACTAGGAGCGGGTGTCGTTGGCCGCCATGCGCGCGAGACGCTCGTTGTACTCGTTGAGCTCCGCGTCGTTCGTGCGGTCCGCGTTGCGATCGAGCCGCTTCTGATCCTTCGCGTCGCTCTTACTCCACGAGATCGCGACGGCGACGGCGAGCGCCAGGGTCGGGATCTCGCCGACGCTCCAGGCGATCCCGCCGCCCGTCTGCTGGTCGAGGAGCGGCGCCTGCCCCCACGTGCGTCCCATCGCCCCGAACCAGTCGGCGAGGAACAGCCCGGTCGAGGAGATGATCGCCAGCCCGAAGAACGCGTGGAACGCCATCGTCGCGAAGAGCAGCAGGAGCCGCATCGGGTACGGCAGGCGGTACGGGACCGGGTCGATGCCGATGAGCGACTGCACGAAGAGGTAGCCGGTGATGAGGAAGTGCACCACCATCCACTCGTGGCCGATGTGGTCCTCCATCGACCAGCGGAACAGCGGCGTGTAGTAGAACACCCAGAGCGATCCGGCGAAGAGCACCGCGGTGACGATCGGGTTCGAGATGATCCCCGCGAACTTCGAGTGCACGGCCAGGAGTACCCACTCCCGGCCTCCTCGGGAGTCGTCCGAGCGCTTCCGCACCGCCCGCGCGAGCAGCGTGACCGGCGCTCCGGGGACGAGGAGCACGGGGACGAGCATGGTGAGGCCCATGTGTCCGAGCATGTGCACGCTGAAGAGGTACGGCTGGTAGACGTTGATGCCGCCGCAGGTGAGGTAGAAGAGCACGAGCAGCCCGAGCACCCAGCTGACGGTGCGCAGGATCGGCCAGGAGTCGCCGCGGCGGTGCAGGCGGACGACGCCCGCGATGTAGAAGAAGATGCCGAACGCACAGGCCAGCAGCCACAGGAGGTCGATGTTCCACTCGGTGAAGTACCGCGCGAAGGTCAGTTCCGGCGGCAGTTCCTCCCCGGTGAGCAGCACCGCGGGTGTCGGCGCGGTCGGCACGGTCTGGTCGACCGGCGGGGCCGTCTTCGCGAGGGCTGCGGCGGCACCGGAGGCGATGCCCATGAACCCGAGCTCGAGGGCGACCAGCCACCAGAAGGTGCCCGTGCGGCCCGCGGGGGTGTCCGCACGTGCAGCGGCGGACCGCTCGATGCGGCCGATGAGCACCCGACGCTGCAGCGCACCGAACAGGCCGAGCGCCAGCAGTGCGAAGACCTTGACGAGGACGAGGATGCCGTACGGGGTGCCCAGGCGGTCGAGCGAGCCGATGCGCAGCTCGGCGCTCACGTATCCGGAGACGGCCACGACGACGAAGGACACGAGTGCCACGGTCGAGTACCGCATGAGCACGGGGGCGAGCCGGCCGTCTTCGAGGGTCTTGCGGATGAAGACCAGCGTGAGCAGACCGCCGAGCCAGATGGCGGCGAACACGAGGTGCAGGCCGAGCGCGGTGACGGCGGCGTTGTGCCCGCTCGCCTCGGCGGAGTGACCCTGCTGGGCCATCGGCAGCAGCGACACGAGGGACAGCCCGAAGACGAACACGAGCACCGTGTGGTTGCGGACGGCGAAGCAGAGCACCGTCACGGCCGCGGCGATGAGGGTCGTCTGCAGCCAGGCCTGGCCCGACTCGATCCCGGTGAAGAAGAGGCTGAGCTTCGCGCCGAACGCGTCGTCGAAGGTGAGCGGCACCTGCGTGACGTTCAGGAAGGTGAAGAAGCCCGTCACGCCGGACGCGACGGTGAAGACCGCAGCCCCGGCTGCGGCGACGTCGAGCGCCGCCCCGTACTCGCGCCGGTCCGGGCTGAGCGCCCAGCAGGCCATGAGCAACGCGCCGATGGTGACGGCGGCGCTCAGGTTGACGAGCAGTTGTGCGATCGGGAGCCCCCACCGCACGACGGCGCCGGGGTCGCCCAGGAGTTGCGCATCCGCTCCACCGCCGAAGGCCAGACCCGCGAGGAGGGTCGCCACAGCCACGAGGAGCAGGAGGGCAGGACCCGCGAGGCGGACGACACGATTCACGCTGCAAGCCTACGCGGCGCTGCTGGGAACCCCGACCGCAGCGGGCTCAGCCGAAACACCGGTCCCTCAGCCGAACCACCGGTCCCTCAGCCGAACCACCGGTCCCTGAGCCTGTCGAAGGGCGCCGCTCACGCACGGACGAGCAGGGTCGAGGAGCCGTCTTCCAGCCGCCGCACCTCGATGCGTTCGCCGATGCGCTGCTTCATCTCCTCGACGTGGCTGACGACGCCGACGACGCGCCCGCCGGCCGAGAGCCGACCGAGCTCGGCCATCACGGTGTCGAGCGTCTCGGGGTCGAGGCTGCCGAACCCTTCGTCGACGAAGAGCGTGCCGAGCTCGACACCGCCGGCCTCGCCCGTCACGACGTCCGCCAGCCCGAGTGCGAGGCAGAGCGAGGCGTAGAACGTCTCGCCACCGGACAGCGACTTCGGATCGCGACGCCGGTCGGTCCGGTGATCGTGGACCGTGAGCGACAACCCGACGCGCTGGCTGCGGGAGGGTCCTTCCTTGACGTCGCTGCGGACGAGCTCGTAGCGCCCGCCTGACATCGACTCCAGGCGCGCGTTCGCCGCCGCCACGACATCCTCGAAGCGGCGCAGCAGGACGTAGGTGCCGAGGGTGACCTTCGTGCTGTTCTCGCTGCCCGTGGCCGACACCACGTCGGCGAGGCGGACGACGGCCGCGGCCTCGCGGACCGCGTCGGCGTTCTCGTCGGCCGCCTCGGCGAGCGCCGTGCAGGCGGCAGCCGCGTTGGTCGCTCGTCGTGCGGAGACGGCGGCCGCCGCGGTCGCGGTGCCTGCCGCCGCCTCGGCGTCGGCCAGTCGTCGGGCCGTCGCTTCGACGTCGGGGGCGGCGGTACCGGCGACACCGGCGATGGCCGGGCTCGCGAGTGCTTCCGCGTTCGCGGTCGTGTGACGCAGGTGGTCGGCCACCCGCGCCTCGGCGCTCGCTCGTTCGACCCCGTTCATGGCTGCGGCCTCTGCGGCCGCGCGGTCGGCGAACCCGGCCCGCTCGAGTGCCGCCTCCAGCTCGACCGCGCGCTCAGCGTCACGCAGGCGCCGGTCTGCGACGGTCGCTCGTGCCGCCGCGAGCAGCGACAGCGAGGAGAGCTCGGCCTCGAGCATCGCGTCGAGCTCGGCGAGTGAAGCCGCTCGACCGGCAAGGACACCGGCCACCTCGGCGCGGGCCTGCTCGTGGGCGCGCTGCGCGGCGGCGAGCCGCTCGGTCAGTGTCGCCCGGGTGGCGGTGCGTTCCGACACCGCGACCACGCCGGCCAGGTGCTCCTCCGCGAGGCGTCCGGCCTCCGCGACCTCGGCGTCCGCCTCCTCGGCGATGACCACGGCCTCCGCGTGCTGCCGCTCGGCCTCCGCAGCGGCCGCATCGACGGCCGCCCGCGCAGCGACCGGGTCGAACCCGGCAGTCGCCGTCGTCGAAGCGTCGGTGGAGCCGGCAGCGGCAACGTCGCCCGGGTCGTCGGCCAGCGCGAGGAACTGCTCGACGAGGCGACGGCGCTCCGCCCGGGCGATGTCCCGGGTGTTCTGCGCCGACTGCATCCTCGCCTCGGCATCGGCCCGAGCGACGGATGCCGCGTCGACCGCGTCCGCGTCGGGGTGGTCTCCGTCGAGCACCGCGGGCGCCGGATGGCTCAGCGAGCCACAGACGCTGCACGGCTCGCCGTCCCGCAAGCCGGTGGCGAGTTCACCCGCCATGCCCTCGATCCTCCGGAGGCGCAGCGACGTCTCGACATCGATCGCCGCCTTCGCGGCCGTGGCGGCCTCGGTGACCTCATCGGCGAGCCCCGCGAGGCGTTCGTCGGCCGCGTCCACCCGATCCAGCACCGTGCGGCGTTCAGCCGCGCGCTCGACGGACCGGGCGGCCCTGGCCGACTCGGTGGCCGCACGCGAGGCGCGCTCCGGTGCCGAGCTGAGCGCTGCCCGGCGGGCGTCCCGTCGCGTCTGTTCCGCTGCGAGCTCGGCGAGCCGTTCGTCGACGGTCGCGAGCTCCTCGGCGAGTGCTGCGAGCGCGAGTTCCCGGTCGGCGTCGGCGGCTTCGAGGACGAGCACGGCCGCCATCGACGCCCGCTCGACGGTGAGGGATTCGCGGCGCGCGGTGACGGACGCGTCGTCGAGTGCGACGATCGCCTCGTCGGCCTGCTCCTCCATCGCGGCGAGCGACGCGATGGCGTCCTCGAGCGCCACCGATGCCGTGGCCGCTCCGGCGAGAGCGGACGCGACGGTGTCCGCCCGAGCCGCTGCCGCGATCCGTTCGGAGAGCCGCGCGACCGGTTCGTCGTCCACCGAGAGCAGCTCACGCTCGGTCAGCAGCTCCGCGCGACGTTCGATGGACGCGAGCAGCGTCTGGGCCGCGGCGTGTTCGGTGCGGACGCCCTCCAGGGCGACCCGCGCCTCGCCAGCGGTCGAGGCGTCGGCTGCGGCGTGGCGCTCGAGGACGGCGACGATGCGGGTGGCGTCACCGACGAGGTCTTCGGAATCGGGTTCGAGCGGGACCGCGAGGGTCGCGATGTCCGGTTCGGGCTCGCCATCCGCGACGTCCAGGTGGAGGTCGGGCTCCGCAGCCGACGGATCACCGGCAGTCGCGGTATCGCCTGGCTCGGCATCGAGCGCTGCGCCGGCGTCCATCCCGGCCGGGGTGTCCGTTCCCTTGCCCGCGACGAGTTCCCGTGCGTCGTCGAGTTCGGCCGCTCCCGCGAACCGGGCGATCGCGCGGCCCAGCGCTTCTCGTGCGCCTTCGATGTCGCGTTGGGCCTGCCGTCGCTGCTCGACGAGGTGCTTGGCGACTCGCTCGTAGTGCTCCGTCCCGAACAGGGACCGGAGCAGTTCGCTGCGCTCCTCACCGCCGGCGGCGAGGAACCTCGCGAACTCGCCCTGCGGGAGGACGATCGTCTGGACGAACTGCTCCCGGGTGAGACCGACGATCCGGCTGATCTCGGGACCGATCTCCTGCGCGCGGGTCGACAGGGTCTCTCCGGCCAGTGCGTCGGGGTCGGTCAGGCGGACGAGGGTGGCGCTCGCCTGCTGCGGGGTGAAGCCGGCACCGCGCTGCTTCGGCCGCTGGTAGGCCGGCGTCCGCCGCACCCGGTACACGCCGGATCCGGTCTCGAAGACGAGTTCCACGAACGGTTCCGTCCCGGGCTGCGCGTGGTGCGAGTGGAGGCGGTCCTTGCTGGCCCCGGTACCGGCGAGTTCGCCGTACAGCCCGAACACGATGGCGTCGATGATCGTGGATTTGCCGGCGCCGGTCGGTCCCTCCAGGAGGAACAGACCAGCCCGCCCGAGTTCGACGAAGTCGATGGTGTGCTCACCGGCATACGGCCCGATGGCCTGCAGCGTGAGTCGGTGCAGGCGCATCAGGCGCTCACCTCCGCAGCGAGTGCGGCCTCGTTCGCCGCCGCGATGAGCTCGCGCTCGCGAGTGGTCGCCGGTGCACCCGTCGCGTACTCGATGAACTCGGCGGTGACCTCGACCGGGTCGGAGACCGCCGTGACGGCTGCGGCGCGCGCCTCCTCGGAGCGGTTCGCCGGCGCGTGCGACCAGACGAGCAGGTGCGGGAAGCGCCGGGTCAGGGTGGCGTACAGCTCCGGTGGCCGGACGTCGTCGGTGACCGTGGCGCGCACCCAGGCGTCGACGGCGTCGTCTCCCGCAGGGCCCTGCAGCTCTGCGAGGGTTCCCGTGACGTCGACGAGCCGACGCGGCACCGGCGCCGGCAGTAGCTCCAGGTGCACGGAGCCGTCGGCGGCGAGGTCGACCAGCACGCTCGACTTCACCTGGTTGCGTTCGGAGAAGGAGTAGGCGAGCGGCGACCCGGAGTACCGCATGCGGTCGGCGCCCGTCGCGGCCCCGACGCGCTGCGCACCGTGGAGGTGGCCGAGCGCGACGTAGTCGAAGTCGTCGAACAGCTGGGCGGGCACCGCATCGACCCCGCCGATCCGGATGTCGCGTTCGCTGTCACTCGCGAGACCACCGATGACGAAGGCATGCGCAGCCACGACCGATCGGACCGCTCCGTTCTGGCGACGCTGCGCGAGATCGGCTCGGACGCGTTCGAGGGCTGCACCCATGACGGCGGCGTGGGACCGCGCGAGCGGCTGGTCGTCCGGGGCGAGCACCCCTCGTGCAGTGTCGGGGTCGAGGTAGGGCAGTGGGTAAAAGGCGACGGTCCCGTGTTCGTCGTCCACCAGGACCGGTTCGCCGACCCGCGCGAGGTCGGCTCGGATGTCGATCCCGTCGCGCAGCATGGCGGCGCCGAAACCGAGCCGGATGGCCGAATCGTGGTTGCCCGGGGCGAGGATGACGCGGGTGCGGCCCGCCAGCCGCCCGAGTGACTCCGACAGGAGCGTCACCGCCTCGACCGGCGGGATGGCTCGGTCGTAGATGTCGCCGGCGACGAGGAGGACGTCGACCTCGTTGTCCACGACCGTCTGCTCGAGGTGCGCCAGGAAGTCGCGTTGGAAGGGGAGCAGGTCGACCCCGTGCAGCGAACGGCCGAGGTGCCAGTCCGAGGTGTGGAGGATCCGCATGACAGCAATGCTAGGCCGAGCCGCCGACACCTCGCCGTACCCCGGACGGCACCCGGACGAACGACAGCAGGGCGCCGCTCTCGCGACGCCCTGCTGTGTGGTCTGGACCGGCGGAGTGTCTCCGCGGTCCGAGTCCGTGCGGGCTGACGCCCGCGACGACTTACTTGACGGAAGCCTTGAGCTTCGAGCCCGCGGTCACCTTGACGCGCTTGCCGGCCGGGATCTGGATCTCGGCGCCGGTCTGCGGGTTGCGGCCCGTGCGAGCGGCGGTGTCGGTCTGCTCGAAGGCGATCCAACCCGGGATCGAGACCTTGCCGCCCGTGGCGACGGTCTCAGCGACGGTGGTGAACAGCGCGTCGACAACGCTGCCGACGGTCGCCTGGCTCTGGCCGGTCGATGCGGCGATGGCGGCGACGAGTTCGGTCTTGTTCAAATTTGCCATTGTGAGGGTCCTCCTCGGACGTTGCTGCAACGTACAGCTGATGTGTTGGTAGCGAAGGTGTCGCTGATACGGCACCAACTGGTCGGTGTGACCGCCTCGAATGTAGCAGCAATCCGCGAGATTTCGCGGATTTCTCCGCTCTACGCGGACAAACGGGTCTGCGTGTCGGTCGTTTCCCAGCTGGGAGGCGTCGGTGTGGCCGCTCAGCGGACGCCGATGACGCTGTGCCCGGCCGCCCGCGAGAGCAACCACGCCTCGATCGTCGGGAAGAGGGTCAGGACGGCTATCGCGAGGAACGCGAACTGATACGGCAGTAACTGACCACCACCGAACGCGTCCTCGAGGGAGAATCCGGTCGTCAGCAAGATCGCCCCGACGGCGACACCGAAGCCGCTCGCGACCTGTTGCAGGGTCGAGTTGAGGGTGTTGGCGCGCGACATCGCAGCGGGTTCGACGTCGGCGAAGGTGATCGTGTTGTACGCCGTGAAGCCGATCGACCGGGCGACCCCGCTGAGGAAGAGCAGCAGTGCCATCAGCACGATCGACGTGCCGGCGGTGAGGAACGCCATCCCGGCCATGCACAGGACTCCGATCAGGTTCGACGACACGAGCACCAGACGGAATCCGAACCGCCGCAACATCCAGGTCGTCGCCGGCTTGATCGCGAGGTTGCCTGCGAAGAGGAAGAGCACCATCGAACCGGCCTGGACGGGCGTCCAGCCGAATGCGTCCTGGAAGAGCAGCGGCAGGAGAAAGGGGACGGCGCTGATCGTGAGCCGGTAGACGCTGCCGCCGGCGTTGGCCAGGCGGAAGGTCTCGATCCGCAGCGAGCGGAGGTCGACGAACGGGTGCGGCGCACGGAACAGGTGTCGGATCGCGAGGGTGAGGAGGACGATGCCCGCGACGAGTGACCCGATGAACCAACGGGCGTCGAACCCGGCTCCGGACACCAGCGACGCCGCCACGAGGAGCGACGCGAGCCCGACGCAGGCGAAGGACAGGCCGAGCCAGTCGAGCGGAGGCACCTCGTCGGCGGCGAAGTCGGGGACGATGCGGAGCGCCACGACGAAGGCGACGACACCGATCGGCACGTTGATGAGGAAGATCCAGTGCCAGGAGGCGTACTGGGTGATGACCCCACCGAGGAACGGCGCGATGATCGGGGCGGCGAGGGCCGGCCAGGTCAGCAGGGCGATTGCCTGGATCAACCGCTCCTTGGGGGTCACCCGGAGCACGGCCAGTCGACCGACCGGCACCATCAACGCTCCGCCGACGCCCTGGAGCACCCGGAAGCCGACGAGCATCGGCAGGCTCGAGCTCAGCGCACACAGCACGGAGGCGATCGTGAACACGGCAATCGCCAGCGCGAAGATGCGCTTGGCGCCGAATCGGTCCGTCAGCCAGCCGCTGACGGGGATGAGGACGGCCACCGTGAGGAGGAATGCGGTTACGGCGAGCCCGACGGCGGTCGACGAGGTCCCGAGGTCGCGGGCGATGCTCGGAGCGGCGGTGGTGAGGATCGTCCCGTCGAGGTTCTCCATGAAGAAGCAGCCGGCGACCAGGAGGGCGATCGCTCGTTGCGTGCGGACGTCCAGCAGCGCCTCCTCGATGGATGTGGGAATCGTTCGATCCTTGCAGCTGTCGCCGACAACGCGAAAGGGCCGCCCGCGATGCGGACGGCCCTTTCGGTGTTGCGATGCTGTGTCAGCGGAATGTGAGCTCCGACTGAGCGGGTGTTACCAGCTCGACTTGCGGACGCCGGGCAGTTCGCCCTTGTGCGCCATGTCGCGGAAGCGAACGCGGCTGATGCCGAACTTCGAGAGGTTGCCTCGCGGGCGACCATCGATCGCGTCGCGGTTGCGGAGGCGAACCGGCGAAGCGTTGCGAGGGAGCTTCTGGAGGCCGAGGCGAGCTGCTTCACGCGACTCGTCGGTCCCGGCGGGGTCGACGAGGGCCTTCTTCAGCTCGGCGCGCTTCGTGGCGTAGCGGTCGACGATAACCTTGCGCTGCTCGTTACGGGCGATCTTGCTCTTCTTAGCCATGTTTAGCGCTCCTCTCGGAATTCAACGTGCTTGCGCACTACGGGGTCGTACTTCTTGAGCACGAGACGGTCAGGGTTGTTGCGACGGTTCTTCTTGGTCACGTACGTGTAACCGGTACCAGCCGTCGAACGGAGCTTGATGATTGGACGGACGTCCTGCTGCTTAGCCATTAGATCTTCACCCCACGAGCGAGAATGTCCTTGACGACGGATTCGATGCCACGGGCGTCGATCACCTTGATGCCCTTGGCGGACACCTTGAGGGTGACGTTACGACGCAGCGAGGGCACGTAGTAGGTCTTCTTCTGCACGTTCGGGTCGAAGCGGCGCTTCGTGCGACGGTGCGAGTGCGAGATGTTGTGACCGAAGCCGGGAACGGCTCCTGTCACCTGGCACACTGCTGCCATAGTAGTTTCTCCTTCATTACCGCAGGGCGACTGCCCTGCCCAAGATCTCTTGTCGGCGTGCGCGATCCCGGTCTGCGTGAGCGGTGGGGATCGTGGACACGATGTGGACATGGAGCGTCCACACCAAGGGTCAAGCGTACGCTGTGACCAGGCGTTTTGCAAATTCGTGTTTCTACCACTGAACGCGCTGTGCGTGTTAACGCACTGCGTGTTAACGCAAAATGGCCACCCAAGAACCTTGGGTGGCCATTTCAACGAAGAAGTCCGGCGGTGTCCTACTCTCCCACA
>NZ_JACYTU010000016.1:0-44316 GCF_014841225.1 Plantibacter sp. CFBP 8804
GCCCGTTCGTGCGTCGCGCTGCGACCGGAGTCAGGCGTGCTGGCCCTCGTGCTCGCCTTCGCCGATCTCCTCGACGAGCTTCGCGTTGAAGGCCGGGAGGTCGTCGGGCGTCCGGCTCGACACGAGTCCCTGGTCGACGACGACCTCCTCGTCCACCCAGGATGCACCCGCGTTGCGCAGATCCGTCTTGAGGCTCGGGTAGCTCGTGAGTTCGCGACCGCGGACGACGTCCGCCTCGATGAGGATCCAGGCGCCGTGGCAGATCACCCCGACCGGCTTGCCCTGCTCGAAGAACGCCTTCGCGAAGGCGACCGAGGACTCGTCCACGCGGAGGTCGTCCGCGTTGACGACGCCGCCCGGCAGCACGAGTGCGTGGTAGTCGTCGGAGGACGCCTCGGCGACCGCGACGTCGACGGGCTGGGCGTGTCCGTTCTTGCCGGTCACGTCCTGGGTGGCGGGCGACACCAGTCGGGCGGTCGCTCCGGCTCCGGTGACCGCCTCCCAGGGGCTCGTCAGTTCACTGTCCTCGTAGCCGTCCGTGAGCAGGAAGGCCACCTGCTTGCCGTTGAGTGCTGCGCTCATCGTCGCTCCAATCCGTCAGCGTCGAGGCACCGTCCGGCGCCTCGCCAGCGACGATACGCTCGGCTCCACCTCGCGGACCCGGGCTTCCGCCGAGCGCGAACGGGGTTGCTCAGGTGTCGCAGGCGATGCCGTCGCCGTCCCGATCGAGGTCGTAGACGTCGCTCCCGACGACGTACACCGGGCCGGGCGTGTACGCCGGCCCGTTGCCGCTTCCGCCGGCGCAGTCGACGTCGCTCGCGACCGGAACGCACTGCCCCTCGTAGTTCGGGTCGCACCCTCCGCCGGCCGGCTCGGCGACGGGAGCGGGAGGCGGCGGAGCGGGTTGTCGCGTCCCGACGGACGTGACCTGCGCGACCGCTTGGACCGACACGAGCTGCGCGACGAGCTCTCGAGCGATCTCGGCCCCGGCTCGCGTGGTGACGCGGTAGGTGTTCGTCTGCTGTCCGGGGACGCCCGTCGTCGTCACGACGACTTGGCCGACGTCGATGTTCGGGTCTTGGACCTCGGTCACGGCGAACGGGATCTCCACGACCTCCGTCACCTCGGTGACGACGTCGGTCGGGGTGGGGGACGGCGTGGCACTCGGCTTGGCGACGGACGTCCCCTCCGGAGCCGACAGCAGTGCCGCGGGCCGGCTCCCGACCGGGTGGATGGCCGCATTGGCGCTCCCGCCCACGACGAACACGCACAGGGCCGCTCCGATCACCGCGGCCGCGATCCCGCGGTTGCGGATCCCGAGGGAGGAGACGCGACCACGGACGAGCGCGACCACGCCGATCACCACGGCCACCAGGGCGACGAGTGCGAGCATCGCCCAGAACGCGCCACCGACGGCGCTGACGAGCAACAGTGCTCCGACGAGGCTGAGCAGGACGATGTGGAGCGGGCCGAGGCGGCGCGTCCGGGTGGCCCCGGCCGCAGCCGGTACAGCGGCAGGGGCGGCGGCCGGGGGAGCGGGAACGGCCGCCGGCATGCGTTGCCCACCCCAGCCGACTCCGGTCCACCATCGTTGCTGGCCGGTCTGCTCGGGATCGGGATACCAGCCCGCGGGAGACGTCATGCCCTGATGCTGGGCCCTGGAGCACGACGGCACAAGGTCCCCGAGTGGGGCTGGAGGGGATTCCTCCCGTGCCGTGTCGCGGCGCGTGTCAGAGGCCGACGAAGCGGATGGTCTGCTGCAGGCGCGTGCGGATGTCGAACAACTGGTTGCCACCCATGCGGTCGACGCCCGGGAGGCCGGTGCGGAGGAGGTCGGCCAGGCGGGCGCGCTCGACGAGGACCGTGACCGGATGCTTGCGACCGATGAACTCCACCGACTCCGGGGTGGCGCCGTCCGGCACGACGATGACGGAAGCCGTGAACTTCACCCGCGCCGCCTTCGCGACGGTCCGCGCCGAGCGCACGATCGACCGGACGGGCTCCTCGCGAGGATCGAGCGTCTCGCCGACGACCTCTCCACGGTGCACCCGGACCGGCCCACCCCAGTCCTCCGACTTGACCGCGAAGAGGCCGGTCGGGCCGAGGACGACGTGGTCGAGCTTCGCCTCGCCCGGCGCCAGGACGTCGTGCCAGACCGTGTATCCGATGCCGAGCGTCGCCACGGTGCGCGCCGTCTGCTCCTCGGCGAGCGCGTTGGCCAACTGGTGCCGGATCTCGCGCGGTGCCGAGCGGACGAGCTTCGGGTCGTAGGGGTCGTCGAGCGGGACACCACGGCCGACCCACTCCCGGATGAGCCCGAGGTAGGCCTCGCGCGAGTCTCCGCCGGGGTGCCCGTAGGCGCGAGCGCGAGGGCGTGAGTCGGCGCGCTGCGTACCCGACCGACCAGTGGTCGACGCCGACCAGGTCGGAGCGTCGTCGTCGCCCGTGTCGGAGGACGGCACGTTGCGCCCGCGGTCGTAGGCGGCCCGGTCCTGCTCGGTTCCGACGCGCTCCCAGGCGAGCTGGACGGCGTTGAACTGTCGCGCGCTTCCGCCGAGGTCGGGGTGGGTCTCGCGCATGAGCCGTCGGTAGGCCCTCCGGAGCTCGTCCTGCGTCGCCGTCGTGCTCACGCCGAGCACCTCGTACGGGCTGGCTGAGAGTGGGCTCTCCGGCATGGAGGGTGGTCGCTTTCGTCGGCGGCGTCGGTCGGTCCGACACGGCAGACTATCGCCATCACCTGGAAGACCGCCCGAACCGGCACCCTGTCGGGGCTGTGGACAACTCCAGCGAGCCGACGTACAGTTTGTTGTACTTGGAGGATGTCGATGCGTACCCTCAGTTATTCGGAATCCCGCGCGAACTACGCGGCCACCCTCGATTCGGTCCTCGACGACCGCGAGGAGGTGATCATCACCAGAGCGGGGCGCGACCCGGTCGTGATCGTCGCGCTCGACGACTACGAGTCCTTGAAGGAATCGGCGTATCTGCTCCGCACGCCGTCGAACGCACGTCGGCTCCTCCAGGCCATCGACGACCTCGAGGCCGGCGCGGGCACCGAGCACGACCTGGTCGAGTAGTCGGCGTGCGGCTCATCTGGTCCGACGCCGCCTGGGAGGACTACTGCCACTGGCAGCAACAGGATCGGCGCATCGTCAAACGGATCAATCTCCTCCTGAAGGACATCATCCGGAACGGCAACGAGGGCATCGGCAAACCTGAGGCGCTCAAGCACGGCTTCCAGGGATTCTGGTCACGACGGATCACCGACGAACATCGACTGGTCTACCGCCTCACGGACGACGGCGTCCTCATCGCCCAGGCACGCTTCCATTACGAGTAAGGCCGACGTGCCGGAACACCTCAGGAGCTCGGCAGGAGGATGCCGTCGTCCAGCAGTGCGCGGACCCGGGGGAGGAGTTCGGCGCGGAGTTCCGCCGCATCGACCTCGACGAGCTGGGCGATCGCGTCGATGATGGCTCCCAGGGTCAACTCGCCGTCGCAGGCGCCGACGAGCCCCGCCAGGCCCGTGTCGATGCCCACCGAGCGGGCCAAGCCGCCACCTTGCCGCAGGGTCATCGCCGTCGGGTCTTCGTCCCCGGGCCAGTAGTGGCGCTCCTCGGTGACGTCGCCCGCGAGGATGACGCGTTCGCCGAGCAGCTGCTCGTCGTCGAGCGCGACCTGCCAGTCGTGTGCGAGGAGACACACGGCGAGGTGCGCACCGAGCCCGGCGGCGTTCGAACCCGCCTGCCCGTGCAGCCGCTCGAAACGGCGCAGCGGAGTGGACGGGTCCGATCGACGGAGCAGGACATACCCGAAGCCGACGCCGGTCACAGCCCGAGCCGCGAAGTCGTCGAGCCAGGCTCCCGCGAGGCGCTCGAACTCCGGCGTTCCGAGGCGGGTGCCACCGTCCCGGATCCAGGTCTCCGCGTATTCGGCCGGATCCTGCACCTCGCGCTCGATGACCCAGGCGTCGACCGGTTCCGGACTGCGATCCACCCACTCGGCGACGCGCTCGAGCCCGTCGGCGCCGTCGCGGTACTCCCAGTTCCCGAGGAACTGCGCCACGCCGCCGGGCGTCAGGTGCCGGGCGGCCTCGAGAAACACTGACTCGACGAGCGCATCGCCGACGAGACCGCCGTCGCGGTACTCGTAGCTCGGCACGCCCTCGGCACGCGGGGTGATGACGAACGGGGGGTTGGAGACGATGCGGTCGAACCGTTCACCGGCGACGGGTTCGAACATGCTGCCGTGGCGGAATTCGATCGAGTCGATGCCGTTCAGGTGCGCGTTGAGTGCGGCGAGCTCGAGGGCCCGTTCGGAGATGTCCGTCGCGACCACGTGATCGGCGATCCGCGACAGGTGGAGCGCCTGGATGCCGCACCCGGTACCGAGGTCCAGTGCCGTTCCGATCCGCTCGGGGAGGATGATGCCGCTCAGGGTCATCGATGCGCCGCCGACCCCGAGGACGTGCTCCTCGCCGAGCTCATGACCCAGAGCGAGCTCGCCCAGGTCGGAGGCGATCCACCAGGCACCGCTCCCGTTGGCGTCGACCCAGGCGTACGGACGCAGGTCGATGGCCGGGGCGACCGATCCGTCGTCGCTCAAACCGACGAGACCGAGCGCCACCGCGCCGTCGAGACCGAGCGACGGCAGAGCACGCGTCGCGTCATCGGCCCCCACGGCGACACCGAGCACGAAGAGTGTCGCCAGTGTCGCGAGCGGTTCCGCTCCCGCCGTCCGGCGGCGTTCGTCGAGCGAGCGGATCGCCACGACCCGGTTGGAGCGGTGCAGGGCGGCCTCGGCCGTCTCACCCCAGAGACCACGCACCCGTTCCACCGTGTACCCGGCCGCATCGAGGTCGGAACGGAGGAGGTCGATCAGTCGCTGGTCCACGCCCACCAGTGTGCCAGCTGCGGGGTGGGCCGAGCCGCCCACCCTGCAGCCGCCGTCAGCGATCCGTGGTGAGGATCGCGTCGAGGTCCTCATCGGTCTGCTCGTCGTGCTCCTCGACCTCGCGCTGCGCGGCCTTCGCCGTGCGCTTCCGCTCGCGCTTCGCCAGACGGCGCTCGGTCCGGCGCTCCAGCAGCAGGTACAGCACGGGCACGAGGATGAGCGTCAGGAGCGTCGACGACACCAGGCCGCCGATCACGACGATCGCGAGCGACTGCGAGATGAACACCCCACCGCCGGTGAGGCCGAGCGACATCGGCACGAGCGCGAAGATCGTCGCGCAGGCGGTCATGATGATCGGCCGCAGACGGAGTCGGGCTCCGTGCAGGACCGCGTCGTCGATGCCGTCGCCCCGAGCCCGGTACGAGTTGACCAGGTCGATGAGGACGATCGCGTTCGTGACGACGATGCCGATGAGCATGAGGAGGCCGATCATCGACGGGATGCCGAGCGGGGTCCCCGTGATGAGCAGGGCCGCGATCGCGCCGGTCGCCGCGAAGGGCACGGAGACCAGCAGGATGAGCGGCTGCAGGAGGCTCCGGAACGTCGCCACCATGACGATGAAGACGAGCACGATCGCGATGAGCATCGCGAGGCCGAGCTGCGCGAACGACTCCTCCTGGTCCTGGGCGACACCACCGACCGAGGCGGTGACCCCGCTCGGCAGGTCCAGGCCGTCGAGGCCCTCCCGGACGGCGAGCGTCGTCGCGCTGAGGTCGTCACCCGTCGGCGTCGCCGACACGGTCACGGTCCGGACGCCGTCGATGCGCGTGATCGCCGCTGCGGCGCGTTCCTCGCCCACCTGCGCGACGGCGCTGACCGGGATCGGGACGGCGCTGACGTTGGCGAGGTCCTTCTGCGCCTGGGTGAGGCGGTCCGCCTCCGCCTGCTGCTCGGCCGCCTCGCTCTCGGCGTCCCGCATCGCGGTCAGCTGCTCGTCGATGGTCGTGATCGAACCCTGGAGCTGGGAGATGGCGTCGCTCAGCCCGACGAGTTGGGCGGCGCGGGCCTCATAGGCCTGCCGTGCCGCCTCCTCCTCCGGTGTCGTGGGCGTGACCGGTGGCACCTCGACGGGAGCCGCTTGCAACGCGCTCAGCTGAGCCCGCAGGGCGTCGAGCTGCGACGCCGCGGTCGAGCGGGCCTCCTGGAGTTCCGAGCGCTGGGTCGCGGCCTGGGATGCCGCCTCGTCCTTCGCACGCTGGGTGGCCTCGTCCTGCTCGGCCGTGAGGGCGTCGGTCGCGGCCTTCTGAGCCGCGGCCTGCTGCAGCGCGCTGACCGGAAGGGGGAGCGCGGCGATCTCGGCCGGTGTCGTGCCGACCCGCTGCGACCGCACGATGATGTCGCGAGACGAGCCCTCGAGGATGACCGAACCCATCGGCGTGCCGCGGAGCGCACTGGCGATGGCCTGGCCGACCTGCTCCTGCGTGAAGCCGTACCGGGCGGCGGCGGCGCGGTCGACGTTCACCTTGAGCAGACCTTGCTCGTCGGCGAGGTCGCTCGTCGCATCGCGGAGGCCGTCCGTACCGCCGAGCATGTCCTGCACCGCGGCCGCAGCTGTGGCGAGCGCCACGGGGTCCTCACCCTGCAGTGTGACCTCCATGCCGCCTCCGCCACCGGTGAAGCCGCCTCCGGCGTCACCGACGGTGACCTCGCCCACGTCGTCGAGCTTCGCCACGGCGTCCCGGATGGTGTCGGCGACGCCCTCACGTGAGCTCTCCTCACCGACGGTCACGCTGATCTGTGCCGTGTTGCTCGAGCCGTTCCCACCGACGGTTGTCAGGTATCCGGAGACGCCGGCGGTCTTCGCGAGGACCGCTTCGACGGCCGCGGCCGCGTCGCTGGTCACGTCGAGGCTCGTCCCCTCGGGGAGCTCCTGCGTGACCGTGACGGTGTTCTCGCCCCCGATGTCGCCGAGGTAGTCGGTCTTCAGGAACCCGGCCGAGACGATCGTCCCGGCGAACACGACCGCGGCCACGAGCAGGGTCACGACCGGACGCTTCAAGGCGGTGCGCAGGACCGGCAGGTAGGCGCGCTGGAGCTTGGAGTACGCCTCGGACTCGTCCTCGACGACGGACGCCTCGTCGGTGACCTTGCCCACAACCGGGGCGGAGGAGCCTCGCATGAACCAGTAGGCGAGCACCGGCACGATCGTGAGCGACACCACGAGCGACGCGATGAGCGCGACCGACACGGTGACGGCGAACGGTCGGAACAGCTCGCCGACCGTCCCGCCGACGAAGGCGACCGGGAGGAACACGGCCACGGTCGTGATCGTCGACGCGGTCACGGCCCCGGCGACCTCGCGGACCGCCTCGACGACACTCGTGGTCGTCATCGCCCGCCCGGTGTGCCGACGTTTGATGTTCTCGATCACCACGATCGAGTCGTCGACCACCCGCCCGACCGCGACGGTCAGCGCTGCGAGCGTGAAGATGTTGAGCGAGTAGTCGCCGATCCACAGACCGATCATCGCGATGAGGAGGGAGAGCGGGATCGACACGGCCGTGATGATCGTGGACCGGATCGACAGCAGGAAGACCAGGATCACGATGATCGCGAACAACAGCCCGAGCCCGCCCTCGACGGAGAGGTCGTGGATGGACTGCTCGACCATCGGCGACTGGTCGAAGACGACGGTGAACGCCGCACCCGAGCCGAGCTCCTGCTCCAGCCCGGGGAGGGCGTCACGGATGGTGTGGGCGAGTTGGACGGCGTTGGCCGACGGGTCCTTGAGGATGGTGAGCGACAGCGACGGGAGACCGTCCGCCCGGGCGATGGAGGTCTCGGCTGCGGGCACGAGCTCCACGTCCGCGACGGCGGAGAGCGCGAAGGGCCCGTCCTCGTGCTGGATTGGCAGGGCCTGCACCTCGGCCAGCGAGCCGACGGGCGAGCCGACCTCGATCGAGAGCTCCTTGCCGGCGTCGACACTCGTCCCGGCAGCCGTGATGACACCACTCGCTTGGACGGCCGCCATGACCTCCTCCGCGGTCACCTTCTTGGCCGCGAGGTCGGCCGGACGCATCGTGATGACGAGCTGCGTGGCGTTCTCACCGGCGAGATCGACCTGACGCACGCCGGCGATCCCACGGAGCGCGGGGAGCACCGTGCTCTCGACCTTGCCCGCGAACTCACCGGACTCGTCCTCGGACGCGACCGCGAGCTGCAGCACGGGGATGTCCTCGCTTCCACCGGCATAGACCTCGGTGGTCGTGTCGTTCGGAAGCGTGCTCTTCAAGCCGGCGAGGGCGCTGCGGATGTCACCGACGATTTTCTCGTCGTCCTGGCCGAAGTCCCAGCTCACCTGCACGGACGTGGAACCGCTGACCGACGTCGAGGTGACGCCGGTGACGCCCTTGACCCCCTGCACCGCCTGCTCGACGGGCTTCGTGACCTCGCGCTCCACCGACGACGGTGAGGCGCCGGGGTAGGTCGCGGCCACGACGGCACCCGGCTGCTGCACGGACGGCAGCAGTTCCTGCTTCAAGGAACCGACCGCGAAGAGTCCGAAGGCCACGATCGCCGCGGTGATGAGGCCGACGATCAGTCGATTGGCGAGGCTGAGCCTCGTGAGGAATGACATGGAAGGACGGGCCTCTCGGTCGCGGAGTGGGCGCGATCCGCCCCACTCCACGCTATGGAGCGCCGCCACCGACCACATCCGCATGAGGATGGACCTGATGCGACCCCGGCATCCGCCGATCGGACGACATCGGTGGTCCTGCGGTACCAGCCTCGGCCGCGAGGGAGCTGCGCCTTGACGGCATGGTCCACCGATACCGGGCGTACCCTTGATACCCGAGTGCGCGCCGCGGGGTGCGCCGGAGCGAGGAGGGTACGTGGATCTGCAGGCCGTCGACCTCCCCAGGTTGCGCCGCGACGCACAGCTCGAGCGCGAGGTGATCATCGAGCACCGCGCCCGCGACGGTGAGGACCCCTGGGACTTCCTGCCCTCGATGCCGACGGTCGACGAGCTCGTCGTCGCCGTCCTCCGGGACGACGCGCTGCACGCCCGGGGTCTGGCCGCCCAGCACGCGATGGCGCGGCTCGCCGGGTACTCGTCGCTCGACGACGCCCAGGACCACCGCGACAACGCGGACCACTTGGAGTACGAGGTACTCCGTGAGATCGCCCGCGTGCACCCCGAGTTGACCCGAGCGGTATGGCGGATGTCCGGCAAGGTAGCCCGGCCGCCGTGGGAGGGCGACGACGCCGAGTAGATCGACGCCGCCGCCCAGGTCACAGCGCCGCGGCGAGCCCCATGGTGACGACGGAGACCGTCATGCTCACCACCTCGACGACCACGACCCGCTCACGCCGTCGAGCCGTCTCGACCGCCAGCCGCGTGGACAGGGCGACGAACCCCGCCATGCCGCCCGCCAGGAGCACGGCGGGGAGGGCACTGGTTCCGAACTGATGGCCTGCCGGGTGTATACCCGATCCGGCATATATACTCCCGGCGGCATGACCCGCCATGGTGCACACGAGCGCCGCCATGATGACGAGACCGCCTGAGGTGTGCACGGTCATCGCCGCACGGTGGCGCGTGACGGCGAGCGACACAGCGTCGTCGACCGGAGACGGCAGCCCGGCGATGGACCGCAGCCGGACCGCCGAGGCGACGGCGAGGACGATCAGGACGACGGCCCAGAGCAACGGATGCAGCATCCCGACACCGGTCGCCAGGTCGAGCATCGCCGCGAGCATGACGATCGCGGCCACGAGGTCGAGGGGTCCGCGTCGGCCGCCGACGGTGCAACAGGCGCCGACGGCGGCCGGGACGAGCGCCCCGAGGTGGAGGACCTCGCTCATCGCCGCGACCTAGTGCCCGTGGCCACAGTGCTCCTCGGCGCCCTGGTCGTGACCTCCGTGTCCCGCGTGCGCGGCGCCGGTGTCGTGCGAACAGTGCCCGACCGCTTCGTTCGGCGGGACGTTCAGGGTCGGGTTCTTGCCGAAGAAACCGTAGGGCTTGAGCGTGAACCGGGCGTAGTCCACCGGCATCACCGGCCAGTCCTCTGGACGGGGGAAGTGCGTCGGTCCGAAGGTGTGCCAGAGCACGATGTCCTCGCCGTCGATCGACTCGTCGCCCTCGATGAACCGCGTGATGCCGTCGCCACCCGGGTTCTGGTGGACGAAGTCGCCCGCCGCGTATCGTTCAGCCGGGTCGTACTTCGTGACGAAGAGGTGCTTCGTCGCGAACTCCGCCCGCTTGGCGATCGACGACGACGCGTCGGCCATGAGCGTCGGCGACTCCTGCGGGTACAGCACGTACCCCGTCGGGCGTCCCATCCGGTTCGTCTTCTCCGTGTTGACGATGTGCCAGGCTCGAGCGGCCGAGCCGTCCGCCACGCGTCCGGATCCCGCTTCCGTGCTGAGCCGCGTGACCCGCTTCGTGAACGCGTTGCCGTGCTCGTTCCCCGGCCCGATCGGCACCCGGACCGCGTCCACCTCCTCGACCGCGTTCGACAGACCGTCGACCATCATGTCCAGACGGGCCGAGAAGAGGTGCTGGTGGTAGGGCCCACCGAGCCCGGGCGCGACCTCCGAGGCGTACGGGTAGTCGGCGCCCTCCGCGTCGAGCCCGGGGTACGCGGAGGTGAAGAGGATGCCCGTCAGCTTCGACTCGCACTCGATGGTGCCGTCGAGGTACAGGTACCAGTAGAACCCGTAGTCGTAGTTGCCGACGGTCGTGAAGAAGGAGAGGACCAGCCGACGCGACCGCCGGACCTCGTTCGAGCCGGTGTACAGGTCGGAGTGCTTCCAGAGGGTGCCGAAGTCCTCCTCGTGCATGCAGATCCCGTTCTCGATCGTGAACGGGTTGCCGAGCTCATCGGCGAGGACTGCGTCGAAGTACTTGATCTCGCCCACGCAGTCGCACCCGAGCGCCAAGGAGTTCGTGAACCGGCCGAACAGGTACTCGCCGGTGTCGAAGTAGTTCTGCCAGAAGCGCACGGGGGAGGGGTCGCCGTAGGGGACCAGCATCTCGTTGATCGACGCCCGGTAGATGATCGGTCGTTCCTCGCCGGCGTCGTCGAACGACAGCTGACGGAGGACGAGGCCCTCGCGGACGTCGAACCCGACCTGGAACCGCCAATTGCCCCACTCGACGAACTCGCCGTCGACCTGGAAGCTCGGACCCTCCGGCTGGGTGATGACGATCGGCTTGAGCGAGGAGAGCGGAGCACCCTGGACCGCCGGGTCGTCGAAGTTCCCCGGCTCCGCCGGAATGGCCAGCGCAGTCGCGTCGATCAGCCGGGTGATCCGCCGCGCCGCGGTGTCGACATAGGCGCTCAGTCCGTCGACGGGGTGGGCCCACGGGTGGTCGGCCGGGTAGTCCTGACGGAAGGCGAGGACCCGGACGATCCGGCGCCCGACCTCCTCGGGATAGTCGTAGAAGCCGGCCGACAGCGGGACGACCTTCACCTCGTCGACCGTGCAGCCACGGGCGGCGAGGGCGGCGACCCACCCCTCGTCCTCCGCCACGATCTCCGCGATGGCGTCGAACTCCTCGATGAGGATCGGCAGTTGGCCGCGGGAGCCGTCCAGCACGACCGTGCTGAGCAGGGACCCGCTGTCGATGGACACCACGTTGTCCGTCGATCGACCCGTGGCCATGTCGAGCAACATCACGCGGGCGAGGCGTTCCGGCAGTGGACCGTCGCCGGCCTGCCAGGCGAGCACCGCCCGCTTGTGGGGCTCCTCGAGGCCGACGTAGGCGAACCGGGTCGTCTCGGTGAAGTCGTCGAAGCCGGTGACGATGTCGCGGATGCGGTCGAACTCGGGTGCGGACAGGCTGGCGAGCGGGTGCTGGACGGGGGCGTCGTCGTCGGCGCTGCGCAGGTTTGTGGGGTCGGTGATGGTCATCGTGAGGCTCCTGGTTCGGTGATGCGGCTGGTCTCGGAAGGTGAGGGGAAGGGTCGGATGGTCAACCGCCGATGGCGTCCATGACGTCGGCGTAGGCGGCCGGGCGACGACGACGCAGGTACGCGGCCTGCACGAGGCCGACGACGGGGCAGACCGCGATGAGGGCGAGGAGGACGGCGCTCACGGTTCCGAACACGGGGTTGCCGCCCGCATCCACGTCTCCCACCAGCATCGGGAAGTAGACGACGATCACGACGGCCGAACCGACGAGTCCGATGAACCCGAGGCCGGGTGCGACGACCGTGTTCCACACCCGCCGATCCTGCTTCGTGCGAGCGAAGTACACGATCACCGCGAGGCTCGTGACCGCCATGAGGATCGCGATCGCGAGGGTAGCGACGCCGGCGAACCACGTGAACACCTGCAGGACGGGGTCGAGACCGAGCACGGCGAAGACGACGATCAGGATCGCCGCGGTGGCGCTCTGGACGAGCGACGAGGTGTGCGGCGAGAGGTGCTTGGGGTGGACGCCGCCGAGCCGGCCCGGCAGGACGCCGGCGTTCGACATCGTGTGCTGGTACCGGGTGATGACGTTGTGGAAGGAGAGGACGCAGGCGAACATGCTCGTGATGAGGAGGACGTTGATGACGAGCTCTCCGACCGGGCCGAGGTAGAGCAGGGTGGTGCGGAGGATCATCGCGCCGGGATCCTCACCGGCCACGGCGAGGACGTCGTCCGGGCCCCAGGCCATGACGAGCGCCCAGGAGGCGAGGGTGTAGAACAGGCCGATCCCGATCACCGCGATGTAGGTCGCCCGTGGGATCGTGCGGGACGGGTCCTTCGCCTCGTCGCGGAAGATCGCGGTCGCCTCGAACCCGATGAACGCCGCGATCGCGAACATCAGTCCGACACCGGGCGACCCGGAGAACACCTGCTCGGGCACGAACGGCTCGGCCGACAGCCCGTCGGCACCGCCGGTCACGATGACCGCCCCGGCGAGGACGAGGACGATCCCGACCTCCGCAACGAGCAGGACGCCGAGGACCTTCGAGCTGAGGTCGATGTGGCGGTAGCCGAGCAGACCGACGACGGCGATCGACGCGAGCGAGTAGAGGTACCAGGGGATCTCCGGAGCGCCGAGACCGGCGAAGGTCACGCTCAACAGGTAGCCGATGTAGCCGTACACCGACACCTGTATGGTCGTGTAGGTCAGGAGGGCGAGGAACGCCGACGCGAGACCGGCCGGTTTGCCGAGTCCGTATCCGACGAAGGTGAAGAAGGCACCCGGCTTGGGCACATGCCGGGTCATGGCCGAGAGTCCGACGGCGAACAGCAGGAGGATCACCGCGGACACGACGTACATGCTCGGGAACCCGACCCCGTTGCCGAGCAGGATGCCGAGCGGTGCGGCTCCACCGACGACCGTCAACGGCGACGCCGCGGCGACGACCATGAAGACGATGGCGGTGACGCCGAGCGATCCCTTCAGGGACCGGGTGGGCTGTCCGGCATCGGTGGCCGGACCTTTCGTGACGGTCATGGACACTCCTCGAGCAATGCGGCGGTATCGGGACGAGGCCAGCATCCCGGTCTCCTGTTGCCGCCTCGTCTCGTCGCCGTAACACCTGCTCGGCACCGAATGAGACCGGTCGACACCGCTGTCTCATTTGACGGTCATGAAGCCGAAACACGCCCGCCACGCCGGTGCAACGGGACGCGCCTAGCCTGAACGACGAGGAGGAGGTGAGGGACGTGACGGCTCTGGAACGCGCGATCAGCAATCCTCCGAGCGTCCGCGGTCTCGAGTCCCGGTCACCGGTCGACGGCCTCCAGCGGCGCAGTGTCGGGTTCATCGACGTGTTCGCCCAGTCCGTCTCGGCGGTGGCGCCGTCCGCTGCTGCGACGACGATCCCGTTGATCGTCACCGTGACCGCGGGCGGGGCGACCATGTGGTCGCTCGCCATCGCGATGCTGCTGTCATTGCTCGTCGCCACCACCGTGAACGTGTTCGCGAAGCGCATCGCCGCAACCGGCTCGCTGTACACCTTCGTGTCGAAGGGGCTCGGAACGGGTGCGGCCTTCGTCACGGGCGTCGCGCTGCTCATCGGGTACGGCTTCATCGCCATGTTCGCCCTGGCCGGTGCCGGGTACTACCTGTCGATCCTGCTGCACCGGTTCTGGCCCGGTATGCCGAGTTCGACGGGTGTCGTTTCCGCACTCCTCGTGTGCATGGCCGTCGTCTGCCTCGTCGTGCTCGTCCGCGGGATCCACCTGTCCACCCGGGTGACCCTGATCGTGGAGAGCGCCTCGGTCGCGACCATCCTCATCCTCGTGGGCGTGCTCCTCTCGCAGCTCGGACCGACGCCCGACTGGGCCGTGCTCGGGCTGGACGCCTCCCCGGAGCACCTCGCGGTCGGATCGGTCCTCGCCGTGACCGCCTTCGTCGGATTCGAGAGCTCCTCGACACTCGGCGTCGAAGCCCGTCGGCCGTTCGCGAGCATCCCCCGGTCCCTGGTCTGGACCGTCGTCGGCGCGGGTCTCCTCTTCCTCGTCACCTCGTACAGTCAGCTGGCGGGCTTCGCGGCGTTGGGGGAGGACATCACCGCGACACGGACGCCCATCAACGACCTGGCGCTGGCCTTCGGCGTCGAATGGATGGGGCTGCTGCTCGACCTGTCCGTCGCGGCGTCGTTCCTCGCCTGTGCGATCGCCTCCATCACGGCGTTCTCGCGGGTCGTGTTCTCGATGGGTCGAGAGGGGGTCCTCCCGTCGCGCCTCGGGACCACGCACGGCCGGTTCCGTACGCCCCATGTGGCGATCATCACGGCTCTGGCGATCGTCACGCCCGTCTCGGTGCTCGCGCTCGTGCTGACCGGAGGAGCCTGGGCGGCGATGCAGGTCCTCATCGTCGTGGCCGCGGCCGGGTACATCACCGCCTACGTCCTCGTCTGCATCGCAGCCCCGGTCTTCCTCTGGCGGATCGGGGAACTGACGCTCTGGCCGCTCCTCCGAGCGGTGGTGGCCGGGGTGCTGCTGTCCGTCGCGCTCGTCGTCTATCTGGTCGTCGAGAGCGCCGGCGAGCGGGCTGTCGGCGTCTGGGTGTTCCTCATCACGATGGCGCTCGGCATCGCGATCTGGGCGATCCGGCATCGACGCCGACCGTGGCTGAGTTCGACCGTGGGGGTCTACGACGAGACGGTGAGCGCCGACGTGCTCGGCGGACCGTCCGCGGAGCCCCGGTGAGCGGCTCGGGCGAGCTCCGCGCCCGACAACCGAAGGCCGTGCACAGCGCGCTCACCGTGCTCGAGGAGGTCGCGCGATGCGGTGCCGGTGTGACGGCGCAGGAGGTCTCGGCCGGACTCGACATGCCGAGGGCGACCACGTACCGACTCCTCAACCTCCTCGTCCAGGACGAATACCTCGTCCGCATGCCCGATCTCCGTGGATTCGCGCTCGGACGGAAGGTCGTCGAGCTCGCCCATCTCGTCGCTCCAGCACCACCCCCGCTCGCTGCGCGCGAGGTGATCGGACGATTGCGGTCGAGCGTGCGAGGCGGCGTCCACCTCGTACGGTACGAGGGCGATCGGATCAGGATCGCGGATGCGGATCCCGACTTCCCGTTGAGTGACGAGCAGCGGATCGTCAGGCGTCTCGACACCTCCGCGATCGGGCGTCTGCTCCTGCACGAGCTCGCTCACGGCGGATACGACTGGTCAGGACTCGTCCAGCGGCCGTTCCGGGACGCCGAGCCCTTGATCCACGACGTCGAACGACTCGGGTACGCACGGCAAGTGGGTGAGGTCACGCCCGGTCATGGTTGCCTCGTGGTCCCGATCCGGGACGACCGCGGCGGTCTCGTCGCGGGGCTGTCGCTCTCGGCACCGAGTGAGCGGATCGAGCGCCCCGCCGCACTCCTCGACCTCCTGATCGACGGCTCGCGTCAGCTGCAGCCGCTCCTCGTCTGACCGCCGGACGTCCGTGTGACATCAGCCTCGAGAAGGCGCATAATCAGAATATGCAGCCAGCTGATCGTTTCCGCGCATGACGGAGTCCACGCCTTCCGCGAAGCCTGAGCGCTCGCCGTCGGACCGTCGCAAATGGTTCGGCCTCGTCGTCATCAGCATCGCCGTCGCCCTCATCATCGTCGACTCGACGATCGTCAACGTGGCGATCCCGTCGATCGTCGACGACCTCGGGATCTCCTCGACCCAGGTGCAGTGGGTCCAGGAGTCCTACACGCTCGTCTTCGCCGCACTGCTGATCGTGTTCGGCACGCTCGCCGACCGGTTCGGCCGTCGTCGCATGCTGCTCGTCGGTGTCGTGGTCTTCGGCGGAGCCTCCGTCTTCGCCGCCATCGCGCCGACGGGCGACCTCCTGATCCTGTCCCGGGTCATCCAGGGCGTCGGCGGCGCGATGATCCTGCCGACGACCCTCTCGATCATCAACGCGACCTTCCGAGGCCGCGACCGTGCGATCGCCTTCGCTGTGTGGGGCTCCACGATCGGGGGCATGGTGGCGGTCGGTCCGCTCCTCGGCGGCTGGCTCACCACCGACTTCTCCTGGCGCTGGGCGTTCGGGATCAACGTGCCGCTCGGCGTCCTCATCATCGTCGGACTCCTCCTGTTCGTGGGGGAGTCCCGAGAACCCGCGACCGACCGCATCGACGCCGTCGGAGCCGTCCTGTCGATCCTGACGAGCGCGTCCCTCGTCTACGGACTCATCGAGGGCCGGAGTCTCGGGTGGTGGCTCACGGACAACCCGCTCGTCATCGGGGACTGGACCTGGCCGTTCAGCCTCTCACCGGTACCTGTGGCCCTCATGGTCACGGTCGTCGCAGGTGTCGCGTTCGTCCTCTGGGGACGCCACCGGATGCGCCAGGGGCGCAGCACGATCATCGCGTTCTCCCTGTTCTCGCTGCCGTCGTTCCGGAACGGCAACATCGCCGCCCTCATCGTCTCGCTGGGGGAGTTCGGCATCATCCTCTCGCTGCCGATCTGGCTCCAGTTCGTCCTCGGCTACAGCGCGCTGCAGACCGGTCTGATCCTCCTGGCCCTCGCGATCGGTTCCTTCGTCGCGAGCGGGTTCGCCGGCGCGTTCGGCAACCGGGTCGCGCCCGTCCTGATCGTCCGCGTCGGCATCGTCGCGGAGATCATCGGTGTCGCGGGCATCGGGCTGGTCGTCGGGCCGGCGACCGAATGGTTCGCGATCGTGCCGTTCCTGTTCGTCTACGGCTTCGGCGTCGGTCTCGCCACCGCACAGCTGACGGGCGTCGTCCTGAAGGACGTGCCCGTCGAGCAGAGCGGCCAGGGTTCCGGGACGCAGAGCACGGCGAGGCAGATCGGCTCGGCACTCGGTATCGCCGTCCTCGGGACCATCCTCTTCGTGAGCACGGCGTCGGTCCTCGACGGACGACTCGAGGACGCCGGTGTGCCGACCGCGCAGCGCGACGCTCTCGTGACGAGTGTCGTCGACAGCTCGGGCGCCGCCATCGCCGGTCTCGACGCGAACCCGGCGACCGCGACGGTCGCCGAGGACGCCAGGATCGCCCTGTCGGACGGCACACGCTTCGCGGCGTTCGCGGCCGCAGGATTCCTGGCGGTCGGCTTCCTCGCCACCCTGTCGCTCGGCGCGGGGCGCCGGGAGGACCGACCGGGCGACGCCGGAGCACGAGTGGACCGGACGGACTCCTCCGAGACGTCCGACCCGACCTCGCGGACGTAGGGCTCGAGGCCGCCTCACACCCCGGCGACCTCCGCATCGGCGTCTCCCAGGACACAAGCACCCAGGTTCGACTGGGAGGCCCCCGTACAATCGTCACCGGACGGCTCCGCCCGAGCGGACCGTCCCCACCGCCCATGACACGCCACCGCCACCGCCCACGCCTCCTCAGCGCCCTCGCCGCAGCCGCGCTGTCGTTCGCCGTGGTGTCCGCCGGCGCATGGTCCACGGGTTCCGGCGCAGTCGCCTCGCCCGAGCTGAGCGCGAACACGGCATCGACTCCCGACGGCCTCGTGTCCGTCGAGGTGAGCCCGAGCGACGGAGGAGCGGTCGAACCCTCGTCCCTCACCTCGTTCGGCATCACGCTCACGAACGGCACCGACGCCGACCTCCCCGCCGGCTCCGTGTCCGTGGCGGTCACCACGGCGCGGATCACGGGCACCGCGGCGCTCGACGCCTGGCTCGACACGACCGGGGCGGACGCCGCTGCGACGCCCGCCGGCACCACCGTGGTACGGACGATCGACATCCCCGAGCTCATCGCCGGACAGCAGTACGTCGTCAGCGGGCTCGACTTCACGCCTCCGGCGCTAGGGTTCGACGACACCGACGCGTGGGGTTCCTACGGTGTCTCAGCCGGCTACGTCGCGGGTGACACCGCAGCCGGAGGTCGGACGGCGCTGGTCTGGCGGGCGCAAGGACAACCCACGTCAGCCACCGTCGCGCTCGTGGCGCCGCTCACCGTGCCCCTCAGCTACGGCGGACTCCTCGATGCGGACGAACTCGCCGAGCTCACGGCCGACGACGGTGCGCTCACGACTCAGCTCGACGCACTCTTCGGCGAGCAGATCGCGCTCGGGATCGACCCACGCATCATCGCGTCCGTCCGCGCGCTCGGCACGCGCGCACCGGAGAGCGCCGTCGCCTGGCTCGCCCGCCTCGAGGCCGCACCGAACGAGACGTTCGCGCTCCAGTACGGCGACGCCGAACCCGCTGTACAGGCCGAAGCCGGCCTCGACCGACTGCTGACCCCGAGTTCGTTCTCCTTCGCCCTGAACGTCGCCGACTTCCCCGTCGTGCAGCCGACCGAGACGCCCACCCCGACCGGGTCGCCGACCATCGGGCCCGACGACGTCCAGCCGACGCCGCAGGCGGGGTCCTCGCCGGCCACGGCGTCCGACCCGTCGGCGGCAGTCACTCCGTCGGACGAGCCGACACCCACACCGAGCCCCTCCGAGACGCCCGGCCAGGCGGTGCCGACCGTTCCGACGATGGACGAGCTCCTCAGGTGGAGTTACTCGCTCCCCAGCATCGTGTGGGCGGGAGGCGCGGTGACCGATGCGGATCTCGCCGTCTTCGCCGCATCGGGCGGAACGGTCACGATGCTCGACTCCGCGAACACGACCGACACCGGACAGTCCGTGCGCGCCTCGGCGACGGTCGGCACGGCGCAGACGCTGCTGGCCGACCACGGCCTCGCCGAGTCGCTGGGCGACGCCGCCGCCGCCACGACGGACGCGGCGTTCGAGAGCGCCATTGCCGACGTGAACGCGCGGGCGGCCGCCATCGGCACCGAGGGTTCGTCCGGCGGAACGGTCGTCGCCGTGCTGCCTCGGGGAGTGGACGCGACCCTGCCCGCCCTCGCCGACACCGTGAACGCGCTCCGCTCCCTGCCGGCCACGGCGCAGACCTCCCTGGCGGCGACGCTCGCCGAGCCCCCGGCCGCGGCGACGCTCGGGGCGATGGCACCCGACAGCGAACGCGTGTCCGACGTGCAGGTCCTCCTCGACGAGGAACAGGACGTCACGGCCTTCTCCTCGGTGCTCGACGAACCCGAGCTGCTGACCGGACGGGAGCGCGCCACCCTGCTCTCCAGCCTCGCGGCCGGATGGCTGCGTGCGGAGGGTGACTGGGGATCGGCGGTCACCGCGCAGCAGGAACGGACGGACACGGTCCTCGCGTCGGTGCGCGTCACCGACAGCAGTCGCATCAACATGGTCGGCGGCGAGGTGTCCCTGCCGTTCGCCGTGCGCAACGACCTGCCCTATCCCGTCACCGTGGTCATGGAGGCCTCACCGAGCAACGGTCGGTTGAGCATCTCCGGTTCCGTGACGCAGGAGATCGCCGCGGACTCGCGCGCCACCGTGCTCGTCCCCGTGCAGTCGCAGATCGGCAACGGCGACGTCACCCTCCGTCTGCAACTCTTCAGCACCAGCGGGCAGGCGATCGGTGAACAGTCCTTCGTGGGCGTGAACGTCCGCGCCGACTGGGAGGGCATCGGTGCCGTCGTCCTCGCCCTGCTCGTCGCCCTGCTGTTCGTCAGCGGCGTGGTCCGTATGGTGTTGAGCCGTCGGGCCAAGCGACGCGGCTCGGGTACCACGTCCGCCGCCCCCGCAGATGCTCCGGACAGCGGTCAGCCCCCCGGCGGTGAGCCCCCGGTAGAGTCGTCACCCGGACGAC
Organism: Plantibacter sp. CFBP 8804; assembly: GCF_014841225.1. Lineage (NCBI taxonomy): Bacteria > Bacillati > Actinomycetota > Actinomycetes > Micrococcales > Microbacteriaceae > Plantibacter > Plantibacter sp. CFBP 8804. The sequence goes on from NZ_JACYTU010000016.1 coordinate 19,990, forward strand.
AGGAGACGAATGGCTGACGGCATCGGCAGGGCGAGCGCGCTCCTCGCCTCGGGGACTCTCGTCTCTCGACTGCTCGGCTTCGTCAAAGCGATCCTCGTGGCTCAGGCCATCGGCGTCCTGGTCATCGGTGACACCTTCGCGATCGCCAACCAGCTCCCGAACACGATCTACGTCATCATCGGTGGCGGCGTGCTCAGCGCCGTGCTCGTGCCGCAGATCGTCCGTGCGGGGATCCATGCCGACGGTGGCAACGCGTACATCAACAAGCTCGTCACCATCACCCTCGTCTTCATCGGCGGGGCCACCGCGCTCATCACCCTGCTCGCACCCGTGTTCGTGTTCATCGTCGCCGCGACGCTGTCGCCTGATCAATTCGCGCTCGCGACGGCGTTCGCCTACTGGTGTCTCCCGCAGATCCTGTTCTACGCGCTCTACACCGTCCTCGGGGAGGTCCTGAACGCACGCAAGATGTTCGGACCGTTCACCTGGGCACCGGTGCTCAACAACGTCATCGCGATCGCCGGGCTGATCGCCTTCATCACGCTGTACGGCAGCGGCGACCTCGCGGTCAGCGAGTGGACCGACGGTCGAACGGTGCTCCTCGCAGGCTCCGCCACCCTCGGCGTCGTCGTCCAGGCCGCCTTCCTCATGCTGTTCTGGCGTCGGGCCGGACTGCGTTTCCGACCGGACTTCCAGTGGCGAGGCGTCGGCCTCCGCGCCACCGGGCGGATCGCCAGCTGGACCTTCGGCATGCTGCTCCTGACGACCGGTGCGGGGATCGTCGAGACCCAGATCGTCGCTTCCGTGAGCAAGCAGGGACCCTCGGTCGCGATCCTCAACTACGCCTGGCTGATCTTCATGCTTCCGCACTCGATCATCACCGTCTCGATCGCGACGGCCTATTTCACGCGGATGAGCGAGCACGCGCAGGGCACACGCGATCGCGGACGGGACATCCAGCGGCTGCAGGCCGACATCTCCGGGGCCATCCGTGTCGTGAGCGTCCTCATCGTGCTCGCAGCGGCCGTCATCATGGTGGTCGCCGTGCCGTTCGGCAGTGTCTTCGCCGAGACGTTCGAACAGGCGCAGGCGATGGGCGGCATCATCATCGCGTTCGTGATCGGACTCGTGCCCTTCTGCATCCTCTTCGTCCTCCAGCGCGCCTTCTACGCCCTCGGAGACACGAAGACGCCCTTCTTCTTCACCCTGTTCCAGACCCTCCTGTTCGTCCTCCTGGCGCTGATCGTGCTCCTGGTCCTCCCACCGCATCTGGTGGGTGCCGGCGTCGCGCTCGCCATCACGATCGCGTGCATCGCACAGACCGTGGTCGCCGCGCTGCTGCTCCGGCGCCGGCTGGGGGGTCTCGACGGCCGACGCATCGTCCTGAGCCTGGTCCGGTTCATCGCCGCCGCCGTGCCTGCGGCCGTGGTAGGAGTCGTCGTGCTGCTGCTGCTCGGCGGTGTCAGCGAAGAGGGGTTCCCGACGGCCACGATCCCCGGCGCCATCGTCACCATGGCCGTCGTCGGGGCGGCGATGGCCGCCGTGTACCTCGCGGTGCTCGCCCTCCTGCGCACGCCGGAGCTCAAGGCGGCCTTGGCGCCCGTCCTCGCCCGGTTCGGGCGCTGACACCGACGCGTCGACACCACCTCACGCACACCGGCTGAGAGCTGCCCGGGGCCCCGGGGGGAGCGGAATAGCGGCCGGTTAGGATGTGTTACACCACTCGGAACCCCGGAACCCACCTGGTCCGGGAGCCCACGAACCACTGAGGAGCATCGTGCGTCAGGTCATCATCATCGGATCAGGACCCGCCGGCTACACGGCGGCGATCTACGCTGCCCGCGCCTCGCTGCAGCCGCTGCTCGTCGCGTCATCGGTCGAGGCCGGCGGCGAGCTCATGAACACCACCGAGATCGAGAACTTCCCCGGCTTCCCCGAGGGCATCCAGGGCCCCGAGCTCATGATGAAGCTCCAGGAGCAGGCCGAGCGCTTCGGCACCGAGGTCCTCTACGACGACGTCACCGAGCTGAAGCTCGACGGCGACGTCAAGACGGTCACCCTCGGCAACGGACAGGTGCACGAGGCGCACACCGTGATCTTCGCCACCGGCTCCGCCTACCGCAAGCTCGGTCTGCACGACGAAGAGCGGCTCTCCGGCCACGGTGTGTCCTGGTGCGCCACCTGCGACGGCTTCTTCTTCAAGGAGAAGACGATCGCGGTCATCGGCGGCGGCGACAGCGCCATGGAGGAGGCTACCTTCCTCACGCGGTTCGCATCGAAGGTCTACGTCATCCACCGCAAGGACACCCTCCGCGCGTCGAAGATCATGCAGGACCGCGCGTTCGCGAACGAGAAGATCGAGTTCATCTGGAACAGCGAAGTCGCCGGCATCACCGGTGCCGACGCGGTCGACGGCGTGACCCTGCGCTCGACCATTGACGGCACGGAGACCCACCTGCCGCTCGGTGGCCTGTTCATCGCGATCGGCAACGACCCGCGTACGCACCTCATCCACGGCCAGCTGGAGCTCGCCCCCGAGGGCACGATCGCCGTCAAGGGCCGCTCGTCGAAGACCAACCTTCCCGGCGTCTTCGCCGCGGGCGACGTCATCGACCCCACGTACCGACAGGCCATCACCGCGGCCGGCAGCGGCACCATCGCCGCCCTCGACGCGGAGCACTACCTCGCAGACCTCGAGCAGGCTGCTGGGGAAGCGTCGGCCATCGGCGAAGCACAGACGGCCGGTCGTCCGCAGCCGGCCGACCCCGTGCTCACCACCACCGTTTGATCGACGGCCAGGCTGTCGGCCTGGCCACCACGAAGGAGAACACTCATGTCAGATGCAGTCACCGAGGCCACGTTCGACGAACTGGTCATCAACAGCGACAAGCCCGTCCTCGTCGACTTCTGGGCCGCCTGGTGCGGTCCGTGTCGCGCGGTCGGCCCGATCCTCGACACGATCGGCTCCGAGAACAGCGACAAGATCACCGTTCTCAAGCTGAACGTCGACGAGAACCCGAACCTGGCCATGAAGTACCAGATCACCTCCATCCCCGCGATGAAGGTCTTCAAGGGCGGCGAGGTCGTGCAGACCGTCATCGGCGCCAAGCCGAAGGCAGCACTCGAGAAGGATCTCGCAGCTTTCCTCGCCTGATCAGGTTTTTCTGAACGAAGGAACCGCCCGGCTCATCTGAGTCGGGCGGTTCTTCGTTGTCGAGGAGTTTCACGTGAAACATCCCGAATTATCGCTTTGATCAGGGTTTATCAATCACAGAGCACGCGCGCGGCACTTCGACAGGCTCAGTAGCCGAGATGGGGTGACCGTCCGCCAATCCACGGATCCCACCGCCTTGGTCCCTGAGCTTGTCGAAGGGCGTACGGGACCCCGCGGCCGAACGGCCTATGTTTCACGTGAAACAGCGTCAGGAAGACTGACCGAATCCGGACTCGCCAAGCTCGCTCAGGATGCGGTTGAGGTCGGCGATGGTCGCGAACTCAACGACCATCTGTCCCTTCTTCGCACCGAGCGTCACCTTCACGCGGGTGTTCAGGCGGTCCCCGAGGCGCTCTGCGATCTCATCGAGTTGCCCGCGTCGAGATCCGGCGATCGGACGCGGCTTCTTCGCCTGAACGCCCTGAGCCGCAGCAGCCTCGGCCGCGCGAACCGACAGGTCCTCGTTCACGATCTTGTCGGCCAATCGCTGCTGGGCCTCAGGATCGGTCAGCGACAGGATGGCGCGAGCATGTCCGGCGCTCAGCACGCCGGCAGCAACGCGCTGCTGCACGGCCGCCGGGAGCTTGAGCAGGCGGATCGTGTTGCTGATCTGGGGGCGGGACCGACCGATGCGGTTGGCAAGCTCGTCCTGAGTGATTCCGAAGTCGGCCAAGAGCTGCTGGTATGCAGAAGCCTCCTCGAGCGGATTCAGCTCGGATCGGTGCAGGTTCTCGAGCAGCGCATCGCGCAGCATGTCCTCGTCGGCGGTGTCCTTGATGATCGCAGGGATGCGTTCGAAACCCACCTCCTTCGAGGCGCGAAGACGCCGCTCACCCATGATGAGTTCGTATCGCTCGTCGTCGCCAGGGATCGGACGGACCACGATCGGCTGCAGGACGCCGACCTCACGGATGCTCGTGACGAGTTCAGCGAGGTGGTCCTCATCGAAGACCGTGCGCGGCTGGTTGGCGTTCGGCACGATCAGTTCGGGGGAGAGGTACGCCAGCCGAGCACCGGGGACGGCCACGAGCTGCGGCCCATCTACCGTGGTAGCAGCGGCGTCCGGTGCAGTGGGGGCGTCGGCTGCGGCCGCCTCTGCTGCTGCTGCGTCCGCAGCGGCGGTCGCCGCGTCCTTCGCTGCCTTGCGGGCAGTGCCCTGGTTGTCGGGGAAGAAGACGTCGACGGGACGGTTCGCCTGCGAGTCTGAACTCGTCGTCGGAATGAGTGCACCGATCCCGCGACCGAGTCCAGTTCGTTTCGTTGCCATCAGTGACTGACTCCCTCAGGGTGGTTCGTATCGGGTGTATCGGAGGAGCCTGCGGCCCATCGGTTGGCGATCTCCGCCGCTGCTTCGAGATAAGACACTGCGCCGAGCGACGTGGGGTCGTAGCTGATGACGCTCTGCCCGAAGCTGGGGGCTTCGGAGATGCGCACCGCTCGTGGGATGACCGACTCGAGGACCTGCCCGGTGAAGTGGTCTCGGACGTCTTGAGCCACCTGCTGCGCAAGGTTGGTGCGACCGTCGTACATCGTCAGGAGGATGGTGCTGACGGCGAGCCCTGGGTTCAGGTGCCGCTGGATTAGCTGGATGCTACCGAGGAGCTGGCTCAAGCCCTCAAGCGCGTAGTACTCGCACTGGATGGGGATGAGGACTTCCTTGGCCGCGACGAAGGCATTGATCGTCAGGAGTCCGAGGGACGGCGGGCAATCGATCAAGACGTAATGGAACGGCTCTTCGGCGTCCTGGATGAACTGTTCGAGCGCCGTGCGGAGTCGGTGCTCACGCGCAACCTGTGACACGAGTTCGATTTCCGCACCGGCGAGATGAATCGTCGAGGGAGCGCAGAACAGCGTGGGAAACTCGGGACTCTGCTGGACGACATCGGCCAGGGGGAAGTCGTCGATCAGGACGTCGTAGACACTCGGGACATCCGAGTGATGCTCAACGCCGAGTGCGGTGGACGCGTTCCCCTGGGGATCCAGATCGATCACGAGGACACGAGCGCCCGAACGGGCGAGGGCGGCGCCGATGTTGACGGTGGTCGTCGTCTTACCGACTCCACCCTTCTGGTTGGAGACCGTGAAGACCCGAGTGTGGTCGGGCGTCGGCAGGGTTGCGTGAGCCAAGGCTTTACGCCTCTCAGTCAGATGATGGAGCTCGCGAGCCAACGGCGTGGACGCGTCGAAGGCGCTACCAACGGAGTCGCGCTCGGGAGCCGCGGAATGCGTTGGTTCGGGTTGTTTCACGTGAAACCTTCTTGCTCGAAACGTGTACTTCAACCGTACCAGCGTGGGCTGACGCCAGGGGAGCGATCTCCGACAGTGATCGGGGGAGTGCGCAATCACGGAGGCCCTCGAGCACTGTTTCGCGACACCCGCAGATCGTCGAACGCCCCGAATGGTGCCCAGAAGGAACACCTCCCCCTCCTTCTTCCACAGGGTTATCCACAGGGCACCGGTTTGCCCGATCCCACGCAACCGCGCGCGCCTCGGGCGTGCAGATCGACGTTGATCAGATCAACCCGAGACGAGCCCGGCGGACGCATATTGACAACCATGGGGGAGGTTCCTCTGTGATCAGGTGGAGATCCGCGTCTTTCCGCGGAAGTTCGCACCCGAACGACCCACTCCGGGTCTGGCACGTCCGGGCTCTTGCCCCGGTGTGAGTTGACCACGGTGCGGTGGCACGCGGGGTGGGGCCCGCTTCTTCGCGGAGGATCACCAGTTCCTGCGCTCACGCGCGAGAACTGTCCACAGAGTTATCCACAGGCGCCATCTCCACCCACTCGTGTGGTGGAGAGCTGTACGTCTGGCACGAGTCCGCGCCAGCGTTTCACGTGAAACCTAGACACCGTGCACGCTGAGCCGCCGAGCGGTTCACATCGATAGGTGCCTTTGCAGCCTTTGGCCACAGCGCTCTATCCACCTCACTGGTCTGATCCGACACTGGGGGAGCGGTAGCGACGAAGTGCCGCGCAACCGGTCTCATCCCACACATGGTCCGTCGTACCCGGCTGCTGTTTCACGTGAAACACTCCCGCCAGGACCAACGCACCGGATGGGTGTGATCTCGAGCGCAGCCCAAGCCCGCGACCGCGCGCTGCGCTCATTGAACCGCAATTGGTCTCCGCTACCGCGTTGCAGCCGCGCAGGAGCAGACCGCCAGCCGTGTTCCACGTGAAACATCGAGCACCATTGCGGTCCGGCCATGAGGGTGTGCCTCGGGCATGCATCCACTGAGTGGACTGCGTCACACGATTCCAGCTCGACGGGAGCCGCTTGTGAGAACGAAGAGCTCAAGCGAGTGACACCGCTCTTACGTTCCACGTGAAACGTCGCGCGACCTCACCCGTCCGGCGGGAAGCGCCCTCCGCCGAGGCTATCTCGGCACAGAGCCACTCATCGTGGTTCGGAAGTACTCCTCCTCCCGAACTCACGGGAGTCATGAGCACGAGCTCCATAGTGCCGCCGCATCTCGACACATCGTCACGCCGAATGGCCGCCAAGCACCGCAGGTCGCCGCCAGGTCGGGAGGAGCGCTCCGAGCAGCAGAAGCGTGCTCCGATATGACAGCGCCGTCCGGCGCCCCAGAAGCTTCAAGAACTGGACGCCTCCGACGCACGCGATAGCGACAGGCCGACCATCCTCTACTTCCCGGCCAGCAGCTCACCCAGCACCTCAGCCAGCACCGACCCGCCGGTGGACATGAGCCTGCCCACGGTCGGGCGCCAGTCGGCGCGCAGGCACCTGAGGAACTGGCGGAGTGCGCATCTCGCAGTAGGTCTCCAACGAAACGTCTGCCACGTGATGCACCACCGCGAGTCCGTTGAACCTGTGGGACGGGGACGGGGCGACGCATCTTCCCTACAACCAAGGAACGCCTCGGACCCACCCAGGATTCGAACGAAGACCACAGATCCCTGACAAGTCCGACCGGATCACCAAGCTGGGAGCTCCACGGTTGCCACCCGCACTCGTCCGTCATCTCCGAAGGGGCAGCTAGCTGGCCGGCCACGGCGCACAGCATCGACGTCTGGGTGCCCGACCACCGGAGCGCGGAGCATCGCTGCCGGTCGATGGCGGTGCAGGCGCCGCGTCATGAGACTGGGGCTACAGACCACGTGAGGTAAATATATGAGATACCAGGAGCAACACTGCTCGCAAATGTCGGAAAACACTCGAATGCGGACCGCCCAGCGCCCCAGATTCGTGTCCGAATGGACCGGAGAATCCTTCCTGACGAACTCAGGACCCCTGAACCGGCCGCACTTTGCGGGTTGGTTCGTCAGGAGCCATTCTCCCGGGAGCTCACAAACCGGCGAATATCCTCTGCGGTGACCCTCACGGCGGCCCGAGCGCCTCCGACTGGCCTCAGCCGCGGACGGTTCCCACGATCACTCGGGTCGGCTCCGCGAGAACGCCCTCGCCAAGCGTCCGAACCTCGACGCCGGAGACCCGGTACTTGCGAAGCTCCTTCGCCGAGGCGTCGACTTCCGCCTGCGCGCCGGCACCCTTCATGAGGACCAGCTCTCCGCCGTCGCGAAGCAGGGGAGCGGTGAGGGGGAGTAGCTTTCGCAATGCGCTGACCGCCCGCGCGGTCACCTGGTCGAGGGGCTCATCGAGGCGAACCTCCTCAGCGCGCGCTCGCACGACGGTGACGTTCTCGAGCCCGAGGACGCCGACCTGGTCGTTGAGCCAGGCGACCCGACGTTCCATCGGTTCGATGAGGACAAACTCGACATCTGGTCGCGCAATCGCGAGGACCAGTCCAGGCAGCCCCGCGCCTGTGCCGACGTCGCCGACTCGCCCGGGACGAAGGAGCGGGGCCACGATCACGCTGTTGAGGATGTGGCGCGTCCAGAGACGCGGAAGCTCCAGGGGACCGATGAGCCCGAGTGGCTCTCCGAACTCCGCCAGGTTCGCGGCGAAGGCACGACCGACATCGATCCGGTCGCCGAACAACTCGGCAGCTTCCGCCGGTTCCGGTTCGAGTCCTGCAGGCACGTCAGTCATCGCAGTTTCACGTGAAACGATCAGGCCGCGTCAGCCGCGGGTGATGACGGTGTGACGGTCGCGGCCTTCGCCGTGCGACTCGGACACGAAGCCGCGAGCCGACACGATGTCGTGGACGAGCTTGCGCTCGTAGCTCGACATCGGGGGGAGTGCCGCCTCGGTGGAACCGGCCTCGATGCGCTCGACCGCTCGCTCCACGAGCGCTCCGAGCTCCTGCTGGCGCGCCTCGCGGGATCCGCCGATGTCGAGGATGAGCCGGGAGAAGCCACCGGTACGGTTCTGAACAGCCAGGCGGGTCAGCTCCTGCAGCGCGTTGACCGTGTCGGGACGCGACAGGAGACGTAGGTTACTCTCCGTGGGGGAGTCGATCGACACGTACGCACGACCATTGCGGGCATCGATGTCGATGTCGCCATCGATGTCGCAGATGTCGAGGAACTCCTCGATGTAGTCCGCCGCGACGTCGCCCTCTTCTTCGAGCTGCGTGATGGTGGGTGCTTCGTCCTGGGCCGGGGCCAGTTCCTGGTCAGTCACCGATACTCCTACTTGTCTCGTCCGTCGGTCTGCTGCTTCTTCGCACGCGCCTTGCCCATGGGCTGCTGGCGCTGCGTCGGGGTCTTCTTCTCGGGTACCGGCGCCTCGGAGATCGAGATGACGTCGCCGTTCGGCGTCATGAGCTTGCCCTTCCGCGCGAGACGCTCCTCACGAGCCTTCGCAGCGTCGGAACCAGGCGTCGGCATGTTCCGGATGACGAGGAACTGCTGCACCATCGTCCACGCGTTAGACGTCAGCCAGTAGAACATGACGCCGAGCGGGAAGGCGAAGCCGGAGAAGAGGAACACGAACGGCAGGATGTAGAGGAGGATCCGCTGCTGCTTGAACTGCGGGCTGGCCTTCGTCTCGGCCGACATGTTCTTCGACACGATCTGCAGCTGCGTGATGAACTGCGACGCGCACATGAGGATGACCATGACGGCGGCGATGATGACGACCGCCCAGTTGACCGGGTTGCCGGCGAGTGCCGCCTGCATGCTCGTGTGCAGCGGAGCGATCCCGAACAGGTTCGCGTCGCCGAACTGCACGGCGAGGGTCTCGTTCAGGGGACCGACGCCGGCCTTGCTCTTCTGGGCGTCGTTGAGCACGGAGAACAGGGCGAAGAAGATCGGCATCTGGACGAGCAGCGGCAGACAACCGCTGACGGGGGAGGTGCCGTGCTTCTTGTACAGCTCCATCGTCTCGCGGGACATCGCCTCACGGCTGGCCTGGTCGCGCTTGCCCTTGTACTTCTCCTGCACCTTCTTCATCTGCGGCGCGATCTCAAGCATCTTGCGCTGGCTCTTGATCTGCTTGATGAACAGCGGGATGAGTGCCGCACGGACGACCAGGACGAGCCCGACGATCGAGAGCACCCAGGTGAGACCGGCCGCGGGGTCGAGTCCGATGGCCGTCCACAGCAGGTGCCAGCCCACGAGGAGCAGCTCGACCGCCCACTTGAGCGGCCAGAGAATTGTGCCGATGATGTCCATAGGTGCGGGTCAGCCCTTTCCGTGGCTCGGTTGCACGACAAATCCGTGAGAAGTGACGCTGTACCGGAAGTTCTTCTTGGGCGGTACCTCGTCGAAACGAGGTGCTGCCCAGGGGTGGCATCTCGCGATGCGCGCCGCTGCCATCGCCGAACCGACGACGACACCGTGTTGCTGCACCGCTCCCAGAGCGTACGCGGAACAGCTGGGGTAATACCGGCAGACGTCGCCGTACAGCGGGGAGATCGCGGCGCGATACCCGCGAAGCGCCAGCACCGCAGCATTGCGGGGCGCGAGGCAGGTGGCAGCGATGACGCCGTTCATCGGTGCGCGTCCGCAGCCTCGGCGACGACGCCGCGTTTGGCGAAGGCTCGATCGACCTCGGCATGGAGCGAGGCGAACGGAGCCGTCGCTGCAGACGGCAGCGCACGGATGACCACGTCAGCGCCGCGGGCAGCGTGAACGACGCTGTCGTGGCAGATGGCCTTCAAGCGACGTCTGACGAGATTGCGGGTCACTGCGTTTCCGACCGTTTTCGCAACGATGAACCCGAAGCGCGGCTGTCCGCCCTTCGGGTTCATGCGTACGTACGTGACCGTGTGCTCGCCGACGAACCGGGACCCGCGACGAACTACCCCTCGGTAGTCGTCGCCGGACGTGATCCGGCTCGCACGCTCGAGCACGACGGCTCTACGCGGAGAGTTCGGTGCGGCCCTTGGCGCGACGAGCCGACAGGATGCCGCGGCCGGCACGCGTGCGCATGCGCAGACGGAAGCCGTGCTTCTTGGCGCGACGACGGTTGTTCGGCTGGAAGGTTCTCTTGCTCATAATTACGATCTCCGGATCATGACCCACCACTGCACAGGTGGCAGCAGGGTACGGAAGGGTGCCCGTGGGCAGAAGTCAACTGATTAAACCTACGGTCTACTCGCGCGAAGGTCAAACCAGCGGCGCCCAAACGAATGATTATCCACAGGATTCTCAGAAATTGTAGCAGTGACACGCAGGGCGGCCGTACAGTGATTTGGGACTGGGGCGACGTGTTGTTAGCGTAAGCCCTCGGGTTATGCACAGCGTGTGGATAGCACCGCGCTCAGCCCCGAATACTCAGGGGAGAGCCTGTGGATGAACCTGTGAGTATGTGTGGGGAGAACTATGTCGGACGCCGACGATGCGATCGCTGAGACCTGGCAATCGGTGCTCGAGATCCTCTCCGTCGACGACCGCATCACCCCGCCACTCCGCGGGTTCCTCAACCTCATCGTCCCCAAGGGCATCATGGGCGGCACCTTCTACCTGGAGGTGCCCAACGAGTTCACGATGGGCATGCTCAACCAGCGCATGCGGGCACCGATCCTCGCCGCACTCGCGTCCATCGTCGACGGCGGTCCCGTCGGCAACTACGCGATCGTCGTCAACCCCGACATCGTCGAGGAACGGTACGAGCAGACCGGCTTCCAGCACATCGACCCGGCGCCGCTCGAGTCACCGCAGCCGCAGCTGACCCCGACGCCCACGCTGCCGGCGCGCGAGAACGACACCCGACTCAACCCGAAGTACAGCTTCGACAACTTCGTCATCGGCCAGTCCAACCGGTTCGCGCACGCGGCCGCGGTGGCCGTGGCTGAAGCGCCGGCCAAGGCCTACAACCCGCTGTTCGTGTACGGCGACTCCGGGCTCGGCAAGACCCACCTCCTCCACGCCATCGGCCACTACGCGATGAACCTCTACGCGGGGATCCGCGTCCGGTACGTGTCCAGCGAGGAGTTCACGAACGACTTCATCAACTCGATCGCCAACAACCGCGGCTCGTTCTTCCAGTCGCGGTACCGCGACATCGACATCCTGCTGATCGACGACATCCAGTTCCTCCAGGGCAAGGCGGAGACGCAGGAGGCGTTCTTCCACACCTTCAACACCCTCCACGATCACAACAAGCAGGTGGTCATCACCAGCGACCTGCCGCCGAAGGCACTCACCGGCTTCGAAGAGCGGATGCGTTCACGCTTCGAGTGGGGACTCATCACCGACGTCCAGGCTCCCGACCTCGAGACCCGCATCGCGATCCTGCGCAAGAAGGCGCAGAACGAGAAGCTGCACATCCCGGACGAGGTCCTCGAGTTCATCGCCACCAAGGTGTCGAGCAACATCCGTGAGCTGGAGGGCACGCTCATCCGGGTCGTCGCGTTCGCGAGCCTGAACCGGACCGCTGTCGACATGACGCTGGCCCAGACGGTGCTGAAGGACGTCATCAGCCTCGACGACGACAACGTCATCTCGCCGATCGACATCATCAACACCACGGCCGACTACTTCAAGCTCTCGGTCGACGACCTGTACGGCTCGAGTCGGTCGCAGGCCGTGGCGACGGCGCGGCAGATCGCGATGTACCTCTGTCGCGAGCTCACGAACCTCTCGCTCCCGAAGATCGGTCAGCTGTTCGGCAACCGGGACCACACGACGGTCATGTACGCCAACCGGAAGATCACCGACCTCATGCAGGAGAAGCGCTCGATCTACAACCAGGTGACCGAGCTCACGAGCCGCATCAAGCAGAACCTCCGCTACGGCGCCTGACCCCTGTTCGCTCACTGAGCCTCACTCGGTCACTGAGCTTGTCGAAGGGCCCTCGACAGGCTCGGGGACCGGGGAACCGCTACGGCGCCTGAGGCGTCCTGATGAACGTTTCCGGCCCCTCGACGCACTCGGTGCGCTCAAGGGGCCGATTTCGTTCATCAGGCGACGACGAGCGCTCATTCGACGACATGATCCGCGTCCGATCTGTCCACATTCCGGCCTCGCAGCCCTGTGGATAACCTGTGGAGGGATGTGGAAGCTCCGGGCACGCTTGTGAGTGAACACCGTTCACCCGCCTCCGCGTCCCACACCCTCGCGTCGTTCTCTCCACAGGCTGCCACCAAGTTACACACATGTAGTTCCCTGTGTTCGAGCGGGTTCGGCGGACTTATCCACAGTTTCCACACCGGTTAAGACTGTTAACCGTTAATTCAATGATCTCTCCGCCAAATAACCTTTCCCCAGGCTTGCTTCTCCACAGCTCCTCGTCCCACTCGACCCCGGAAGCAGACCCACTAGCATTGGTGACGTCATCGAGAGCCAGAGACAGGGGACTTGTCGTGCGATTCAGCGTCAACCGGGATGTATTCAGCGAAGCCGTCTCGTTCGCAGTGAAGCTGCTCCCGCAGCGCCCGACGCTGCCGATCCTCAACGGCATCCTCATCGAAGCCGGTGACGACGGTCTCATCCTGTCCTCCTTCGACTACGAGGTCTCCAGCCAGACCGGCATCGCGGCCGAGGTCGAGGAGGCCGGCACGGCACTCGTCAACGGTCGGCTGCTCTCGGAGATCGCCAGCCGCCTTCCGAACGCGCCCGTCCGGTTCAGCAAGGTCGAGAACCGCATCGAGGTCACCTGTGGTTCTGCCCGGTTCACGCTCGGATCGATGCCCGTCGAGGAGTACCCGACGATCCCTCAGGTCGACGCCGACTTCGGCCTCGTGCCTGCCGATGAGTTCGCCACCGCAGTGAGCCAGGTCGCCGTAGCCGCAAGCCGCGACGACGTGACCCCGGTCATCACCGGCGTGCAGCTCGAGGTCTCCAAGACGAGCCTCAGCCTCGTCGCGACCGACCGCTACCGCGTCGCGGTCCGCGAGATCGACTGGGACTCGGGCCAGGGCGACGGTTCCAGCGAGACGATCACCGCCCTCGTGCCGGCCCGCACGCTCCAGGAGGTCGGCAAGACCTTCGGCCACAGCGGCAACATCAACGTCGCGATCACGAATCGTGACGACCGCGAGCTCATCGCGTTCCGGGCCGACCGCAAGACGGTCACCTCGCTGCTGATCAAGGGCAACTTCCCGCCGGTCAAGCGGCTCTTCCCCGAGACGACCGACAACTACGCGATCATCAACACCGCGGAACTCATCGAGGCGACCAGGCGTATGTCGCTCGTCCTCGAGCGCGAAGCGGCCCTCCGCTTCACCTTCACCATCGACGGCCTCACGCTCGAAGCCGTCGGATCCGAGCAGGCGCAGGCATCCGAGGGCATCGACGCCCTACTCACCGGCGACGACATCGTGCTCTCCCTCAAGCCGCAGTTCCTGATCGACGGTCTGACCGCGGTCCGGAGCGAGTACGTGCGGTTCTCGTTCACGAAGACGGAGAACACGAACAAGCCGGGACCCATGCTCATCACGAGCCAATCCTCCAAGGATCAGCCGGGTGCCGACAGCTACAAGTACCTGCTGCAGCCGAACCTGCTGCTGCGCTGACACGCAAAGGATCCACCATGCACATCGGTCTCGTCGGTCTCGGCAAGATGGGCAACAACATGCGCACGCGTCTGCGTGCGAACGGCATCGAGGTCACCGGTTTCGACCGGAACCCCGATGTCACCGACGTCGCGACGATCAGCGACCTCGTCGCTGCGCTCCCGGCACCTCGCACGGTCTGGGTCATGGTCCCCGCCGGGGCCATCACCGACTCCGTCGTCGAGGAGCTGAACGGCCTGCTCGAGGCCGGCGACCTGATCATCGACGGCGGTAACAGCCGCTTCACGGACGACTTCAAGCACGCTGAACTGCTGTCGGCGAAGGGCATCGACTACATCGACGCCGGCGTCTCCGGCGGCGTCTGGGGTGTCGACAACGGCTACGGCCTCATGGTCGGCGGTTCCAAGGAGCAGGTTGAGCGGGTCATGCCCGTCTTCGACGCCCTGCGTCCTGAAGGCCCGCGCGATGAGGGCTTCGTCCACGTCGGAGAAGTCGGCGCCGGTCACTACGCGAAGATGGTGCACAACGGCATCGAGTACGCGCTCATGCAGGCGTACGCCGAGGGCTTCGAGCTCCTCGACAAGCGCGAGGACATCATCAAGGACGTCCCCGGCACCTTCAAGGCCTGGCAGCGCGGCACCGTCGTGCGGTCTTGGCTGCTCGAGCTGCTCGTCCGTGCCCTCGAGGAGGACCCGGACTTCGAGCAGATCGAGGGCTACGTCGAGGACTCGGGCGAGGGCCGCTGGACGATCGAGGAGGCCATCGCGAACGCGGTGCCCGTCCCGACCATCTCGGCATCGATCTTCGCCCGCTTCGTGTCGCGCCAGGAGGACTCGCCGGCCATGAAGGCGGTCGCCGCACTCCGCAACCAGTTCGGCGGACACGCGGTCAAGAAGGCCGACGACTGACGACACGACGTCTCCTGACGAACGAAATCGACCCTCCCGGAGCCTTCCGCTCCGCTGGAGGGTCGATTTCGTTCACCCTGCGTCGTCGTGCCGGCCGCGTTCGGACGTCCGAAGGCGCCCCGACCCGTTCGGCGTCAGGGCGAGGCGGTAGGGTGACGTGGTGATCGTGCGGCACTTGAATCTCACCGACTACCGCAACTACGCGGTGGTCGACGTGGCGCTCGAACCCGGACCCAATCTGTTCGTCGGCCGAAACGGCCAGGGCAAGACCAACCTCGTCGAGGCGATCGGATACCTCAGCAGCCTCGGTTCCCATCGGGTCTCCTCCGAACAGGCGCTCATCCGACACGGTGCCGACGCAGCGATCATCAGGGCCCGCATCGTGCACGACGGTCGTGAGCTGCTCGCCGAGGTGCAGCTCAACCGGGGTTCGGCCAACCGCGCGCAGGTGAACCGGTCCCAGATCAAGCCGCGCGAACTGCCGAGGTACGTGTCCACCGTGCTGTTCGCCCCGGAAGACCTCTTGATCGTCCGCGGCGACCCGTCGGCGCGCCGGCGGTTCATCGACCAGCTCCTCGTGCAGCGGATCCCCCGCCTGGCCGGGGTGATGGCCGACTACGACCGCTCCCTGAAACAGCGGAACTCCCTCCTCAAATCGGCGAGGGCGCGTGGGCTGAAGTCCGGGCCCCTGGCCACGCTCGACCTCTGGGACGATCGACTCGTGCAGTACGGCACGGAGATCATCGCCGAACGTCTGCAACTCCTGGCCATGCTCGGTGGGCCACTGCGTGCCGCGTACGAAGCCGTGGCCGGAGACGATCACCGACCGGTCCTCCTGCCCGTGCTCAGCATCGCCGGGACCGATGCCGAGGATGAGTCGGCAGCCGCCGATCCGACGGAGGGCGTGGAGCCAGGCGCGCCCGTCGATCTGGCGCGCATCGCGGAACGGTTCCGTGCGGCGCTCGCGCAGCGTCGGTCGGCCGAACTCGAGCGGGGCCTGACGCTCGTCGGACCGCACCGCGACGACGTGTTCTTCGGTCTCAACGGGTTGCCGGTCAAGGGCTACGCGAGCCACGGTGAATCGTGGTCGTTCGCACTCGCCGCCAAACTCGCCTCAGCCGAGCTCCTCCGCGCCGACTCGTCCCTCGGTGATCCGGTGCTCATCCTCGACGACGTCTTCGCCGAGCTCGATTCGCGTCGCCGGGAACGCCTCGCGGCCGCGGTCGCGGAGTACGACCAGGTCATCATCACCGCGGCGGTGTTCGACGACGTCCCCGAACGGTTCACCGCGCACGTCGTGCGCATCGAGGCCGGACGGATCGTGGACGGTCCGGACGAGGCGGGCGGTCCCGCGCAGCACGAGCCACTCCCCGCGGAGTCGACGCATGACTGAGCCGCGGCGACTCGGACGGGATGCCGACCCGGCGGGGGAACTCTCCGCCACGGTGTACCTCCGGTTCAAGGAGATCTTCGGCGGCGAGCGGATCTCCCGTGATCGCAAGCGTCGGGAACGCTCGGCCGAGGGGCCGCAGGACTCGGTGCCGTACGGTGTCGGTCGCGACCCGAAGGGCCTCGGGACGGTCATCGATTCACTGACCGCCGGACTCGGGTGGAACTCGCCGCTCGCCCAGCACGAGGTCCTCGGGAACTGGGCGGAGTTGTGCGGCGAGGACACCGCCAGATACTCCGAACCGGTGTCGATCGCGGACGGCGTCCTGATCGTCCAATGCCAGTCCACGGCCTGGGCGACGCAACTCCGGCACATGCGCCATGAGATCCTCGTCCGCATCGCCGAACGCTATCCCGACGCCGGTGTCGACACGATCCGTTTCCAGGGCCCCGGAGCACCCTCCTGGAAAAGAGGCCCCAGGTCGATCCCAGGGCGTGGTCCACGCGATACTTACGGCTAGGGAGGCAAATACGGCCTCCGGGCATGGAAAAGTGCCTCAAACGGGCGTTTTCTCGCGGCTTCACGGGGTCTGTTTGGTAGGATGGAACGGTCGAATCTCGACGGTTTGGAGCCCTCTTTTCCTATGACATCAGAACCCAACACGCACGCCCAAGACTCTGATTACGGCGCAAGTGCCATCCAGGTTCTCGAAGGTCTCGAAGCCGTCCGGAAGCGGCCCGGTATGTACATCGGGTCCACCGGTCCACGTGGTCTGCACCACCTGGTCTACGAGATCGTCGACAACTCCGTGGACGAGGCCCTCGCCGGCTACTGCGACACGATCCTCGTGACCATCCTGGAGGACGGCGGCGTCCGCGTCATCGACAACGGTCGAGGCATCCCGGTCGACATCCACCCGGTGGAGAAGAAGTCGACCGTCGAGGTCGTCCTGACCATCCTGCACGCCGGCGGCAAGTTCGGCGGCGGCGGGTACGCGGTCTCCGGTGGGCTCCACGGCGTCGGTTCGTCCGTCGTCAACGCACTGTCCACGCGCCTCTCCGTCGAGGTCCGTCGTCAGGGTTCGGTCTGGCGCCAGAGCTTCCAGCACGGTGTCCCCGACGCCCCGCTCCACGAGGACGAGCCGTCCTCCGAGACGGGCACCACGATCACCTTCTGGCCGTCCGCCGAGACGTTCGAGACGACGGAGTTCGACTACGAGACGCTCCGGACCCGCTTCCAGCAGATGGCCTTCCTCAACAAGGGCCTCCGCATCGAGCTCGCCGACGAGCGTCCGTTGCGCGACGCCATCGAGGCCGACGACGTCGACGACAACTCGGCGGCACACTCGCAGCGCAAGGACGTCTTCTTCTACGAGCGCGGTCTCGAGGACTACGTCGAGTACCTGAACAAGGCCAAGCGTGCCGAGCTCGTCCACGACGAGATCATCTCCTTCGAGTCGGAGAACACCGAGCGCAAGATCGCGCTCGAGGTCGCGATGCAGTGGACGACGGCGTACAACGAGAGCGTCCACACCTACGCGAACACGATCAACACGCACGAGGGTGGCACCCACGAAGAAGGGTTCCGCGCGGCGCTCACCACGCTCGTGAACCGCTACGCACGTGAGAAGGGCATCCTCAAGGAGAAGGACGACAACCTCTCCGGCGACGACGTCCGCGAGGGCCTCACCGCCGTCATCTCCGTGAAGCTCTCCGAGCCGCAGTTCGAGGGCCAGACGAAGACCAAGCTCGGCAACACCGAGGCGAAGGCGTTCGTGCAGAAGGTCGTCAGCGAGCAGCTCAACGACTGGTTCGACCGCAACCCGAACCAGGCCAAGGAGATCATCCGGAAGGCGCTGCAGGCCGCGACCGCTCGTCTCGCCGCCCGCAAGGCCCGCGAGACGGCCCGTCGCAAGGGCCTCCTCGAGGGTGGCGGCATGCCCGGCAAGCTCAAGGACTGCCAGTCGAAGGACCCGTCGCTGTCCGAGATCTTCATCGTCGAGGGTGACTCCGCAGGCGGCTCCGCCGTGCAGGGGCGCAACCCGGAGACCCAGGCGATCCTCCCGCTCCGTGGCAAGATCCTCAACGTCGAGAAGGCACGCCTCGACCGCGCGCTCGCGAACAACGAGGTCCAGGCCATGATCACGGCCTTCGGTGCCGGCATCGGTGAGGACTTCAACCCCGACAAGGTGCGGTACCACAAGATCGTGCTCATGGCCGATGCCGATGTCGACGGCCAGCACATCACGACGCTGCTGCTGACCCTCCTGTTCCGCTACATGCGCCCGCTCGTCGACCTCGGATACGTGTACCTCGCGCAGCCGCCGCTCTACCGCCTGAAGTGGTCGAACGCCGACCACCAGTACGTGTACAGCGACCGCGAACGCGACGCCCTCCTCACCGACGGTGTCGCCTCGGGCAAGCGCATCCCGAAGGAGAACGGGATCCAGCGCTACAAGGGTCTCGGCGAGATGAACTACAAGGAGTTGTGGGAGACCACGATGGACCCGCAGACGCGGACGCTCCTCCAGGTCACCCTCGACGACGCCGCGGCTGCCGATGAGATCTTCTCCACGCTCATGGGCGAGGACGTGGAGTCCCGCCGGACCTTCATCCAGAAGAACGCGAAAGACGTCCGCTTCCTCGACATCTAGCCGGCCCGGTCACTGAGCTTGTCGAAGTGCGACAGCCTCGAGGACCGTCCGGCCCCGACATAGCCCCTCGACAAGCTCGGGGAGCGAAGATCGTTCAGCTCCGCAATCGAAAGAGTCAGTAGACACATGGCAGACGAAACCAACGACGAGATCACGGTCCCGGACGAGGACCACGGCGTGCACGGACGGATCGACCAGGTCGACCTGCAGCTCGAGATGCAGCGCAGCTACCTCGACTACGCGATGAGCGTCATCGTCGGCCGCGCCCTGCCCGACGTCCGCGACGGTCTGAAGCCCGTCCACCGCCGCGTGATCTACGCGATGTACGACGGCGGCTACCGCCCCGACCGCTCGTTCTCCAAGTGCGCGCGCGTCGTCGGCGACGTCATGGGTCAGTTCCACCCGCACGGCGACACGGCCATCTACGACGCGCTCGTCCGCCTCGTCCAGCCGTGGAGCCTTCGGTACCCGTTGGCGCTCGGCCAGGGCAACTTCGGCTCACCGGGCAACGACGGCGCGGCCGCCCCTCGGTACACCGAGACGAAGATGGCCCCACTCGCCATGGAGATGGTGCGCGACATCGACGAGGAGACCGTCGACTTCCAGCCCAACTACGACGGCGAGTCCCAGGAGCCGGTCGTCCTGCCGGCGCGCTTCCCGAACCTCCTCGTCAACGGTTCCGTCGGCATCGCGGTCGGCATGGCCACGAACATCCCGCCGCACAACCTCCGCGAGGTCGCCGACGGTGCCCTGTGGCACCTGGCGAACCCCGAGGCCAGCCGGGAAGAGCTCCTCGAGGCGCTCATGCAGCGCATCAAGGGGCCGGACTTCCCGACCGGCGCGCAGATCCTCGGTATCAAGGGCATCCAGGACGCCTACCGCACGGGTCGCGGTTCCATCACCATGCGGGCCGTCGTGAACGTCGAGGAGATCCAGGGCCGGACCTGCCTCGTCGTCACCGAGCTCCCGTACCAGGTGAACCCCGACAACCTCGCGCTGAAGATCGCCGACCTCGTCAAGGAGGGCCGTCTCGGCGGCGTCGCCGACATCCGCGACGAGACCTCCGGTCGCACCGGCCAGCGGCTCGTCATCGTGCTGAAGCGCGATGCGGTCGCGAAGGTCGTCCTCAACAACCTCTACAAGCACACGCAGCTGCAGGACAACTTCGGCGCGAACATGCTCGCGATCGTCGACGGCATCCCGCGCACGCTGCCGCTCGACGGGTTCATCACCAACTGGGTGACGCACCAGGTCGAGGTCATCGTCCGCCGCACCGTGTTCCGACTCCGCAAGAAGGAGGAGCGCGCACACATCCTCCGCGGCTACCTGAAGGCGCTCGACGCCCTGGACGAGGTCATCGCGCTCATCCGCCGTTCGCCGTCCGCCGACGAGGCGCGCACGGGCCTCATGGACCTCCTCGAGATCGACGAGCTCCAGGCCAGCGCGATCCTCGACATGCAGCTGCGTCGTCTCGCCGCCCTCGAGCGTCAGAAGATCATCGACGAGGCCGCCGAGATCGAAGCGCAGATCGCCGACCTCAAGGACATCCTCGCGAAGCCGGTCCGCCAGCGTGAGATCGTCAGCGAGGAACTGACCGCGATCGTCGACAAGTACGGCGACGACCGCCGCACCGAGATCATGTTCGGCTTCGACGGCGACATGAACATGGAAGACCTGATCCCCGAAGAGGAGATGGTCATCACCGTCACCCGCGGCGGGTACATCAAGCGCACGCGGAGCGACAACTACCGTCAGCAGCACCGCGGTGGCAAGGGTGTCAAGGGTGCCCAGCTGCGCGCGGACGACGTGGTCGACCACTTCTTCGTGACGACGACGCACCACTGGCTCCTCTTCTTCACCACGAAGGGCCGCGTGTACCGCGCGAAGGCCTACGAGTTGCAGGAGGCCGGCCGCGACGCCAAGGGCCAGCACGTCGCCAACCTGCTCGCCATGCAGCCGGATGAGGAGATCGCCGAGATCCTCGACATCCGCGACTACGAGGCCGCGACGTACCTGGTCCTCGCGACACACGACGGCCTCGTCAAGAAGACGGCGCTCTCGGAGTACGACACGAACCGCTCGGGCGGCATCATCGCGATCAACCTGCGCGAGGGCGACGAGCTCACCTCCGCACTGCTCGTGGAGAACGACAGCGACGTCCTGCTGGTGTCCCGCAAGGGTATGTCGATCCGCTTCACGGCGAGCGACGAGACCCTGCGGCCGATGGGACGAGCGACGAGCGGCGTGATCGGCATGCACTTCCGCGACGACGACAAGCTGCTCTCGGCGTCGGTGCTGCCGTCAGTCGAGGGTGAGGAACGCGAGGCGTTCGTCTTCGTCGTGACCGAGGGCGGCTACGCGAAGCGCACCAACATCGACCAGTACCGCGGCCAGAACCGCGGCGGTCTGGGCATCAAGGTGGCCAAGCTGAACGACGATCGAGGCACGCTCGCGGGCGCGTTGATCGTCGACGAGAGCGACGAGGTCCTTGTGGTTCTTGCCAGTGGCAAGGTGGTAAGGTCTGCCGTGGCCGAAGTTCCAGCGAAGGGGCGCGACACGATGGGCGTCGTCTTCGCACGTTTCGCGGAGAGCGACCGAATCATCGCGCTGGCCAAGAACAGTGACCGAAACCTTGAGACCCAGGATGTTCCGGAGACGGTTGCAGACGCAGCCGCCACGGAGGGTGCAGAACCCGAGGCATCCGTGCCGGACGAGACTCCGGCGATGAAGGAAGAAGTAGATGAGCAGTAGCGTCGCAGAGAAGTTGGCCAAGAAGTCGACCAAACGCACCAGCACCAAGCAGGTGCGCCTGAAGCTGGTGTACATCGACTTCTGGTCGGCGGTGAAGCTGTCGTTCCTGGCGGCGATCGCGGTCGCCGTGGTCATCGTGGTGTTCTTCTTCCTCGTCTACACGGTGCTCAACACCACCGGTGTCTTCACGAAGGTCGGTGGCCTGTTCACCGACATCGCCGGCCCGGGGAACAACATCCTCCAGTACGTCAACCTGCCGCAGGTCATGGCCTTCGCCGGCATCGTGGCGCTGCTCAACCTCATCGTCATCACGCTGATGGGAGCCCTTCTCGCGGGGCTCTACAACCTCAGCGTGAAGATCACGGGTGGCCTCCTCGTCGGGTTCACCAACAACTGACGCTCCTTCGGGTCGGCGCCGCCCCGTGCGGCGCCGCTCGATTATGAGTTGCGGCGGGAATCGGGTAGTCTCAACAAGGTTCAAAACGGGGCTATAGCTCAGGCGGTTAGAGCGCTTCGCTGATAACGAAGAGGTCCCAGGTTCAAGTCCTGGTAGCCCCACCCTGCACGACCAGTAACACACCGATTGGATCGGATCCCCGGATCTGCTCCATCCGGGGCCTTAGCTCAGTTGGTAGAGCGCCTGCTTTGCAAGCAGGATGTCGGGAGTTCGATTCTCCCAGGCTCCACAGTCCAGAAACGCCCTCGGCAGACGCCGGGGGCGTTCTCCGTTGTCGCGGGGACCGGCGGTTAGGCTGGCGGCATGGATATCCGCGTCGCTGCATATGCCGTCATCGTCGACGAACGGGGCATGCTCCTCTCCCACTGGAACGAGAGCGGACACAGCGGATGGACGCTCCCGGGCGGCGGGATCGACCCCGGTGAGGACCCGGCCGATGCTGCGGTCCGCGAGGTGTTCGAGGAGACCGGCTACCACGCCGAGCTCGACGACCTGATCGGCGTCGACTCGCAGGTCGTGCCGGCGGAGCGTCGCCTCAGCACGACGGCCACCGGGCCGCTCCACACGCTGCGCATCGTCTACCGGGCGCACCTCACCGGCGGCACGCTGACCTACGAGGCCGACGGCAGCACCGACTACGCCGCGTGGTACCCGCTCGAGGAGGTCGGCTCACTCGACCGCGTCAGCCTCGTCGACGTCGGACGACGCTTCGCCGGCCTCATCTGAGCACAGCCGTCACAACACGAAGCCCCTCCCCGGTCGGAACCGGCGAGGGGCTGCGTCGTGCGAAGCGAGATCAGGAAGCGGCAGGCTCCTCGTCGGAGACCCACAGCTCGTCGTCTGCGCGGAACGTCTGCCAGACGGCGTAGGCGACACCGGCAGCGGCGAGGACGCCGAGGCCGATCGCGATGACGGTACCGGCGCTCGCGCCCTTCTTGGCGGGCAGCACCTGCTCGGGGACGTGGAGGCGACGGAGGGCCGCCTGCACGCGGGTGTCCTTGGCGATGTCGCCGATGCTCAGCACCGTACCGACGACGCCACCGACAGCGGGGACGACGCCATCCGAGATGCCCTTGCGCACGCCGTCGACGGCGTTGCGGGAGACCTTGATCCCCCGGTCGACCGTCGGGACGACGCGGTGCTCGTAGGTGTCGCGCACGACGGGGACCACCTGCTCCTTCGAGAAGTTCCCGAGCTGACGGCTCACCTCACGAGCGACTTCGTTGGCGTGGTTCAGGACATCCTGCTGGGAGTCCCAGAGGTCGGCAGCGGAACCCTTGAGCTTCTTGAGCTCTTTCCGGCGCTTGCGTGACAGGCTCATGTGGTCATCTCCAATGATCGCGGCAACAACGTAACCTCCATCTTGCCACTTAGACCCCTGGATACCATCCGAGAGTCCCGAACCCTTGTGCAAGAATTGGGAGTATGTCAAAGCACACCGCAGTCGCCACGTTGCACACCAACCACGGTGAGATCAAGGTCAACCTCTTCGGGGACCACGCTCCTAAGACGGTCAAGAACTTCACCGACCTGGCGACCGGCGGGCGCGAGTGGACGGACTCGAAGACGGGCCAGACCCGGAACGACGCGCTGTACAGCGACCTCATCTTCCACCGCATCATCCCGGCGTTCATGATCCAGGGCGGCGACCCGCTCGGAACCGGCACCGGTGGCCCGGGCTACAACTTCGACGACGAGATCCACCCGGAGCTCAACTTCGACGAGCCCTACATCCTCGCCATGGCGAACGCCGGCAAGCGCCGCAACGCCATCACGGGCGCCGTCGAGGGCACGAACGGTTCGCAGTTCTTCATCACCACCGTTCCCACGCAGTGGCTCCAGGGCAAGCACACCATCTTCGGTGAGGTCGCCGACGCCGAGTCCCGCGCGGTCGTCGACGCCATCCAGGCCGTCCCGACCGGTGCCGGCGACAAGCCGATCGAGCCCGTCGTCCTCGAGAGCGTCACCATCTCCGAGGCCTAGGCCCCGCTCGGAGGACAGACCGTGACCCTGCCCCGGGATCCGTCGGCCAACTTCTGCTATCGCCACCCCGACCGACAGAGCTTCGTGCTCTGCCAGCGTTGCGGTCGGACGATCTGTGGAGAGTGCCAGACGCCCGGGGCAGTCGG
>NZ_JACYTU010000017.1:0-43978 GCF_014841225.1 Plantibacter sp. CFBP 8804
TCGCCCCGAGTGGTCGTGCCAGGACCTCCTGGACGACCACTCGGGGCGATTCGCGGTGCGGCGTGACTTACATGTCGCGGTAGCGCTTGGCCTCGGCGACGAGTTCGCGCAGCTTGTCGGCGTCGACGTCCGGGCCGTAGCCGGGGGTGTCGCGCTGGATGCGCCATCCTTCGGAGAGCGCGCCGATGTCGAGCGGCTCGAAGCCGAAGGAGTCGATGAGTGCGGCGACGGTGGCCTTCGCGTCGGCGTCGTCACCGGCGATGACGAGGGCCCGGCGGTTCGGGGTGCCGGACGGCTTGCCCTTGGTGGTGAGGTCGGCGGCGTAGATGTGGTTGAACGCCTTCACGACCTTCGACTCCGGCAGGTGCGCCTGCAGCATCTCGGCCGTGGTGGTGGTCTCCTCGTCGAGCTCGGCGATGTGGCCGTCGCGCTCGGGGTAGTAGTTGTTCGTGTCGATGACGACCTTGCCCGCGAGCGGTGCGACGGGGACGGTGTCGATCGCGTGCAGCGGGATGGTGACGATCACGATGTCCCCACGCTCGGCCGCGTCGAGGGCGGTGCCGGCGGTGGCGTGCTCGCCGAGCTCCGAGACGAGGTCGGTGAGCGTCTCCGGTCCGCGCGAGTTGGACACGATGACGTCGTGACCCTGCGCCACCGTGAGGCGTGCGAGCTGAGAGCCGATGTTTCCTGAACCGATGATTCCGATGGTTGTCATGTTCAGGGGAACGGTTCCGGCGGGGTCCTGCATTCCTGCCTGGCGTGGATCCGGAGCCGCCGTTCAGGTTCGAACGTTCGCCGTGGTCCTCCGAATGCCGTCCCTCGGTCGTGCACCATCCCGGTTCGCCGAGCTCGTCCGGGTGCGGCCTTCGACAGGCTCAGGCACCGGGGCTCGGCCGTGGTGACGCCCGCCTCACTCCACCGGCGGCAGCAGTTCGAACGCCAGCGGTTCGGTCGCGACCCCGTTCACCTGCAGCGCGATCCCGTGCGCACCCGGGTGGTAGCGACGGGTGGTGATCGCGCGGAACGAGTGCTCCCGGGTGAGGAGGATGTGCTCGCCGGGGGCCAGCTCGGTCGTCGTCAGCTTGAACGTCTTCGTCGTCTGCGAGCCGTTCGCCTTCTGGTGATGCACGACGTAGTCGATCGCCAAGCGGGCCGTGTCGGTACCGGTGTTGCGGACGGTCGCGACGAATCGGACCGTTCCGCCGAACGGGATGTGGGCGCTGTCGATGCCAAACCCCTCCACCTCGGTCGTCGCTGCTTTGAAACCGAGGGCCGCGAGGGCACCCGGGTTGCCGCGCTTCACGAGGGTGCGCAGTGCGTGGCGGACGAGCGCCGGAGTATTGGCGTCGGGGTCGGCGAGCCAACGGCCGGCAGTTGCGACGACGAGGTCGGGGTCGTCGCGGCTGAGGTCGTTGAGGTGGTTGGCGACGGAGCGGCGCACATACTCGCTCGGGTCGCGGTAGAGGGCGTCGAGGATCGGGACGGTGACGCCCGGGTTCGCGACGATCTCCCGCACGCGCACGGCCCACGGCAGGTAGGGGCGGGTTCCTTCGCTGGCGAGGCGGCGGATGTGCTCGTTGTCGGAGATGGTCCAGTCGAGGACGATGGCGAGCGCGCGGTCGACGTCGTGGCGGAGCAGGGTGCGGATGGCGAACTCGGCGCTGAGGCGCTCGGTGAGTTCGGCGAGGAGTCGCATCGCGTCGTCGAAGGCATCGGGGGTGCCCTCGTCGACAGCACAGGCCGCGACGGCGCTCGTCACCGGCCAGATCAGCCAGCCGGTGAACGCGGGGTTCGTGGCCTGGGCGGTGCGGATGATGCCGGCGAGTGTCGCGTAGTCGCCCGGGACGTCCTCGAGTAGGGCGTCGCGCAGGAGGTCGGCGCGCTCGCGGAGGGCGAGGCCGTCGAGTCGCTCGGCTGCCTGAGCCGTGGCGTCGAACGGGTTGCCCGGCGCGGCCTCCTGGAGCGAGCGTGTGAGGGTGCGGGCGACCGCGGTACCGAGGAGCTCGTCTGCGAAGGGCATACGGCGATCATGGCGTGTGCCGCTGACAGCTGCGCCCGTCGGGAGAAGTTCAGGTTGCTAGCGTTCGAGGCGAGGGGTGCTGATATTCAGACGGCGCGTCTCGCGCAGCGTGTCTTCGAGGACCGCTGAGGCTTCCGGTGTGTGCGGATCCGTGTGTGCTGCGAGGCTCCGCCTGGCCATCGGAATCAGCCTCGTCGCCCATGCGGAGGCCGTAGCGATCAGGCCAGGCAGCCGAAACGGTAGCGTCGCGTTGCGGTGCAATCGGAGGTCGACGCCTCGAGCCTCAAGAACGGGCAGCAGCTCACGGGTCGTCAGGAAAGCGTCGCGGAATGCACGCCGGTCGCCCGTCATGTTCGCCAGCGACCCGCTCCGGATCGCCTGATCGAACATGCCGGCGTCGGCGATGAAGTGCAACCATAGCCACCCTCGGATGTCCCTTTCCTGCCGAACGGCGAGGCCAGCTCGCCGGAAGGCGAGGAGGACTTCCTCCTCCCTCCGGTTGGGCGAGACATCCGGCGTACCGATGATGACCGAGGGCAGCATTGCGCCACTCAGTACCCCGTCGTCCCCGAAGCCGCCGCCACTACCAGGAAACCCGAACACGACTTGCTCGGCCGGGAGCGGCGCGACTGCGGTCAGTGGTTCCTCCCAGACATTGCCGAACACCAACACTGTCGCGTCTCCGATGCGGGGAGCCAAAAACGCGGTCGCCTCCGCGAGACGATGGTGCCCGACGCTCAGCACGATCAGGTCGAATCCATCTGCCGGGTCGAGGGCCTCCCGAAACGGCGTCCGGAACGATTCCCGAACCCGCCGGCCGAACGGTTTGCGGCGCGCATCGATCCAGTCCAGCTGCACCTCGTCGCCGTACTCCGCGGCGCGCCCCGGACGCACGTAGAACTCGACGTCGTGGCCGGCCGCCTGAAACACCCGACCGTACAGCGTCGCGATCACCCCTCGGCCAAACATCAAGATGCGCAACTGGTGCCTCTTCCGTAAAATGGAGCTTGTCTCCATTTGGGAGTATATATGGAGACAATCTCCAATTGTCAATGAGAGGTGTCGCCATGGCCGAAATCCGAGCCCTGCGAGCGGACGCCCGACGCAACCGGGACGCGATCGTGGCCGCTGCGCGTGATGTCTTCGACCGGGACGAGCAATTGCGCTTCGATGACTTCGCGGCGCGCGCCGGCGTGGGGGTTGGAACCCTTTACAGACACTTCCCTACCCGTGACGCGCTGGCTGCCGCAGTGTACGAGGGCGAGGTCGCCGCACTCTGCGAAAAGGCCAACGACCCGGCGCGGTCTCCGGGGGTGAACCTCGACATGTTCCTTCGCGGGTTCGTCGAGTACGTGCTCGCCCACACGGGTCTCGCCCGCGCCCTGGCAGCGGTTACAGACCCTGCAGTACTGGCCGACGGCGGCATCACAGTCGAACGTGCCGTCGCCGACCTCCTGGAGCAAGCGGCCGCCGATGGCGTCATCCGCCCCGGCACGCCTGTCGGGGCGATCATGATCGTGCTCCACGGCATCTCGTCTACGATCGATCGTCCCCTCTGGGCATCAGAGGCGCGCGCAGCCGTCGAACTCCTGCTCGCCGGACTCCGAGAACACTGATCGCCGCATCGCAGAGGGGGCGAACTTCACCTTTCCAGGCGACTCAACGTGCGCGGGCGTCGCCACCTGTGTTGAGTCGCCCGGAACTGTTCCAATCTCGCCCGCTTTCCGACACATCCGGGCAACTCAGCGCGACGGCACGTTCCGCCTCCGTTCACCCGGTCGCGATAGCCTGGCGCGCATGACTGCATCGCTGACTGCCCTGGCCGAAGAACTCACGCGTCGGGGCCTCGTCGCCTCTCCGGAGATCGAAGACACCTTCGTCTACGGGCTCGCCCGCTTCGGCGCGATCGACGCCGAGGTCATGCTCAACGTCGACCCCGAGCCCGAGGAGCAGGAGGGCGAGCCGGAGCCGGCGGCGCTCGCCGACTTGGCGCAGCGGGTGCTGTCAACGCCGACGGCTGAGTGGAAGGTGCTGCTCGACCGCGTGGCGTCGGAGATCGAGGAGGCCGTCGAGTCGGACGAGGTCATCGAGACCACCGACCTGCGTGACGACCTCGTGCTGCGCTCGGTGATCGTCTTCATCGACGCCGTCCTGCTCTCGTTCGACGCGCCGAAGCAGTTCCCCGACAGCTCGGTGCTCGTGCAGCTCGATGCCGACCTCGCGTTCGAGGCCGTCGAGGTCGAGCCCGACGAGGACGACGAAGAGGGTGTCGAGTCGATCAAGTTCGCGACCGTCGAGGAGCTCGTGCGCCGCCTCTCGATGTGAGTGCGACAATGCTCTCCGATCCCCAGACTCCTCCAGCGCGGGAGCTCGTCGATTGGCCGCATGATTTAGGTGAGCCGGACCTCGCGCCTGGAAGCGCTCCTCGTGCGGCTGAGCTGCAGGCGTAACTCGCCCTCGTAGTGCTTCTGGACCGACTTATACAAGGGCAGTCCGCCTAGGTTCTGGCCGAGAAGTTGTCGTCTGGTGGAATCAGAGATCCGGTGGGCTTCTCACGGTCTCAATAGTGTTCCTCGGACTCGTCGCGGGCTCGGTATCTTGGCCCCGCGATGGACATCGATCTCGTGGGCAACGTTCCCGAGCGCGCCAGTGATACGTGTTTGCCCACTAGCGTCGGGCTAACCTCATCAATCCTCAAGGTGCACGATTGTAAGTTTTGATAGGCGAAACTAGTAGTGGGCGCTAGGCTCCGAGGAGCGAAAGAATGGATTGTTTGACTGAGTGCTGATCATCAGATCAGACGACAGATGCACCAATCCGTGATCATGCCCGGCTACACGGAGGTCATCTTTGTCCACACACACTGGCGGTAGCATTATGTCGGCTGATCGGTTTCAATATCGAGTCGGTCATGGCGGATTCCATTCAACAATTGTGGAAAGTGCGAGCGGCTTCCTCACCTACGTTTACGATGTTGGAGCCCATCCCTCCAAGGCGACCCTGCGCACCGCCATCCTGGCCTTCGTGGCCGAACTGCGGGACCGTTTAATTAGGAGAGTGGACTACGTTTTCATATCCCACATCGATCAGGATCATGTGAATGGGATCACGGAACTCTTGGATTCGCTGAAAGCCGACGGTGTGCACGTGGAAACCGTCGTTCTTCCTTGGCTCTCCCCTGTGGAGAAGCTCTTGACACAAACGCGCAGCTCGCACCGGCAGAACGGAACGGCCGTGGCACGGCTGGCGGACTCCGATGCTGAGGCGGACACCTATCTCCGGGATCACGGCGTCAAGGAGGTCGTGCGGGTCGTTGGGGACAATCAAAGTGGTTCGACGGACGGTGCGGGTAGCCCCGGTCGACCTCAGATGACGACCGGCGCGCCCCTGCCCTGTACATCAGCCGGTGGTTGGAAGCTCATACCCCTCAAACTCACTCCTCCAATCGCCGCCATCGACAAGTTCCATGATGAGGTTCGCGCAAACACTCCCTTCGATCCTGATGATGTGAGGACCCATGAGGATCTGCTCAGGTCGCACCGGGGTGCGATTCGTGGAGCCATGCGGACTGCGGCGGAGCTGGTCCCGGGGGTGTCCTCGAGGGAGGTTACGAACTGGTCTTCGATGGCGCTCTACGGGGGTGCGGGTGCTGGTGCGGTTACCGGGTTAGGAGGCTGCAGCATCGCGAACAACGTGGATGATGTGCGCTTGCAGTGTACGCATGGTTGGTTGCACACCGGTGACCTTCCACTCGGAGCAGTGTCTCCATGGCGGGAGTTTCAGCGGCAGATGTCGGCAGCGTCTCTAGTCCCACCGATGTGTGTCCTTGTAGCCCCACACCATGGATCGCACATTAGCAACCGGGGCGACCTATACGTTGTGACGAAGCCGAAGTACGTGTTGCTTACGACTGGGCGGACGAGCGGTGGGAAAGTTGTGAAGGGTATAAAAACCGGCGATGCCGTAAAAGACGCGGGAAAAGCGGGTGCAACGTTGGTGGAACTGCACAACTAGCCCTCGTCAAGGGGCTCCTCCTAGTCGGTATTGGGGGCGTTGGAACGAGCGGCTTCCGGCCTGTAGCAATCTGCTCTCGGGCTTGCCGGGGCGCTTGAAAACCGCGGTGCATCGACGTGTGTCGGCCCACCATGGACCCTCAAAAGTCTTGCAGGCTTTTCGAGTATCGGTCGAGCGAGAGTGGGCCGATGTTGCCGGTCGCTATTTTCTCCGTCACTCCGTCGGCATCCGACGCGGAGCACGACAGCGTCGCACACGCACCTGTCGACGTCTGCTCCGCGACCGCCGCGCCATCGACGGTGATTTCACAGCTGACTGACCCGTTGTCCTCAGCGACGCTCTGCACCTGGACGGAGGATGCAACTACTTATCTCCACGCCACGAGTCGTGATGAGTCGCATCCCTCGATCCGCTTGCGCACGGTACGGACTCGGTTGCTCTAAGTGTTCGATCTACAACTTGGAGCATCTCCTGTGTCAATCCACCTGGTGGGTCTAGGTATCTGTTTGACGACGTAACGCGAGACGGGCTGCGATCGTCGAAAGGGTCACGCATCGGTTGCGAATTGACGGCGAGTCACTGTCTCATTTCTCGTTATCCATGTGATGATGTTTGAATGACGGTCGCGTTGCTCATAAAGGTCAACGATGGGCTAGTTCTTGCCGCCGACAGCGCCAGTACGCTCACCGTGGGTCTTCCAGATGGTCAGCAGAGTGTTGTGAACACATACAACAATGCAAACAAGATCTTCAATCTCCATAAATCCCTTCCAATCGGCGCGATGACTTGGGGTCTGGGGAATATAGGTCCCTCTTCAATCGCCACCCTGGCTAAGGATGCGCGACGAAGATTTCAAGGCGGGTCAAGCGCAACTGAGGGGTGGCAACTCGATCCTGACGCCTATCGGATTGAGAGTGTCGCCGAATCTATGCGGGACTACCTCCATGGGGAGAAGTACCAACCGCTCGTGGAGGCAGACGGCGTCAATCCTGGAGAGCTCGGGTTCCTCGTGGCAGGATATTCAGCTGAAGCTGACGAGCCGACAGCGTACGTAATGAACGTGAGCGTTGACGGCCAGCCCGCGCTTACTGAGGTTCTTACCGCCGGGACGACGGGGGCTCAGTGGTGGGGACAGCCAGATGCGATTGCTCGGATCCTCAACGGCACGAGCATCGCCTTCCCGCAAGCCTTGCTCAACACTGGAGCGGTGGCGAACATCGATGATGCCATCCAGCTCGGAGCGGCGGTCCAACCTGAGCTAAACGCTCAGCTCATCGCGGCACCCATGCCGATCCAGGACGCGATTGACCTGGCAGAGTTCCTCGTCTACTCAACGATTCAGTTCGTTCGCTTCACTCCGGGGCCTCCGACGGTGGGAGGCCCGATCGAGATTGCTACTATTACAAAACACGAGGGGTTCAGATGGGTGCGGCGCAAGCACTACTTCGACACCAAACTGAATCCCGTGCTCGGAGGATCAGGTCATGCAGAACTTGCCTAGTAGTGGAACCTACCTGTCCGGTGTCCGCGGCTCAGCCATCCGAGACGCCGCTGTAGTGCGCTCGGCGACAACGGCCGTTCGGGCGCCAAGCGCGTCAACGGTTCGGGCGATTGTTGTGAAGACTCCGGACAGCGGCCGCTCGCAGAACGAGTCCTCTAAACGCTGAGCTAGCTCTGACCTCGCGCGCCACTTAGGAGCCGGAGGCGGCTCTGACTTGTCGTTCGCGTAGTCGGGAGCAACCGCCGGCCGATGACCCTATTTGTTCTCCGTCACCCCATCGGCACCCGACGCGGAGCACGACACCGTCGCATACGCCCCCGTCGAGGTCTGCTCGGCGACCACGTCGCCGTCGACGGTGATCTTGCAGCTGACGGACCCGGTGTCCTCCGCGCCGTTCTGCGCTTGGAGGGAGTAGGAGGCGAAGTCGTACTGCTGGCCGGCCTTGACGGTCAGCTCTTTGATGAAGGGGAGCGCCTGACCGGAGGACTGCTCGGTGCTGCTGCTGCCGGCCGAGTACGTGGAGTAGGTGATTGAGGCGTCGGTCGCGGTGCCGTTGACCTCGTAGACGACGGAGATCTCCTTGTTGGCGGCCTCGGAGGACTTCGCCTCGGCGGTCTTGACCGCGTCGCCGATGAGTCCGGCGAACCCGGCCGTGTACGCGATCGCGAGGATGATGCTCAGGACGATCGCGATGGCCGAGACGATCGTGCCGGCGACGGCGAAGCCCTTCTTCCGGTTCTTCAGGCACAGCGCGATGATGCCGAGCACGAGGCCGACGAGTCCGACGAACCCGGCGACGTAGTTCAGGATCGGGATGAACGCCCCGATGAGCGCGAACCCACCGACGATGAGGGCGGCGATGCCGAGTCCATTGCCACGCTTGCCGGTCTTCACCGGGGCCGGTCCGGGCACCGGCAGCGGGTAGGGCTGGTTCTGGGCGGGCGGCTGGTTCGAAGTGGACATGCGCGTGGTGCCTCTCTGCTGCGTTGGTTCCACCGTACCGAGGTCGACGCTCCGGATCACTGCCGTCTTCGGTTCGTGGTCCAGGCCGACAGCGACGGGGCGGGGCATGTCAGCCCCGCCCCGTCGCTTGCCAACGTCCGTCGCTACCGGCTCGCGTCGCGGACGAGTGCCGTGTCGACGAACTGCTCGAAGCGCACGATGAGCCCACCGCGGACGACGAAGTGGTGGGCCACCCGGGCGTTCAGCTCCTTACCCGTGCCGCGGTGCGTCGCCGTGTACCGGGCGAGCACGACGACGTTCTCGCCGTCGACCACGTAGGTGTCGTCGTGTGCGGTCCAGTCGGCCCAGTCGGCGCCGAGTCGTTCCATCACGTTGCTCGTGACGCCCTCCGGCGTCCGGTACGTGCCGGCGAGTGGGAAGCCAGCCATCTCAGTCCACTCGACGTCGGGCGCGAGGGTCGCCCGCAGTGCGTCGAGGTCGCCGGCGGCGGAGGCGAGGTACTGCCTCCGCACGACGTCGCGTGGTGCCGAGGACGGCTCGGTTGTGGTGGTCTCGTTCAGCCCCATGTCATCTCACCCTTCGCGACCTTCGGTCCGATCTGGGCGGCGATGAGCATGCCCGAGGACGGGTACTGCTCGACGAGCGCCTGCGTCGCGGCAGCACCATCGGCGGACGCTGCGACGATCGTCTCGAACGCCTGCAGGTACGAGCGCGTGTAGTCGATGGCGGTCGCGTCGTTCGCGGTGTCGGGGAGGCGGTGGCCGGCGATCACGAGCTGCGGGTCGAGGGCCTGCATCTCGTCGAGGAGCTCGATCCAGGCTGCGCGGAGTTCCGGCGTCGCCGTGTCTGCGGTCCACACGTGCTCCTGCTGGAAGAGCAGGACGCCACCGAGGATGGCGCGGTGCTCCGCATTCCAGAGGTACTGGCGGTCCGGGAGGGCGGCTGAAGCGCCCTTGAGCTCGAGGCGCTGGCCGTCGACGACGAGTGCGTCGCCGCTGAGCGGGGTGAGGGGGACGAGCCGGGTGGGCAGGTTCGCGCCGAGGGAGGCCCAGGCGGTCAACTTGCCATCGAACGACGTGTTGATGTGCTCGATGACGATGGGGGTGGCGACGAGCGCCGCGTCGGGGAAGGCGTCCGCGACGACCTCGAGGCCGAAGTAGAAGTCGGGGTCGGCGTGGCTGACGAACACCGTCGTGAGCGTCTTGCCGGAGTCGAGGATGGCCGCGACCAGGCGGTGGCCGTCGGCACGGGTGAAGCCGGCGTCGACGAGGAGCGCCTCGGTTTCGCCGGTCACGAGGACGGCGGACTTGTTCTTCGAACCGGCGGGGAAGTCGAGGTCGAAGACGTCGAAGTTGAGCGTCATGGTGGTGGATCCTTCGGTTGGACGAGGCTCGGTGCGCCCGAGTCGATGCCGCGGTGCGGCGTACATGAAGGTGCAACAAAAGCTGACTCGTCAGCTATTCCCGATCCTTGCACGGAGATCTCCCGACCGGTCGGCGGCCTGTCCCCGGCGTCTACTGTGGAGACGTGACGACTGAGAAGGAGTTCGCTTCGGCGAAGGAGGCGGCGAGTGATCCGCGCATCCTGGTGTTCGGTCGTCTGCTGGGTGCGGCGAACGGCCTCGAGTACCTGCTGGGTAAGGAGCTCGAAGAGCAGACCGGCCTCAGCCATTCGCTGTTCGAGCTGTTGCTGATCGTCGGTCGTGCCGGCGCTGGCGGGCTGTCGGTGCGGGACATCGCGCAGGCGAAGGTCGTCACGTCCGGAGGGGCGACGCGGCTCGTGCATCGCGCGGTCGAGCAGCGGCTGGTGAGTCGCCGGGCCTCTGCCGACGATGGCCGGGTGCAGCTCATCGAGCTGACGGCGGAGGGTGAGCGGGCGGTCGTCGAGGCCGCTGGTCTGCATGCCCGGAACATCGAGCGGCTGCTGCTTTCCGTCCTGCCGGCCGAGAACCGGGCGGTCTTCGAGGAGTCGGTGAAGCTGTTGAGCAAGCACGCCTCGGGTGCTCTGCCGGTGATGCCGTAGGGCGGCTCGGCTCCAGTTCGATCTGTGGGCTCGGTGCCTGCCCTCTGGTTCGCCGATCACCTGTTTGGCTAGGCTCGCCGCATGAGCAACGATGTCCCTCTTGTCCCGGGCGAAAACGCCTTCCCGCTCCACATCTTCGATGCCTTGGGCTTGGATCCGGTGGTGTTCAAGGACCGCATCGGTGGGTCGGTGATGGTGATCGAGAAGCGCCCTGAGAACGGGCCGGTGACGATCCTCACGTCCGGGGTGTCTCGGCTGGAGACCGACTCCGGTGAGCGGATCGAGCTCGCGGTGGAGGTCGTCGACGGTCAGCAGGGTGCCGCGATGGTCGCGCTGCGCATCGTGATCAACGAGATCGCGACCAACCGGCGGGTGCCCCCGGTGCTCGCGCCGTGGCGCAACGGCACGCCGTTCCTCAACGGGACGGCGATCTCTGCACTCCTGGTGACGCCGTCGCGCTGGGGAGCGTCGTTCGACGAGATTCGGAACGAGGCCGGCCAGGTGATCGGACACGTGCGGACCCTGCGGTTGCTCACGGACGGCGAGGCCGCGGTCGCGGGGGAGCGTGGGTGGGATGCGCTCGTTGCCGAGGTGGGGTCTGTGGATGCGCTGTTGGATGTGGAGCGAGGAACTTGAGCATCGGTCAGTCCGAGCCGCAGTATGCCGCGACAGCGGCTCATACAATCCTCACTCAATATCTAACAGCTCCCAATTTGTTCACCCTGCCTTGGCAGCGGCCCGGTGGTCGACTCTCCGGGCTGACCTCCATTTCTCCTCAAGCAATACGAAAAGCTCTGGCTCGTAAGTCGAG
Source organism: Plantibacter sp. CFBP 8804 (assembly GCF_014841225.1). Taxonomy (NCBI): domain Bacteria; kingdom Bacillati; phylum Actinomycetota; class Actinomycetes; order Micrococcales; family Microbacteriaceae; genus Plantibacter; species Plantibacter sp. CFBP 8804. Next base: position 11,332 of record NZ_JACYTU010000017.1, read on the forward strand.
CTCCCAGGATCGGGATGTCGGTACCCGCGTGCCCTGAGAGCTGAACGCCGCGGTGCTCGCCGACTCTGTTGTCTGAGGTGTCACTGAAAGATCAGCTTGACCACCACGGTCGCTATGCCGCTAACCTAAGGCGGGAACGTCCGACGGTGGGCGCGGGTGAGGGGAACTATGCCAGAGAATACAGTGGTCGAGACTGACGAGCTAGAAGGTCAAATGCGTGAAGGCGGTGTCGTTGACCTACCTGCGTCTGATTCCTGGCTCGATGATGCTTCGCAGGAAATTGACGAGCTGGAAGTCGACGAGTTTGACATCGTGTCGTCGCCCAACGACTGGAACTTTTCAACTATCGTCAACTTTATCGAGTCCGGCGCAATGAAGATTCCGGCTTTTCAAAGAAACTACGTTTGGGATAAGAAGCGTGCATCTAAACTGATCGAATCGCTACTTATTGGCCTCCCGGTCCCGCAGGTGTTTCTCTACGAGGAGAGTAGAAACAACTTTCTCGTCATAGATGGTCAGCAGCGACTACTGACCATTTACTTCTATGCGAAAGGGAGATTCCCTAGGCCCAGCATAAGGGGAGAGCTCCGGTCAACTTTGGGCGCTGGTACCCTCGATGAAGAAGTGCTCGAGAATGATGCTCTATTTGAGCCTTTCAAACTCGCCCTTGCCAAGTCGGCGAGTGGTACTTCGAATCGCTACAACGGCCTGATGTATAAAGGCCTGAAAGACGAGAGAACAAACCTCGACTTGCGTACAATTCGCAACATTGTCGTGAAGCAAACTAGTCCAGCCGGAAATTCTGCTGTCTTTGAAATCTTCAGTCGACTCAACACTGGTGGTGTAAACCTATCTCCGCAGGAGATTCGTGCCAGCCTCTACCACTCGGCTTTATTCGACGGCGTACTGAAGGTCAACCTGAGCTCCTCTTGGCGCTCGATTGTGGGTCAGGCTAGCCCCGACCCGCGTATGCGCGACACGGAATTTCTCCTCCGGGGCCTCGCGCTCGCTAGGGGTCTCGATAGGTACGCAGGGTCGATGGCTGGATTTATCAACACATTTTGCCTTGAAGCGCAAAAGTATACAGATGAGCAGTCCGACGGAGCAATCGCTGACCTTACGAGCTTCTTGGCAAAATTTGACACCGCCCCCGCTGATGTATTCATGCGGGGAAGTAAGTTCAGCGGGGTCTTGTTCGAGAGTTTCTTCGCCGCGTGGATTCGTCTGGGGAAGCCCGATGTTGCGACGAGGGTCCTGGTAGCGGCGGTCAATCGCGCGAAAGCCAGCACGGAATTCACGAGTACTCTTCAGGAGGGCTCGACGAAGCCAGTCAACATCCGGGCCCGCATCTCTGCGGTGGAGAGGGAACTGGCGGCGACGCAGTGACTTCCGTGGACTCTCCGACAAGCGAGGGAAAGGATGCCCTGGACGGGCTGGCATCTCACCTTGCGGTAGGCGTGCTTCACGAAGACTACGAAGCGCTGGTTGCCGACTTGAGTAGTAGTCCCTCAGGGCTGACCGCCCTAAATCGCAGTTTCCATAAGCATCTCCTTGTCGCTGCCGCCAGTAGTCTAGAGGAACGCGTGAAGCGGATAACAATTGATCTCTTCCGCGATCATGGATCCATCGAGTTGTCCAAGTTCGTCGAGGTCAACGTCATGGTGAGAAGCTATCACTCGTTGTTTGCGTGGAAAGAAGAAAAGGCAGCACCCTTCTTTGCGAGCTTCGGCGAACAATGCATTTCGGGATTCAAGGAGAAGCTGAGTTCGGACGACGACATGAAAAACGAGCACGATGCGTTCATGCGACTGGGTAATCTCCGTAATCAGGTCGTGCACAACGACTATGCAACCTTTCCTATTTCGCTAACCCCGGACGACGTGATCTCGTTGTACAAAATGGCCCTGGCGTTCACTGAAAGGATCGAAGATCTTGTGTTTCGTATCGAGCGCTAATTGCATCTACCGTGCATGCATGATGGAATCTGATGCCCGCGCCCTTGCAAAGAGCTCTCGTGAACCATGCTAGGGAATCCGTACCTGGCGCGCCGTACGCACGTCAGGCTTAGGGTGCAATGAATCACTCGAGACAGGACATACCTGGTCCGGGTGATATCTGCCAGCCCGAGGCGCGCAGGGTTGGTGTGTATGATGCCCATGCAATTGAGGATCCCTCTGTCGACCATGACCTACAGGTTGTTTACCGGTGGCTCCGATCGCTGCCGATCACCGATCTTCTGAGTGCGGCGGTAGATGACGCTGTGAAATATGTCCTCGACGGACCGCGAACGTGGCGATTCGACCTCATGAGCCCTGAGGTTGACTCGGATGAGCGCGCATCGGTCGGAACGAAGCTTCAGTATCACGTCATAAACCGATTGGGGCTAATAAAGGAGCCGCCGCTCGACACCTCTATTCTTGGAATAGCGGTGGAGATTAAAGGTACGGTCGGACGGACGTGGATGATCCCGCGAGAGGGTCAGTGTGAAGTCACTCTTCTTTTTCGCATTAACGCAAGACGTCACACCTTCGAGGTGTGGTTAATGCGCACTCACCGCGCGTGGCTCACCGGCGGAAACGGCAACCGTGATCTCAAGCGATCCCCCATTGCTGGCGCCGTCCGCAGGTACGCTCTCATCGTGGTGCCGGAGACGCCTCTACCACCGGAGCCGCTGCGACAGCTGACTCCTGAACATCTGGATGTAGTTTTCGGACCGGCTGGTCTTCGGCGCCGATTGGTTGCTCTCTTTGAGGCGCTTCCAGAGGTTGTAATTCCCCGCGGGTCAATCGCGGTGGTCGGCGCGGGTCTCGGTGACCCAATGAAGCGGGCGCGGGAAGCTAAGTCAGACCTCCGCCGTCGTGGCCTGATTGTTCTTGTGGGCACATGGCCGGTTGAGCGGCGGCTGGCGGCGGAACTGGGTTTCGATATTTCGGGGGAGGCATGGGTAGCCGTCCGTGAGGAGTCGTTCGCATTTTATGGTCTCAAGGTTCCGTCGCCGCGTTGATCGGATGGGGCGACTGCGCGAATCGCCCGCGTGTCGAGGCGCTGCTTGTGGCCTCATCGTCGATGAGGCAGATTTGAGCGGTTCGATCGCGAGACTCGCCAAGCATGATGGCCTGATTTCGTCGTGCTGGTGGAGGCAAGGTTCAGGTATCCTAGGATCGAAGGTGTGTTCTAGTTCGGTCGGGCGAGGGCACGCGCTGGTTTGGCCGCCTAAGGCTCAATTGGAGTGTTGACATGGTAGATCTGCAGGTCGTCGAGATCTGTGCCGGCGCTGGCGGGCAGGCGCTAGGTCTTCGAAACGCTGGGTTCCATCACGCGTTCGCCGTGGAATTGGACGAGACGGCAGCGGAGACCCTCCGTCAGAACTCTGGAGGAGAGGTTGCCGTCGGGGACGTTGCGAATCCGAGCGTGTGGACTCCGGCGGACTTTGCCAACGTGGATCTGCTGGCGGGTGGCGTTCCGTGCCCGCCCTTCTCGATTGCAGGCAAACAGCTCGGTTCATCTGATGAACGGGATCTGTTCGCCTGGGCGGTCGAGCAGGTGGCTGTGGTGCAACCCCGAGCTCTGATGCTCGAGAACGTGCGCGGACTCGCCGCTGCGCGATTCTCCGGGTACCGACAGCGCGTGCTGGACCGCCTCGCGCAGCTTGGCTACGTTGCGGACTGGCGCCTGCTGCATGCCGCCGACTACGGGGTGCCGCAGCTCCGGCCGCGATTCGTTCTCGTCGCTATGCGTCCCGAAGAGGCTGCGTATTTCCGGTGGCCCGAGCCGGAGCCGCGCACGGTCACAGTCGGCGAGACTCTGAGGGACCTCATGGGCGCGAACGGCTGGCCACACGTGGATGAGTGGGTAGAGATGGCCAACGGAATCGGTCCCACCCTTGTCGGCGGAAGCAAGAAGCATGGTGGCGCGGACCTTGGTCCTACCCGCGCCAAGCGCGCTTGGGAGCTTCTCGGTGTCGACGGAAAGGGCGTTGCTGATGCGGCGCCGGGCCCGGACGCGCCGCCGCCATCTGAGAAGCTTCCAAAGCTAACGATCCCGATGGTCGCTCGCATTCAGGGGTGGAAGGATTCTGACGGATGGGAGTTCGCAGGTCGCAAGACGGCGCAGTATCGACAGATCGGCAACGCCTTCCCACCGCCTGTTGCCGAGGCCGTTGGCCGTTCGATCCGGGCCGCCCTGAACCACGAAGGGGTCGCGGGCGAGCTGCCCGAGCTTTCCGCAGACGTGCATGACCCGGTATATCGTGCTCTCGCTAACGCAGAGGACTTCGTGAGCGTTGAGAGACTCATCGCCGCGTTAAGTGAGTTCAACCATGCCGCTGTTGAGCGACGGCTTGCTGTTCTCGAACAGGACTTTGAGCTTGAACGACAGACATCTGCATCGGGTGTCACCTCATACAAGCTGGGAGCGTTCAAGGGCTTCACCGGTCAGAGTGAGCATGGTCGGAACGAGTACATGGACAAGTTCCGTCACCGTGTGAGCTGACGCGCCTCAGTTTGGTTCGCTTCAGGACAGCCAGCATCAAGCGATTTGGTGGTCGCGTACTCTTGTGGCGCCGAGCTGGTCGCGCCTTGTCAACTCATTCGGATCATCCCAATGAAAGGCCCACACGTGGACGCTTCTGAACTTAACTCCGCCGTCGGCCAGGGGCTCGAGCAGCTTGGGTTGGGGCTTCGCCCCGTCGTCGAGGGTGCGTTCGCCGAGGCAGTGCCCGGGGTTGAGTGGACGCGGATCCTCGAGGAGAAGGACCGCGCCGCCGGGGGCGGGCCCGGGCGGTACTCCGCGACCGACGTGTCGCTCATGCTTCGGGCGATGACGGAGCGGATCGGGGAGCTGGGGTACCCGTTCGACCGCGTGTTGTCGCGGAGCGCTCGCGGGTACGCGAGTGAACTTCGGGAGGTTCGGAACGCGTGGGCGCATAACGCGGGGTTCACGGAGCAGTCTGCGTATCGGGCGTTGGATTCGATGCAGCTGTTGTTGGAGAGCGTCGGGGCCGCGGAGCAGGCTGCAGTTGTTGGGGAGTTGAAGGGGCGGGTGTTGAGCCCTTCGACAAGCTCAGGGACCGGAGAGGTGGGCTCAGGGACCGAGACGGGTGTGTTGACGAAGACGGCGAGCGAAGACGAGATGGGCCCTTCGACAGGCTCAGGGACCGGGGCGGATGCGTCGACAGGGTTGGCCGACGGTCGCGAAGCGGAAGACCGGCAGAGCGCCGCAGGCTCCATTTCCGTTGACGGCGCCGCAGGCTCCTCGTCTGCCGCAGACGCCGCAGGCCCCTCATCCGTCTCCATCCGCGTCAGCGCTACGCCGACGCTCAGCTACGCGATGGCGCACTGCAGCATCGCGGTGATCGACGAGATCGTCCTCGAGAACCACGGTGGCGAACGCCGGGCGGCGTCCGTCGAGATCGACGTCGTCACCGCCGACGGCGCCCTCGCCGACACCAAGGTGCTCCTCGCTGACCTCGGCGAAGACCGCACCACCCTCCTCCGCAGCCCCGAGGTCCTCCTCGACCCACGCCGCATGCTCCTCGTCGAAGAGCAGCGTCCCGGCGTCATCCGTGTCACCGTCCGCGACGCCGCCGGCACCCAGCTCGGCATGGTCGAGAGCCCGGTCACCGTGCTCGCGTCCAACCAGTGGATCGCCGCACCCGTGCAGCTCGGCCTCGAACTCCTCGCCGCCCACGTGCAACCCAACGCCCTCGTCGTCAGCGAGCTCATGCTCGAGGTCTCCGACCTCCTCGACAAGCAGACCGGCAACAGTTCCCTCGCCACCTACCAACTCGACGACCCCGCCCGCATCGACGCCATCGTCGCCGCCGTCTGGGACACCGCACGCGCCCGCGACATCCGCTACGCCGAACCGCCCGCCAGCTGGGGCCAGAGCGGCCAGAAGGTCCGCACCCCCGAGGAAGTCCTCACCAGCCACCTCGGTACCTGCCTCGACACCACCATCCTGCTTGCGTCCGTCCTCGAAGCCATCGGCATCCACCCCCTCCTCTGGCTGCTCAAGGACCACATCTTCCTCGGCTATTGGCGAGTCCAGACCACCCTCGACGTCGTCGCCAGCACCGACGTCTCCGAAGCCGTCAACTCCCTCGAACTCGGCCGCATCGGCGTCATCGAGACCACCATGCTCACCGGCACCTCCATCACCTTCGCGGACGCCTCCCGCCGGCCCCACACCGAACACCTCGCCGGCCCGCTCGACGACTTCATCGGCATCACCGACGTCGTCCAGGCCCGCCTCCGCAAGATCTACCCGCTGCCGAGCCGCCGCATCAACGCCGAGGGCGAACCTGTCGTCACCCTCTACCAGGCACCCGAAGCCCGCGCCCTCACGCAGGACGCCCCGGCCACCGCCGAATCGACCGCCGCCGGCCACGGCCCCGACGTCCCGAAGCGCGTGTCCACCTGGAAGAACGCCCTCCTCGACCTCAGCCTCCGCAACAAGCTCATCAACTACACCGACCGTTCCGGCTTCGAGCTCGCCGTCCCCGGCCCCGCGCTTGGCCGCCTCGAGGACAGCATCAACCACGGCACCCCGCTCACCCTCGTCGCCTCCGACACCGTCGCGACGATCGACCAGCAGCGCGGCATCCGCTTCGGCCGCGACCTCGCCGAGAGCGACCGCATCACCTTCCTCGAAGACAAGAAGAGCGCCTTCATCGACGTCACCGAGGCCGCCTACCCGACGAAGCTCCGCGCCCTCGCCTACAAAGCCAAGACGATCGTCGAGGAGACCGGCGCCAACAACCTCTACCTCGCGTTCGGCATGCTGAGCTGGCGCTTCGGCGACCGCGACCTCCGCTCACCCCTCGTGCTCGTGCCCGTCACGCTCACGACCACGAGCCGCGGCTCCTCCTACCGCCTCACCCTCGACGAGTCGGGCTCCTCCACACCCAACTACTGCCTGCTCGAGAAGCTGCGGCTGAGCTTCGGCCTGGAGATCCCCGGACTCGCGAACCCCGTCGAGGACGGCTCCGGCATCGACCTCCCGGCCGCGTTCACCGCGGTGCGCCAGGCGATCCTCGACGCCGGCCTCCCGTTCCGTGTGGAGGAGACGGCGTCGCTGTCGATTCTCCAGTTCGCGAAGTACCGGCTGTGGAAGGACCTCGACGAGAACTGGGAGACGCTCGCCTCCAACAGCCTCGTCGACCACCTCATCAACTCGCCGCTCGAGGCCTACGCCGACCCGATGCCGGCGCAGACCGACACCGACCTCGACCGCCTCGGCCTCGACTGCCCGGTCGCCGCCGACTCCTCCCAGCTCGACGCCGTCGCCGAGGCGGTCGCCGGCCGCACCTTCGTGCTCGAAGGCCCTCCCGGAACCGGCAAGTCGCAGACCATCACCAACCTCCTCGCCCGCTCGCTCGCCGAGGGCAAGAAGGTCCTGTTCGTCGCAGAGAAGCGTGCGGCGCTCAACGTCGTGAAGCAGCGACTCGAAGACGTCGGACTCGGCGCGTTCTCGCTGGACCTCCACGACAAGGGTGCACGGCCCAACGTCGTCCGTGCGCAGATCAAGACGGGCCTCGACCTCCGCACCAAGGCCGACGTCGACGCGCTGAGCACCAACCGCGAGCTGTCCGAGTCCGGCCTTCGCACCCTCACCCGCTACGCCGATCGCCTCCACGAGGTCAACGCCGCCGGCTTCTCCCTCTACTCCGCGCGGAGTCGACTGCTCGCGATGGACCACGACCTCGTCCCGATGGCGATCCCCGAGCAGCTCGTCGCCGCCGGAACGTCCGAGGCCTTCGAGCAGCTGCGGCAGGTGTTCCGGGACCTCCCCGAGCGCTCCGACCTCGCACGCCCGAGCACGACGCACCCGTGGGCGTTCCTCGACGGCCCGTCCGCTCCCGGGCTCGACGCCGCAACCGTGCAGCAGGCCGGCCGAGCGCTGGACGCAGCCCTTGCAGCGACCCTCGACGCAGGCCTCCCGATGGACGCCCTGCGCCTCGCGTCGCGCCCCGACCTCCGCCTCTGGTCGACCGCCGTCGCCGCACCGCGTCTGCCGATCGGCGCGCTGATGGCGGGGACCAGGCCCGAGGACTTCACCCGGCTCGACGACGCCCTCGCCGCCGCCGAGCAGCTCCGCGACGCCCAGGCCGAGTGGCGCTCGACCTTCACGCCCGCCATCCTCGACCGCGACATCGCCGGCCCCCTCCACGCCGCCGAGCAGGCCGCTGCGTCGAGCTTCTTCGGTCGCAAGAAGCGGCTCCGGGCCGCGCTCGCGCAGTTGAGCGATGAGCTCGCCGTTGACGCCACCTCATTCAAGGTCAAGCAGCTCGTGCCGCAGCTCACCGAGGCGAAGGCGGCGCAGGGCCGTCTCGTCCAGTTGCGCGGCACGCTCCGGTCCACCGCCCTGCCGCTCGTCGGCGACCGCTGGAACCCCCTTGTCGAGCCGACCCAACCCGTCCGCGAACTCCTCGGCTGGTACCGCTGGCTGTCGGAGGGCTTCCGCCTGCCGGGCACGCCCGACGACGCGTTCATCACCGCCGTCCGCGACCACTATGCCACGACCCAGCCGTCGCAGCAGGCGGCCCAGGCACTGACGACGCTCGCGAGCACCTGGAGCGACTTCCTGCGCACCGCGTCCGTCAGCACCGAGCGCCTGTCGGCGTGGTCGGGTGGCGAAGGCTTCCTGCAGGCCTGGTGGTCGACGCGCGACGCCCGCCGTCTCGACGCCGCCGAGCCCGTCGTCCTGGAACGCTGGCTCGACCTCGTGCGGGTCATCGAGCCGCTCCGCACCCACGGTCTCGACGACGTCCGTGCCGCGATCCTCGTCGGTCGCATCGAGACCGAGGACGCGACGCTCGCGTTCGAGAAGGGCCTCGCGCAGGCGTCGATCGACGAGCGCGAGCGCACCACCACGCTCGACGCCTTCGACGCCACCGCTCACAACCGCAGTGTCACCCGCTTCACCACGAGCGTGAAGGCCGTGCGCGAGGAACTGCCTCGGGCGATCCCGGCGTCGGTGCTCGGCTTGCGGACGTTCAGTTCGCAGTCGGAGAGCGGTCAGGTCGGTGGTCTGCGTCGCCAGATCGACCGCCAGCGCGGCGGGATGAGCGTCCGTGCGCTGCTCGAGAACTTCGGCGAGCTCATCACGCAGATCATGCCGTGCACGCTCGCGAGCCCGGAGTCGGTCGCGCGGTTCTTCCCGGCCGCCGCCGAGCTGTTCGACATCGTCGTGTTCGACGAGGCGTCGCAGATCCGGGTCGCCGACGCGATCGGGGCGATGGGGCGTTCGCGCTCGGTCGTGGTCGTGGGCGACAGCAAGCAGATGCCGCCGACGACGTTCGCCGAGGCTGGTGCGACGATCGACGACGACGCCGACTACACGAGCGAGGTGCTGCAGGACGAGGAGTCGATCCTCTCCGAGTGCGTGCAGGCGCGGGTGCCGAGCAAGTGGCTGTCGTGGCACTACCGCAGCCAGGACGAGTCGCTCATCGCGTTCTCGAACCACCACTACTACGACAGCCAGTTGTCGTCGTTCCCGGCGCCGTTCGCGGGTGCGGGCGACGGTGGGGTCGCGGGTCACGGGCTGGCGTTCGTGCGGCTCGACGGGCAATTCGAGCGGGGCGGTCGTGGCAAGTCGTTGCGGACGAACCCGGTGGAGGCGCAGGCGATCGTCGAGGAGATCTCGCGTCGCTTCGAGGCCTCGCCGGACGAGACGCCGTCGCTCGGGGTCATCACCTTCAACGCGCAGCAGCGGACGCTGATCGAGGATCTGCTGCGCGACAGTGCCGACCCGCGGATCGCGCTGGCGCTCGACGAGCAGGACGGACTCTTCGTCAAGAACTTGGAGAACGTGCAGGGCGACGAGCGCGACACGATCCTGTTCTCGATCGCGTTCAGTGCGAACGAGAAGGGCGTGATCCCGTTGAACTTCGGGCCGCTCACGCGAGCCGGTGGCGAGCGGCGGTTGAACGTCGCGGTGACGCGGGCGCGGCGGCAGGTGGTGTTGTTCGCGAGCTTCGACCCGTCGGAGTTGCGGGCGGAGCAGACGTCGTCGATCGGCATCAAGCACCTGAAGGCGTATCTGGAGCTGGCGCAGCGGGGCAGCGAAGCCGCCGGCGAGGATGGGCGTCGTCAGTCGATCATCGACCGCCACCGCGACGAGATCGCCGACGAGCTCCGATACGCAGGGCATGCCGTGCGGACGGACGTCGGTTTGTCGGACTTCCGAGTCGACATCAGCATCGCGACGGAGGCGGAGCCCGACCGGCCGCTGGTGGCGGTGCTGCTCGACGGGGCGTCGTGGCGTGAGCGTCGTACGGTCGCGGACCGTGACGGACTGCCGGTCGAAGTGCTCAGCGGCCTGATGCGGTGGCCGGGCGTCGAGCGCGTGTGGTTGCCGGAGTGGTTGCACCACCGTGAGGAGGTGCTGGACCGGTTGGTCGCGGCGGTTGAGGCTGCGGCGGAGCGGGCTATTGCGGGGAGCGCGGCGGCCGAGGTGTCGGGTGTTGCGGAGTCGGAGGCGACTGATGCGTCGGTTGCCGATGATGCCGATGTCGCTCCCGATGATTTGGATGCGCCCGCACCCGTTCGCAGCGCCCGCGTGCGCGAGTGGTCGGAGCGGCTGGCGTCGCTGGAGACCCTGTCGGAGTTCCGCGACCGGAAGGTCGGCGTGGCGCAGCCCGTCGAGGCGGTGCCGGTGGCGGACACGTCCGACCGGCACCCGGAGCTGTCCGAGTACCAGCCCTGGGACGCACCCACGCTGGGCGGGATCGAAGTGCTCGACCGGTTGCCGGGTCGTCAGTCGGTCGTCGCGGTGCAGGGCGCGATCCGTGCGGCGGTGGACGCCGAGGGGCCAATCCACGTGACGCGTCTGGCGAAGCTGGTCGCGGGTGCGTTCGGTCTCGACCGGGTGGTGGGTTCGCGGGCGAAGTCGATCCTCGACAAGGTCCCGGCCGAGTTGCTGGATCGCTCCGACGAACCGTTCGCCTGGCCGACGTCGATCGACCCACTCACCTGGCGTGGTGCGCGGCAGTCCTCGGCCGAAGCGGCCCGAGCGATCGAGCACATCTCCCTGGCGGAGATCGCGAACGCGATGGCGATCGCCGCGGAGGAGTCGGCCGGCCTCTCGCCCGACGAACTCCGACGCGAGACCCTCGCGATCTTCGGTGGCAAGCGAGTCACCTCCGCGATCGGAGCCCGCCTCGACGAGGCGCTCGAGTTCGGGTTGGCATCGGGGAGGTTGGCGCGGAACGGCGAGGACACGATCGTCGCCCTTCACACCTGAGACGAGCGCCGCACGCTCCAGTACGCCTCACGCCCTGCCGATGTCAGACCTTGCTTCTATGTTGGGTTCACGTTCCGGGAGTGCCGCAAGCCGCGGCGCGCCACCGACAGAGTGAAGTAGGGGGAGACATGCGTGACATCAAGGGGGAGTGGCACGTGACGGGTAACGTGACGCTAAATGACCACTCAACGCTTGGTCAGCCGCTGAACCAGTTGAGCAACGAGGATCTCGTCTTTGAACGAGCATTTCGGGGTGAACGTGCCGCGGCAGAACGTCGCCCAAGACTACGTTGGATGGCCGTGGCCGGAGCGTTGCTGGCGCTGCTCCTGTGCACAGCGGGCGTCATCGTTATGATCCAAGGCCAGTTCAGTCCCGCGGCCATCCTCGTGGCGCTTGCCGCTGTACTCGTCGGCGTTTGTGGACTCAAATTCACGGCGTCGCCGTGGCAGTTTGAGCAGGAACACTTGGACGCGATGCGGCAGATCAAGCGCATCCTTCGGTCGCGCGGGTACCGCGGGTAGCGCCGAGGAGTCAGTAGACGTCGATCAGTTGGCCGTCATTGCCAAACCATCTCGGCCAGTTTGATCTCCCCACCCAGGAAACGATCCTTCGATCATGCGGTCGGATTTGAGCGTCAACTTTCACCGCCCGAGTGCCCACGTCGCGAAGCACGGCCAGGCTAGGCCTTACACCGCCCGAGTACCGATGTCTCGAAGCACGGCGGCCGACGCGCGGACGCCGTCCATCGCGCCCTGGATCGTTGCGGGGTCGCCGCCCGAGACCGCCGTCGTCAGGGTGTCGAGGTTGGTCTGCAGCCCGATGAGGGCGGGCGCCCACTCGGCGGCGATCGACGCCGGTACGTCCAGCGACTCCAGCTGACCGAGGTTGAAGCTGATCTCGGCCGTGTTCGAGATCAACCGCCACGTGCCGCCCTCGGCCAGCGTGGTGACCATGTCGTCGAGGTCCTTGTCGATGTCGGCGGTGTGCTTGCTTGCGCCCGCCTGGAAGGCGGCGACATCGACCACGGCCGGCGCAGCGGGCTCGGCGATGGGCTCGACCGTCGCGGTCGGAACCGGTGTCGGTGTTGCTGTCGGCGTCTGGGTTGCGGTCTGGGCGACGACAACCGGCTCGGTCCGTCCGCCGTTGATCGCGTTCGAGACACCACCGACAAGCAGGAGCGAACCGACGACAGCGCCAGCGATGATCCAACCCTTCGCCTTGCCACTCATGCCGGACGTGGTGCCGGGCTGTGTGGCGTACGGGGACGGAACCGGCGCGGCGGCGAACGCGGGCGGCGCGGACTTCTGCAGCTGGAGCGGCTGGCTGACGAGCGGAGTGGTCGCCGCCTGCTGCGGAGACATGACTGCGGCGGGCGCGGTGTGGGTGGTCCATGCGGCACCGTCCCAGTAGCGCTGCTGCGTCGGGTCCGCGTAGTCGGGGTACCAGCCGGCGGGCGTGGCAGAGGGCGGGGTGGTCGAGCTCATGGGGACGGTCCTTGCATCGGGTCAACGCGACCCGCAGCAGCATCGGATCATCGACGGCAGGTGACGGACCCGCGAACCGGGCCAAGCACAGTCTGGCGGGGGAGGGGCGGGGGTCATCAGTCCCAGAATGGGTCACGCGCCCGAGTCGTGGGAGGCTGGCGCAAGGTGGATCGACGAGCCCGGTATCCCCGGCCGGCATCGACCACTCCGACTTGACCCGATGGAGAGTGACCTCCGCATGGCTGAACCGCTATCCGAAACGGATTCCGGGGGAGACCCACCCGCGCCGCTGAAGTTCAGGCAAACGAAGGCGGGACGGTTTCTGATCGCGTGCTCGATCATCGCGGCGATCGGTGCGATCGTCGTCGTCAGCGTTGTCGTCGGCGGATCGCGTCCTCCAGCCGTCCAGTCGGACAGCCAGTCCTCGATGCAGTCGCCGCCAGCTGACGCTCCTTCGCTGCAGACTGCGGATGATCCGATAGAACAAGCACGCGAGGTGGTTGGCGGCTCGTACTCCTCCGAGCGAGTGCAGCAGGCGACTGCCGCGGCGCTGGTCGCAACCGGCACGCCGGTCACGACCGACAACTTCTCCAGAGCCTGGAGTTCGGTCCTCGCTGTCACCGACAAGCTCGGTATCGAGCCGATGGAGGTCATGTTGTGCGTGCCAGAGCTCGCTTCCTCCGAATCGGGCCTCACCTTTCCAGAGGTCGCTGCGCTCTGTGCCAGTGAGATCTATCTCGGCAAGCGGTGACGAGGGCGACCGACCACCGACTCTGAGCGGACCCGCTGGCGTTGGCGTCGTCGCGAGCTGACCCTGCGCCGCACCGTCATGAGGCGCGCGATCAGCGGCGGAGTAGCTGGTCTCGCGGACCACGCGTGTGGCTTATGTCACCAGTGCATTGACGTCACTTCACCCTGCGCCTAGCGTCGATGAGATGTTCGGCATCGGCCGACCGCAGCGAGGGAGGAGCCTGATGGGGAAGCTCTGGTACATCTTCACGGCCGCCGTGGCAGCCGCCATCGTGCTCGTGTGGCTCGTCCAGTCGGTTCTCTGGCAGGAGGTCCCGCTGCCGATGGTGACCGCTGCCTACGCGGTGATCGTCATGTCGTCGGGCCTGGGATCCAACATGCTCCGGGATCGTCTCCTCGCGAAGGGTCGGGTCGACGAGTCGGCTTGTCTTGAGCGTGACCTATCGGTCACAGCCCGGGCCGGGAGCTTCAATGATCTCCTGCTCGTCTGCCTCGGGCTCGGCGGAATCTTCCTGCTCAGCGGCAACACCATCGCCGGGCTCGGCTGCGTCGGCCTGGTCATCATCGCGATCGTCAGCGTCGAGACGCGGGTGGCGATGCTGAACAAAAAATCCCCCAAGTGCGCTTCAATGAGAGGCGTGGGGGATGTGGTGAGTGAAGCCTAGCATTCAGGCGCTGATGGTGGGACGGCGGCGTTGAGGCTGTGCAGAGCGTCGACTGCGGGACCCGCGACCACCTCGACCTTGAAGCCCGCCTCGTTCTCGAGCCAGCCCGCGTAGTGCTGCTCGCCACCGGCGTGCGGGTAGCGATCCTGGTAGAGGGGCCGCCAGCCGTGCTCGGGGCCCGCCGTCATGATCGCGTCGACAGCCTCCCGCGTGCCGCCGCGGAACGCGAGATGGTTCACGCCCGGACGTCGCCGATCGTGCGACTCCGCACCGAGGTTCGGCGACGCCGTCAGCGTGACGTAGGTGTCGCCGGCTTCCCAGGACTCGCCGCCCGGCCATTCGCTCTCCATGGAGAACCCGATACGCGACAGCAGCCAGGCCCAGCTCGCACGCTCCGCCTCCACGTCCGCGAGCCACACCTCGACGTGATGCACCCCGGGCCCGACCGGCGCCGACGGACGCGCCCGCTGCAGCGCATCAGCGCCCTCCCGCAATCGCTCCAGCGTCCCCGCCACCGCGACCCGAGCCAGTGCATGCGGCCGCGCGAGCACGTCGATGTTGCGGGCGATCCGCACGTCCTCGAGCGGCACCAGCACCAGTCGCGGGTCGGCCCGCGGCGCCGTGTACCGGGGGAACAGCGCCAGCAGCTCCCCGCCCACGATGAGCGACGCCGCCAGGTGGTAGTCGTTCACCCGATGCGCCCGGTGGAACCGCACGCCCGCCGTCGCCTCGACCACCCCCAGCGCGACATCCGGCGCGAAGCCAGCGTGCGCTGCGATCCACGACTCGTCCGCGAGCTCGGCCGCCGACACCGATGACCGGCCCGCGAGCGGATGGTCCACCGACATCGCCACGTCGAACGGCTCGCTCAGCAGTGTCGTCACCGACAGCTGCTCCGACGGCCACGGCTCGTCATGGTCCATCCGGTGCGCGATGACGAGGTCGTACTGGTCGACGAGCCCGGCGAACTCCGGTTGCGCGACATCGTGCTCGCCGAACACCAGCGACGGTCCGCCGTCAGCGTCCTCCAGTAACTCCGGCAGCAACGCCTGCCCCGCACTCTGGAACGCCGCCACTCGCACCCGCGCACCCGTGTCGCCGCCGTACTCGCGCACTGTCTCGGCCGCGCGGTCGATCAGCGTGTGCACCGTCCCGGCCATCTCGGCCAGTGCCATACCCGCCTCGGTCAGACGGATCTCCCGCCCCACCCGATACGTCAACGCGACGCCCAGCTCGCGATGCAGGGCGGCCAGCTGCTGCGAGATCGCCGGCGCCGTGACATGCAGGTGCCGCGCGACCGCCGCGATCGTCCCGCGCTCGGCCAGCTCGCGCATGATCCGCATCTGAGAGAGATTCATCAGCTCAAGCTAACTGGTCGCGTGGAAACCCTCAATATTCATGACGGATCGATCTGACTACGTTGGTCACCAGGACAGCGCAAGGACGCCCGTCCGCGACAGCCGGCACCACCGGCCGTCGCCGCTCCCGCAGGAAGGAACGCCGTTGCTCGCCCTCTGGAAACGACCCGACACCGCCGGTTTCGAACTCGTCGAGCGCGCGATGCCGGCCATGGGTTCCGACGACGTCCTCATCCGCGTCCACCGCACCGGCATCTGCGGCACCGACCTCCACATCGAGTCGTGGGACCCGTGGGCGGCCGGCGCGGTCGATGCCCCGCTCGTGCCCGGCCACGAGTTCTCCGGCGAGGTCGTCGAGGTCGGCAGCCGCGTCGAGGGGATCCCCGTGGGCGCAGCGGTCTCCGGTGAGGGGCACCTCGTCTGCGGCACGTGCCGCAACTGCCGCTCCGGCCGCCGCCACCTGTGCCGTCACACCCGCGGCCTCGGCGTCAACCTCGACGGCGCCTTCGCCGAGTACGTCGTCCTGCCAGCCACCAACGTGTGGGTCCACGGCGACCAGGTCACGCCCGACCTCGGCGCCCTCTTCGACCCCCTCGGCAACGCCGTCCACACCGCCCTCAGCTTCCCGATCCTCGGCGAAGACGTCCTCATCACCGGCTGCGGCCCCATCGGCCTCATGGCCATCGCCGTCTGTCGGGTCGCCGGTGCGCGCAACATCGTCGCGACCGACGTCGTCGCCGACCGCCTCGAGAAGGCCCTCGCCGTCGGCGCGGACCGCGTCGTCGACGTCTCGAAGGAACGGGTCGCCGACGCCCAGGCCGAGCTCGGCATGCTCGAGGGTTTCGACATCGGCCTCGAGATGTCGGGACAGGCCGCCGCCGCCAGCGAGCTCATCGAGAACCTCAACACCGGCGGCAAGGTCGCGCTCCTCGGTCTCCCCTCGACCAACATCGAGATCGACTGGACCAAGGTCATCACCCGCATGATCACCATCAAGGGCATCTACGGCCGCGAGATGTTCGACACCTGGCACCACGCGAGCGCGATGGTCGACCACAGCCCCGAACTCCGCAACGCCCTCGAGTCGCTCGTCACTGCCCGCTTCCCGCTCGCCTCCTGGCAGGACGCGTTCGACACCGCGCGCGGGGGAGCGGCCGGCAAGGTGCTCATCGACTGGACCGACACCCGCGACGTCGTCATCACCGGCGTCGTCGACGAGCAGGCACCGGTCGCCGCCCACGCCGCGACCGCCGCCTGAGCGACCGCCACACTCAGCTCAACCGCCCACTCGACCCCGAGGAGACGACATGTACGGCACCATCAAGACGCAGCTGCGCGACCAGCTCGACCGCATCGAGGCCGACGACCTCACGAAGCGCGAGTTCGCGATCACGTCCCGCCAGGGCAGTCACGTGACGATCGACGGCCGCGAGGTGCGGAACTTCTGCGCCAACAACTACCTCGGCCTCGCCAACGAGCCGTCGATCGTCGATGCGGCGAAGCTGGCGCTCGACGAGTGGGGCTACGGGCTCGCGAGTGTCCGCTTCATCTGCGGCACGCAGCAGATCCACCGCGACCTCGAGCAGGAGCTGAGCGCCTTCCTCGGCACGGAGGACACCATCCTGTTCTCCTCCTGCTTCGACGCGAACGGAGCGGTCTTCGGTGCGCTGTTCGGTGAGCATGACGCGATCATCTCCGATGCGCTCAACCACGCGTCGCTCATCGACGGCATCCGCCTGAGCAAGGCCCGCCGCCTGCGCTATCGCAACCGCAACATGGCCGACCTCGAGCAGCAGCTCATGAACGCGGCCGACGCACGTCGCACCGTGATCGTCACCGACGGCGTGTTCTCGATGGACGGCTTCTACGCGCCCTTGGACCAGATCTGCGACCTCGCCGACCGCTACGGCGCGCTCGTGCTCGTCGACGACTCACACGCCGTCGGCTTCGTCGGCCCGGGCGGTCGCGGGACGCCCGAGCTGTTCGGGGTGCAGGACCGCGTCGACATCCTGACCGGCACCCTCGGCAAGGCGCTCGGTGGTGCGTCGGGCGGGTATGTGAGCGCGAAGCAGGAGATCGTCGACGTGCTGCGGCAGTCGGGCCGGCCGTACCTGTTCTCGAACAGCCTGGCGCCGTCGCTCGTCGCCGGGGCGCGTCGGGCCGTCGAGCTCGCGGCGGAGGGTGACGAGCTGCGCGAGGGACTGTTCCGCAAGGCGGACCTGTTCCGTGCCCGCATGACCGAGGAGGGCTTCCGGCTGCTGGAAGGCTCGCACCCGATCATCCCGGTGATGTTCGACGACGAGCAGCAGGCGGTGCAGGTCGCGGCGCGGATGTTGGAGCAGGGCATCTACGTGATCCCGTTCAGCTTCCCGGTGGTGCCCCGCGGCGAGGCCCGCATCCGGGTGCAGATCAGTGCCGCCCACAGTGAGCAGGACATCGAGGACTGCGTCGCGGCGTTCGTGGCGGCGCGGGGGTAGGTGCGGCGGCTACTCAGTGAGGTGATCGGCGTCGCTGAGGCCGGCCGTCGATCGAAGTCGCATGCTCAGCACGTGCCGCACCGACGCGTCTGCCCCGAGGTCGTCGTCCACGCGCCGCATGCCGATCTTCTCCGCCACGCGCGACGACGCCCGGTTGTCGGGGTGGACGATCGCGACGAGCTCTGACGAGTCCGTGTGCTCCTGGGCGAAGTCCCGACTGGCGGCGGCGGCCTCGGTCGCGAACCCTCGACCCTGCCAGGCAGGACTCACGTGGTACCCGACCTCGAGCTTCAGATCGCCGTTGACCCGCTGCCACGTCAGGCCGCAGTCACCGACGAAGTCGCCGTCGCGGGTCTCGATGATCCACAGGCCGAGACCGTACTGGGCATAGTTGTCCTCGTTCCAGGCGATCCACGCCGCGGCCTGCTCGCGGGTCTTCGGCGCCGGGTAGAACTGCATGACCGCAAGGTCGCCGAGGAGCTTCGCCATCTCGTCGAGGTCCGCCGGTGTCATGCGCCGGAACCGGAGGTGCTCCGTGTCGTGGGGAAGTGGCATCAGTTGCGCGGCCTCTACTGCGGCAGGCCGCGTCCTGCGGCGGCTCGGCGCTCGGCCTGTGTCTCCGCGTGGTGCTTCCGAAGCGCCGACAGGACCGCGGTCCGGATGATGAAGATCCACAGCAGCACGAACAGGATGAAGCCGAGCAGCCAGGCAGTGACGGAGAAGATGGTGAATGCGGTGGGATCGATGTTCACGCGTGAAGGCTACCGGTTGGCCGAAGACCGCGAGGTCCGCTGAGCGGTGCTGAGGTCACTCACCGACGGCCTTGCCCGGGACCTCGCGCAAGTGTCGCCGTCTTCGGGCCTCACCGCGAGGTGGAGGTGAAACGGCAACAGTCGCCTGTTATCCCTCTGATACTTGATATATGTTATTCGCCCACCTTATGCTCGATCTTGCTGGCTCCGAGCACTCTGGATGCCATCTCGCATCGTGCCGGGGAGCCTCCGTAGAGCAGACACCCCAATGCACGAGTCCAACAACGGGGGAATTACGTGGATCCGCAGTATCTCGGCACGATCAGTCGCATTCATACCTTGGGCCCGGAGGGCTCGAATCTCGAGGCGGCTGCGCGGAGATGGCTGAGCGATCATCAGGTGACGGGCCGAGTGGAGCTTCACAGCAGTGTGGAGCGAGCGGTCCAGGCGCTCGAAGATGCGTCGCAAGCGGTCATGGCTTGCGCTGCCTACCCGGCTCTCCATGACCTCGTGTTCAGCAACCTTGGGGAGCTGACGATCATCGACACGTTTCTCATGCCGACGCACTCGATGGTCCTCGCGCGCACCGATGCGACTGAAGGTGCGGTCATTTCCACCTGCGCGGCTCACCCCGCACCGCGAGCACTCGTTCCAGGTGCGGTCAGGTGGATCTCGAGCAGCAGCAACTCGCAAGCAGCAGCCGATTGCGCGGCCGGACTCGCCGACTCGTGTATCACCACACAAGCGGCGGCTGACCGCTTCGGGCTGACGACACTCATCGACCATGGGCCTGTCGACATGGCTTTCACCTTGCACGCTCACCCGTCTCTCCGCACGTGCTGATGGCCGACTAAAGAAGAGGACCAACATGCTCGAAACCAATTTGGAGAACTTGATCCGGCCTGCCAACGCGGCCACAGCGGACGTTCTTCGCGACCAGGTGGTGCCCCTCATCGATGCGTTTCGACTGCGTCAAACTGCCCTGGGGGTCATCCCTGATCCGACCGATTCGGACCGAGAGCTACTGACTCGTATCCGAGATCAAGTCGTTGCAGTGTTCGGGGACATTGGTCGGGACGTTCAGGCGCAAGCCTTCGCGGACGACATTGCCGATTGGCTCGATAGAGGACTCGACGAAAAGCCATATTTCGACCGATCGCGTGATGCCTTCTCCCGTGTCGGCGACGGCGAAGCTGCCCTCTTCGTCGGCGTCACTCGCGCAACGAACAGCACGACACCCTCCGGTGTCCGACTTGAGCTGTTCTTCATCCAACGCCATCAGTCCAGGCTGCTGGCTGAGGTGGAATCGACCTACCCGCACGACCACGACGTGCACATGGACGTGATCCTGCTCGCTGGTTCCGAGGGGTTCACTCTCGGTAACTGCCTCGTCTTCTTTCCAGAGAGTGTCGCCGCGCTCCGACCGATCGAGCGTCAGTTCTACGCGGTCTTCTTCTTCAGCAAGTTCTTCGACATCCACCGCACGATCGCGGCCGCAAATGCCGGCCTCCTGCTGGACGATCCCAACCGCTTCTCGAGCTCAGCCCGACTCGACGAGTACCTCTGCTTTCAAGTGCGAAGTCTGTGGGGGTATCTGCACGACCGTGCACACTTCTCGGGCCCGTGGTCCATGGCCGATAACGCGGTGCTGAAGATGCACTGGTTCATCGGTGTGATTGAAGAGATCAAGGTTGACGTCAAGCTGCTCCTGATGGCGCGTGAAGGTGACGTTCCCTACTTCGACGAGCTCTTCAGCATGATCTTGCTTGAACGGGTGTTCCGCTATCCACTGGAGCCTCACCCCGAGCGAAACTTCGACGCGGGCACTGGCATCTTCCTGTTCTCGTACCTCCAGGATCGCGGAGCTCTGGAGATCCGCGGTGGGGTGATCGGTATCGACCAAGGCGGCGCGGTCGAGGCATTGCGTGCGTTGGTCGTGGACATTGAAGCCCTGGAACGTGACTCATTGACGCCTGACGAGTACCGCTGGAACGCGACCCAGATGGTGCGCCGGTACCTCGTCGAAAGTACTGTCGCGGGTGACAAGTATGCGCTGACCGACGAACAGCGCATTCTTCGCCGTCACGTCGAACATTTCGATGCCGTACCCCCGTTGGACTTCAGCAGAACACCCTCCGCGTGACCGGGGAGCATCAACCGGAAGTGGCCGTCGTCGTTCATCCACGACGACGCTTCGACGGATTCATCTCAAGTGCGCAGAAGCTCGGATGCCGCGTGGTCGTGATTCCTCGCGAAGACGAGTCCTCCGATTGGGATCTCGGAGAACAGAGTACGAATGTCGTGATCGCGCACTGGTCGGGCCCGATCGGAGGAACAGAGTTCGTCGAGTTCTTGAGTGATGTCATCGGTCGGTTTCGCGCATCCGGTATTTTCGGCATGCATGAGGCCTCGCTACCGGCGGTGAGTCGTGCAGCAGCGATGCATCAGCTGCCCGGACTGTCGGTTCGGGTCATCTCACGCCTGCGAGACAAAGGGGCTATGCGGTCGGCTTTGGTGCGTAGCGGACTACCCAGCCCGAGATACTGTTCGGGGCCCGCAGGTGAAGCGTTGCTCGCCGAAGCCAAGTCACTCGACCTGCCGGTGGTCGTCAAACCATCGAACGGGTTCTCGAGCACAGGGGTCGAGCTTGTGGTCGATCACGATGAGCTTGCTCATGCGATTGTCCGGTCGGCCGCCGCGATGACCGATCTCGGTCCGTCGACCGAGGTGGTCGTCGAGGAGTTCATCGCAGGGCCGGAGTTCGCGGTCGAAGCCATGACCTTCGCCGGAGCAAGCCGCATCCTGTCCATCGGATACAAAGGACAGCCCCAGGGTCCGTTCTTCGAGGAGTCGATCTACCAGATCCCGTCAGGCCTGGACCTGAAAAGCGAGAACGACATCCGCCGAGTCGTTCTGGAGGCACACCGAGCGCTTGATATTGACAGTGGTCCGACGCACACCGAGCTCCGTCTCGATGCGGACGGCACCCCTAACATCTTGGAGATCGGCGCCCGCATCGGCGGTTCAGGTGTCTCTGCCACCCTCGTGAGCGCCGCGACCGGGATCGACTTCTTCGCGGAGGTACTCGCTGCCGCTACCGGGCGGCGCCCGAGCGTGTTCGATTACGAGACGACCTCGGTGGTGCAAGCAGCCGGTAACTACATCGTGCCCTGTCGCGGCAGCGGCGTGATCCAGGAGATTCGAGGACTCGATATGGTGAGCCAGCGATCAGCCGTTCTCGACATCGTCCAAATGATGTGGCCCGGCGAAGTCATCCTCCCCTACCCTGCCTTCAGTGGGTACCCGGCCTTCGTTCTTTCTGCACACGCGGATCTCGGTGAGCTGCGGGACTTCCACCATCAGCTCGACGCAGACATCTCGGTCGTGTACGCATGATGGCTCGGAAGCAATTGTGGGTGGATGGCCGGATTCTCCCCGCGGAGCATGCCACGGCTTCGGTGATGTCCCACGCCCTCCATTACGCGGGGGCGGTCTATGAGGGCATTCGCGTCTACGGCGGCCGGGCCTTCGAGCTTGACCGTCACGTCTCGCGTCTCGTAGCTTCCGCTGAGCACCTCGGATTCGGCTTGCCGCTCGACGGGCGACGGATCTGCCTCGAGATCGAGAGCTATCTCGCAGTGCTCGACGTGAGCGACTGCTACCTCCGGATCATCGCTTGGCGCGGAGAGGCGCTGGGGCTCGGCGGAGAGGGGGCGCCCGTCCATCTCGCATTCGCTGCGGCGGTGTGGCCCGCTCCGTTCGCCACCCGAGACGGCATCGACCTCAGCTGGTCGCAGTGGCGGAGGCCAGCTCCGGACACTGTTCCGGTTCTGGCCAAATGCTCGACGGTCTACACGATCGGCACACTTGCCGCACAGGAAGCGCGCCAGGCGGGTGCCGACGACGCGCTGTTCACGACGCATGACGGCCGGCTTGCGGATGTCACGGGAGCGAACGTCTTCCTGGTCTTCGGCTCCACGTTGGTGACGCCAATCGCAGACACGTTTCTCGGAGGTATCACGAGACGCACGATCCTGAACGGTGCTGAGTCCTTGAGTCTGCGAACGGAAGAACGCCATGTCCGGCCGAGTGAGGTGTTCGAGGCGGATGAGGCTTTCGTCTGTGGCACTGCGTACGAGGTCGTCCCGGTCCGGAGCGTGGATGGGCGCGTGCTGCCGAAGACAGACATAGGACGGACTGTGCAGCAGTGGTACTTGGAGACGGTTCATGGCCGATAGCTCGAACGACCGCACCCGCGACGTCGCCGGTTCACGGCTCTTGATGATCGGGCTCGACTGGCCGGCGGTCGATACTGCAGCGGCCCTCGGCGTCGAGACGGTGGTCATCTGCTCACGAGCCAGTGCGCGAGCTGGGCTTCGTGAGCTTGGAGACTTGCCAGTCCTGCTGGTCGAGGACCACAGTCGACTCGACGATTGTCTCGCCGCTCTGATGCTCGCCGGCTCGCGTCCCGAGCAGTTCGACGGTGTATACACGACGGACGAGTTCGCGCTCGGCGCCTGCAACGCGCTCGCCGCGCTTGCCGACACGTCGCGGCTCACCCGCTCGGGTGATGTCTCGGTCTTCCGGGACAAGCGCGTGCAGAAGAGCGCGGTCCAGGCAGTGGGGATCCCGACCGCCGCCCATTGGCCGATTCCAGATGTGCGGACGTTCGACGCCGGTTCAGTACCCTGGCCTGGCTCGTACGTGTTGAAGCCGGCATCGCGCGCAGGGACGATGCACACCGCGATCGTCCGGAATGAGCCCGAGCTCCGTGCGGCATTGATCGCCCTCGGCGAGTCCGACGCCGGCGACAAGGACTTCCTCCTCGAATCGTGCGTCGACGTCGCGAAGGAGTGGGTGGTCGACGGGATCGTCTTCGACGGTCGCATCGAGTTCCTCTCGATGAGTCACTACGGTGCTCCGCCGCTGCAATCGCTGAGTGCCGGTGCGCCGATGACGATGGTGAAGCTCGACCCGGCACAAGCGCCTGACGTGTACAGGGACGTGTCGCCGATGGCTGAGTCGGCGTTGTCCGCCCTCGGCGCCTGGCGCGGGGCATTCCATATGGAGATCTTCTGGTCGCCGACCGACGGCTACGTCTTCGGTGAGTGCGCCCTCCGGCGTGGAGGGGCCTTCACCTTCGAGCAGCTGCTCCTGAAGTACGGCTTCTCGATCGTCGAGGCAGCCATCCGCTGCGCGCTCGGGCGACAACCGCAGCAGTCGACCGCGACGCGTTCCGGCATCGTCGGCACGACGCAGTTGCTGACGTCGGAGGGCACGATCCTGACGGTTCCGACGCTCGACGAGGTCCACCGCCAGAGCGGCGTCGAGTTCGCCCGGTACTTTCTCGCCCCCGGATCGGTTTTGCGGCACGGAGCCGCCCACGGAACGCACATCCGTACCGCTGAGGCACTCATCACCGCGCCCGATCTCGCCCAGTTCGACGAGCGGGTCCGCCTGCTCCAGTCCTGGTTCGCAGACCAGGCCGAGATCGCACCAGCGGCGTCGGACACCGCCGGGCTTCGGGCCTGGCAACGCGTGCACTTCTCCGAGGCAGTGAAGTCGGAGTGGACCTTCGGTCTGCATACCCGGTCGGGGGATCAGTGACCTCGCTGCTGCACGGACTGCGCGCCGGCTGGCATCTTCCGAACGATCTCAGTGACGGGGATCGGCGGACGGTCGTCGCCATGCTGTCCAACGGACTTGCGAAAGCCGTGGCGCGCGGAGGATTCGTGGCGCTGTCGGTCATCTACCTGTCGAGTGGGCTGCGCATCGATGAGCAGACGGTCGCGGTCGCCGTCTTCATCACAGGGGCGTTCGGGCTTGTCGGGTCGCTCTTCGGCGGGTTCGTTGCCGACCACTTCAGCCCGAAGGCGGTCACCGTCGGTTCGTCCTGCGGTGTCGCAGTCGGGTACGGCTCGCTCGTGTTCTACGACGACTGGCTGATGGCTGTCATCGCGTTCAGCGTGGTGGCTGCATTCGACCGGAGCTCCGCGGCGACTCTCGCGACGTGGATCGGTCAGCGGCTGCCGACCGCGGCCGCGACGAGGTGTCGCGCTCTGATGCGTGCGGTCGGCAATCTCGGCATCGCGATCGGAGCCGCGCTCGCTGCGGTCGTCCTCGTACTTCCTGACCCGACTCCGTACGGCGCAGCGTTCCTTGCGATGGCGGTAGCTGAGATGGGAGGCATCTTCCTGCTGCTGCGCGCCCCTCGGCCGAAGCCGGTCGACGCCCGACCGGTTGGGGAAGGATCGCCGCTGTCGGTGTTCGCCAACCACGGATTCACGGTCTTCGTCCTCGGGATCGCCGCGCTGTCGTCGTTCTACCTGATCCTGGACTTCCTGCTGCCGCTGTGGGTGTCGACCGGAACTGAGGATCGCTACGTCCTCATCCCCGTCGCGATCGTTGTCAACACCGTCCTGGTCGTCTTGCTGCAGGTCCCGATCTCCTCCCTCGCCGACACACCCTCACGGTCGGCTCGTGCGCTCGCTCTCGCGGGCGGACTCCTGTTTGGCGCGACAGCGTTGTTCGCTGCCTCGACGCTGGTCCCTGACCTGCCGGGCGCCTCGCTGTTCTGCGGGGCTGTCGTCGTCCTCACCCTGGCCGAGCTGTTGACGTCGGCCGCCGGGTGGACCCTGAGCTACGCCTACGCGCCACCGCAGCGGATCGGCGCCTACCAGGGCGTCTTCGGTTTCGGAACATCGCTCGGGGTCATGGTCGCGCCTGTCGCGCTCACCGCGATCGTCATCCGGCCATCGGTCGGAGAGACCGCGGTCGGATGGCTGATCCTCGGAGGTGCGTACGCGATGATCGGCGGTCTGCTGTGGGTTGCAGTGTCGCGCCGGTTCCGAGCCCAGAAGCACTGATGGCCCCTGGGGCACAGCAGTCGAGGACTGCGTCGCGGCGTTCGTGGGGGCAGGGGCGACAGCGAATGCTCGGACCGTATCCTTCACCAACGATCGTCCTTACTGAAGGATGGCTCCATAAACTTCAGTAACGCCCCTCCCTGCTGAAGCCTGTCGGGCGCCGAGGTGCGCTCTGAGCCGTCGCCAGCACCAATGAGACGCGCCGGTTTGACTCTCCCGTAGGGGGAGGCGTGATGCTTGAAGCATGTTGCACATCGGAGAGTTCGCAGGCATGACCGGGTTGAGCGTGAAGGCGCTCCGCCACTACGACGAGAAGGGTGTCCTGGTTCCGGCCGACGTCGATCCCGACTCCGGCTACCGCCGCTACGGCGAGGAGCAGGTGCGTTCGGGCGTGATCGTGAAGGCCCTCCGCGATGCCGGTGTTCCCCTCGCCGCGGTGGGTGTCTCCGTCGCCGGCGCCGACCCGTCGACCGCGATCGACGTGCACCATCGCCTGGTCTTGGAACAGCGGGAGCAGGAGGACCACGCGTTCGCGCAGGCCCGCTCGGTCGTCGCGTCGCTCGCGGCACCGGTCGAGATCCTCGAACGGGCGCTCCCACCCCAGCCCTACGTCGGACGGGTGCTCACTGTGCCCCGCGGTGATGAGGACGCCGTGACGGACGACGACGCGAACGAGCAGTTCTCGCAGCTCTACGTCGCCCTGCAGGAAGCCGGCGTCGGCCCGACGGGCACGTTCTGGACCGCGCTCCGTCCGGGTGAGCAGGGCGCGGTCGAGATCGTCTGTTGCTGGCCGACCTCGTCGCAGCTCGAACCGACGTGGGGTGGTGACGAGACCACGGTCGACGTGCTGCCCGAGCGGACCGAGCTCGCCGCGGTCTGGCGATCCGAACCGGGCGTCGAGCTCCCGGAGGGATCGACCCACCCCGCGGTGGTCGCCCTGTTCGACGCGATCGCGGAGCGGGGGATCACGATGCCGACCACTGAGCTCCGGCAGCGGGTGCTCGGCCAGACCGCCGACGAGTACACGGTCGAGGTGTCGATCACCCTGCCGTGAGGTCGCTCTCCCACCGCGCTTCCCGGGGGCGTGTCAGGCCGGGTCGTTAGGCTGGAGTCGTGGCCAACAGCAAAGATTTCGACACCCGGTACGAGCTCCGTGAGTTCCCGTTCGCGAACGGGGCCGACGGCGAACCGACGCCCGAGAGCCTTGCAGCCCTCGACGCCATCGGATTCGGCTTCCACGAGTCCACCCCCAAGCCGGAGGCGCGCAAGCGCAAGGTGAACGAACTCATCGCCGACGAAGCGGTCCTGCTCGGCGCCTATGTCCGCAAGCCGCAGCCCGGTTCGGTCGATGAGACCTGGCCCGCCGGCACCTTCTCCTGGTTCCCGAAGGCGCTCAGCTGGGGCGACGGCAGCAGCATCAACACGCAGGCGATCTCCGACGTCACTGTCCGCCCGACCGAGCGCCGCCGCGGGATCCTGCGCCGCATGATGACGCAGGCTCTGGAGCGCGGCGTCGCCGACGGCTATGCGATCGCGGCCCTCACCGCCAGCGAGGGCACCATCTACCGTCGCTTCGGGTTCGGCTCCGCGATCCGTGAGCGCAACGTCGTCGTGAAGCGCGCGAAGGCGCTGCCGTTCCTCGCGCCGACGAGCGGCATCGTGTCGGTCGTCACCCCCGAGTACCTGGTCGACGGCGTCGCACGACAGGTGTTCGATCGCTTCGACGAGCGCTCGATCGGGTCCATGGTCCGCAACACCGGATCCTGGCCGCTGGTCCTGGGCACACTGGGTCGCGATGGTGAACCGGCGAAGGACACCCGCGCCGCCGTGCACCGTCCCGCCGACGGCGAAGAGGTCGACGGCTACGTCACGTGGCGCATGGTCGAGCAGCCCGGCGGACAGACCGGTATCGAGATCATCGACCTCGTCTACGCAACGGACGCGGCCTACCTGTCGCTCTGGGAGTTCCTGCTCTCCATCGACCTCAACGACGTCGTGAAGTACAACCGCGCCCGGCTCGACGACCCGATCGTCTCGGCCCTCGGCGACAACCGTGCCTACGACATCGAGCACGAAGAAGACCACGTGTGGCTGCGCGTCCTCGACCTCCCGGCCGTGCTCGCGTCACGGCCATTCGCGGTCGACGGCACGTTGACGATCGCCGTGACCGACGCCCTCGGCTACGCGGCGGGCACCTTCCGCCTCGAGGTGACCGGTGGCCGTGGAACCGCCACGAAGCTGAGCGATGAGACCGACGCGGCCGGCGCCGACCTCGCGCTCGACGTCGCCGACCTCGGCTCGCTCCTGCTCGGCGCGGTCTCCCCGGTGTCGCTCGCCGCAGCCGGTGTGCTGCAGGCGGCCGACCCCGCTGCGCCGCTCCTGCTGCGATCGATGCTCCAGACGCCGCGCGCGCCGCACGGGATCACCTTCTTCTAGGGCGGTCCCGAGCAGCGACCCGCGGACATCGCGCTGTCGCGGATCAGTCGCGTTGCTCGATGAGGGTGAGCTGCGTGCCGTCGGGGTCGATGAGGAATCCGGCTCGGAGTCCCCAGTCCTGCATCCGGACCGGGTGCAGGCGAGGCGCGCCGACGGTCGCCTCGGGGACTCCTGAACGTCGGATGGCGTCGTAGAGTTCGTCGACGTCGGCCACACGCAGGCAGCACATGAAGTTACTCGACGCGGGGTCGAGGTCGGGTGCCGGGAAGAACTCGAGCTGCAGACCACCGCGGACGAGGATCAGCCAGCCCTCGTCTCGGAACGTGCGCTCGAAGCCGAACGCCGAGTAGAACGTCTCCGTCGCGTCGAAGCTGCGTGACGGCAGGTTCGGTGTCGCGCGGTCGTGTCGTGTCGAGGTCATGGAGTCGATGATCGCAGCGTGACGGGCGGCTGGGAAGATCAGGCCGACGCGGACGGTGTCGCGAGTCGTTCCCGGAGGAAGGCGACCACGCGCTTGCGTGCTTCGAACGCCGGGTGGCCGTCGCGCTCGCGGACCTCGCCCGTGAGGACCGAGTGCGCGGTCTTCGAGAAGCCGGCCGCGTTGCCGGGAGAGGAGTCGAGTTCGATGACCTCGAACGCGTCACCGAGCTTGGCCGCGATGGTCGCGAAGCGCTCCCGTGGGACGGCTCGATCCTCGCTGAAGCGGAGGCCGAGTGCGCAGACCGAGCCCTGAGCTGCGCGGGCTGCGACGGCGTCGAACTCGGCGCTGGACATCCCGGGGTCGATGCGGCGGGCCCGGCTGACGGGGAACGGCGTGGACGGCTGGCTCATGACGGACGCGAGGACGTGCTCGTCGACGGCAGCCGCGAGCGCGAAACCGCCGGTGAAGCACATGCCGATGACGCCGACGCCAGGGCCCGGCGTGCGGGCCGCGAGGTCGCCGGCCAGTGCCCGGACGTGGTCGGCGACCGGTCGGTGGGCGCCGGTCGCGAACGCCTTGAACTCGGCGGAGACGCAGACCTTGCTGACGCTCGCGAGCGTGTAGCCGAGGGTCCCCTCGTGTCCGGGCGTCCCGAACGGTGACGGGATCGCGACGGTGAAGCCCTCCGCGACGAGGTGCTCCGCGAGCCCGAGGACCTCGGGCGTGAGCCCGGGCAGCTCGGGGATGAGGACGACGCCCGGCCCGGACCCCTTCTCGAAGCGGTCGTGCGTGACGCCGCCGCCGGTGAACGGGGTCCGCACCCAGCCGGTGAGGTCTGCGCGCGGAGCGGTGTCGGTGGTCGCATCGTCGGTCATGGGGTGAGCGTAGTCCTGGTCGCTGCGGCCGATCTGCTGGATCGTGGCACGTCCCGCCTGGGAAGCCACCCGCCGTTCACCTCCCGGTCACCGCCGCTCCTCCACCCGGCCACCCCACGCCGATGGGATGGGACGTGATCCCCGTCCCTTCGTGCCCTGGAGACCCATGCCCCGCCTCAACCGCGTGTTGACGATGACCGCCGCGTGCGCCATCGGTGCAACCGCCCTCATCGCGACGCCAGCCGCCGCCATCGCCGCCCCAGCGCCGGGGCTCCAGATCAACGAGGTCGAGTCCTCCGGGGGCGTCCCCGGCGACTGGATCGAGTTCACCAACACCGCGTCGACCGCGGTCACGCTCGACGGCTGGGTCGTGAAGGACAACAAGGACGACAGCAACTACGCGTTCCCGGCCGGCACCGTCGTCGAGCCCGGTGCGTTCCTCGTCGTCGACGAGGACCAGCTCGGGTTTGGCCTCGGCAAGGAGGACTCGGTCCGCCTGTTCGACCCGACCGCGGCGATCGCCGACGAGTACTCGTGGACCGCACACGCGCCGGTCACCTACGGCGTCACCGCCGACCGCGCCGGCTGGGCCGAGACCACCGAGTCGACGAAGGGCGCCACGAACGTCTTCACCGCACCCGAGGTCCCCGAGACCGACGGTGAGATCCGCATCAACGAGATCGACTCCCAGCCATCCGACTGGGTCGAGTTCTTCAACCCCGGCACGACGGCCCTCGACATCTCGCGCTACGAGATCCGCGACAACTCCGACGACCACCGCTGGCAGTTCCTGCCCGGCACGTCGATTGCTCCCGGCGAGTTCCTCGTGGTCGACGAAGCGACGATCGGCCTGGTCGGCGGTACCGAGACGCAGGGCGCGTTCCGTGACCCGATCGGCATCGGCAGCGCCGACGAGATCCGCCTGTTCGACGCGACCGGCACGCTCATCGACCGCTCGGGAACGTGGAGCGGCCACGCGGCCATCGACGGCGACTTCATCGCTGCGACGCTCGCCCGCTGCCCCGACGGTGAAGGCGCCTTCACGCTCGCACGCATCACCAAGGGTGCCGCGAACGACTGCGTCCTCCCGAACGTCGCGATCAACGAGGTCGAGTCGAACAAGGACACGACCGACTGGGTCGAGATCGTCAACCTCGAGGCGACCGCGCTGGACATCTCCGGCTGGACGCTCATGGACAACGACCCGGTGAGCCACGCCGCCGAGACGACCCCGCTGCCCGCGGGCACGATCCTCGAGCCCGGCGCCTACTTCGTCTTCGACCAGAACGTGAACTTCGCGTTCGGGCTCGGCAACGGCGACACCACCACCGTGCGGAACGCCGCCGGCGCGACGGTCGCCGAGTACACCTACGCGGCCCACGCGGACGGCGTCTTCGCGCGCTGCCCCGACGGCACGGGCGAGTTCGTCGACACCGCCGTCTCCACCAAGGGCCTGCGGAACGCGTGCGGCAACCCGGTGCGCATCAACGAGGTCGAGTCCGACGGCGGATCGCCCGACGACTGGATCGAGCTCGTCAACCCGACGACCGCCGCGCTCGACGTCTCCGGCATCGTCGTGAAGGACGACGACGACACTCACGCCTACGCCATCCCCACCGGCACGAGCATCGCGGCCGGCGGCTACCTCGTCATCGAGCGCGCAGCCCTCGGCTTCGGTCTCGGCGGCGGCGACACGGTCCGTCTCTTCGAGGGCGACGCACTGCTCGACTCGACCACCTGGAGCGAGGGCCACCCGGCGAACACCTGGGGACGCTGCCCCGATGCGACCGGCGCCTTCGCAGCGACGGCCGAGGCCACCAAGGGTGCGGCCAACGTCTGCGCCGGTGAGATCCCGGTCGGCCCGTGGCCCGGTTCGCCCGACGTGACGGTGCTCGACACCACGCCGATGTTCCTCGAGGACAGCTCCGGCCTCGACACCCAGGTCACCGCCGACGGCGCGTTCCTCTGGGCGGTCGACAATGGCACCGGCTCGTTCTGGAAGCTCGCGATCGCCGCAGACGGTTCGGTCTCGTTCGTCGACGGTTGGGAGAAGGGCAAGCGCGCCCGCTTCCAGAAGGACGCGTCGAACCCGTCCGCTGCCGGCCCCGACACCGAGGGCATCACGGTCGACGGCGCTGGTTCCGTCTATGTCGGCGTCGAGCGCGACAACAGTGTGAAGGGCACGACGCTCAACGCCGTGCTCAAGGTCGACCCGAACGCGCCCGGCCCCGACGTCGTCGCCTCCCAGGAGTGGGACCTCACGGTCCTGCTGCCGACGGTCGGTGCGAACCTCGGTGTCGAGGCCGTCGAGTGGGTGGCCGACGGCGACCTCGCCGGCAAGCTCTTCGACGACAACACGAAGGCGACGTACGACCCGGCGAACTACGCGGGCCATGGTGACGGACTGTTCTTCGTCGGCGTCGAGGACACCGGCGACGTGTACGCCTTCGCACTGAACGCCGACGGCTCGGCCACGCTGATCTCGACGATCGACCCGGGCCTCCCAGCGGTCATGGCGCTCGACTACGACACGACGCTCGGCGTGCTGTGGGCCGTGTGCGACGACGGCTGTGCGGGTACCGGTGCACAGATCACGCTGAACGGGACCGAGCAGCCCGGGATCGCTCAGGTCGAGCGTCCGGCGGGACTGCCCAACCTCAACAACGAGGGCTTCGCGACCGCGCCGGCCTCGCTGTCAGTCGACGGCAAGCGTCCCGTGTACTGGTTCGCCGACGGCTACGCTTCCGAGGCCCTGCGTCTCGGGTCGCTGCCAGGGACGACCACGCCGCCCGTGACGCCCCCGACCGGTGGGGTCACGCCACTGCCCGGGACGAGCTTCACCGAGGCCAACCGCGGTGCGATCACGCTCGCCGACACGGTGCGGCGGGGCGAGACCGTGACGGTCGGACTCGAGGACCGCTTCGCCGCGACGGCCGTCGAGGTGTGGCTGTACTCGACGCCGGCGCGAATCGCCACCGGCACGACGAACGCCGCCGCTGACCTGTCGGCCACGATCCCGGCCGACGCGACGCTGGGCGACCACCGGGTCGCGGTCTACGCGGCCGACGGCTCGCTCATCGGGTGGACCGAGGTGCGGATCGTCGCGGCCGACGGGACGAGCGTCGACGGTTCGGCGTCGGGCGGCTCGCTCGCGACGACGGGTACCGAGCTGCCGTTCGGCACGATCGGCGCGGGGGTCCTGCTAGTCCTCCTCGGTGGTGTCCTCGTCGCGATGCGTGCGCGTCGTCGGGCGGCCTGACCGACTGAACGTCCGACGGCCCCGGGAGCACACTGCTCCCGGGGCCGTTCGCGGCACCGG
>NZ_JACYTU010000018.1:0-42323 GCF_014841225.1 Plantibacter sp. CFBP 8804
GTCCTGGCGCCTGAGCGCGGGTCTCCGGAGGTGCGCGCTCACGCGCTGGACCCGCGCTCACGCCGAGTCATCACCACTGCGGCACAGCGACCCGCGCTGAGGCAGACGACCAGCGCCGGCGTCAGCGCACCGCGCTGGGCACCACTCCACCCTCGCTCCACCGCAGGCTGGATGGGAGCAGTTCTCCACATCGCTTCCACGACACGAGGTGCCGGCGGACGCGAACGGGCACGGTGAGGCGATGGAATCCTTCGATCTCAACCTGCTCCTCCGCCCGAACGGACTCCTCCTCGTCCGCGACGCACGTCGGGTCGGTGCCGAGCGCCTGGTGAGCGCCGCCCACCGCGACGGCGACCTGGTGCGTCTTCGGAAGGGCATCTACGTCCCTGAACCGATATGGAGTTCCCTGTCCCCCGATGACCGCTACCGTGTCCGGATCGATGCGGCGGCCGTCGCGCTCCGCAAGGACGCTCTGTTCAGCCACTACTCGGCAGCGCGGTTGTG
This sequence comes from Plantibacter sp. CFBP 8804, assembly GCF_014841225.1. Classification (NCBI taxonomy): domain Bacteria; kingdom Bacillati; phylum Actinomycetota; class Actinomycetes; order Micrococcales; family Microbacteriaceae; genus Plantibacter; species Plantibacter sp. CFBP 8804. Next base: position 505 of record NZ_JACYTU010000018.1, read on the forward strand.
GGGACTCCCGATCGTGGGTCCGTGGCCTCCCGAGGTGCACACGCTGACGACCGGTGATCGCGGAGGGCGTTCGGCACCCGGCATCATCCGTCACACGACGCAGGGCTCCGTCGCCCGACGGATGCGGTACGGGCTCGCGGTCACGGACCCGGCTCGGACCGTCGTCGATCTCGCTCGGATCGCCCGCCTCGAGGACGCCGTCGCCGTCGCCGACGCTGCCCTCCGGCTCAAGCTCACCGACGAGACGGCGCTCCGCTCGCTCGCACGAGACCTGCCGGGCCGTCGGGGAGGACGGCAGGTGCGCTTTGCGATCGAATTCGCGGACCCCCTCGCCGCGAACGGTGGCGAATCGAAGATGCGGGTCGTGATCGCGCAGCTCGGTTTCGCCCTGCCGGTGCTGCAGCAGGCCTTCTCCGACGCGGACGGACCAGTCGGCGTGGTCGATGCGGTCTGGCCGGACGAGCGCATCATCCTCGAACTCGACGGCCGGCAGAAGTATGTGCGGGAGGAGTTCACGCAAGGACGGGACGTGGCCGACATCGTCCTGGCGGAGAAGCATCGGGAGGACCGGCTGCGCGCGCTCGGCTACACCGTCGTCCGCGCCACCTGGGAGGACCTCGTCCATCCGAGCCGGCTCGCCGCGAAACTCGAGCGCGCGGGACTGCAACGCGCGTTCCGTTGACTGACCCGGGCGCCCAACTGGTCGCTGTTAGCGCGGTGCGCCGGCGTGACCGCACCGCACCCTCCGTCAGCGCGGTGCGCTGGCAGGCGCCCCTCCCGTCGCCAGCGCGGTGCGCCGGCGTGAGCGCGCCCCGCTGTGCCGCATGGGCTCGGAATCGGCGTGAGCGCGCCGCAGGCGCGTGAGCGCGGGTCTCTGGAGACCCGCGCTCACGCGCTGGACCCGCGCTCGCGTCAGCGCACCGCGCTGGCGCCACACACGGCACACCACACGCGGGGCAGCGGGCAGAGATAGGGCCGGGCACGACGAAGGCCCCGGATCACTCCGGGGCCTCGTCAGTCGCGAGGGCGACTAGTTGGTGCGGGTGTACTTGTTGTCGTCACCGTACTGGTAGATACCGATGGTCGCCTCGGTCGGGTCACCGTTCTCGTCGAACGTGATCGGACCGGAGTTGCCGTCGTAGTCGATCTTCTTGCCGTCGGCGATGGCCTTCGCACCCTCTTCGAAGGTGGTCACCTTTTCGCCCTTGTCCTTACCACCGGACACGGACTGGAGCTCTGCCGCCATGTCGGCACCCTCGGTCGAACCGGCCTGCAGCGCCGCGAGGGCGAGCAGGATGACGGCGTCGTAGGATTCAGCCGCGTAGCTGTAGTCCTTGAGCGGCTCGCCACCCTCGTCCTTCACGAACGCCTGGAGGCGGTCGGTGAAGTCACCGAGCTTCGCGGTGTCGAGACCGGGCAGCGTGCCCTTGGCGCCCGTCAAGGTGCCCGGAGCGAAGTCCGCGCTGTAGTCGGCGAGGTTGCCGTCGACGAAGTAGAGCTTGTCCGACGGGAAGCCGGCGAGACCGGGGACGATCGTCTTGGTCTCCTCGAACGCGATGATCGCGATCGCGTCGGGGTTCTCCGCCTTGACCGCGCTGATCTGCGCGTCGAACGAGGTGTCACCGGTGTTGTACGACTGCTCGGCGACCACTTCACCGCCGGCGCTCTCGAAGGCCTCCTTGGTGAACTTCGCGAGGCCGGTGCCGTACGAGTCGTTCAGGTAGATGATGCCGAGGGTGGCGTTGCCGTCCTCCGCGATCAGGTTCCCGAGGACCTCGCCCTGCAGCACGTCGGACGGCGCCGTCCGCCAGTAGAGACCGTTGTCGTCCCACGTCGTGAAGTCCGCGGAGGTGTTCGCCGGGGAGAACTGGATGACGCCTGCGCCGGTGACTTCGTCGATGAAGAGCTTCGACACACCCGAGGACGCTGCACCGATGATGGCCGTGACGCCCTCGGAGAGCAGACGGGGGACCTCGGTCGCGTACGCCTTGTTGTCGGAGTCACCCGAGTCGCCGAGCGTCAGGTCGATCTTGATGCCGAGGTCGGCGTCGTTGACCTCCTTGACCGCGAGACCGACACCGGCCTCCTCGGGCGGGCCGAGGAACGCGAGGTTACCGGTCTGCGGCAACGCCGTGCCGAGCTTCAGGGTCAGGTCGCCAGCAGGCTTGCTGCTGCTGCCGCTGTCGCCGCTACCACTCGAGGCGCAACCGCTCAGGACCAGCGCGCTGGCTCCGATCAGTGCGATACCACCGAGAACGATGGAACGTGGGCGGGAGCGAGCGGCCGTGGCCTTCGAAAAGACGCTCATGGTACTCCTTGCTTGTCAGAAGAGTGGCAGCTCCAGGGGCTGCCGTTGAGTCAAGTTATCCGCTGCACGTGCGCTGGACAATGTCGTTGACGTTACAAGCGTGTAACACGACCAAATCGTTACCTCAGGACGGCCTGTTTCGCGCTTTTCCTGCAGTGGTCGCGCGATCAGCGCTGGAATCCGCTGTTCAGACCCGCGTCGAGCGGCGCCGTTCGGCCCCGGCGGCCCGACGACCCCGCGTTGAGGCGACGAGCATGTCGACGGTGAGGATCGCGAGCGCCAGCCACACGAGACCGAAGCCCAACCAGCGCTCCGGCGGCATCGCCTCGTGCAGGACGGCGACACCGACGACGAACTGGATGATCGGTGCGAAGTACTGGATGAAACCCATCCAGGTGAGCGGGAGGCGGCGGGCCGCCGCCGCGAACAGCAGGAGCGGGACGGCGGTGATGACGCCGGCGCCGACGAGCAGCAGGGCGTGCCCGACGCCCGCGGTGCCGATGGTCAGCCCACCGGTCACGCCGACAGCGATGAGCTGGGCGATCGCGACCGGCATCAGCCACACGGTCTCGAGCGTCAACCCGGACACGGCGTCGACCGAGCCGCCCACCAGTTTCTTGATGTAGCCGTAGAGGCCGAATGAGAAGGCCAAGATGAGGGCGATCCAGGGGACGCTGCCGTGCCCGATCGCGAGGACGAGGACCGCGATCACGCTCACGACCACCGCGGCCCACTGGGCCGGACGCAGCCGCTCACGGAGGAAGAAGACGCCGAGGAAGACGGTCACGATCGGGTTGATGAAGTACCCGAGCGACGCCTCGACCACTTGGCCGTTGAGCGCACCGTACACGTAGGTCTGCCAGTTGACGTAGATGAGCGCTCCGGCGAGACCCATCGTCAGGACGATGCGGCGCTGGCGGAGGATGCCGAACAGTCGACGCCAGGAACGGGTCGCCAGGATGAGGACGGCGCAGAAGACGAGGGAGAAGAGGATCCGCCACGCCACGACCTCGAAGGCTCCGGCCGGTGCGAGGGCGATGAAGTAGAGCGGGAGCGCTCCCCAGAGGCAGTAGGCGGCGACCGCCGAGAGCAGTCCGGACCGGCTCCCCTGCTGGGGTACGGCCACACTCGCACGTCGGTCGTCTCCCCCGTCGACGGTGACGGGGTGGATGTCGACGTCGGCTGGATCGCTGGGGTTCTGCACTGGTCCAGGCTAGACCCGCGACTCCCCGCGACACCCTCCGGAAACGGACACAGCCCGAACGGCGAATGCCATTCGGGCTGTTGAGCGGCCTGGGCCGCCGGATCCGTGCGCTGGTGACTAGCGGACGACGACTGCGAGGACGTCGCGCGCGGACAGGACGAGGTAGTCCTCACCGGCGTACTTGACCTCGGTGCCACCGTACTTGGAGTAGATCACCTTGTCGCCGACGGCGACGTCGAGCGGGACGCGGTTGCCGTTGTCGTCGATGCGACCGGGTCCGACCGCCACGACCTCGCCCTCCTGGGGCTTCTCCTTGGCGGTGTCGGGGATGACCAGACCGGAAGCGGTGGTCTGCTCTGCCTCGACCTGCTTGATGACGATGCGATCCTCGAGCGGCTTGATGGAGACCGACACGGTTGACCTCTTTCTTGAAACGAAGACGTGGTTAGCACTCACACTGCGAGAGTGCTGATTCCAGTGTAGGCATCTTCTGGCACTCATGCAATGCGAGTGCCAATCAGCGACTGCTACCGTTGCCGGATGCATCCAGCTCCGCCCGAGGCCCGCTGACCATGGACCGTTCGGAACTCGTCGAACTCCTCACGGCCGACGGCCTCAGGCTCCTCGACGCCCTCCCTCCCTACCCGACGAAGGACGAGGCCGTCCGCCTGGTCGGGCGCCTGCGCAAGGAGGGCCACTCCCCCGAGCTGGTCGCGGCGGTCCTCACGCAGTCGCGGCTCAGGCAGAAGGCCGTCGGCAAGTTCGGTCCGTTCGCCGGCCGCATGCTGTTCACCGAGGCCGGGCTCGAACAGGCCACGCGCCTTCCCGTCGCCGCGCTGCACGCCGGGCGGTTCGCCCGGGCCGGCCTCACGCGCATCGCCGACCTCGGCAGCGGCATCGGCGCCGACTCGATGGCCATGGCCTCGCTCGACCTGGAGGTCACGGCGGTCGACATCGACGAGGTCACCGCGGCCATCGCCAGCTACAACCTCGCTCCGTTCCCCACGGCGACCGTGCGGAATGCCGCCGCCGAGGACGTCTCCCTCGACGACTTCGACGCGGTCTGGTTCGATCCCGCGCGGCGCACCGCAGGACACGTCGACACCGCGCGGCTGTCGAGTGCCGCCGACTACACCCCGTCCCTCGATCTGGTCTTCGGTGCGGCGACCCGCCTTCCCACAGGCGTCAAGCTCGGGCCCGGATTCGACCGCTCCCTCATCCCCGACGACGCCGAGGCGCAGTGGGTGTCGGTCGACGGACAGCTCGTCGAGATGGCGCTCTGGTTCGGCCCGCTGGCCCGTCCGGATGTCCGACGGTCCGCGCTCCTCCTCGCGGACGGCGTCCACCACGAGTTGCACGCCGAGGCCGACGCCGACGACGCCCCAGTGCGGGAGCTCGGCGACTACGTGCACGAACCCGACGGATCCGTGATCCGGGCCCGACTCATCGGCGACCTCGCCATCCGGTTGGAGGCCGGCATGCTCGGCCAGGGCATCGCCTACCTGACCTCCGACACCGCGACGAGCTCGCCGTTCGCCACGACCTTCCGAGTCCTCGAACGGCTGCCGATGGACGAGAAGGTCCTCAAGCGCACCATGCGTGATCGCGGGATCGGCGTCCTCGAGATCAAGAAACGCGGCGTCGACGTCGACCCCGCGGCGTTCCGGAAGCGTCTCGCACTCAAGGGCGACGGCTCGGCCACGATCATCCTCACGAGGATCGCCGGCAAACACAGTGCGCTGCTCGTCGAACGGGTGACGCCGGCCGCCGACGCCTGACCCGACGGCGTCCGCCGGGCCGCAGCGCCTGTGGAGGATCAGGTCGAGACGTAGCCGATGATCACGACGACGCTGTAGACGAGCCAGCCGACCGAGCAGGCGAGGCCGACGAACCCGGTCACGAGGCCGGTGAGGGCGCGACCTCGGCCCTGCGGCTCGCGACGCCTGGCTCCGAACCCGAGCACGATCGCGGCGATCGACAGGGGGAAGCCCCAACCGACGAAGACCGACACGACGAGCCCGACGACACCGGTGATGAGCGACCAGGTGCTCCGCGAGGTCCCGGTCGACGCGGCAGGGGTCTGCGTCTGCGACTGCTGGTACGCGGCGTAGCCACCCTGGCTCGGCGCCTGGTAGACCGCCGTCGGCACCGTCTGGAGATAGGTCGCGTGATCGCCCTGCCAACCCGCCGGAGGCGCCGAGGGGGACGCCCCCTGCTGGGCAGGGTGCGTCGGCGGCGTGACGGGCGCGCCGGCGCCGCGCTGCCAGTCCGTGGGTGGCGGGGAGGCCTGACCCTGAGGCTGGTGCGGCTGCTGGGGCTGAGGCTGGTACGGCTGCTGCTGGCCCTGGGGCTGATACGGCTGCTGCTGGCCCTGCGGCGCGACGCCGGCCTGCTGGGAGGGCTGTGGCGGCTGGTACGGCGACCAGGGCTGCTGGGCCTGGGGCTGCTGCGCCCACGGCTGCTGCGGCTGCCCGTTCGGCTGCTCGGCTTGCGGCGGGCGCGACTGCCCGTCCACCGCACCGTCCTGGTGCTGAGGTCGTCCGTCGGGGTGCTCGTGCTGATCCATCGCCGCTCCTTCGATCCGTGACCGGGTACCGGCCCATCCTATGCGCCGACGTCTGCGCACCCGGTCGACGGCCGCGAGACTGCTCGTCGAGCGGTCAGAGCACCTGGATCTCGGTGACCGGCAGGGTCGAGTCGGCGCCGAAGTCGAGCGACGACGGCTCGTGTCCGGCGGAGATGAGCTGGGCGGCGAGCGCGGCGATCATCGCGCCGTTGTCGGTGCACAGCTGCAACGGCGGGATGCGGAGTTCGATCCCGGCCGAGGCGGTGCGTTCGGCTGCCACCTCGCGGAGCCGTGCGTTCGCGATGACACCGCCCCCCAGCAGCAGGCGGGGCACGCCGAGCTCGGTGCACGCCTTGACCGCCTTCGAGACGAGCACGTCGACGACGGCCTCGCGGAAGCTGGCGGCGACGTCCGCGACGGGGACCGGCTCCCCCGCGTCCTGCTTCGCCTCGACCCAGCGTGCCACGGCCGTCTTCAGGCCGGAGAAGGAGAAGTCGTAGCGATGCCGCTCCATGTCCTTCGGCAGGCTGAGTCCGCGGGGGAAGCGGATCGCCTTCGGGTCGCCGCCGACGGCCGCCCGGTCGATCTGCGGACCGCCCGGGTACGGCAGACCCAGGATGCGCGCGACCTTGTCGAAGGCCTCGCCCGCCGCGTCGTCGATGGTCTCGCCGAGCAGTTCGACGTCCGACACAAGGTCCCGCACGAGGAGCAGCGAGGTGTGCCCGCCGGACACGAGCAGGGCGATCGTCGGGTACTCGATCGTCCCGTCCTCGGAGTCGAGGACGTCCGCGCCGACGTGACCGACGAGGTGGTTCACGGCGTACAGCGGTTTGCCGAGGGACACGGCGAGCGCCTTCGCTGCACCGACGCCGACCATGAGTGCGCCGGACAGGCCGGGGCCACTGGTCACCGCGACGGCGTCGAGGTCGGCCAGGGCGATGCCGGCCTCGGCGAGCGCCGCCGTGAGCGTCGGCTCGAGGGCCTCGAGGTGGGCGCGAGCGGCGACCTCCGGGACGACGCCGCCGTACCGTGCGTGCTCGTCCATGCTCGAGGCGATGGTGTTCGCCAGCAGGTGGTGTCCGCGGACGATGCCGATCCCGGTCTCGTCGCAGCTCGTCTCGATGCCGAGGACGAGCGGTTCTGCACGGTTCACGCGATGCTCCCGGGGTGCTGGTCGGTCTGGTCGAGCGGGGACTGGCCGTGGGCGGGCATGGGCGGCCTCGGCTGGACCGTGAGTCGCATGACGATGGCGTCGACGTCGTCCGGCTGGTAGTAGCCGGGGCGGACGCCGAGTTCCTCGAAGCCGAGACTCCGGTACAGCGCGATCGCCACGGGGTTGTCGGCCCTGACTTCGAGGAAGACCTGGGTGACGTCCTGCTGCCGGGCCTGATCGATGAGCGCCTGCATGAGGAGTCGTCCGAGCCCTCGTCCTCTAGCGTGCCCGGCGACGGCGATGGTCTGGATGTCGGCGTCGTCGGACCGGGACGGTGCGAAGAGACCGCCGTAGCCCGCGAGTGTCGCGTCGTCGGCGTCGACCTCCGTCGCGACGAGATAGTACCCGTGCGGCGACGACAGTTCGGCGCGCATCATGTCCGCCGACCAGGCGTCGTTCACGAAGACGGTGTGCTCGAGCGCCATGATCGCGTCGAGGTCGGCGACACCGGCGCGGCGTAGCGACCAGCTCACGCCGTCACCCGCTTGGCGCCTGCGGACATCGTGACGTCGGGCGAGCGGAGGTACAAGGGCTCCTCCCCCGCGAATCCGCCATCGGTGGCGAGGAGCACTGCGGCGACCTGGCCCAACGCCCCGGCGGGGACGACCAGCGCGTCGAGGCGCACGGACTCGGAGGTCGGGAGGTCGTCGGGTTTCGCGAGGGCCGGCCCCTGCACGCGGACCGGGAGGCCGGCTGCGTCGAGTCCGGCGTAGCTCGTCCAGTAGCGTTCGCGACGGCGGGCGTCGGTGACGACGAGGAGCGTGGCGTCGGGTGCAGCGGAACCGGAACGGTAGGCATCGAGCGCGATCGCATCGTGGCTCACCACGGGGTGCACCGGGAGGCCTGCGCCGATCCCGAAGCTGCGAGCCGCGGCGATCCCGATCCGGAGTCCGGTGAACGGCCCAGGGCCCATGCCCGCGACCAGCCCGGTCAGCGCGGCGACCTCGATCCCGGCGTCGTCGAGGCATCCGGCGATGAGCGTCCCGATGACCTCGGCGTGCCGCATCGGGTCGTCGGAGGACCGTTCGGCCAACACCTCGCCACCCAGGGTGACGACGGCGACGCTCGAACCCGCGGATGTATCGATCGCCAACAGCACGTCGTCCAGCCTACCCGGCGTCGATGGCGGGGTGCCGCGAGAGCGTGAGGGTCCGGCGCTCGATCGGCTCCTCGCCAGCATCGTCCGTCGCGGGTTCGTCGCCGGCTCCGGTCGGACGTTCGATGACGAGCTCGAACCAGGTGGGGACCACGCCGTCGAGCAATCCCGCTCCCCATTCCACGACGACGACGGATCGGGCGAAGTCGATGTCGAGGTCGTCGAGTTCGAGCGCCGAGCCGAGCCGGTAGGCGTCAACGTGGACCAGCGGCGGACCGCCGACGAGGCTCGGGTGTGTCCTGGCGAGCACGAAGGTGGGGCTGGTGACGGGGCCGCGGACCCCGAGGCCCTCGCCGATCCCTCGCGTGAGGGTCGTCTTGCCTGCTCCGAGCGGCCCGGTCAGGACCAGGAGCTGCCCTGCACGCAGTTCCGTGCCGAGTCGGACGCCGTACGCGTGCATCTCCTCGGGCGTCGCCACCTCGACGGTGCCCGGGGTGAGGACGTGATCGGTCATGACCGCTCCCTGGTCGTCCGGACCACGCGCGGCCCGATGCGGGTGACGAGTTCGTAGTTGATGGTGCCGGCGGCCTCCGCCCACTCCTCGACACGCGGCGCGCCGGACGCCGGATCGCCGAAGAGCACGGCGTCGTCACCCACCGCGACCGCGTCGTCGCCGACGTCGACGACGAACTGGTCCATCGCGATCCGCCCGCACACCCGGTAGCGGCGTCCGTTGATCACGACCGGACCGGCGTTCGAGGCGCTCCGCGGCACACCGTCGGCGTATCCGAGCGGGATGAGGGCGAGCGTCGTCGCCGTGCTGGTCCGGTAGCTGTAGTCGTAGGACACCCCGGCGCCCGGCTCGACCTGACGCACGGCGGCGACCGTCGCCCGGAGGGTCATGACGGGCCGGAGGCCGAAGGCGTCGGCCGAGCGGTCGGCGTCCTCGGTGGGCTCGAAGGGTGACAGGCCGTACACGGCGAGTCCGAGGCGGACGGCGTCGTACCGGAGGGACGGCTCGCCGAGTGCTGCCGCCGACGCGGCGAGGTGCAGACTCCGCGGTGCGAGACCGGCCTCCCTGGCGAGGGCGACCCCGCGTTCGAAGCGGACGGCGGCGGCCCGGTCGTCGGCGGTGGAGGTGTTGGAGACGTGCGAGAACAGCCCGTCGACCCGGACGAGCCCGGCGGCCTCGGCGGCTGCGGCGGTCTCGAAGAGCGCCGGCCAGTCGGCTTCGGCCGCGCCGTTCCGGCTGAGCCCGGTCTCGAGTTTGAACTGGACGACCGGCACGACGGACGGCCGATCCCGAGCGGCCTCGATCACGCGGTCGAGCTGCGCCACCGACGACAGACCGAGGTCGAGCCCGGCGTCGAGTGCGGCGCCGAACCCCGCTTGTGGACCGTGCAGCCAGGCGAGGATCGGTGCCGTGATCCCGGCGGCACGCAGCGCGACGCCCTCGGTGATGTCGGCGACGCCCAGGCGATCGGCCCCGGCCTCGACCGCCGCGCGGGCGATCGCCTCGGCACCGTGCCCGTAGGCGTCGGCCTTGACGACGACGATGAGTTCACCGACGTCGGTCAGTTCGCGCAGACGACGGACGTTGTGGCGCAGGGCGTCGAGGTCGATGATCGCCTCGCGGGTCGGTCGCTCGTCGTGCTCGGACACGGGCGTCATCCCTCCCGCTCCGCGACGACGAACGCGACGGCGACCCCGGCGTCGTGCGTCATGGTCAGGTGCATGCTGGTGATCCCCCGTTCAGCCACGACACCCGCCGTGACGCCGGACAGGGCGAAGTCAGGCTTCCCCTCGGGGCCGTTCACGATCGCCATCTCCTGCCACCGGATGCCGTCCGAGGAACCCAGTGCTTTGATGAGCGCCTCCTTGGCGGCGAACCGCCCGGCGAGGGACCGCAGCGGGAGGTCGCGCTCCGACGGGACGAAGAGCCTGGCCAGCAGGTTCGGGGTGCGCGTGATCGCCCGTTCGAACCGTGCGAGGTCGACCAGGTCCACCCCGATGCCGATGATCATCCCTCTACTCTACGGCCGTCGTGTGCGGCCCGGAGGCCCGCACGACGGGCCACCTCGGACCCCGCGGACCGCCCCTACTCGACCGTGACGGACTTCGCGAGGTTGCGCGGCTGGTCGACGTCGAGGCCCTTCGCCGTCGCGAGCTCCATCGCGAAGATGTGCAGCGGGATGACGGCGAGCAGGGGCTCGAACAGCGGACCGGCGAGCGGGATCGGGATGACCTCGTCGGCCGAGGGCAGGACGGCGGCGTCGCCCTGCTCCGCGATCGCGATGACCCGGGCACCACGTGCGCGGATCTCCTCGATGGTCGAGATGACCTTCGGGTGCAGGATCGCCGAGCCACGCGGGCTCGGGACGACGACGAAGACGGGCTGGCCCGGCTCGATCAGGGCGATCGGGCCGTGCTTGAGCTCGCCACCGGCGAAGCCTTCAGCGTGGATGTACGCGAGCTCCTTGAGCTTCAGCGCACCCTCGAGCGCGATCGGGTACCCCACGTGGCGGCCGAGGAAGAGCACGGCCCGGGAGTCGGCCATCCAGTGGGCGAGCTGCGCGATCTTCTCGGAGGCCCCGAGGATGCTGGCGATCTTGTCGGGCACGGCCTGCAGCTCCTCGACCTGCGACGCCAGGAACGCCGGGGTCTGCGTGCCGCGGACCCGCGCGAGGTGCAGCCCGAACAGGTACAGCGCCGTGATCTGAGCGGTGAACGCCTTCGTGGACGCGACCGCGACCTCGGGCCCCGCGTGGGTGTACACCACGGCGTCCGACTCGCGCGCGATCGTGGCGCCCTGGGTGTTGCAGATCGACAGGGTCTTCGCGCCGGACTCGCTCGCGAAACGCACCGCCATGAGCGTGTCCATGGTCTCGCCCGACTGGCTCACCGAGATGACGAGCGTGCGCGCGTCGATGACCGGGTCGCGGTAGCGGAACTCGTGGCTCAGCTCGACGGTGACCGGGATCCCGGCCCAGCGCTCGATCGCGTAGGTGCCGACCGTGCCCGCGTAGGCGGCGGTGCCACACGCGATGATCACGATGCGGTTGATGTCGAGGAAGAGCTCGTCGAGACCGGCGAGTTCGGGGATGACGACCTGGCCGCCCTCGACCCGCCCGCGGATCGTGTTCGCGACCGCGTCGGGCTCCTCGCTGATCTCCTTCGCCATGAAGCTCGACCAGCCGCCCTTGTCGGCCGCCGAAGCGTCCCACTGGATCTCGAACGGCTCGGTCACGACGTGGTTGCCGGAGAAGTCGGTGACCGTCACGTCGTCGGGCGTGATGACGACCATCTGGTCCTGGCCGATCGCGACCGCGCGCTGGGTGTACTGCACGAACGCGGCGACGTCCGACCCGAGGAAGTTCTCGCCGTCGCCGAGCCCGATGACGAGCGGCGAGTTCCGACGCGCACCGATGACGACGCCGGGCAGGTCCTGGTGCATGGCGAGCAGCGTGAAGGCGCCGTCCAGGCGAGCGACGACGCGACGGAAGGCTTCGGTGAGGTCGCCGGTGGAACGGTACTCGCGGCCGATCAGCACGGCGGCGATCTCGGTGTCGGTGTCGCTCTCGAAGGTGAAGCCGTCCGCGAGGAGCTCCGCGCGCAGTTCGGCGAAGTTCTCGATGATGCCGTTGTGGATGAGCGCGAGGCGTCCTTCGTCACCGAGGTGCGGGTGCGCGTTGCGGTCCGTCGGTCCACCGTGGGTCGCCCAACGGGTGTGACCGATACCGGTCGAGCCCGGCGCGATGGGGTTCGCGGCGAGGTCCTCGGTGAGGACGGCCAGCTTCCCGGCGCGCTTCCGGGTGTTCAGCGAACCCGTCGCGTCGAGCACGGCGATCCCGGCGGAGTCGTACCCCCGGTACTCGAGTCGCTTGAGTCCGCCCATGAGGACGTCCACCGTCTTGTCGTTCCCGACGTACCCTACGATTCCACACATGTAGAGCAGCATAATCGTGCGATTTTGCGAGGATCCTGCACCAACCTCGAGGCGCCGGCGCTCAGCCTCAGAGCAGGACGGTCTCGCCGAGATCCACCGGTTCCCGGGCCCTTCCTCTGCCGCGGGTCAGAGCTTGCGGAGCAGCACCGAGGACACCGTGTGATCGGAGTCCTTCCGCAGCACGAGCTTGGCGCGCGAGCGGGTCGGGCGGATGTTGTCGATGAGGTTCGGTTCGTTGATCGAGCGCCAGAACCCACGCGCCTGATCAGCCGCCTCCTCATCGGAGAGCTCGGCGAACACGTTGAAGAAGGAGTTCGGGTTCGAGAACGCGCCCCGCTTGAGCGCCATGAAGCGGTCCACGTACCAGGACTCGATGTCGCGCGTCCGTGCGTCGACGTAGATGCTGAAGTCGAACAGGTCGCTGATCGCGAGTCCGCTCGCCGTCGCAGCCGGCTGCAGCACGTTCAAGCCCTCGACGATCAGGACGTCGGGGCGCCGGACGACGACCTGCGCCGTCGGGATGATGTCGTAGCGCAGGTGCGAGTAGAACGGTGCCCGCACCTCGGCGGCACCGCTCTTCACCGCGGTGATGAACCGCAGGAGCGCGCGCCGGTCGTAGGACTCGGGGAAGCCCTTGCGATCCATGATGCCGCGCCGCTGGAGCTCCTCGTTCGGATAGAGGAAGCCGTCGGTCGTCACGAGTTCGACGTGCGGGGTGTCCGGCCAGCGTGACAGCAGCTCGCGCAGGAGCCGCGCGATCGTCGACTTGCCGACGGCCACGGAACCCGCCACGCCGATCACGAACGGCGTCCGGAGGGCCTGGTCGCCGAGGAACCGGCTCGTCGCGCGCCCGAGGTCCTGAGTGCCCTTCGCGTAGAGGCTCAACAGCCGGCTGAGCGGCACGTAGACCTCCTCGACCTCACGCATGTCGAGACGGTCGCCGAGGCCACGGATCTGCACGACCTCGGTCTCGCTGAGCGGTGTGGCCGTCTCCGGAGCGAGTCGCGCCCATTCGGCACGGTCGATCTCCACGTAGGGCGTCGGCTGCCCGGAGGCACCGCCCGTCGTCGTCGAAGTCATGCGATCACTCTTCCACAGCTGAGGTGCCGACCCGCCGCCGGACGACTCAGATGGCGAGTCGCTCGCGGACGACGTCGGCGAGGCGGTGCGCCAGACGATCGGCGGTCGGCTGGTCGGCCGCCTCGACCATGACGCGGACGAGCTGCTCGGTGCCGGACGGCCGCAACAGCACGCGTCCGTCGTCTCCGAGCTCGACTTCGGCAGCCTGTACGGCAGCGTCGACGACCTCGTCGCCGACGAGGCGCGTGCGGTCGACACCCGTGACGTTGACGAGGATCTGCGGGTACACCTGCATCACCGCAGCGAGCTCCGCGAGCGTCTTCCCGGTGCGCGCCATCTCGGCCACGATGTGCAGGCCGGTGAGGATGCCGTCGCCGGTGGTCGCGTAGTCGGCCATGATCACGTGGCCCGACTGCTCACCGCCGAGCGAATAGGCGTTCGCGTTCATCGCCTCGAGGACGTAGCGGTCGCCGACCCCGGTCTGGACGACGTTGATGCCGTGCTCGCGCATCGCGACGTGCAGGCCGAGGTTGCTCATCACCGTGGCGACGAGCGTGTCGTACTTGAGCTTGCCGCGCTCCTGCATCGAGACGGCGAGGATGGCCATGATCTGGTCGCCGTCGACGACCTTGCCCGCAGCGTCGACCGCGAGGCAGCGGTCGGCGTCGCCGTCGTGTGCGATGCCGAGGTCGGCACCGTGCTCGAGGACCGCCTTGGACAGGAGGTCGAGGTGCGTGGAGCCGACGCCGTCGTTGATGTTCATGCCGTCGGGGTCGTTGCCGATGATCGTGACCTTGGCCCCGGCGTCGCGGAAGGTCTCCGGCGACACTCCCGCGGCCGCGCCGTGCGCGCAGTCGAGGACGACATGGATGCCGTCCAGGCGGTTCGGGAGGCTGCCGAGCAGGTGGAGGACGTAGCGGTCCTCGGCGTCGGCGAAGCGGATGATCCGGCCGACGTCTGCACCGGTCGGGCTGAGCTTGGGGCGGTCGAGGTACTCCTCGATCCGGCGTTCCACGGCGTCGGGCAGCTTCGTACCGCCGCGGGCGAAGATCTTGATGCCGTTGTCGGGCGCGGGGTTGTGCGAGGCGGAGATCATCACGCCGAAGTCGGCGTCGATGTCGGCGATGAGGAACGCCGTCGCGGGCGTGGGCAGCACGCCGGCCTCGAGCACGTCGACGCCCGAGGACGCCAGGCCCGCGGCGACGGCGGCGGACAGGAACTCGCCGGAGATACGTGGGTCGCGTGCGAGCACGGCGACCGGGCGCTTCCCGGCGGCACGGCGGGCCTCAGCACTACGGCCTTGCCCAAGCACCACTGCGGTGGCTTGGGCAAGGCCGAGAGCGAGGTCTGCCGTCAGGTCGGCGTTCGCGAGTCCGCGTACGCCGTCGGTACCAAACAGCTGAGGCATCGAGCTTCGCTTGTCTTGAGAGCGCTTAGCGCTTCGAGAACTGCGGAGCCTTACGGGCCTTCTTGAGTCCGGCCTTCTTGCGCTCCTTGACGCGAGCGTCACGGGAGAGGAAGCCGGCCTTCTTCAGGGTGGCGCGGTTGTTCTCCTCGTCGATCTGGTTCAGCGAGCGAGCGATGCCGAGGCGCAGCGCGCCGGCCTGGCCCGAGGGGCCACCACCGGAGATGCGTGCGATGACGTCGTAGCCCCCGGCCAGGTCGAGGACGGTGAACGGGTCGTTGATGAGCTGCTGGTGCAGCTTGTTCGGGAAGTAGTCCTCGAGCGTGCGGCCGTTGACCGTGATGGTGCCGCTGCCGGGGACGAGACGCACGCGGGCGATGGCCTGCTTGCGACGGCCGACGGCTGCGCCGGGGACGCTCAGCACGGCGCGAGGCGCGGTGACTGCTGCTTCAGGAGCCGACTCGGTGGAGTAGCTCTGCGGGGTCTCTTCGATGGAATCTGCGATGTTCGCCACTGTGTAATCCTTTTTTCTTGTCCGGTGCTTACTGGGCGACCTGGTCGAGCGTGAACGGCTTGGGCTGCTGAGCGGCGTGCGGGTGCTCGCTGCCCGTGTAGACCTTGAGCTTCTTCAGCTGGTCGCGGCCGAGCGTGTTCTTCGGCAGCATGCCGCGGATCGCCTTCTCGACGGCGCGGATCGGGTTCTTCTCGAGGAGCTCGGCGTAGGTGACGGCCGAGAGCCCACCCGGGTAACCGGAGTGGCGGTAGGCCTTCTTCTGCAGGAGCTTGGCGCCGGTGAGGGCCACCTTGTCGGCGTTGATGATGATGACGAAGTCGCCACCGTCCATGTGGGGGGAGAAGGTCGCCTTGTGCTTGCCGCGCAGGAGCGCTGCAGCGTGGCTGGCCAGGCGGCCGAGGACCACGTCGGTGGCGTCGATGACGACCCAGTCGTGCGTGATCTCACTGGCCTTCGGGGAATACGTGCGCGTCACAATAGTGCTGCTTTCTGGTCGGAGTTGGTCGTTCGTGAATCCCGCTCCTGTTGGGTGTTCCGAACGGAACGCCCGAGGTGGAGGGCTCAACTTCGGGTACCGCGCCGCAGAAGGCGCAGGCACCAACGGGAGAGTCTACGCGACGACGTCCCGGCGGTCAATTCCCACCGGGAACCTCACTCGGCGCTCGCTTCCACGTGCTCGTGGCTCCGCCGCTGACGGGTCTCGGCGGCCCGCGCGTGCAGCAGCCCCGGCTCGGGGTAACCGACCTCGACGAGGGTGAGCCCGCGCGCCGGCATCACCCGGAAGTCGATCTCCCGCCGCCCGCCGTCGCGGAGCCGGACGACCTCGTCGAGCGACATGCGCCCCTCCCCCACGGCGACGCAGGCGCCGACGAGCGCCCGCACCATGCTGTGGCAGAACGCGTCGGCGGTGAGGCTCGCCACGAGCACTCCCGCCTCGTCCCGCTCCCAGCTGAAGGACTGCAGGGTCCGGATGGTCGTCGCGCGCGGTCTCGGTTTGCAGTACGCCTGGAAGTCGTGGAGCCCGACGAGCGAGGTGGCCGCCCGGTGGACCAGCTCGACGTCGAGCGACGCCGTCGTCCAGCTCGTCGTCCGCCGGAGGATCGGGTCCTTGCGGACGTCGGCGTCCGCGAGGCGGTAGCGGTAGTGACGCCAGACCGCCGAGAAGCGCGCGTCGAAACCCTCCGACGCCGGTTCCGCCGTGTGGATCACGACGTCGCGGTCCATCCCGAGCACGCCGTTCAGTCGACGCACGAGGAGGGAGCTCGCGGTCTCGTTCCGCGGCGTACCGTCGTGGAACTCGGCGTGGCGCCCCTGCAATCGCGTGATCTTCGCGAGCTGCGGCTCGGTGAGGTCGAGGTGCGCCACCTGACCGGCCGCGTGCACCCCGGCATCCGTCCGTCCGGCCACCACGAACCGCGGCATCGGCGGGACGGTCTTGCCGAGCACGCGATACAGCGCCTCTTCCAGGACCCCCTCGACCGTCCGGAGCCCCGGCTGCTTCGCCCATCCGGCGAAGTCCGTGCCGTCGTACGCGATGGCGAGCCGGAACCGCTGGGTCGGGAGGACGTCCGCTGCCGCGACCTGCTCAGCGCTCACGGACGTACGCCAGATCACGCGTCGTCGCGACGAAGCCCTGTCGTTCGTACAGCCCGAGTGCACCCGTGGGGCTGGCCGTGTCGACCTCCAGCGTCGCCCGCTCGAGGCCGGCTGCCTGGATCCGACGAAGCGCCGTGGCCAGCAGAGCCGGTGCGAGTCGTCGGCCACGCCAGTCGCGCACGGTCCCGACGAGGGCGATGTACGCGCTGGTGAACCCCTGCGCGGACCAGCTGTCCTCGTCCACCTCGGCCAGCGTGAAGCCGACGACCCGTCCGTCGTCGTCGATCGCGACCACCGAGAGGTCGGCTCGGAAATGGGACCCGCCGACGAACTGCTCCCACATGGCCGGGACCGTCTCCAGGCTGCCCCAGTGGTCCCGGAACGAGTCGTTCCGAGCCTCCCTCGTGCGTTCGGCCACGTCCGGGTGGTACGCCTCGACCCGGACACCGTCGGGCACGTCGATCTCGTCGACGGGCGCGGAGAGATCGCGTTCCATGATCGTGAAGTACCGCGCCACGGCGAAGCCGAACCGCTCCAACAGGCGCGCCGCCCCCGGGTTCCGTTCGTCGACGTAGGCGCGGGACGAAGCTGGAGCACCAGTCTCGACGGAGGCCAGCTGCTGCTCGGACCGTTCCAGCGACCACGCGAGCAGCGCTCGGCCGATCCCCCGCTCACGCCATGCGGGATGCACGCCGCCGAAGACGTACGAATAAACGGACACGTCTCGTGAGGGCGACAGGATCACCATCGCGTAAGCGACCAGCGTGCCGTCGGCGGCGATCGCCAGCAGGCTGTCCGCAGCCATGTCGATCCACGCGTGGTCGAACTGGTCCGCGATCTCGTCGCGGCTCGTCACCCGGTGGGGGTTGTCGAACGGATCCATGGCGCGGCACAGCGCCACGATGTCGTCGATGTCCGCGCGGACCGCCGGACGCCATTGGTCGACGTCGGGGTGCTGTGGCAGGGCCGGCTGGCCGGCCGGAACGGCGGGAGTGGTACTCATGTCTCCAGCCTAGGACACCGTCGCAGCGCCGCCAGGAACGACGGAACCCCGCCCTCCAGGTGGAGAGCGGGGTTCCGATCGTGTGTCGCTGAACCTACTTGGCGTCCTTCGCGGGTGCCTCGTCGGTGGTCTCGCCGGCGTCGATGGACTCGCCGTCGGTCTCGGTCGCCTCGACGGCTTCCGTCGCCTCGGCGTCGGCCGAGGTCTCGGCGGGGGTCTCCTCGGCCGGAGCCTCGTCGACCGGCGCTGCGGCGTGCTTCGCGGACTGCTTGGCCGGCTTCGCCTTCGGCGTGACGGGCTCGAGGACGAGCTCGATCACGGCCATCGGAGCGTTGTCGCCCTTGCGGTAACCGGTCTTGATGATGCGCGTGTAGCCACCCTGACGGTCGGCGACGAGGGGCGCGATCTCCGTGAAGAGCTCGTGGACGACGCTCTTGTCGGTGATGGTCGCGAGCACCCGACGGCGGGCGTGCAGGTCGCCGCGCTTCGCGAAGGTGATCAGGCGCTCAGCGAGCGGACGCAGGCGCTTCGCCTTGGTCTCGGTGGTCTGGATGCGCTTGTGGGTGAACAGCGCAGCAGCGAGGTTGGCGAGCAGCAGACGCTCGTGGGCAGGTCCGCCTCCGAGGCGGGGTCCCTTGGTGGGAGTAGGCATTCTTGTCTCTCTTCAGGTTGGAAAGTCGTCAGGTGGATCGCGTGCTAGGAGACGGTCTCGTCGTCGTAGCCGCTGTAGAAGTGGGCGCCGTCGAACCCGGGAACCGAGTCCTTCAGGGAGAGGCCCATTTCGGTGAGCTTGTCGCGAACTTCATCCACCGACTTCTGTCCGAAGTTGCGGATGTTCATGAGCTGCGTCTCCGACAGCGCGACGAGCTCGCTGACGTTGTTGATGCCCTCGCGCTTGAGGCAGTTGTACGAGCGCACGGAGAGGTCGAGGTCCTCGATCGGGATCGAGAGCTCGCCCGGCAGCACGGCGTCGACCGGCGCGGGGCCGATCTCGATGCCCTCTGCGGCGGTGTTGAGCTCGCGAGCCAGGCCGAACAGCTCGGTCAGCGTGCGACCGGCCGACGCGATGGCGTCGCGCGGCGTGATGGCCGGCTTCGACTCGACGTCGACGACCAGGCGGTCGAAGTCGGTGCGCTCACCGGCACGAGTCGCCTCGACGCGGTAGGTCACCTTGAGGACGGGCGAGTAGATCGAGTCGACGGGGATCTGACCGGCTTCGCTGAACTCGTTGCGGTTCTGCGTGGCCGACACGTAGCCGCGGCCACGCTCGATCGTGAGCTCGAGCTCGAACTTCGCCTTGTCGTTGAGGGTCGCGATGACGAGGTCCGGGTTGTGGACCTCGACGCCGGCCGGAGCCGAGATGTCGGCTGCGGTGACCTGGCCTGCGCCGGTCTTGCGGAGGTACGCCGTGATCGGCTCGTCGTGCTCGCTGGAGACGACGAGGCCCTTGATGTTCAGGATGATCTCGGTGACGTCTTCCTTGACACCGGGGATCGTGCTGAACTCGTGCAGCACGCCGTCGATGCGGATGCTGGTGACGGCTGCACCCGGGATGGACGACAGCAGGGTGCGACGGAGCGAGTTCCCGAGGGTGTACCCGAAGCCTGGCTCGAGCGGCTCGATGATGAACCGGCTGCGGAACTCCGAGATGGATTCTTCGGTGAGCGTAGGGCGCTGTGCGATGAGCACTATGGATTCCTTTCGGCTAAGTGTCCGCTATATGACACTTGCGTTGGCGAGGTAGTGAATGGTGTTCGCTGGCCCTGGTCACCAGGACCATGCCGTGATCCGTCCGCGGCGATCAGACGATCGCTACGGACGGATCACGGCCGGTGAACCGAAGGAATTAGACGCGGCGACGCTTCGGGGGGCGGCAGCCGTTGTGTGCNTCGCGGTCTCGCGGCCGGAGCCGGGTCCCTTGACGAAGACGTCGACCTTCTTCATGCCGTGCTCCTGCGCCTGACGCGCAGCCGACTCGGCGGCGAGCTGTGCGGCGAACGGGGTCGACTTGCGCGAACCCTTGAAGCCGACGCCACCGGACGAAGCCCAGCTGATGACCGCGCCCGAGGGGTCGGTGATCGAGACGATCGTGTTGTTGAACGTCGACTTGATGTGGGCCTGGCCCACGGCGATGTTCTTCTTTTCCTTCTTACGCGGCTTCCGAACGGCCGACTTTGGTGCTGCCATGAATATCTCCTGAGTCCTATGACGAGGCGACTAGGCGGGGCCTAGCGAGCCTTCTTCTTGCCGGCGACGGTGCGCTTCGGGCCCTTGCGGGTGCGCGCGTTGGTCTTGGTGCGCTGGCCGCGGACCGGAAGTCCACGACGGTGACGGATGCCCTGGTAGGACCCGATCTCCACCTTGCGGCGGATGTCGGCGGCGACCTCACGGCGGAGGTCACCCTCGACCTTGAAGGTGCCCTCGATGTAATCGCGCAGGGCGATCAGCTGGTCATCGGTGAGATCCTTCACGCGGATGTCTCCGCTGATGCCGGTGTCGGCGAGGGTCTTGAGTGACCGCGTGCGGCCAACACCGTAGATGTACGTCAGTGCAACTTCCACGCGCTTGTCGCGTGGGATGTCTACGCCGGCGAGACGTGCCATGGTGGCTTCTCCTAGGAGTTGTGGAGGTGTGGAGCAGTTCCGGTGCTCGGGCCTCCGACCCGAGGTGTCACCCGCGGCGCACGATGTGCTGCGGGATCTGGAACTGCCGTTAGAGGGGTGGTGCTGTGTTGCTCAGGGCTGCGTGCTGCAGATCCTCTGAGATCAACCCTGGCGCTGCTTGTGGCGCGGGTTCTCGCAGATGACCATGACGCGGCCGTTGCGACGGATGACCTTGCACTTGTCGCAGATCTTCTTGACGCTGGGCTTGACCTTCATAGTTCTCTCTTTTCGCTGTCATCGTGCCGGGCCCACCACCGGATGGTGGCGGCGCGTCCGGCCGTTACTTACAGCGCGACCTACTTGTAGCGGTAGACGATCCGACCACGGGTCAGGTCGTAGGGGGTCAGTTCCACGATCACGCGGTCCTCTGGGAGGATGCGGATGTAGTGCTGACGCATTTTGCCCGAAATGTGGGCAAGTACCTTGTGTCCGTTGGTCAGCTCAACGCGGAACATCGCGTTGGGCAGAGCCTCGACCACTTGGCCCTCGATCTCGATGACGCCGTCTTTTTTGGCCATAGCCTCACTGTCGCTCAGGTTGAGTCGCACTGGTCGTGCGGATGGATTGCGGTGCGGATGTCGGCTCGCCGAAGGCATGCAGAAAGCACCAAAGATCGATTCTATGCTATGTTTCCGGGTTTCGCCAACTCAACGTCGGCCAGGGCCCGTCAGTCGGTGCGGGAGCGCAGCGCGTCGTTGATCTGCGCCGTGAGACCGGCGTCCATCGGCAGCGGACGCCCGTCCACGCCACGCACCGGCGCGGCCAGTCGGACGCTGGAGAGCAGCCAAGCCGCCTCCGCGTCGAGCATGTCCTCCGGTGTCAGCATCCGGTACTCGTGCGGGAGCCCCTGCTCCTCGAGATGGGCCCAGAGCGCGAGCTGCGTGGTGCCGGGCAGGATGCCACTCGACGGAGGCGGTGTCACGAAGGTGCCGCCGATCCGCACGACCACGGTGGAGGTGGGGCCCTCGAGGACGAAGCCGTCGCTGCTGACGAAGAGCACGTCGTCCGCTCCACGTCGGTGCGCCTCACGGAGCGCGGCCATGTTGACCGCGTACGACAGCGTCTTGGCACCGGCGAGCAGCCACGGCGAACGCTCCTGCACGTCGCTCGGGAGGCCTCGGTCGAGTAGGACGACCTCGATGCCGTTCTCGCGCTCGGGGAACCCGTCAGCCGGTGTCGCCGAGATCCACGCGGTCGGGCGTCCGCCACTCCCCCGCGTCACGACGAGTCGGACGGCGCTCTGATCGACGGCGGGGAGTTCCGCGACCGCGCGGGCGATGGCGAGCCGCCACTGTGCGTGGTTCGGCGCGGGCAGATCGAGGATCGCCGCCGACTCGGTCAGCCGATCGAGGTGCGCCTCGACCGACTGCGGGTGCCGGCCGACGACACCGATCGTCTCGAAGATCCCATCCCCCCGCGCGGGGCCCATGTCGAAGACGCTCAACACGCCGGACCCGTCGCCGGCCGGCGTGATCGTGGCCGCGAGGTCGGCGTCGTCGATGACGGTGTCCGCAGGGAGGACGTCGAGAAGGAACACGATCGGCACGCTCATGCCGAGCAACTCTACCGGGACGTGCGAGGTCCGGACGGCGACCGGGCGGCCGCTCGGTCAGGCGGGACGGACGGGGGTGACGCCGAACGCGGCGAGGGCCGCGGCCCCGCCGTCGTGAGCGGTCAGGACCCAGATGCCGTCGCGATGCACGGCGACGCTGTGCTCCCAGTGGGCAGCCGAACCACCGTCGAGCGTGGCGACGGTCCATTCGTCGTCGCGGACGAAGGTGTCGGGGCTCCCGGCGACCACCATGGGTTCGATGGCCACCACGAGTCCGGGCTTCACTTCGGGGCCACGCTGGCGGACCCGGTAGTTGAACACCGGTGGCGCCTCGTGCATCGTGCGTCCGATGCCGTGCCCGACGTAGTCGGTGAGGATGCCGTAGGGCTTCCCCTCGGGTGAGTGGTCCTCGACGTACTCCTCGATCGCGGCACCGACCTGGTTGAGGTGTCGGGCGGTCGCGAGCTCGGCGATCCCGGCCCACAGCGAACCCTCCGTCACCGCAGAGAGCCGCTCGCGCTCGGTGACGAGCTCCGGGCGCGTGGGATCGGGCAGCACGATGGTCATCGCGGAGTCGCCGTTCCAGCCGTCGATCTCGGCGCCGCTGTCGATCGACACGATGTCGCTCGCCTGCAGCACGCGCGACCCGGGGATGCCGTGGACCACGTCCTCGTTGACCGAGGTGCAGACCGTGTGGCGATAGCCGGGGACGAGCTTGAAGTTGGAGTGCCCGCCTGCCGCGACAATGGCCGCCTCGGCAGCCGCGTCGAGTTGCAGCGTCGTCACCCCGGGGGCGACGAGCGCGCGAACCGCATCGAGCGATGCCGCGGTGGCCAGCCCCGGCGCGATCATGGCGCGGATCTGGTCAGGGGTCTTGTAGATCGACTTCCGGAACACCGTGGTGGACGTGTCGGTGCGTCAGACGGCCGGAACGATGATGCCGCGGGCTGCGAGGGCCGCGTCGATCCGCGCGGTCACCTCGGCGACCTCGCCGAGACCGTCGACGGCCACGACGAGTCCACGAGCGGTGAAGACCTCGATCAGCGGGGCGGTCTCCTGCGCGTAGAGCTCCAGCCGGTGACGGATGACCTCTTCCGTGTCGTCGGGACGACCTTCGGCTTCTGCACGCTTCAGCAGCCGTACGACGACCTCTTCGGTGTCGGCCTCCAACAGCACGACGGCGTCCAGACTCGCTCCACTCTCGGCGAGCAGCGCGTCCAGCGCGACGACCTGGTCGGTCGTCCGCGGGTATCCGTCGAGCAGGAATCCGTCGATCGCATCAGGCTCGTGCAGACGGCCCCGGACGATCTCGTTGGTGACCGAGTCGGGAACGTACCCGCCCCCGCGCACGAGCTCCTGGACCTGCTTGCCGAGCGGTGTGCCGCCCTTGATGTGAGCGCGGAAGATGTCGCCCGTCGAGATCGCGGGGATGCCGAAGCGCTCCGAGAGGAAGGCCGCCTGCGTGCCCTTGCCGGATCCCGGAGGACCGACGATGAGCAGACGGGGCTTGCCGGCCGCGCTCAACGCAGGAGCCCTTCGTAGTGGCGCTGCTGGAGCTGCGAGTCGATCTGCTTGACCGTCTCGAGCCCGACACCGACGATGATGAGGATCGATGCGCCGCCGAACGGGAAGTTGGCGTTCGCGCCCACCAGCGCCAGGGCGATGAGCGGCAGGAGGGCGATCAACCCCAGGTAGATCGATCCGGGCAGGGTCACGCGGGTCAGGACGTAGTCGAGGTATTCGGCCGTCGGGCGTCCGGCACGGATGCCGGGGATGAACCCGCCGTACTTCTTCATGTTGTCGGCGACCTCTTCAGGGTTGAAGGTGATCGCGACGTAGAAGTAGGTGAAGCCGACGATGAGCAGGAAGTACATGAGCATGTACAGCGGGTGGTCGCCCTTGGTGAGGTACTGCTGGATCCACAGGACCCAGGGTGCCGGGGTACCGGTCGTCGGCTGGTTGAACTGCGCGATGAGGGCCGGCAGGTACAGGATCGACGACGCGAAGATGACGGGCACCACACCGGCCATGTTGACCTTGATGGGGATGTAGGTGTTGTTGCCGCCGTACGTCCGGCGTCCGACCATGCGCTTCGCGTACTGCACCGGGATGCGACGTTGCGACTGCTCGACGAAGACGACTAGTCCGACGATCACGAGGCCGACGGCGAGTACGAGGAGGAAGACCTCCGGGCCCTTCGCGGTCCAGATGGCGGCCAGCGAGCCCGGGAAGGTGGCTGCGATCGAGGTGAAGATGAGGAGCGACATGCCGTTGCCGACGCCGCGCTCGGTGACGAGCTCGGCCATCCACATGACGAGGCCGGTGCCCGCGGTCATGGTGACGACCATGAGGAGCATGCCGTACCAGGTGCCGCCCTGGGCGGTGATGAGGTCGGCGCAGACGCCGCCCTGGTTGCCGAACAGTGCACCGCTCTTGGCGACCGTGATGAGCGTCGTCGACTGGAGGATGCCGAGGAAGATCGTGAGGTACCGCGTGTACTGCGTCAGCTTGCCCTGGCCGGCCTGGCCTTCTTTGTGCAGCGTCTCGAAGTGCGGGATGACCACGCGGAGGAGCTGGACGATGATCGACGCGGTGATGTAGGGCATGATGCCCAGCGCGAAGATGGAGAGTTGGAGGAGCGCGCCACCACTGAAGAGGTTGACGAGCTCGTAGAGGCCTGATGCGCCGGCGGCCTGCTGGTTCGCGAGGCACTGCTGCACGTTCGGGAAGTTCACGAACGGAGCGGGGATGAAGGACCCCAGCCGGTAGATGGCGATGATCCCGAGCGTGAACCCGATCTTGCGACGAAGATCCGGGGTCCGGAAGATCCGGCCGATGGCGCTGAACAAAAGGGGCCTCCTGTGAGATGTTGCGGGGTCGGCCCGGGTGACCGGCATGATGCCGGCCACCCGAGTGAGCTCCTGTGCGGAGCCGGCCGAGGGCTACTTGACGCTGCCCCCGGCTGCCACGATCTTCTGCTCAGCTGAGCCGGAGACCTTGTCAACCGCGACATTCAGCTTAACCGAGATGTCACCGTTTCCGAGAACCTTGACCTTCTCGTTCTTCCGGACGGCACCCTTGGCGACGAGGTCCACCGTGGTGACGTCGCCACCCTTCGGGTACAGCTCGGCGAGCTTCTCCAGGTTCACGACCTGGTACTCGACGCGGAAGGGGTTCTTGAAGCCACGGAGCTTCGGGGTGCGCATGTGCAGCGGCATCTGCCCACCCTCGAAGCCGACCTTGACGTTGTAACGCGCCTTCGTACCCTTGGTACCGCGACCAGCGGTCTTACCCTTGGACGCCTCACCACGGCCGACGCGCATCCGGGACTTCTTGGCTCCGGCGGCCGGACGCAGGTGGTGCACCTTCAGGACCTGCTCGCGCTTCTCAGCGGGCTCGTCCTTCGCGGGCTTCTTGGCGGCAGCAGCCTTGGGGGCAGCCTTCGCCTTGGGCTCGGCCTTCGCGGCAGCCGTCTTCGGAGCTGCCTTCGCAGCGGCCTTGGGGGCCTTCTCCTCAGTGGTTTCGTTCTTCTCAGCCATTAGTCGATCTCCTCAACCTGTACGAGGTGAGCAACAGTGTTCACGTAGC
The DNA here is from genome assembly GCF_014841225.1 of Plantibacter sp. CFBP 8804. Classification (NCBI taxonomy): domain Bacteria; kingdom Bacillati; phylum Actinomycetota; class Actinomycetes; order Micrococcales; family Microbacteriaceae; genus Plantibacter; species Plantibacter sp. CFBP 8804. The sequence goes on from NZ_JACYTU010000018.1 coordinate 26,239, forward strand.
CGCGGTTCTGCGCGTTGTCCGGGCGGACGACGACAGCACCGATGCGACGGAGACCCAGGCTGCGAAGCGTGTCGCGCTGGTTCTGCTTCTCACTAATTCTGCCCTTGATCTGGGTGATCCTCAGCTGGGCCATCAGGCACCTACCTTCGCAGCAGCGGCCGCCTGAACGGCCTCTGCCTCTGCACGGAGCAGGCGGGCCGGAGCGACCTGGTCGAACTCGAGACCACGACGGGCTGCAACGGCACGAGGTTCCTCGAGCTGCTTCAGCGCCGTGACGGTCGCGTGGACGATGTTGATCGTGTTGGACGAACCGAGCGACTTGCTCAGCACGTCGTGGATGCCGGCGCACTCGAGGACGGCGCGGACGGGACCACCGGCGATGACACCGGTACCAGCGGCGGCGGGGCGCAGGAGCACCACACCGGCTGCTGCCTCACCCTGGGTGGGGTGCGGGATGGTCGAGCCGACGCGCGGGACGCGGAAGAAGTTCTTCTTCGCCTCTTCGACGCCCTTCGCGATCGCGAGCGGGACTTCGCGAGCCTTGCCGTAGCCGACGCCGACCATGCCGTTGCCGTCACCGACGACCACGAGGGCGGTGAAGCTGAAGCGACGACCACCCTTCACGACCTTCGAGACACGGTTGATGGTCACGACGCGCTCCAGGAACTGGCTCTTGTCGCTGTCGCGGCTACCGCGGTCGCGGTTGGGGTTGCGCTCGCGGCCTCCGCGGCGCGCCTCGCGCGGCTCGCGGTCGCCGGTGGGCGCCGTCGATGCCGCGGTCTCGACCGGGGCCTCGGCCACGGTCGCCACAGGCTCTTGCTGCTGCTTGTTGTCTTCGCTCACAGGTTCAATCCGCCCTCTCGAGCACCATCGGCAATTGCTGCCACGCGACCTGCGTAGCGGTTGCCTCCACGGTCAAATACGACATCGTCGATGCCGGCTGCCTTGGCACGCTCGGCGATGAGTTCGCCGACCTTGCGCGACTTGGCGGTCTTGTCGCCGTCGAACGTCCGGAGGGTGTCCTCCATGGTCGAGGCGGAGACGAGGGTGTGACCCTTCGTGTCATCGACAACCTGCACGAACACGTGACGGGCTGAACGGTTGACGACGAGGCGCGGACGGACCGCGGTGCCCTCGACCTTCTTGCGCAGACGCGTGTGGCGACGGCCACGTGCGGCAGTCTTCGTTGGACGAGCCATGGTTACTTACCAGCCTTTCCGGCCTTGCGACGCACGATCTCGCCGGCGTAGCGCACACCCTTGCCCTTGTACGGCTCGGGCTTGCGGATCTTACGGATGTTGGCGGCGACCTCGCCGACGGCCTGCTTGTCGATACCGGCGACCGTGAGCTTGTTGTTGCCCTCGACGGTCAGCGTGATGCCGACCGGCGGCTCGACGGTGACGGGGTGCGAGAAGCCGAGCGCGAACTCGACGGCGCTGCCCTTCTGAGCGACGCGGTAACCGGTACCGACGACCTCGAGGCCCTTGGTGTAGCCCTGGGTGACGCCGATGATCTGGTTCGCGATGAGCGTGCGGGTCAGGCCGTGGAGCGAGCGCGAGTTGCGCTCGTCGTCGGGACGCGTGACGAGCAGCTGTGCGTCTTCGAGCTTGACCTCGATGGGGCTCGCGACGGTGAGCTGGAGCTCACCCTTCGGGCCCTTGACGGTGACGTTCTGACCGGCGACGTCGATGGTGACGCCTGCCGGGATGTCGATGGGGAGTCTTCCAATACGAGACATGACTGGCTACCACACGTAGGCGAGGACTTCCCCACCCACGCCCTTCTTCTCGGCCTGGCGGTCCGTGAGGAGGCCGCTGGAGGTGGACAGGATGACGACGCCGAGGCCGCCGAGGACCTTGGGGATCTCGTTCGACTTCGCGTAGACGCGGAGGCCGGGCTTCGAGACGCGCTTGATGCCGGCGATGGAACGCTCGCGGTTCGGGCCGAACTTGAGGCTCAGCGAGAGCGTCTGTCCGACGGCCGCGTCAGCGACCTCCCAGCCGGAGATGTAGCCCTCGGACTTGAGGATCTCGGCGATGTTCACCTTGAGCTTGGAGTGCGGCATCGACACGGTGTCGTGGTGCGCCGAGTTCGCATTGCGCAGTCTGGTCAGCATGTCTGCGACCGGATCTGTCATGGTCATATCGAGTGTTTCCTTTGTTCACCAGGTTTCGACATCCTGTGCAAGGGTGCCGACCTGTGGTGGTTGAACCGTTCTGGGCAGGAGTGCCCCGAACGGGCGGAAGCCCGGTCCTCGACATACACCGAGGACCGGGCAGAAGCTCAGCCTACTTGGACTCAGCCGCCTTGAACGGGAAGCCGAGCGCCTTGAGCAGCGCGCGACCCTCGTCGTCGTTCTTGGCCGTGGTCACGACAGTGATGTCGAAGCCGCGGACACGATCGATCTTGTCCTGGTCGATCTCGTGGAACATGGACTGCTCCTGGAGACCGAAGGTGTAGTTGCCGTTGCCGTCGAACTGCTTGTCCGAGAGACCGCGGAAGTCGCGGATACGCGGAAGAGCGAGGCTCAGCAGGCGGTCGAGGAACTCCCAAGCGCGGTCGCCACGAAGCGTGACGTGAGCGCCGATGGGCTGACCCTCGCGCAGCTTGAACTGCGCGATGGACTTGCGTGCCTTGGTGACCTGCGGCTTCTGGCCGGTGATCTTGGTGAGGTCCGAAACAGCGCCGTCGATGACCTTGCTGTCGCGAGCGGCCTCGCCCACACCGGTGTTGACGACGACCTTCACGAGTCCGGGCACCTGGTGCACGTTCGTGAAGCCGAAGTCCTTCTGCAGCTGCGGAAGGATCTCAGCGCGGTACTTCTGCTTGAGACGGGGCTGGATTTTGCCAGTCGCCACTTCTGTGTCGGTCATTACAGGTCCTTACCTGACTTCTTGGCGTAACGAACGCGGACCGTCTTGGTGACGCCGTCCTTCGTGACTTCCTCGTTGCGGTGGCCGACCTTGGTCGGGCCTTTGGTCTCCGGGTCGACGAGCGCGACGTTGGAGATGTGGATCGAAGCCTCGACGGTCTCGATGCCGCCGGTCTTCGTTCCACGCTGGGTCTGGCCGACACGGGAGTGCTTCGTGACGTAGTTGACGCCCTCCACGATCACCCGGTTCTTGTCCGCCAGGACCTCGATGACGCGACCCTGCTTACCGCGGTAACCACCGCGGTCCTGCTTCGGGCCGGAGACGACCTGAACCAGGTCGCCCTTCTTGATCTTTGCCATGACTTAGATAACCTCCGGCGCCAACGAGACGATCTTCATGAACTTCTTGTCACGAAGCTCGCGACCGACCGGTCCGAAGATGCGGGTACCACGGGGGTCCCCGTCAGCCTTCAGGATGACAGCGGCGTTCTCGTCGAACTTGATGTACGAACCGTCGGAACGACGGGTCTGCTTGCGGGTGCGGACGATGACCGCCTTGACGACGTCGCCCTTCTTGACGTTGCCACCGGGGATCGCGTCCTTGACGGTCGCGACGATGGTGTCACCGAGGCCCGCGTAGCGGCGGCCGGAGCCACCGAGCACGCGAATGGTCAGGAGCTCCTTGGCGCCGGTGTTGTCGGCGACCTTGACTCGTGATTCTTGCTGAAGCATTGTTCGCTTTCCTCTCAGTAAGCCGCGAGGCCTACTTGGCCTTCTCGAGAATCTCGACCAGACGCCAGCGCTTGGTGGCGCTGGTGGGGCGGGTCTCGCTGATCAGGACGAGGTCGCCGATGCCGGCGGAGTTCGCCTCGTCGTGAGCCTTGACCTTGGAGGTGCGGCGGATGACCTTGCCGTAGAGCGGGTGCTTCACGCGGTCCTCGACCTCGACGACGATGGTCTTCTCCATCTTGTCGCTGGTCACCAGACCACGGCGGGTCTTGCGGTAGCCACGAGCAGCGGCGTCCTTGACGTCGTGCTCGGCCGACTCGTGACCCTCGGGGGCCTTGTCAGTAGCGGTAGCCATGTCTAGGCCTCCTTCGTGGTCTCGGCGTCGGCTGCAGCGGTGTCCTCGGACTTCGGTGCGGCCTTGGCCTTCTTGGTCTTCTTCTCGGCCTTGGCCTCGACGACCTCGACGGTCGGCGTGGCCCGGATGCCGAGCTCGCGCTCACGGATGACCGTGTAGATGCGAGCGATGTCGCGCTTCACGGCGCGCAGGCGGCCGTGGTTCTCGAGCTGCCCCGTGGCCGACTGGAAGCGCAGGTTGAACAGCTCTTCCTTGGCCTTGCGGAGCTCCTCGATGAGGCGCTGGTCTTCAAAGGTGTCGAGCTCGACGGGGGTGAGCTCCTTGGATCCGATCGCCATTATGCGTCGCCCTCCTCGCGCTTGATGATGCGTGCCTTGAGGGGCAGCTTGTGGATTGCACGGGTCAGCGCCTCGCGGGCCAGGGTCTCATCGACTCCGGCGACCTCGAACAGCACACGACCCGGCTTGACGTTCGCGACCCACCACTCGGGCGAACCCTTACCGGAACCCATGCGGGTTTCGGCGGGCTTCTTGGTCAGCGGACGGTCGGGGTAGATGTTGATCCACACCTTTCCGCCACGCTTGATGTGACGCGTCATGGCGATACGAGCGGACTCGATCTGACGGTTGGTCACGTAAGCGGGCGTCAGGGCCTGGATACCGTACTCACCGAACGACACCTTGGTGCCACCGGTCGCCTGGCCGGAACGGCCGGGGTGGTGCTGCTTCCGGTGCTTGACTTTGCGTGGGATCAACATGGTTATGCCTCAACTCCTGCGGCGGCGGGCGCCTCAGCAGCTGCCTTGGGGGCGCTGCTCGGACCGGCGTTCCGACGGGGGCGGTCGCCACCGTCGCGACGTTCCGGACGCGTCGACTTCTGGTTGGCCTGCTCGCGAGCAAGCTCCTTGTTGGTGATGTCGCCCTTGTAGATCCAGACCTTCACGCCGATGCGGCCGAACGTGGTCTTCGCCTCGTAGAAGCCGTAGTCGATGTTCGCGCGGAGCGTGTGCAGCGGCACACGGCCTTCGCGGTAGAACTCGGAACGGCTCATCTCGGCGCCGCCGAGGCGGCCGGACACCTGGATGCGGACACCCTTGACGGTGGACGTGCGCTGAGCGCCCTGCAGGCCCTTACGCATCGCGCGGCGGAAGGCCACACGTGCGGAGAGCTGCTCGGCGATGCCCTGCGCGACGAGCTGAGCGTCGGCCTCGGGGTTCTTGACCTCGAGGATGTTCAGCTGGATCTGCTTCTTCGTGAGCTTCTCGAGGTCGGCGCGGATGCGCTCGGCCTCGGCGCCACGGCGACCGATCACGATGCCCGGACGGGCGGTGTGGATGTCGACGCGGACCCGGTCACGGGTGCGCTCGATCTCGATGCGGCTGACACCAGCGCGGTCGAGCGAGGTCGCCAGCAGACGGCGGATCTTGACGTCTTCCGCGACGAAGTCGCTGTAACGCTGACCCTTCTTCGTGCTGTCGGAGAACCAACGCGACACGTGGTCGGTCGTGATTCCCAGACGGAAGCCGTATGGATTGACTTTCTGACCCATTACTTGCTCACCTTCTTGGCCTTGGCAGCGCCGGCAGTCTCATCAGGCGTCGAGAGCTCGACGGTGATGTGGCTGGTGCGCTTGAGGATGCGGAACGCGCGGCCCTGTGCGCGGGGGCGGAAACGCTTGAGGGTTGCACCCTCATCGACGTACGCCTTCGCGATGTACAGGTCCTGCTCGTCAAGGAACACGTTGTCCTTGTCGGCCGTGACGCGAGCGTTCGCGATGGCCGAGGCAACGAGCTTGTAGATGGGCTCGCTGGCGCTCTGTGGTGCGAACTTCAGGATGGCCAAGGCCTCCTGAGCCTGCTTGCCACGGATGAGCGCGACGACACGACGGGCCTTCTGGGGGGTGACGCGGATGTGTCGCACGCGGGCGATCGACTCCACCATTTCTCTTCCTCCTTCACGTCACCGCGTTAGCGGCGACGGCCCTTCTTGTCGTCCTTCACGTGTCCACGGAAGGTGCGGGTGGGCGCGAACTCGCCGAGCTTGTGCCCGACCATCGTCTCGGTGACGAACACCGGGATGTGCTTGCGACCGTCGTGGACGGCGATGGTGTGACCCAGCATCGCCGGGATGATCATCGATCGACGCGACCAGGTCTTGATCACGTTCTTGTTGTTGGCCTCGTTCGCCGTGACGACCTTGCGGAGCAGGTGGTCGTCGACGAAGGGGCCCTTCTTGAGACTGCGTGGCATCTTCTCTTACTCCTACTTACGCTTCTTGCCGGCGGTACGACGACGAACGATGAGCTTGTCGCTTTCCTTGTTGGGGTGGCGCGTGCGGCCTTCCTTCTGGCCCCACGGGCTGACCGGGTGACGTCCACCGGAGGTCTTGCCCTCACCACCACCGTGCGGGTGGTCGATCGGGTTCATCGCGACACCACGGACGGTCGGGCGGACGCCCAGCCAGCGCTTACGGCCGGCCTTACCCCAGTTGATGTTCGACTGCTCGGCGTTGCCGACCTCACCGATGGTGGCGCGGCAGCGCAGGTCGACGTTGCGGATCTCACCGGACGGCAGGCGGAGCTGCGCGTACGGGCCGTCCTTCGCGACGAGACGCACCGATGCACCCGCGGAGCGGGCCATCTTCGCGCCGCCGCCGGGACGGAGCTCGATCGCGTGGATGACCGTACCGGTGGGGATGTTCTTCAGCGGCAGGTTGTTTCCGGGCTTGATGTCCGCGCCGGCACCCGACTCGACCACGTCGCCCTGGCTGAGCTTGTTCGGAGCGAGGATGTACCGCTTGGTGCCGTCCACGAAGTGGAGCAGCGCGATACGCGCGGTGCGGTTGGGGTCGTACTCGATGTGAGCGACCTTGGCGTTGACGCCGTCCTTGTCGTTGCGACGGAAGTCGATCAGACGGTACTGGCGCTTGTGGCCACCACCGATGTGACGCGTCGTGATGCGGCCCTGGTTGTTGCGACCACCGGTCTTCGACAACGGACGAAGCAGCGACTTCTCCGGCGTGGTGCGGGTGATCTCCGCGAAGTCCGCGACAGACGAACCGCGACGACCAGGAGTCGTGGGCTTGTACTTACGAATAGCCATTTCTTATTCCTCTTCGTTCCCGGCCGTCTTAGCCAACAGCCGTGAAGATGTCGATGGAACCCGACTTGAGCGACACGATGGCGCGCTTGGTGTCCTTGCGCTTGCCGGTGCCGAACTTGGTGCGACGGGTCTTGCCCTGACGGGTGAGGGTGTTGATCGAAGCGACCTCGACACCGAAGATCTTCTCGATGGCGAGCTTGATCTCGGTCTTGTTCGAGCGCGGGTCGACGAGGAAGGTGTACTTGCCCTCGTCGATCAGGCTGTAGCTCTTCTCGGAGACGACCGGCGCGAAGATGACGTCGCGGGGGTCCTTGTTGATCGCGGTCATGCCGAGACCTCCTCGGTTGCGGCCGTGTTGCCGGTCTTGCTGGCGACGAATGCCTCGAAGGCGGCCTTGGTGAAGACGATGTCGTCGGAGACGAGCACGTCGTATGCGTTCAGCTGGTCGTACGACAGCACGTGCACGTTCTGCAGGTTGCGGACGCTGCGGAGGCTGAGCTCGTCGTCGCGCTGGAGGACGATCAGGACGTGCTTCGAGGAAGCGACGTTCGTCAGGTACTCGGACACGGCCTTCGTCGACGGCTTCTCACCGATCGAGAGGGAGTCGACGACGTGCAGGCGGCTGCCGCGTGCGCGGTCGGAGATGGCGCCGAGGAGAGCCGCGGCGATCATCTTCTTGGGGGTGCGCTGTGCGTAGTTGCGGGGCACTGGACCGTGGACGATGCCACCGCCGGTCATCTGAGGTGCACGGATGGAGCCCTGACGAGCGTTACCCGTACCCTTCTGCTTGAACGGCTTGCGGCCGGCACCGGACACTTCGCCGCGGCGCTTGGTCTTGTGGGTCCCCTGGCGGGCGGCAGCGAGCTGCGCGACGACCACCTGGTGGATGAGCGGGATGTTGGTCTGAACGTCGAACACCTCGGCAGGAAGGTCGACGGTGCCGGCCTTCTTGAGCTTGGTGTCGAGCACGTCGAGAGTAGCGATAGCCATGGAACTACGCTCCCTTCACTGCGGTGCGGACGAATACGATGCGGCCACGAGCGCCGGGAACGGCACCCTTGACGAGCAGCAGGCCCTTCTCGGCGTCGATGGCGTGAACCCGGAGGTTCAGCACGGTGACGCGCTCGCCACCCATACGACCGGCCATGCGCATGCCCTTGAAGACACGGCTCGGGGTCGAGGAGGCGCCGATGGAGCCCGGCTTGCGGTGGTTGCGGTGAGCACCGTGAGATGCGCCCGTTCCCTTGAAGTTGTGACGCTTCATGACACCGGCGAAACCCTTACCCTTCGAAGTGCCGACGACGTCGACCTTCTGGCCGGCCTCGAAGACACCGTCGACGGTGAGCTCCTGGCCGAGCGAGTACTCGGATGCGTCGGCAGTGCGGACCTCGGTGAGGTGGCGACGCGGCGTCACGCCGGCCTTGTCGAAGTGACCCGCGTCAGGCTTGCTGACCTTGCGGGGATCGATCTGGCCGTACGCGATCTGCACGGCGTCGTAGCCGTCGACCTCGGGGGTGCGAACCTGCGTGACCACGTTGGGCGTGATCTCGATGACGGTGACGGGAACGAGCTTGTTGTTCTCGTCCCACACCTGGGTCATGCCGAGCTTGGTGCCGAGCAGACCCTTGCTGGTCTTCGTGTTAGACATGTCTTCCTTCCGTCTCTACCGAGCTCAGAGCTTGATCTCGATGTTGACGTCCGCCGGCAGGTCGAGACGCATGAGCGAGTCGACGGCCTTCGGGGTCGGGTCGATGATGTCGATCAGACGCTTGTGGGTGCGCATTTCGAAGTGCTCCCGGCTGTCCTTGTACTTGTGCGGCGAACGGATCACGCAGACCACGTTCTTCTCCGTCGGAAGCGGCACGGGGCCGACGACGGTTGCGCCTGCACGGGTGACCGTGTCGACGATCTTGCGCGCCGAAGTATCGATGACCTCATGGTCATACGACTTCAGTCGGATGCGGATCTTCTGTCCCGCCATGTGTGACTCACTCTCTGTCTCGCGTCGTGCGGATCGCTCCGTATTGGACGCATATCGTGCGCTTTGCAACGTTCGGTTGCTCCGCGCCATTGGCACTACTGGTGTCGCACCACTGTTCTGCTGTCAACGACCACTCGTGTCTTGCGACCCTCGTGGTCATCCACCGGCTTCCACCCCGACTCGTGGTCGGCGCTGGGCGTAGCACTGCTACGACCTGGATTGCGATGAAGTGATTGGTGTTCTGCTACCTGCGGCCTAGGCTCGATCCCTGTCGCGTTGCCGCGTCTGGGAGCTCCTATGCACTACCTGGCAGTGATCCGCCGGAGCGCGCACAGGCACGCTCGTCCGAAGTACTGAACTGGACTAGTTTGCCACGGATCCACCATGCGTGCAACCCGGGCGTGTCGCGGGCGTCGGATGGTCAGGATCCGCTCAGTCTCGGGCGTCGTGAGCTCCGAGGCGCCGCTGCTCAGCAGGGCTCGACGACGTTGTCGACCTCGACCGGACGCACCCCCGGGGTGCCCAGGAACCGCACCGCGTCGACCGTCGCGCCGGACACGTCCGCATCGACGTCGAGTGTCACCGTCGCGCCCGGCGCGATCGTCACCACCACGTAGGCCACGGGGCGTCCGTCGTCCGATCCGGCCGTGTACGGGGCCTCGGCGCCGTCAACGCGAACCGAGCGGATGTCGGCACCGTCGGGCGCGTAGGCCATGACCCGCAAGCGCATCCACCCACGCGGGAGCCCCTCACGCTCGTGGAACCCCGCGATGTAGTCGAACGCCTCCGTGTCGAGCTCCGGCTCCGTGTCGATCGTGTTGGAGAGCTCGGACGTGACCATCACCGTGCGGGTCCCGTCGACGTCGCACGACGCCGCACGGACACGGACCCGCTGTCGGAGGTAGTACTCGAGTTTGGACCCGACCGCGTCCGAGAGGTACAGCCCGAACGGCACCGAACGAGACGAACGCTCGGGCAGGGCGCCGCCGACCCCGGCGAGCACCAACGCCCGCTCCTCGACGCGGTCGGGACTCCAGGCGAGCAGACGCCGCTCGTCGACCGCCTGCACCCAGCCGTCGATCGCACGGGGCACCACCATGGAGCCCGCCTGCAGCTGCGAGGTGAGCGCCTGCACGACGGCGGTGAAGGTCGCGTCCTGCGCCCGGTTCGCCTCGTCGCTGAGACCCGGGTGGTCTCGGTACACGCCGTTCAGGAGCTCGTCGACGACCGTCTCGCTCGACAGCTCCGTACCGTCGTCCAGCACGACGGGGCCGGTCGCTCGCAGCAGATGGGAAAGCGCGACCGGGTCCACGGCGAGCACCAGGTCGGGCGTGACGCCCTGACTCTCCTGCCACAGCCGCGAAGCCACCTGCGCACCGTACGGGAAGTCCGGCCGCGCCGTCACCTCATGGATGGAGGTGCCTGCGGCAGCGTAGCCCTCGGTCCGGTAGAGCGCGTCGGCATCGGCCGGGAGGGGCACCACCGGATCGGCGTGCGACACGAAGTCCGCGCCGCCGAGGGTCCTGGTCACGCTCAGCGCGCCCTCCTCGACGTGCACGAGCGCCGAAGCTCCCGCGATGCCGCCGAGGGCTCGGCTCTCCGCCGAGTTCTGGAACAGGACGACCACGTCTCGCGGCCCCTCCTCCCCCAGGAACCCGGGCAGCGCTCGCAGCACCGGTGCGAGCCGCGAGGCGAGCGATGAGGCCTCGCGCAGCGGTCCGTCGAGTCCGACCAACGCCGACGCCACCTGAGGCAGGAGCACCGACCGGTCGAGGCGGTCGAGGCGCGCGACCTGCTCCTCGAGTCGCTCGAGCGCGCGCGCCGAGGTGCGCGCCAACCGCCCCACCCGCTCCGTGTCCAGTCGCCCGTCGACCGCGAGTCCGTCGACGGACAGGTCGAGGACCGGCTCGACGACCTCGTCGACGACCACGTGGGCCGCCTCGACGGCCGTGCGCACCGCGACGAAGTTCACCCCGGAGACGGGCACGCGTTCGGCGAGCCACCAGTCAGGCCGCCGAGTCGACGTCAGGGCCCGCTCGACCGCGTCGCCGGCGCGCTGCACGACGGCAGGATCGATCGCGTCGGCGCCGTCACCGACGACGCCCGCACGGATCGCCTCGAGCTCAGGCAGGACCGACGTGAGCTCCTCCCGGACGGACATGGCCTCCACCGCCGCCGACACGGTGGCTCCAGCGATGCCGAGCAGAACGGACAGGGCGACGATGCTCGGGATCAGGACACGTGGGCGCGACAGGCGACGCGGACGGATGGACGAACGGGACACGGTCACCTCGGCGGCTCGATGCAGAATGGGTCGCATGATATCTTACATATGAGGTACCGGGGTCCCGACCGTCCGACGGCACGCACGACGAAGGGCCCGGAGCGAAATGCTCCGGGCCCTTCGTGTGGAACCGTGTCGACCCTGCGGTCGATCAGGGGTTCGCGTCAGCGGATGCTTACGCGAGCACCTTGGTGACGGTGCCGGCGCCGACGGTGCGGCCACCCTCACGGATGGCGTAGCCGAGGCCGACCTCCATGGCGATGGGCTGGATCAGCTCAACGGTCATGTCGGTGGTGTCGCCGGGCATGACCATCTCGGTGCCCTCGGGCAGCGTGATGACGCCGGTGACGTCGGTGGTGCGGAAGTAGAACTGCGGACGGTAGTTCGCGTAGAACGGGTTGTGACGCCCACCCTCATCCTTGGACAGGATGTACGCGGTGCCCTCGAAGTTCGTGTGCGGCGTGACCGAACCCGGCTTCACGACGACCTGGCCGCGCTCGACGTCTTCACGCTTCGTGCCACGGAGCAGGAGACCACAGTTCTCGCCGGCCCATGCCTCGTCGAGCTGCTTGTGGAACATCTCGATACCCGTGACGATCGTCTTCTGCGTCGGGCGGATGCCGACGATCTCGACCTCGGAGTTGATCGCGAGCGTGCCACGCTCGGCGCGGCCCGTGACGACGGTTCCACGACCGGTGATCGTGAAGACGTCCTCGATCGGCATGAGGAAGGGCTTGTCCTTGTCGCGCACGGGGTCGGGGACGTTGGCGTCCACGGCGTCCATGAGGTCGAGGATGCTCTGCACCCACTTCTCGTCGCCCTCGAGCGCCTTGAGGCCCGAGACGCGGACGACCGGTGCGTCCTCAGCGAAGCCCTGCGAGGCGAGCAGCTCGGAGACCTCGAGCTCGACGAGCTCCAGGATCTCCTCGTCGTCGACCATGTCGGACTTGTTCAGCGCGACGAGCAGGTAGGGGACGCCGACCTGCTTGGCGAGCAGCACGTGCTCACGCGTCTGAGCCATCGGGCCGTCAGTGGCGGCGACGACCAGGATCGCGCCGTCCATCTGCGCAGCACCGGTGATCATGTTCTTGATGTAGTCAGCGTGACCGGGGGCGTCGACGTGCGCGTAGTGGCGCTTCGGGGTCTCGTACTCGACGTGCGAGATGTTGATCGTGATACCACGCTGACGCTCTTCCGGCGCGGAGTCGATCGACGCGAAGTCGCGCTGCACGTTGGTCGCGGACGGGAACTTGTCCGCCAGGACCTTCGAGATCGCCGCGGTGAGCGTGGTCTTGCCGTGGTCGACGTGACCGATCGTACCGATGTTGACGTGCGGCTTGGTCCGCTCGAACTTGGCCTTTGCCACTGTGAGTCCTCCTCAGGACGTTGTGCGGGACGCCGGGCACCATTCGATGCCCGACGCACTGCAGGGATGTGTATTCATGTTACGCGATCCGCCCGGGTGTTCGCACACCCGGCCGGACCGCGGTGAAGAGAGAGTGAGTGACTACTCGCCCTTGTTCTTCTGGATGATCTCGTCGGCGACAGCCTTCGGGACCTCCGCGTAGCTCTCGAACGTCATCGAGTACACGGCACGACCAGAGGTCTTCGACCGGAGGTCGCCGATGTAGCCGAACATCTCGGAGAGCGGCACGTTGGCACGGATGACCTTGACGCCGGTGGCGTCGTCCATGGACTGGATCTGTCCACGGCGCGAGTTGAGGTCTCCGATGACGTCGCCCATGTACTCCTCAGGAGTACGCACCTCGACCGCCATGAGCGGCTCGAGGAGGACGGGGTTGGCACGCGAGTAGGCCTCCTTGAGACCCATCGAGCCGGCGATCTTGAACGCCATCTCCGAGGAGTCGACGTCGTGCGCCGCACCATCGGTGATGATCGCCTTGACACCCACGACCGGGTAGCCGGCGAGGCCACCGACCTGCAGGGCATCCTGGAAACCGGCGTCGATCGACGGGATGTACTCGCGCGGGATGCGACCACCGGTCACGGCGTTCACGAACTCGTAGGTCGTCTCCGGAGTGACGTCCATCGGCTCCAGATCGAACTGGATCTTCGCGAACTGACCCGAACCACCGGTCTGCTTCTTGTGCGTGTAGCCGTACTTCTCGACCTTGCGCTTGATGGTCTCGCGGTACGCGACCTGCGGCTTGCCGACGTTGGCCTCGACGTTGAACTCGCGCTTCATGCGGTCGACGAGGATGTCGAGGTGGAGCTCGCCCATGCCCTTGATGACCGTCTGGCCGGTCTCGGTGTTCTGCTCGGTGCGGAACGTCGGGTCCTCTTCGGCCAGCTTCTGGATCGCGGTGCCCAGCTTCTCCTGGTCGGCCTTGGTCTTCGGCTCGATCGCGACCTCGATGACGGGCTCCGGGAAGCTCATCGACTCGAGGACGACCTGGTGCTGCGGGTCGGACAGGGTGTCACCGGTGGTGGTGTCCTTCAGGCCGATGACCGCGTAGATGTGACCGGCGGTGACGAAGTCGACCGGGTTCTCCTTGTTGGCGTGCATCTGGAAGATCTTCCCGATGCGCTCCTTCTTGCCCTTGGTCGAGTTGATGATCTGCGCACCCGAGTCGAGACGACCCGAGTAGACGCGGACATAGGTCAGGCGACCGAAGAACGGGTGCACCGCGACCTTGAACGCGAGCGCGGTGAAGGGCTCGGTCGAGTCGGGGTGACGCTCCACGACCTTCTCCTCGTCGCGCGCGTCGTGGGCCTCGATGGCCGGGACGTCGAGCGGGGAGGGGAGGTAGTCGATGACGGCGTCGAGCATCGGCTGGACGCCGCGGTTCTTGAACGCGGAGCCACAGAGGACCGGGTACATGGTGCTCGTGATGGTGAGGTGACGGATCGCGGCCTTGATCTCCGCGACGGTCAGCTCTTCGCCACCGAAGTACTTCTCCATGAGCGCGTCGTCGGTCTCGGCGACGGCCTCGAGGAGCGCGGTGCGGTACTCGGCCGCCTTCTCCTTGAGGTCTTCCGGGATCTCCTCGATGGCGTACTTGGCGCCCATCTCGACGTCACCCTTGGCGTCTCCGCGCCAGGTGAGCGCACGCATCTCGACGAGGTCGACGACGCCCTCGAAGTTGGACTCGGCACCGATCGGCAGCTGGATGACCAGCGGCTTCGCGCCGAGGCGGCTGATGATCGTGTCGACGGTGAAGTAGAAGTCGGCGCCGAGCTTGTCCATCTTGTTGACGAAGCAGATGCGCGGGACGTCGTACTTGTCGGCCTGACGCCAGACGGTCTCGGACTGGGGCTCGACGCCCTCCTTGCCGTCGAACACCGCGACCGCGCCGTCGAGGACGCGGAGCGAACGCTCGACCTCGACCGTGAAGTCGACGTGGCCGGGGGTGTCGATGATGTTGATCTGGTTCTTGTTCCAGAAGCAGGTCGTCGCGGCGGACGTGATGGTGATGCCGCGCTCCTGCTCCTGCGCCATCCAGTCCATCGTCGACGCACCGTCGTGGGTCTCGCCGATCTTGTGGTTGACGCCCGTGTAGAACAGGATGCGCTCGGTGGTGGTGGTCTTGCCGGCATCGATGTGGGCCATGATGCCGATGTTGCGGACCTTGTTCAGGTCGGTGAGCACGTCTTGTGCCACGGGGTCCTCCGGGGATAGGTAGGGGTGAGCTGATTCACTCAGGTGTGCGAGGGCGGGCGGATCGCCCGCCCTCGCATCGGGCGGCGACTACCAGCGGTAGTGCGCGAACGCCTTGTTCGACTCGGCCATCTTGTGCGTGTCTTCACGACGCTTGACGGCTGCACCGAGACCGTTCGATGCGTCGAGGATCTCGTTCTGGAGACGCTCGGTCATCGTCTTCTCGCGGCGGCCCTTCGCGTAGCTCACGAGCCAGCGCAGGGCGAGGGTGTTGGCGCGGTGAGGCTTGACCTCGACCGGCACCTGGTAGGTGGAACCACCGACGCGGCGCGAACGCACCTCGAGGGTCGGGCGGACGTTGTCGAGCGCCTTCTTGAGCGTGACGACGGCGTCGCCCTGGTTCTTGGCGGTGACGCCTTCGAGTGCGTCGTAGACGATGCGCTCAGCGAGGCCCTTCTTGCCGTCCAGCAGGATCTTGTTGACGAGCTGGCTGACGATGGGGGCGCCGTAGACGGGATCGGCGACGACGGGACGCTTCGGAGCTGGACCCTTGCGAGGCATTACTTCTTCTCCATCTTCGCGCCGTAGCGGCTGCGAGCCTGCTTGCGGTTCTTGACGGCCTGCGTGTCGAGGGCGCCACGGACGATCTTGTAACGGACACCCGGGAGGTCCTTCACACGACCACCACGGACCAGGACCAGCGAGTGCTCCTGGAGGTTGTGGCCCTCACCGGGGATGTACGCGGTGACCTCGGTGCCGTTGCGCAGCTTCACGCGGGCGACCTTGCGCATCGCCGAGTTCGGCTTCTTCGGGGTGGTGGTGTACACGCGGGTGCACACGCCGGCCTGCTGGGGGTTGCTCTTCAGGGCGGGCGCCTTGGTCTTGACGACCTTGGGGCTGCGGCCCTTCCGAACCAACTGCTGAATGGTTGGCACTACTTGCTCCTTGATGATGACTGCACGGTGACAGTGGTACTGCAGCATTCGTGGACCGGTCTCCCGGATCACGAGGTCGTATGGACCCACCGGCGCCGCGCGAGTGCGCGTCGCTTTCGTGGTGGGTATGCCGTGGGGGCGATCGGCAACCGGGACCAGCCCGGCGGGGATCAACCCGATGGTGCAAGACTGGTGTCCACTCCCCCCCGC
>NZ_JACYTU010000019.1:0-41950 GCF_014841225.1 Plantibacter sp. CFBP 8804
CCCTTCTCCGTGTAGCTGTGGTTACTCGGTGTCGCTGCTGTTGGCCGTTTCCATGATGGGGGCGGGCTTGCGGCGGCGCTGCACGGCGAGGCCGGTCATGAGGGCCAGGCCGAGGGCGACGAGGCCGCCGGCGATCCAGCCGATACCGGAACCGTCGAACCCGGTCGAGGCAAGCCCCGCGGCGGCAGGCCGGACCTTCCGCAGGGTCTGCTCGTCCGGCTCACCACAGGTGCCCTCACTGAGGAGGACGGTCTTGGTGTCGTCGGTGTAGGTGCGTTCGATCCAGTTCACCCCTTCGCCCATGTCCGCGGTCGCGGTGAAGGTGGGGCCGGGGACCTCGGTGCGGCCGCCGATCACGATCGGTGGGGACTCGGCCTGGTAGACGGTGCTTGCGTCGCAGACGTTCTGGCCGTTGATGATCTTGTAGGCGGTGAAGGTCTGCACGGCGGTGTCCGGGTAGAGGGCGACGTCGGTGTGTACGGCGGTGTCGCCGTACTGCTCGCCGTCGTACACGGCCGGAACAGCCTTGGTCGTCACTCGCGGTGCTGTGACCGTCTCAGCGGCCAGGCCGAAGCCGTCGTGCCAGTCGGCCTGCAGCGTCGGTGCGACGGCGGCGTCCTGGCTGGCGAGGTTCATCGACCACACGGCGGTGATCTGCCCGGTGATCCCGGCAGGCTTCACGATGGATGCCTCCATGACCTCGCCGGGGCCCGTGCAGGCGGCGGTCGCGGTGCCGATCGGTTCCCGGCCTGCTGGGACCTCTGGGAGGTCGTTCTCGGTGTCGGCCTTGGGGTAGAACGCGACGTCCCAGTTCACGCGGACGCCGGAGCCGTCGCGGTTCGTCCGCCACACCGGGCTCGCACTGTCCGCGGCAACATCGCACGTCGCGTGATCCGTGATCGTGCCACCAACCCCCACCAGAGGCTGCTGCATCTCCGACGTCACCACCGGCTGGAACACCGTTGAACGCTGAGCCGGATCCTCAACGGGGACAGTGAAGGACAGCTCAGCCTTCGGCCCGGGACCGGCGGTGTGCTGCTGGGCGCCGCCGGCGGACTGGTAGACACCAATCTGCCCGGCATACCCCGACGACTTACTGAACGTTGCAGAGCCGCTGATCTTGTAATCGACCACACCATCCTCCGGGTTCCCCCGCACGGGCAGCACCATGCCGTTCGTCACACCAGCGATCGTCGCCGACCCGGTGTCGGTGAAGATCCCGTTCGTCAACGTGACCGTCCCCGTCGCATCCGCCGGATCCAACCCCAAAACCTCGAGCGTCCCTTCATAGTTGTTGGTGCTGTCGACATGTAGAGCGAGGCCACCACCGCCCCCACCTTGCTGGCCGGCGGTGACGCCGGCGGCGTCGGCGCGGATCTGCGCGAGCTTCGCGAGCACGTCAGCACGCTGCTCAGCCGGGACACGGCCGCCGTAGTAGGTGTCGCCGGACATGCCGTGGCTGTTGTACTCGACACTGTCGGCGAGCGACCACACGAACAAGTGCGTCGCGGCCGCCCAGTTGTTGTCAGCCAGCTGGCCGTAGTTCGACACCGCCCAGTTCACCCGAGCATTGTCGTCGGCACTCATCGACGCCCACGCCTGATTCCCCACGAACGCGCTTTCCCCGGTGGGAGGTGAGGCGAGGATCTCGAGACAGTAGGTCGCGATCCCGTTGATGATCTCCTGCCCGATGAACCCGGAACCCTGGTCGTACCCGTATCCGTGGGTCGCGGCCTGCGCCTGCTGGGTGAACGCCGGCGAAATCACGGAGGCGGTGCCCAGCGTCCCGCCGAGGAGCAGGGCACCGGTGAGGGTGAGGGCGCCGAAGCTGCGGGCCGTGCGGGTCTTCCGGAATGGGGTGATGGTGGTTGGTGGGGTTTCGGGCGTGCGCCCGAACCGCCACCGCTGGCGAGGCGCGACCGCACCCTGCAAGGTGTTGACGTCGTTCATGAACGACCTTTCTGTGTACGTACGAACACGTGATCGTGTCTCCGTACACAGACGCTTCCCTCGCGCGCAGGGCACCAAACTATGCCAGTACGAGGGACCTCGGAACCGCCTGGCGCATCCGGGACTGGAACTGAATCAACGCGGCCAGATGCGTCGCGGACGACTTCACTGGCGTATCCGGGTGACGCAGGTACCAGCGCAGCACCGACGTCTCATCCTCCTGGTTACGGGACCCCCACGTGATGTTCGCAACCGCTGAGATCTCTCCCCGCGACAACTCCGGGAACAACTCCCCCGCCGTGTTCATCTCGGACGCCACATACGAGCGACGCTGCACCGGGTTGACCGCCAACCACGACACCAGCGCCGGAACGTGACGCTGCCGAGACAGAGGCGTCTTCTGCTGCAGCGTCGCCACCGTCAAGGCCGCAGCCGCCGCGACCCGGCCGCTCACCAGATCAAGCGGGTCACCGAAGCTCAACTCCAACGACGCCAGCTTCAGATCGTCAAGAGCATCAAAGAACGTCAGACGACCCTTGGACCCCGACCGGCCGGTGTACCGGCCGACCATCCGACAGATCTCGCTCCACAACAGCCCCATCGGTTGCGCGGAAGCGATGAGCTGCCGGCACAAGCGCGGCCCCTCGATAAGCTCCAACACCACATCGAGCGCAGCATCCTCGCTGGACTCGTACGGGTGGTCCAGACGCCGCGATCGCCGGAGCGTCTTCTCGCCGAAGCGAGCTTCGAAGAACGCAAGCGCCGCCTCGAACGCCGCCGACGACATGAACGCCGCTCGTTCCGCGAGCACACACCGAGCAATGCTCCGGAGAACGTCGTCATCCGGCCCTGTCACGCCGACCTCGCCCAGTTCACCCGCATGTCCATGGCCACCAGGAGCTCGTCGACGAGGCCGACCACGCGGTATGCCGACTCGACGCCGGCCTGGAAGTCTTCCTGAGCATCCGGGTCCGCACGGAGCGTCGCGGCAAGAGCATCCGCATCAAGCTTCGCGAGAGCGATCTCCGTCTTCGCGATCTGCAGCACGATACGACTCACACTCGATTGCGCCGACCCACCGGTCTCAGGCGCACCTGCAGCCGCCTGATAGACCGTCTTCGCCCGCCGAAATGGACTATCAACCCGGCCCGTGTCATTCGCCAACTGAATCTCGCACCGGATCGCTGCTCGAGCGTCATCATCGAGCCCGGCCGCAGCCGCCCAGTCCTGCATCTTCAGGAATTTCAACATCGTCGTTCCACCGACCGAAACCCGGGCGCCGACGTACTCACGCCACTTCCCAACCGGGCCCGGCGACGAAGGGACCAAATTGGTCCCTTCGTGAAACGCCCCGGAATTCAGACGAAACACCACCTGGCGGCGCTGCAAAGCGACACGTGCATCGTACACAGGTCGCAGAACCTCTCGCACATAGCGCGCCTGAGTCAACAGCGGGACATCCGCGCGACCCAGACTCCGCTCCCACTCAATCTGCAACTGCAAACCCGGATCATCGACGCTCTCCCACACACGCGCATCGACATGCGTCCAACCAGCCTCACGAGCGAACTCCAACCGAGACCCACCAGCCAACAACCGACCATCCCGATCAACAGCCACCGGCATCAGCAGCGACGACACCGCATGCCTCGGCAGAGCAACCTCAACCTCGCCACCATCACGCCGCACATCATCGACGGCGAGAAGTGCCACAGCGGGAATCCTCGCCGCGGTCACAGCCGGAGGCTCGTCGGGTTGGGGCGTCTGGGCCAATGTGCATAAGCTCACCGACTGCATGGGCCGGTCGCTAGTAGTGCGCTCATGACTCCATGAAAGGGCATATTTGCGGGAAAGGCGGGGTCAAACCGGCAAATCTGCGTACCACCGTCTTGATAGTTAGACCATCGATGCAGGGAACTGAGTAGGAGAGGTCGCGTTACTCAAGCAGCCTGTGTCTGTGACACATGGGCCTCTACGGTCCCTTGACGGTAGGCCAAAGCCCAGCATGCAAGCTGTGGCTCGCTATCTGGACAGCTTCCCGCACCATGAAGCGACGTCCTCCATGAAGAGGGCTGGATCGGCGTTCCACTCGACGGCATGGCTGCTGTGGCGGAATGGGGCGAGCGTGATTCTGTCCGGGAAGAGGCTCTCCAGCAATTGCGCGTCTCTATACGGCGCGACGAGGTCACGCAGGGATGAGATCACCAGAGTCGTTGTGGGCAGTGACCGCCGCCGGATCCAAGACAGCGCGTGGAAGTCGATCGGCTCGGGCAGTCCAATCCATCTGCTGGTCGTTGGTCCGGAGAGCAAGTCCACGGCAATGCGTCCTACGACGGCGGGTAGATGCGCCTGCTTCACACTGTGTGTGATGCAGCTTTCCCAGTCCAAGATCGGCGCGATCAGGATCTGACCTTGTATGTCTGACCGGTGCCGCGAATCAGAGGCAATCTTCAACGCGATGCTGGCGCCGAGCGACCAGCCAACGAGGATGAATCGCCTCGCCCCGAGTGTTCGCGCGTATCCCATCGCGGCGTCGACGTCGTGCCACTCAGTTTGGCCGAGGGTTGAGGTGAACGGATCGAGCGTGTTGTCGGGATCGCCTCGATAGGACGGTACTAATGACGTATACCCGAGCCGACTCATGGTGTCGACAGACCGGAGCACTGATTCTCTGCCGCTCATCGCCCCGTGGATATGAACGGCCCAGGTGTCGGAGACTGAAGTGGGCGACGGGCGAAATAGCCAAGCCGGCGCAGTGCCGTGACGAACGGGTATCCGCACCTCGTCTGGCCGCAGGCCAGCTTCTTGTGGACTTCCGAACAAGTCGCCGACCACTCGTCCGCTGCGTACCTGGCCGAGTGCTGCTGCAATTTGGGGCGATACCTTTCGGTCCACCCAACGGCCGCGGCGGTCGGTCTCGATCACGCTGCCAAGAACGGCGTGGCACCTTTCCTCGTTGTACAGGAACCCCATTGGGGCGCGCTGGCGGCTTAACTCCGTACCGCCTAACCGAACCGAATCCTCTGTGGTGCCGAGGACTGGCGTTTCGCGCCGTCGGCGAGGTCGCACGACACGGACTGCAACCAGGGCACCGAGTACCAGCGGAACGGATCCTGCGAGGGCGAGGGCTATAAGAGAGGCCGTCAGGATCACTTCGCTACCTGCTCGGAACTTCGGGTGTCGCCGATCTGGTCTGTGCCCGCACTGTCGAATCGAAGCGCGATTCTCTCCACCGAAGCCGCATCTTCGTTTCTGAGCGACGAGCCGAGCAGGGCGCTGTCTTTGATCGCGATGAGCAGGCGGAACGCGTCAGCCCGGGGCTGACCCGATACGATCACGCGCGTGATGGAAGGGCGATGCTCCATTGGCGGCGTTAGTCGACGGCTGACGAACGTCAACCGTAGTAGCGCCAGGCGGTGGCGAGACCATACGGAAACCGCGGTCCACGCTACGCAACAGGTGATGATGACGATGCCGCCGAAAAACGGCAGCTCAGCCGCGAAGTAGGCGTGTTCGCGGAAATTGGCATCGCCCCATCTAAAGTGCACGGCGGTGAGATACGCCATTTCGACCGCGCAACCGAATATGACGCAGAGGTAGCCCACTAGCATCACGCGCAGCAATCTCGCTTGGCGGCTCCAGAGCATGCGCGCGGTATCAACCGACAGGAGTGCAATTGTGAGCATATAGATGGTCGTGAACAGCCACATTGCGGGCTGGTCTAGCCGATCGATGATGAACCGCGGTGATGTTGTTCCGCGTTCGGAGATGAGCATGAACGGCCAGCTGATCGTGACCACGAGGCAGATCAGGCTCCAGGGGAACAGCCGGAGCAGCCGACCGCGCATCCTCCAATCTGCGGTGACCTCCCGTTCGGTGGCCCGAGCGACTGCGGCCCGGTAGAACCAGAACGCGAATACGGCCAGGATGTCTCGCGCGAGCGTGATCAGGTTGGTCGACCCAAGCCAGGCGTCTAGCGTGGCGGAGGAAGTGCCGTCAAAACCCCATGTCGCCAAGGACAGAAGCCCCATGAGTGTTGCCACCCACGATGGCCGTATGCCCCTTTTGCCGCGGAAGGCAACCAGGCCGAGAAGTAGTACGAGGCAGATCGAGGTGATCACAGATGCACCTCGACAGATGAGGGCGGTGATGAACGTGCAGCACCTTCTATCGCCAGTGCAATGTCCTCCACGAGGCTCTCGATATCATCGGGATTTTCCTCGATTAGATGACCCGTGCACAGTTCTGTGACAGAGGTGTGGCTGGGGCCTCGCTGCGGCGAGAAGCCGAACACCTCCTGGATGATCTCGGATGGAGCGTGCGCCAGGAGGACGTGAGCCACCTCGTGCAGCCCGCTGACGAGCCGGTAATATTCCGCGTCGGTTCGTCGGACAAGAATCAGACCGACGTCGGCTGTGCCAACCCAAAGACCCGTGACGCGGGTGGTAGGGAGATCGTCGACCAGTACAACCCGGATCGGCCGCCCATATAACGCTTCGGTGACAGACAACACAGAACGCATTGAGGACCCTGGTGAGATGCCAAGGCGGCCCACGAATCGGCCGGCTCGTTCCGCCCGCGCGGCCGCATGACGGATGGAGGCGCGGCTTTCGGCCAGGCCTTGAAGGGGTGAGATCGTGACGCGCTTTCGACTGATAATCCTCAGCTCAGCACGCGCGGCGGTTCGAAACCACGTTGGATGTCCTGTTTGAGTATGTGACAGCCGAAAAAGTGTAGGTCAGCGCTCCGAGGTGCGTATTGCGCTGAGCGCCGTGGCGATGGTCTCGCCGATAGCTTCAAGATCTTGGGGTGCGATTCCGTCGACCGACCTGGCTGCAACCTCAGTCACTCCGAGGTCGCTCATCGCCCGGCGAAATCGGAGCCGGGCTTCAACCGCGACCTCAACCTCCGGATCGTCCTTGAGTAGATACTGCGGGTCAATCCCGAGAATCTCCGAGATGGAGAACAGAACCTCGGAGCGAGCCGGACTGGTGCCACTCAAGAGCTCCTGCCATGCCTTTCTGGGGAAGGCAAACCCTCGATGCGAGAGCGGACCCACGATGTCGAGGTACAGCGCGTCCAAGGTCTTCCCTTGGGAAGACGCCACCAACGAGAGTTTCTCGCCCACCCGAATGCTCTGACGGGGTCGACGACCTTGCGGCGAGTGAGACAGCGCCCTTTGTTCCGCGCGCTCCAAGATCTCGAGGTGGCTTACACCCAAGATTCGACTGATCTGGATGAGCTCGACTGACGTGACCGCTCGGTGTCCTCGAAGAATTCGATAGACGGTATCAATCTTGATCCCCGTCCGTTCGGCCAGATCTGTCGCATGAACAGCTACTGCCGCTTGGGCAGCACGAAGCTCGACGGCGATCGCCTGGTGGATCGCAGCTAGTTCGTCCTGTTGAAGCGCCATTGCGAGCAGGCTAGCCAACAGACCCTACCGGGCCAAACGAGCGGGTGTTTATGCCTGGAGGTATGCAGTTCTGCTTAGACGATCGCGCAGAAGTGCGCGTATTGTGGCAGGCTTGGAGCACGGACCCAGGCGGGGAGGTGACAAGCAATACGTGCGCCGAGCGGCCTAGAGGCCGCCGACATTGGGAAGCCGGTGTCGTGATCGGTCAGGAGGGAGAGGTGATGGCCCTGGAACATGACACGCCGTCCCCGCGACGAGTTAAGTCGCACTTAAGCCGCCACTATGGGTGCATGGCTGGTGACAATGCAGGAAAGAAGCGTAATCGTCTGCCCTCCGGCGTGAGGCCGTGGAAGGGTGGCGTGACCCTTGATCCGTCCTACGGGGCGGCCATCGAGACGGCTGCGAAGCTCTCAGGCGATCTCGCCCCGTCGCTGTACCTGCAGCTGTTGCTGAGTCAGATCGTGGAGCGAGACGACGACGGCAACATTGCGCTGCCTGTCGTCAGCCCCCACCTACCAAAGACTCAGGAGGCACACCAAACAGCCGCTTAAACGAAGAAGCCCGATGCTTTCGCATCGGGCCCCTCAAAGATTCGTAGCCCAGAACCCCAGTCTCGCCAAAGTCTCGGTTCGAGCTAAACCACACAGGAAGTGAATCCGGATCAGCCCGGAGGCTTCTCCATATCCACCCACAGGAGGTGATGGAGCCATAGTAACTCATGCAGGCGCGTTTGCGCCTTCTTTCGCGTACCTTCTCGCGTGTCGCGTGTCCCCCAATGCGCGGACACTGGCTCCGCCTTCCTCCGCCGATGTGAATCCGCTCCGTGTGCGCGCCGGTCAGTGCGGGGCGTCGTGGTGAGGGCTGTGCGGTCGACGTCGGCCGGTGTGCTCGAGCGCCAGGGCGTCGTGGAGTGGGACCCGTGGGAGTTCACTCGGCTACTATCAGCTCACTCGTCTCAGGTACAGGTGATGCCGCGCGACGCTGCCGGCGAGCTGGTCGCGGGCTCATTCAACCTGCGGCGGCCGCTAACGGAGGGTTCTCCTAACGCCCCGTGGGCGGTGCATCTGGCCGGTGATGATGGACGGTTCTACCTGTTGGCCTTCGATTTCGACGGCCGCGATGATGAAGCAGACGAACGGTTCGACCAGGTCGACGCTTTCCGACGACTCTTGGATGAGTTGATGATCGAACACGTGTTGTGTCGGTCATCCTCGTCGGATCGCCGGCACGTATGGGTGGCGATAGACCGGACGATCGGTGCCGACAGCGTTCTTGTCCACCGGCTGGGTGAGACTGCGAAGCAGTGCTACGGAACACTCGACTGGGGAATGATGTCGAACCTGCGCACGGGTGCGTGTCGCCCACCGCTCTCACCGCACTACAACGGCTCCTCATCAGTTGTGCTCGAGGGCCAGCTGGAGTGGCTGCTGGACGCGTCGACGTCCCTGGAGCAGTTGCGATCGCTCCTCGACCGTCTCAGCGCACAAGTTCCTGAACGCCAGGAGTATCTGTCACTCGCCAGCCGCTCTGCGCCGGTGAGCGACACGGAGTTGCCTAGCGGCCGCCGCCCACTGACCGAGCTCGGGGAGTCGTTCATGGGCGCCGCCGGCGGCGGCGCCGACCCGTCCGTGGACGCCTATCAATGCCTCCTGTCCGCGCTCTACGCCGGATGGTCCCTGGGGGACGTCGCCGGCATGGTGCGCACCGCTCCTGGCCTTGAGCACTACCGCACCCGCAACCTCGGCAACGGCCGTCGCCGCCCCAGAAACGAGCGAGACACCCGCACACGTCTCGAGCGGGACTGGATCCACGCCCGCAACACCGTCCGCGTACGCCACCAGGCGTTCCTCGCGAACCAGCGCACAGCCCCGCCCAAGCCCGCCCGCAGGACGGCTGCGCAGGACGCCGAACTCCACGCAGTCCTCGCCGACGTCGAATGGATCCTCGACAGCTTCCGCATCACCCCAGGACGTTGGGGCGGCCGGCACGGCGAAACCTCAGACCGACACGTCCTCATGGCTCTCGCATACCTCACTCTGCACACGGGCAAGCGCACTATCGCTGCGTCCACGCGCACCTTGGCCACCATGACGAACACCAGCCACACCACCGTCGGCAAAGCGCTCGCCCGCATCACTGCCCGAGGCTTCATCCGGCCCGTCGCCCCAGCCAGCGGCACCAACGCAGCTCTCTGGGAGCTCATGCCCAGGCACCAGCACTTGTCCACAGGCTCAGACTCGGGCCGTCCACAACCCTTACAAGAGCACGCCCCCCCTCCCCCGCTCTTCGAGTGGAGAACTGCCAGCCTGAACACACTGGAAGCAGAGCTCGTCGCGCTCCAAGAAGACATTTTCAGCCATCAGGGACTCGGCGTTGTCGCAGGCCGCCTCTTCGGGCTTCTGACACGCGGCGCCACGATCAGTGTCGAATCCGCTGCTGCGCTCCTCGGGATCTCGGCCCTCCAGACAGCACATCTGTTCTCACGGTTGAAGAAACACCACCTGGTCACATACCGGAATGGTTCGCTTACGCACACGAGACGAAAGCTCCTCGGCAAAGTCGCAGAAGCCCTCGGAGTTACTGGCGTACTCGAGCGACGACGCCAACGCTTTCAACGAGACAGGGATCTTTGGGCGTGGTTCGTTGACGATCTCACCCAGGCAGCCATTCCCCCATCCCAACGACGCAACCGAACCAAAGCTGCGCAACCGACCCTTGTATTCCTCCCCACTCTCGAACTCTCGGATACCGGCTACCCCACGTACCCACGTGTCGATGGCAGCAGCGGCCTACGCGACACGAAACAAGCAGCATCCGACTACGACGCCGGCTACCTCGACCATATCTTCGGCAAGATTCGAGCCGCGTAGACGCGGAGGATGGGCGAGTTATGACCGCTACTGACGTTGATGCAGAGACCGTGACCCGATAAAATACTGCTCGTGGTAAACAAATACAAGAGTGTTCCAACGCTCGAACCGCAGGACATTTGCACGGTCATGTTTGAGAAGCTCTCTCTTCCGCAGCGGGATCATATGGTGCGCCTGCTTGACGAAGTCCCGTACCTGGAGAACCTGGACGACGTTCACGATGCGTTCCTCGAGGCTCTCGGTGTCATGACCAATGAAACGCTCACCGAGCGACGCGTCGAGAGGCAAGCCCGCAAGATCGCGTTCGATGCCGCCCAGTCGCCCTACGACAAGGAAGCAGATGCAATCCTTCTCGAGCGCGGCTGGGCTTCAAGAAGAGAGGCCTGCCCGACAGACTTATACATGGATTCTTGGGAGCTCAGCGGAGTGCATCATGGCGTCACCAGAACTGCCACGATCCTCTGCATGACCCAGTCGACGTTCGATGTCAACTGCGACGACAGAGGGCCAGGTAACTCCCACCGGCAAACCTTCACGAGCCTGGCACGGCTGGTAGCTGCTCTTCCGAAGATGGAACGTTGGGTGGGGGCGACGTCACGGAGTTCTCACCCAAGTTCACTTTACAAGAAGCGAACCTGAACCGATCGCGAGTCTGTTCGGTCGTCTGCTCTCAGTGACTTGAGTCGGGTTGATCAACTGCCCCTGCCGGCACGGTGCCACTCCGACTGTGACTTCGCCGAGCTCGCAGGCCTCAGCCACTCCACCACAGCCGCTGCGCTCCTGCGCCTCCAGGCGGCCGGGTTCATCAGACGCGTCCAGGAACACCACGGCACCAACGCCGCCACCTGGCAACTCAGAACCCAGCCCGGACAGTTATCCACACCCACAGATCTAGGTCGGACACTCCCCCGAACGATCGCCGCCGCCCCGGCCGAACTCTTCAACACTCGCTGGCTGTTGCTCGATGAGACAGAGCAGCACCTGACAGACCTTCGCCACGATGTGTTCAGTTACCAAGGTCTCGGACATCACGCAGGACGCCTGTTCGCGCTCCTCAACGACGGCGACACCATCGACATCCCCACAGCAGCCGCACGACTGGGAATCAGCGTCTCCCACGCGGGCCAGATCCTCTCGCAGATGGTCGGTGCGCGGCTGCTGGTGAAGCGCGGAGTCCGATGGGGCAGAACCCTTCGCAACGTCCTCCACCGTGCCGCGGAACTGCTGGGAGTCGACGGGGTACTCGGGCGCCGACGAGCGCGGTTCACCATGGAACGCATTCGATGGCGCTGGTGGCTCGACCACCTCACCGCACGCCACTCCCCCGCCACTGCCCGCTCCCCCAGACCCACCGTTCAACAACCCACCCTCGTCTTCTTCGACGCCCAAGAACACAACGCCGGCATCCTCCGCTACCCCCACAGAGCGGACCAACCAGACCGACCAGATCACCACCTGGCCGCTGAGCACGTGTACGCCGGACGCCTCGACCACCTTTACGGTCAGGCAGCCGCCTAAGGGTGTGTCGTCACAGGCACCAAGCGCCGACTGATTCAGGGCGTCGCGGAGCGCCTGGGCGTAGATGGCGTTCTACAGCGACGTCGCGAGAGACTCCAACGAGACCGAGGCCTCTGGGCATGGTTCGTCGACGACCTCACCCAGGCTGCCGCTCCCCCCTCACGACGACGTAACCGCACACGAGCGCAACAGCCGACCCTGGTCTTCCTCCCGACGCTCGAACTCACCGACACCGGACACCCGGTCTATCCACGCATCGAAGGCCCCGGCGGCCGCCGAGACACGAGGCAGGCTGCGTACGAGTACGACGCCGGATACCTGGACCACATTTTCAAGAAGGACAAGCGCGCCGCGTAGGTGCTGTGTCGAGTGGTCTCTGGTGTGGTCGGCGTGACCACCCGTCAGGTGCGTCACTGTCAATGCAGGCATTGCTTGCATCTGAGAGCCCTTGCGCTTAATGCCTGCAATACGTGTATTATGGGCGTAACGGGTATTGCTGGCATTACGGGCAAAACGACTAGGGTCACGGAAACCGGCGAATCGGGGTTGTCAGCATTACCCGTAATGCAGGTAATACTGCTGTAACATTCAATAGACGTAATGCAGGCAATATGGAAGGTAGTGACATGGTCACTCTGGACCGATCAGTTCTCGAGCGTGTGCTTTCGTTCATCAACGGCAAGGGGGGAGTGCTCAAGACGACCTGCACGGCAAACGTCGGTGGAATGTTGGCGGCCAGCGGATATCGCGTTCTCGTGGTCGACTTCGATCCGCAGGGAAACCTCGCCGAGGACCTCGGCTACAGCGACGACGACCGCAACGATCACGGACGTGCGCTCGCATCCGCATTGCTGTTCGGCGGCGAGATCGAACCCCTCCGTGACATCCGGGCAAACCTGGACGTCCTGATGGGAGGTCCCGCGCTCGACAGTGCGACAGCGGCCCTCTCGGCGAAGGCAACAAAGGACCCGAACGGCGCCAAGCTCGCCCTCGCCGTAATCCTGGAGCGCCTGGCACCCGACTACGACATGATCCTGATCGACTGCCCGCCAGGCGATGAAATGCTGCAGACGGCGGCAGTGGCTGCCTCGAGGTGGGCCGTCGTGCCGGTGAAGAGCGACAAGTCGAGCCGTAAGGGCCTCGGGGCAGTCGCCGCCCGACTGGACACTGTCATCGACGTCAACCCCGACCTCGACCTCCTCGGCGTCGTTCTCACCGACGTCGGCACCTCTGCACACGTGGTGCAGCGCGAAGCGAGACTCCACATCGGCGAACTCTTCGGTCGTGACGACGTGGTCTTCACGTCCACCATCCGACACTCCGAAGCCACCGCACAAGCAACGCGCGAACGAGGGCTGCTCGTCGCAGAACTCGACGAGCACGTCCGCAAAGGGCCGAAGTGGTTCGAAGTACTCCGGGGGAGCGCCACGGCGGAGGGCCTGTCCCCACGCAGCGCTACCTCAGTCGCAGATGACTTCCAGGCCCTGACCGTTGAAATCGTCGGCCGCATCACCGCGGCCGAAGAACGCCTCGAGCAGCGAGAGCAGGAGCAGCCCGCATGAGCGAATCAACCGACCGCACGATCGGCGGGCTGACTCCTCGCCGAAACGCTGACGCCCCGCTTCGGCGACTGCTGCGAGAGAACCGCCCGGTGACGCCGGCTCCCGTCGTCGCTGAGTCCGTGGAGGCAACCCCGACTGTCCCAGCCACTCCCGAACTCCCCAGACGGATCCCAACCCAAGCGCCGACGGTTGCACCCGCGGGCTCAGAAGCGGCGGGTTCCGCTGCCGGCGCCGCCAAGAAGCCGACCGTGAGCGTCTACATGCATGCTGCCGAGCGCGATGCGGCGCGGGCAACCTACAAGGCGACCAAGCACCTCGAGAACGACGAGAGCTTCTCCGACTTCGTCGCGAAGGCCGTCCATGCTGAAGTCCGCCGTCGCGAAGAAGCGCACAACGACGGACGCCCCTTCGAATCCCGAGGAGCCGAGCCGCTCTCTCCAGGCCGCCCCATGCTCTAGAGCAGCCAACGCCTCGTGCGCCCAGCCGGCATCACTGAGCTGGCTGGATGAGGGCGGGGGAGTCCCCGGTGACCTTGCCGACCGGGTGCCACTCGAGATCCTCAGCGACGGGCAGCGCTGCTCTGACGGCCTCGTCGACGAGGGCCTGGTCGCCGACGACGGTCGGATCGAGCCAGACATCCCAGAAGCTATGGGGGAGTGGCACGGGGTTGCGGTCGTGAATGTGCTCCAAGGTGTGGACAGCGTCGGAGGTGAGGATGGTCGCCGTGAGATGCCAGCCATCGTCGTCCCCGGTCGCGGCGGGATCCTTCCACCAGGTGTAGAGGCCGGCCATCGCCATGAGCTCGCCGTCCTTGGGTCGGATGAAGTGCGGTGTCTTGACGCCGCTGTCGGGATCTGTCTGCCACTCGAAGTACCCGGTCGCTGGGATGAGCGCGCGTTTGGACTTCACCGAGGCCTTGAACGACGCCTTCTCGGCCGCGGTCTCAGAGCGGGCGTTGAAGCTCGGGAACTTCGTCTTCAGCTCCTCCGACCACGACGGTACGAGCCCCCACCGGGCCTGCTCGAGGCGGCGCAACGGTTTGGCCTCGCCCTTCGCGGTCTCGAGGATCACAGCCACCGGCTGGGTCGGCTTGATGTTCCAGGACGGGGTCCAGTCCTGGTAGTCACCGCCGGCGACCACGAACTCTCGGATCAGGTCATCGGTTCTGGCGTCGAGCGCGAATCGTCCACACATGCCGGGAGCCTAGCGCCGCCCACCGTCGTCAGCTCGTCGTGAGAGACGCCGACGTCTCTCGTATCGCACGCTATTCGAACATATGTTCTACTTGGGTGATGGGTGAGAACAAGCGCTTCGGATCTGGAATCACGGACCCGGTCCTGCACGAGGCGTTGCTACGGCCAGTGCCGATCTCGTTGACGCCGCTCGAGCGCGGCGCCGATGTCGTTCCCGAAGCTCCTGCGCCCGTTGACGTCGACGCGTGGGTGCGGTTCCCGGAGGCCTCAGTGCGGGTGCACGGGCGAGCGGTGGCGTGGACGGACAAGGCGGTATGGGTGGAGTTCTCCCTGCGCGACGGCACCCGCCGGCGGGCATGGGTGTGGGCATCGGCGGTCGATCGCCGATGATCGGTGGGAGCCATGCCCCCAATGCCACACACCTAAGTCACTCGTGAGTGGCAGTTGGGCTGCCGTGTCTCGCTTCGCGAGCCTTTGCCACCGGATGAGTGGCGGCGTTGAATGCGAGGAGGATCGTTGGCATGGCGGGGGAGGGAGGCATGCCGGGAGCTGGTCGTTGGGGGAGTCTCTGCTTAGTGATCCCGAGCTGACAGGAGTTGGTGGCTCATGGGATGATGCGAGCTCGACGCGATCCCCCGTGAGCGTCGGGCATCTAGCCCCCTCTGGCCTTCTAATCCAGAGGGGGCTAGATTGACACGGAGGTGGATACGGATCATGACACGAGGGGGACCGAATGGCCGTCAATGAAGAGAGCCGGCAGTTGGAGATCGCGGCGGAGGTTGAAGCCGCGGTCCGCTCGCTCGCACACTCGACCCGGACCGTCGTCAACCCGGCCGACTCTTACCGGATGCTGGGGGAGTTGGGCGCCACCATCGACTCGTTGACCCAGGTCTGTGCACAGCTCGCGACCTGGCATAAGGGAACCGTGTCGGGCAAGCAGTACACCGGCGACGACGACGGCATGACTCAAGCGGCCGCAGACCAGCTGCAGGAGGCCGTCACGTACCTCAACGTCGTGTCCCGAGCGCTGGGCCAGGCTCATTCTGCGAGCGGCGACGTCCGCTGGAACGGCGGGGGAGAGGCTGCCGCAGAATGACAACCCCGGCGCGGACTTGCCCCTATGAGGCGGTCGCTTACCGCGACGGCCGGTGGTGGACGTTCGAGATCCCCGGACTCACCACCGAGTCACCTCGAGGCGCCGAGCACCGCGTCGTGGCCATGGGCCAGGCTCGAACCGTGAGCGAGCTCGCAGGGGCAGCGCGCGACGTCGCCGCGCTCTGGCTCGACGTCGACAAGGACAGCGTGAACGTCACCGTGACCGTCCACATGCCCGAGGATGCCCAGGAAATCTGGGATGCCTCCGCTACCCGCGAGGAGGAAGGGCGAACAGCGGTGAAGGAAGCAGCGCAGCTCAAGCGTGCCGCGGTCCAGGCCCTCACCGCCAAGGGCATCACCCAACGCGATGCTGCGCTGCTGCTCGGGATCTCCGCGCAGCGCATCAACCAGCTGGTGCACGAGTCATGAACCGCCAAAACATGACCCCTGGGAGACACGATGAAGCAGGCGAAATGCCCAAACGCGCCATTGAACTGTTCACCGAGGTTGAGCTGACCCATTTCCTTGAGGCCGCTCACGATCGAGCACGCGCTCAAGGGGGAGTGTTCGTGTTGGACGAGGCACGCGAGATCACTATTGCACCTTGATTCTGCTCAGCCGCTCGCATCATTGCCGGAGGGTCATGAGTCAGCGTCGCCGCCTGTGGACACAGCAGACTCGCTGAGTCCCGCTGGTACTACTCGACGGCGAGGATTCGGGGGATTTCATGCCGGAGGGCCGTGACGGTCGGTGCGGCTGTCGCGGCGAGGATGAGTGCGAAGCCGCCGTCCGCGATGAGGCCGATGGTGGTGGTGGCGACAGCGGGGAACTCTAGACCGAGGGTGGTAGCGATGATGACGCCACCGGTGAGAGCGGCGAGCGTGCCAAGGACGGCCGCCGTGGCGGCGTAGATGGTGGCCTCCCAGATCGCGGTGAATAGGGTCGACTGCTATGTCGAGCCGGTGGCTTGGATGAGGGCGCATTCGCGTTCTCGGGCATGTCCCGACATGAACATGGTCGCGGCGGCGGAAACAGCGGACATCAAGACGCACGGTGGAGGAGATCTCACGACCGAGAGTTAGACCGCTCCCGCCGAGGTCGCGGCCATCTACTTCGATGCCGTGGGAAGCGGCAACTTCCCCACCGCGATGGCCCAACTGCGCCCGGAGGTGGTGTGGCACCAGCCGGGGGCCAACCAGTTCTCCGGGGACCACGTCGGCGTCGAGGGGGTCGGTGCGCTGCTCGGCGGGATGAGGGAAGCCTGAGAGGGCAGCTTCCATCTCGCCGTGACCGGTCCCGCGATGGTTGACGGCGAGCTCGTCGCCGTCCCGGTCCGCTTCATTGGCACGCGTTCCGGCGCGTCGATGGACATGGCGGGCGTGGATCTGCTGGCCGTCCGCGACGGCAGGATCGCCGCCGTGGACCTGTTCTCCGAAGGCGGCCCGGCGGAGGACGCCTTCTGGGGCCGTGGCTGATCACGCGTTGCGGACGACAGAGCAGCCCCGCGACCTCATAGTCGCAGGGCTGCTCTGTTGTTTCGCGATACCTGTCCAGCGTGCGTCTCTCACGACCCGGGCGGCTTGACCACCGATCATGGATGGTCAGTTGCCGAGCTACTGCCGGACAAGCGCGGTGGTTGCCTCGATGCCGGCGTTGAGCGATCGCTTCACGGTGCACAGCTTGTCGATGACCCGCGCTGCGCTCGAGACCAGCTTGTCGTGCTCGCCCGGATCGAGCTCCGACGTGTCCACCGCGATTGTCGTGACGAGCTTCTCCACTCGGTTCTGCTCCGCATCGTAGACGGCATCTACGGTCGTGACGGCATCGAAATCTTCTCCGAGCCTGCTTACCAGCTGAGCCTCGGCGGAAAGGGACGCGCAGCCGGCAAGCGCAGCCTGCAGCAATTCGACCGGTGAGAATGCGCCGGCGGCACCAGGTGCCCCGATGCGCAGTTCGGCACCGGCGCTATTGCGAACGGTGTAGGTGCCGGCCGCGGTGCGCTGAGCGACGAGCTCGGGAATGGGTGCATGTCCTGCCATGGTGAATATCTCCTTGGTTCTTGGAACGTTCGTGAACACCTGAGGGCCTGGGTGTCCGGTGATGGGGTGAGCAGTGTCCCGGAGATCCTCGATCGTCGGACGACGCCGAAAGCCGCTTCGGGTGCTCTTCGTCAGACCGCGCCGCGGCCCTGGGCAGCGGAAGTCGGCAAGTCGCTCTTGCTCAGCGCCTCGCCGGTCTGCAGAGCGGCGGTCCATCCTGCGGTGTCGGTGACGGCAGCCCAGTTCGAGTGCAGCAGCGCCATGAGGGTCTCGTGGACCTGCTGGGCGGAGGCGCGTCCGGCCTCGTTGGACAGGTCGATCGCTCCGGTCGCGTCGGAGAGGACCTCAACGGAGAGGCCGAGCGGTTCGGCGGCGGCTGCGGAAGCGAGCACGCAGTTGTTGGTCATGTACCCGACCAGGGTGATGGTGTCGATGCCCTGCTCGAGCAGCCATGCCGCGAGGTCGGTACCGGCGAAGATGCTCGAGAACTGCTTGCGCACGCGATGCGCTGCGCGATCCTCGTGTGCGGCGACCGCGGGGTGGTTGTGCCAGGTCGGCGATCCGGAAGCGAACACCGGGGCCTCGGCGGGCAGGTCGTGCTGCACGAGCACGACCGGGACGCCGGCTTGCTCCGCGGCCTCGATCGCTGAGCTGGCACGGGCGATCGAGGTGTCGCGATCGGGGTACTGGATCGGCAGGAGTCCCTCAAAATATTCCTGCTGGGCGTCGATGACGATGAGGGCGCGACGGGGTGCGGTCATGGTGTTTTCTCCTGTAGGTGGTGCTTTGGTCGAGGGGCTGATTGACGGCCACGGCCAGGAAGACCGACCGGTCTGCCTGGCTCTTCAGGGTAGACCGGTCGGTCTGATATGGTCAAACCATGACGACCGGGCGCGACCTCGCAGTGCAAAGCGGCTCGTCCGCTCGCGAGCGGATCCTCGATGCCGCCACGCGACTTTTCTCCGAGCGCGGCGTCCGCGCGGTGGGCGTGGCCCGGGTGATCTCGGAGGCGGGGGTCGCCAAGGCGACCTTATACGCGCATTTCCCCTCGAAGGACGACCTCGTGCGGGCCTATCTGGCCCGTCAGGCCGATCGCACGGAGCAGGAGATCAAGGCCCTCGAACGCGAGGGTGTCGGGGGAGTGCAGCTGATCCGGGCGGTCTTCAACCTGGCTGCCAGAGCCGCGGCGCAGGACCGCTATGCGGGGTGCTGCTTCATCACGGCAACAGCCGAACATCTCGAGGACGCGGCCGGGGTCGCCCAGGTGCTGGCCGATCAGCGCGCCTCACTGAGGGCCCGGTTCGTTCGCTGTATCGACGACGACGATCCGCACCGCCGGGACCGGACGGCCCGGCAGCTCGTGGCGCTCCTCGACGGCGCGAAGGTAGCCTCGCTTGAGGACGGGTCGGCCGCCTTCGACGCTGTGGTGCCGCTGATCGGCGCCCTGGCGGCTCCGTCCCGGGCTGGAGCTGCCGGAGGGCGAGCTCAGTCTTGATCGTTGCAGCTGCTCGAGGTCCTCGAACTGTGCCGTGAAGGTGGCCAGGATTTCGCGGCCAGAGCGCCGTCGATGATCCGGTAGCCGGCGGTGATGGTCATGAGGATGCACTGGTGCTCGATCGGCGTCCCTCCCTAAAGTGTCACGGGCTGCAAGGGCGCGCCGACGGCGAGAATCGCGCCCTGGAATGGAGTGACCAACGCGTCAAAGCGCTCGATGCCGAGCGTGCCGAAGTTGTTGATGATGAAGGTCGCGTCGTTCATGTCCTCGATGGCGAGCATTCGGGTGCGGGTGCGGTCGGCGAGCGTCCGGGTGCGCCGCGAGATCTCACGCAGGACCATCTGGGGAATATACCCCCTATGGGTATTGTTGACTCTCGTCGAGCCCGATCGCAGATCGAATCCCGCGCTCGCGTGCGTGGGCCAGGAGGAAGTACCCGATGACATCGACCAGGACACCGACGCGCAGTGGACTCGTGCCTCTGCTGACCATCGCCACGGCGCAGCTGATGCTCGTGCTGGACGACTCGATCGTGAACATCGCCCTGCCGAACATCCAGGACGAGCTCGGCGTCGATCCGGTGCATCTGCCGTGGGTGGTCAACGGTTACATCCTTGCCTTCGGTGCGCTGCTCCTCCTGGGAGGCCGGATCGGAGACTTGTGGGGACGAAAGCGCGCGCTTCAGATCGGGCTCGCCGTCTTCGTCGTCGCCTCCCTCGTCGGCGGTCTCGGACAGAGCGTCGAGGTGCTCATCGCCGCCCGCGCGGTGCAGGGGCTCGGGGCGGCGATGGCGGCCCCGAACGCGCTCGCGCTCATCGCCACGACCTTCGCCGACCGCAAGGCCCGCGACAACGCCCTCTCGCTGTACGGCGCGATGAGCGGCTTCGGCGTCATCCTCGGCCTCCTCCTCGGCGGCGTGCTCGCCGGGACACTGGGCTGGCGGTGGGTGTTCTTCATCAACGTGCCGATCGGACTGCTCGCCCTGGCCGGCACCCTCACGCTCGTCGGCGCGGACCGTCACCCCGGTCGTCTCGGCGGCGTGGGCGCGGCTCTCGGCACCGGAGGCATGGTAGCCCTCGTCTCCGCCATCACCCGGTTCGGGGAGGACGGCTTTGCCGACCCGATTGCCTGGGCGCTGATCGCAGGCGCTGCACTCCTGCTCGCACTGTTCGTCATGGTACAGCGCTCGAGCGCCGCCCCGCTCATTCCGCTGAGCCTGTTCCGCGACCGGAGCCGCACAGGCGCGTACCTGAGTACGCTGCTGCTGGCGATCGGGCCGATGGGTGCCTTCTACGTCATCACGCTCCATCTGCAGCGAGTTGAGGGCTACAGCCCCTTCCAGACAGGCCTCGCCTGGCTTCCCTTCGCCGCAGGCATCCTGGTCGGGGCCGGCGGCGCGCCGAAGCTCCTGCTTCGCGTCGCCCCCCGAATCATCGCCGCGAGCTCCGCCCTGCTCGGAGCTGGCGCAATGTTCTGGTTCTCCCGCATCGACGTCGACACCGACTACTGGCTGCAGCTGTCAGTGCCCATGTTCCTCATGGCCGTCGGCTACGGTGGCGGACTCATCGCTCTGACCCAGGCCGCGGTCTACCGCGTCGACCCGGACAAGGCCGGCATCGCCTCCGCCCTGTTCAACTCCGCCCAGCAGATCGGTGTCGCGCTGGGGCTGTCGACGCTCGCGGGCATCGCCGCCGCGGTCACCGCCCGTGCGTCCAGCACAGGGCCCCACGCTCTCGTCGAGGGCTACAGCGCTGCCCTGCTCGCGGGGGCCGGCGTCCTCCTGGCCGCCGCCCTGCTCGCTCTCCTCGCGCTCGCGGGGAAACCTGCCGAAGCGTCGGTGCAGGGCGGCGGCGGCCAATAGTCACAGAAGGCGGCTGAGGCCCTGTCAGGCCGACTCCCGCACGACCGTCGTGAAGAGATCGGCGGGATCGGTCGTCTCGGGAGCGGCGTCCTCGCGCAGAACCGAGGTCACGGCGCTCACGATGCGCCGGGCCTCGGCCGCATGGTCGATGGCGATCGTCGTCAGCGGCGGAGAGGCGAGACGCGCGGCGGGGATGTCATCCGCGCCGACGATGGCCAGATCCTCCGGGACGGACGCGCGAGCGAGTCGAGTGCCCGCGAGCAACGCCTGGGCCACCTCGTCGTTGTAGGCGCAGACCGCCGTCACGGGCTCGCCCAGCCCTCGCCAGTGCCTGATGGCGGACGAGGCGGACTCCGCCTCGAGCCCCACGGTGCGCACCTCGGGTGCGGCCAGGCCGGCCTCCGCGCACGCCGTCTGGACGCCTTCGAGCCGTGGCTCGGCGAAGTCCCGGAGCGACACGTGCTCAGGGTACGCGTAGCCGATCCTGGTGTGCCCCGCCGCAATGAGATGCTCGGCCTGGAGCCGACCGATCCTGACGTCGGGACGCACGAAACGCGCGCTCCCGTCGGGCTCGCCGGCGAAGAGGACCGCCACGCACTGCACGCCGGCTCTGCGCATCGCACGCTCGGCGTCCGCGTCGAGGGGAGTGTAGGACAGCACGGCGGCGGGGGAGATGTCGCTCCACACGGCCTCGATGGGGCGCACCCCCGTTCCCTCGATGTGCGTCACCAGTGTCAGGCCGTGTGCGTCGAAGCCGGCGGTGAGCTCGGCCAGCAGCGCCCCCGAAGCCGAGCCGAGCGGCCATGGCTTCACGATGCAGAGCACGACGTCGGACCGGCCCCGCTTCAGCGTCCGAGCGGCCGCGGATGGCGTGTACCCCAGGCGAGCTGCGGCGTCGAGCACGCGCTGACGCGTCGTGTCGGGGATCGACTGATGGGGTGTGCGGTTCAGCACGTAGCTCACGGTCGAGCGAGCCACCCCCGCCTCCCGTGCGACGTCGGTGCTGGTAACCCTCTTGCCAATTCCCGTTCCCATCCGTCCCGCCGTTCCGTGCTCTGCATGCTGTCTGATCGATTGCTTCTTGACGCGTCTATCAGCAAGTGTAAGACTGACTCCTGTCACTGACTCGTGTCAGTGACAGGAGTTGGCACAACGGGGTGCAGGTCGGGCCCTAGATGCCCGCCGGTCCCACCCTCATGTCGTCAGCTCGTGAATCCGAGCGGAGCGCGCCTGCGCATTTGCTCCTCACCTTCGGCATCGAGAGCAGGCCCGGCCATGAGCAGCCCGTCCCACCCGTATCAAGACCCGTCCCTGAGTCCGGCGCAGCGCGCCGAGGACCTCCTGTCGAGGCTTCCGCTCGAGGACAAGGCCGGGCTCATGTTCCAGCCCCTCGCGACCCTCGGTGACTTCGACACCCCCGGGCCGATCGGGTACCCCTCGACCCGCACCCTGCTGGAGCGACGGATCAATCACTTCAACATCCTCCAGGCGCGCAGCGCGAAGGAACTGGCGCAGTGGGCGAACGCCGTGCAGGCCGAGGTGCGGAGGCAGCCATTCGGTATCCCGGTCACCATTTCGAGCGATCCGCGCCATGCCTTCGGTAACAACCCCGGCACCGGGCTCGCTGCGGGACCGTTCTCCCAGTGGCCGGAGCCTCTCGGGTTCGGTGCGCTCGACGACCCGGAGCTCACGGAGCGCTTCGGGGAGGTTGTCCGCCGCGAGTATCGCGCAGTCGGTATCACGCTCGCCCTGCATCCGCAGATCGACCTGGCGACCGAGCCCCGCTGGTCGCGCACCGGCGGCACCTACGGGCAGAGCGCGGCGACGGCCTCCCGCCTGGGCGTCGCCTACGTCCGGGGGCTCCAGGGCGAGGAGCTCGGTGCAGGCTCGGTCGCCGCGATGGGCAAGCATTTCCCCGGAGGGGGACCTCAGCTAGATGGCGAGGATCCGCACTTCGCGTACGGCAAGGAGCAGGTGTACCCGGGCGGGCTGTGGGAGATGCACCTGCAGCCGTTCAAGGATGTGCTGGCCGCAGGGATCTCGCAGATGATGCCCTACTACGGCGTGCCGATGGGCACCGAGTACGAGGAGGTCGGGTTCAGCTTCAACCGGGAGATCGTCACCGACCTGCTGCGACGAGAGCTCGGTTTCGATGGCATCGTATGCAGCGACTGGGGGATCATCGGCGCGACGCCCTGGGGTGTTGAGCACCTGAGCTTCGAACAGCGCATGGTCAAGGCCCTCGACGCCGGGATCGACCAGTTCGGCGGGGAAGCCATCCCCGGAACACTCATCGGGCTCGTCCGATCGGGGGAGGTGAACGAGTCCCGCATCGACGAGTCCGCCCGCCGTCTGCTCCGGGAGAAGTTCACCCTCGGTCTGTTCGACGATCCGTTCGTCGATGCGGAGCGCGCGGAAATCGTCGTTGGCGCCGCAGACGCCCGGGAGGAGGGGCTACGTGCACAGACAGCCGCGCACACCCTGCTGATGAACGGCACAACGAAAGCGCACCTTCCGCTGGAGCGGGGCATCTCGGTCTACGTCGAGGGTATGGATCCCGCAGCTCTTGCCGGACGGGCGAATGTCGTCGCTGCGCCCGAGGACGCCGATGTCGCGATCCTGCGCGTCGCGGCTCCGTTCGAGCAGCGAGGCGTCCCCGGCGACCTCGAGTCCTTCTTCCACGCCGGCTCGATCGAGTTCCCCGCGCAGGACGTCGAGCATGTCGCGGCCGTCGCGAGCGCGGCCCCCACCGTGGTCGGCGTATACCTCGACCGCGGCGCGGTCCTGACGCCGCTGCTGCCCCACGTCGACTCCCTCATCGCGGAGTTCGGAGCGAGCGACGAGGCGTTCGCCCGGGTTCTCTTCGGCGAGGCCGAACCACTGGGACGCCTCCCCATCGAACTGCCTTCGTCGACCGAGGCCGTGGAGGCCAGCCGGCCCGACGTCCCCTCTGATTCCGTAGATCCGGCTTTTGAGTACGGCTTCGGTCTCCGATATGAGCATTGGCAGCTCCGCCCGCAGCCCACCGATGCGGAGCGATCCGCTACGACCGTCTCCCGGCGGCGCGGAGGCCGCTACCGCCTCGACCGGACGAGCATCGGACTGCTGCTGAAAGATCCCGACGCCCGCGCCGTCCTCGCCGAGGATATGCCCGAGCTGCTGGACCACCCGATGCTGAACGTCTCCCTCGGCATGGACGTGCCTTCCGTCGTCGCGATGGCCGGCGACCGCGTCGATGAGACTCGCCGCCAGCACCTGCTGTCCCGCCTCGCAGCGCTCTAACCCCGCCCATCACCTGCCTGAACCACCCTCGCATGCCTCCGCCACGGCGGGCCGACGGCGTGCACTCGAGAAAGGAACCGGAACATGTCCGGTGCAATCCCCACGTCCGCCAACGCGATCGTCAGACGCGTCGGGGCAGGCTTCATCGTCCTCTACGTTCTCGCCTACATGGGTGTCTGGCTGGCACTGCTCGCGCCTGTCCTGGTGACACTGCCGTTGAAGATCAACTCGCTCGTTGGCGCGGAAGCGGCCCCGGGAGCGCTCGGTCTCGTCACCGGCATCGGCGCTCTGCTCGCTCTCATCGGAAACCCGCTCTTCGGCAGGCTGAGCGACCGCACCACCTCACGCCTGGGCATGCGTCGCCCGTGGATGATCGTTGGTCTCGTCGGTGCGGTCGTCGGCCTCGCCGTCATGGCTGCCGCCGGGTCCATCGGGATGATCGTCCTCGGCTGGTCGATCACCCAGCTCTCCTTCAACGCGCTGCTGGCCGCGATCGTCGCGATCATGGCCGACCAGATCCCCGAGCGCCAACGAGGCATGGTCTCCGGTGTCCTCGGCATCTGCACCCCGCTTGCCCTCCTCCTCGCCGCCTACGTCGTCCAGCTGGTCGCGCCGCTCGGACAGTTCGCCATGTTCATGTTCCCAATGGCCATCAGCTGCCTGGTCGTTGTCATCTTCATGATCGTTCTCAAAGACCGGCGACTCGAGGCAGTCGATCGGCCCGCATGGTCCCTCCACGAATTCGCATCGACGTTCTACACCGATCCTCGCAAGGCCCCCGATTTCGCTTGGGCGTGGGCCAGCCGGTTCCTGTTCGTCATGGGGCAGTCCTTCCTGCTGACCTACCAGGCGTTCTACCTGCTGGGGAAGATCGGCGTCACCGAGACCGAGCTGCCGGACAGCATCTTCATCGCCACCTTGGTCTCCTCGGTCTGCTGGATCCTCTCCAGCCTCATCGGCGGCAAGCTTTCCGACGCGACCGGACGCCGGAAAGTGTTCGTCCTAGCATCGGCACTCGTGTATGGGATCGGTCTGCTCGTGGTCGCTTTCTCCTCGGAGATGACCATGTTCCTGATCGCCATGGCGATCACCGGTGCCGGCATAGGCATCTATTTCGCCGTCGACCTCGCGCTGGTCACCGATGTCCTGCCCGACCGCGACAACGCCGCGAAAGACCTCGGCGTGTTCAACATCGCCAGCGCACTACCCCAGTCCATCGCCCCGGCGATCGCCCCGGCGATCCTCGCCCTGGGCGGAGGGGACTACTCCGTGCTCTTCCTCGTGGCCGGGGCCTGCACGATCGTCGGCGCCCTGGCGGTCCTGAAGGTCAAGGGCGTGCGATGACCCCGCGTCCGGCCTGGCCTGTGCCGGACGCGCCCTGCATCACGATGGAAACAACCGATCGAGAAGGAGAAGCAATGCACGACCACAACGAGGAAGCAAGGTTCATGGCGGACATCAAGGACGCCGCACCGGAGATGGTCTCGGCGTTCTTCGGCTTCGATAAGGCCGTCTTCAAGAAGGACACCGGGAACCTCGATCTCGCCACCCGAGAACTGATCGCGGTCGGGGTCGCGGTCACCACCCAGTGCCCGTTCTGCATCGAGGACCACGCGGGGCGCGCCGTCAAGGCCGGCGCGTCCAAGGCCGACGTCGCCGAGGCCGTCATGGTCGCCGCTGCCCTGCGCGCCGGGGGAGGGGTCACTCACGGATGGAAGGCCATGAAGGCCATCTCCGCCGAGGAGTGACCCGCACGGCTATCGGGCCCCGCGGTTTGACGGGCCGGACGGAGCACTGAACTACTCCGTCCGGCCTGAAACCGGGCCGACTGCGGCGACGCATCGTCATCTGAGCAGTCTGCGTGCCCAGCACGTGCTGGTGCCCCCCCGCATGACGATCTGATCGATATCGGGTCGTCTGCTGCTTCCGACACACATTCTGAGAGGTTTGATGAGCAAGGCCAAGATGACGTCGAGGAACGAAACCGTTTCGATGACTGAGGAGAGCTCGCCCACCGTCCTCAGTCCGCAGGCTCTCGGCAGAATCCGCAGGCGCACGATCTCGACACTGGTCGCCGGCCAGATCCTCTCCGGGCTCGGCATCGGAGCGGCGGTGAGTATGGGAGCCCTTCTGGTCACCGACGTCACGGGCTCCGAAGCCTGGTCGGGGATGGCCGCGACGATGAACACGCTGGGCGCAGCCATTTTTGCTGTCCCGCTCGCTGTGATGGCCCGTCGATATGGACGGAGGGTATCGCTCTCCTTCGGTGCGGCCGTGGCCGCCCTCGGAGGGGTCGCCGTCGCCGGCTCCGCCATGATCGGCAGCTCCGCTCTGGTCCTGGTGAGCCTCGCCGTCATGGGCATTGGATCCGCGCTGAACTTCCAGGCACGGTTTGCCGCAGCTGATCTCTCCACGGAGGCCACCCGCGGCCGTGATCTGTCCGTAGTCGTGTGGTCCACGACCATCGGAGCAGTGGCCGGACCGAACCTCACCGGGCCCAGCGAACAGCTGGGCTCTGCTCTGGGGCTCCCGAACTTCACTGGCGGGTTCATCATCGCTGCCACCGCGCAACTGCTCGGCGCGCTGCTCTACACCGTGGCCCTGCGCCCCGACCCGCTCCTCCTCTCCCTGGGCACCCTCACACGGCCTCGAGGCTCCACAGGTCCCAAAGCGCGACGACGGGGCGGATTCTCGATCCTGCGCCGACGCCCCGACGCGCGCCGAGCAGTGATCACCCTCGCCCTCAGCCACGCGACGATGGTCGCCCTGATGGGCATGACGCCCGTGCACCTGACATCCCACGGCACATCGCTCACGATCGTCGGCCTGACGCTCAGCCTCCACATTGCAGGGATGTACGCGGTCTCACCCGTGTTCGGAATCCTCACCGACCGCCTGGGTGGACGGACCGTCGTCCTCATCGGGCAGGCCATCTTCGCTACCGCCTTGGTGCTGGCGACCTTTGGACTGCATGACCACACCCTGGTGACGACAGCGTTGATCCTGCTCGGACTCGGCTGGTCCGCGGCGACCGTCGCCGGGTCCGCCATGCTCAACAACTCACTACAGGCCGAGGAGCGACCCGCGACACAGGGCGTGTCCGATCTCTTGATGAACCTCGCCGGCGCCGCAGGAGGAGCACTCGCGGGCGTGGTCCTCTCCGCGATCGCATACTCCGGCCTCGCGCTGTGCCTACTTGTTCTGGCGGCAGCAGTGGTAGCGATCCAGATCCCGCGTCGGCCGCGCAGGACAGTTGAGGGAAGCAAGTGATGAATTCGATGCGCCCGAAGCTACACCGATCGGTGGACGTTGAGGACCTGAGCTCCTAGCGGCGCTCAAGCCAGTTGCAGGAAGAGCTTCTCCAGATCCTCCGCCGAAGGTGCCTGGTCGTCGTCGGGATGGCTCAGGCATTCTTTGAGCGCTGTCGAGATGACGAGGAATCCGGCGCGGTCGAGCGCTTTAGACACGGCGGCGAGCTGCTGGACGACGTCTCGGCAGGGCGCACCGGCCTCGACGGCGGCAGTGACCGCCGCCAACTGTCCCTGCGCCCGTCGGAGGCGGTTGATGATCTTGCGCTGAGCGGCCTCGTCGTAGGCCGGCGAGGGGGCGGTGTCTACCATGGCTGTCCTTTTTTCGTCGTCGATTTGACTCCTACGATACCCCGGGGAGTATGGTTGGCATACCCCCTGGAGTATTTGAACGAGGAGTCGTCGATGTGCCGAGCAGT
Source organism: Plantibacter sp. CFBP 8804 (assembly GCF_014841225.1). Lineage (NCBI taxonomy): Bacteria > Bacillati > Actinomycetota > Actinomycetes > Micrococcales > Microbacteriaceae > Plantibacter > Plantibacter sp. CFBP 8804. The sequence goes on from NZ_JACYTU010000019.1 coordinate 28,009, forward strand.
GAGGTGCCGCGTGTGCGGTAAGACGACATGGGCCGGGTGCGGCCAGCATGTCCAGCAGGTGAAGCAGACGGTGCCGTCTGCGCAGTGGTGCGGCGGTTCGCATACCGCGGCGCAGCGAGAGGCGGCTGACGCGGGGCGCAGAGGGTTCCTCGCCCGCCTGTTCGGACGGAGAGGCTGACATGTGCCAGCGTGTGACGTGTTCCAGCTGCGGCAAGCCGACCTGGGATGGGTGCGGACAGCACATCGAGCAGGCGCTCGGAGATGTGCCGGTCACCGATCGCTGCGTGTGCGCGACGGGATCGGAGCAATGAGTCCGAGGATCGTGATCATCGGGGGCGTGGCGGGCGGCATGTCCGCCGCCACGCGGCTGCGCCGACTCATGGAGGACGCTCAGATCGTGGTCATTGAGCGCGGAGGGGAAGTCTCCTACGCGAACTGCGGCCTGCCCTACTACGTCGGCGGCACGATCGCCGATCGCTCTTCCCTGCTGCTGCAGGCCCCCGAGTCGCTGCACCGCCGGTTCCGACTCGACGTCCGGGTGCGCCACGAGGCGACGCGCATCGACACCGCGACCCGGATCGTCGAGGTGGTCGACCTGAGCACCGGGGCGTCGACCATGGAGCCCTACGACTACCTCGTCCTGGCCCCCGGCGCGCGCCCGCGACCCCTCCTCGAGGACCCCGGGATGCCGGTCATGACGCTGCGCACCGTGCCCGACGCCGACGCGATCCACGGCGCAGTGCAGACGCCCGGCACCCCCGTCATCGTGGTCGGAGCCGGCTACACAGGGCTGGAGGCGGTCGAGAACCTCGTCGCCCGCGAAGCCCAGGTGACGCTCGTCCAGAGAGGCGCTCAGGTGCTGTCCCCACTGGACCCGGAGATGGCCACGCCCCTGGCAGAGGAGATCCGCGCGCACGGCGTCGACCTGCGCCTGGACACGCAGATCGACCGCATCGAACGCGACGCCGTGGTGCTGAGCGACGGCTCCCGCATCCCCGCCGCGTTCGTCGTCGACGCCGCCGGCGTCGTCCCCGAGACTGCTCTTGCCGCCGCTGCTGGCCTGCGCATCGGGGAGAGCGGCGGCATCTGGGTCGACAGCGCCAGCCGCACCAGCGACCCGCACGTCTTCGCCGTCGGCGACGGCGTCGAGAAGCAGGACCTCGTCGGCGGCGACGCCGCGCTCGTGACGATGGCGGGACTGGCGAACCGGCACGGGCGCATGGTCGCCGACGTCATCGCCGGACGAGACGCCGCAGCGCGCCCGGCACTCGGCACCGGAGTGGTGGGCGTCTTCGACCTGGTGGCCGCGAAGGTGGGCTGGAGCGAGAAGGCTCTGCGCGCCGCGGCCCGCCCGCACTATCAGGTGCACGTACATCCGAGCTCGCACGCGGGGTACTACCCCGGCGCGGAGGCGCTCTCGATCAAGCTCCTCGCCGACCCGGAGACGGACAACATCCTAGGGGCGCAGATCGTCGGCCGTGACGGCGTAGACAAGCGCATCGACGTCATCGCGACCGCGATGCACGCCGGCCTGACCGCGTCCGAGCTCGCGCACCTGGAGCTCGCCTACGCACCCCAGTTCGGATCCGCCAAGGACGCCGTGAACATCGCCGGGTACGCAGCGGAGAACACGCGTAACGGCACGACGCCAACCGTGCAGTGGCACGAGCTTGAACAGGCACGCGCCGCTGGCGCATCGCTCATCGATGTCCGCTCGCGCGACGAGCACTCCGCCGGGAGCATCCCCGGGGCGATCAACGTCCCGCTCGACGACCTGCGCGAGCGCCTGGCAGAGTTGCCGTCCGGAGAGCTCGTCGTTCACTGCCAGGTCGGCCTGCGCGGCCACATCGCCACCCGGCTCCTCACGCAACGAGGGCGCTCGGTCCGAAACCTCGACGGCGGGTACCGCACGTGGCTCGCCGGTCAGCACGCTTCAGGAGAGGGCCTGCCGGCGCGGCCGTAGTGATATGCCGTGGTCTGGTTCCGAGGAGCTTCCACGCTGGATGGGTCTCTGGCGGAGCGACCGCGCCGGTCATCCGTGGGAGAGGGGTCCTCGATCAAAGAGTTGACATAATATATACTATCAGCGCTTTTCGCGCCGAAGTTATCCACAGGTGACGGACGGGTCAGCGGGCCGGTTTTCGGGCCCGAACCAGCCGCGGGACGAGCCGTACGAACGCGACCATGCCGACCAGCTCGACGAGGGTCTGCGTCACGACCACCACGGGCGCAAGCACGAGCGAAGCGGGCAGCGCGAGCGCGAGCGGCAGGACGACAAGGCTGTTCCGGGTGGCACCGCTGAACACCAGGGCACGGGTCGCCGGGACGTCGAGGCGGAACAGCCGCCCGGCACCCGTGCCGATGAACGCCATGATGACGAGGAACGCCGCATACAGCGGCACGACCACAAGCAATTGCATGGCCGCGGTGCTCACGGCCCCCGCCTGCGAGGCAACGACGGTGAACAGGGTCGCGACCATCAGCGGCACCATCAGCGCCAGCATCGTGCGCTCGATCCCGCGTCCGATCCGGTGCCGCTTGGTGAGCCACTGGGTCGCCGCGGCCGCGGTCAGTGGCAGCACGATGAGCAGCAGGAATGCCCGCACGAACGGGCCGAGCTCGACGGCCGCGACACCGCTGGGACCGATGAACAGCAGCAGGTAGACGGGCAGCGAGAGGATCTGCGTGAGCATCAGCAATGGAGCCGCCGCGAGCAGGCGCTCCGCGGCTCCTCCCGCGAGGCCGGCGAACACGATCACGTAGTCGATGCACGGCGTCAGCAGCACCAGGAGCACCCCGAATAGCAGCGCCGCTTGATCCGCGACGAACCGCAACAGCCCGTAGGCGACCACCGGGACGATGACGAAGTTCACCAGCCCGACCGCGCCGAGGAACCGGACGTCGCGAAGCGCGCGCCCGATGGCGGCGAATGGCACTCCGAGGAACGTCGCGAACAGCGGCAGCGCGAGCACCGGCTCGATCGCCACTTCCAGATGATGCGCGCCAGGCAGTAGCAGGCCGCTTCCAGGCCTGCGTGGCGACCTGCACGGCGTCCCACGGGGAGCCGAGTGGCGGCGTGTAGGAGAGGTCGAGGCCGCTCAGGGCGTCAACGGTCATGCCGTGGTGCAGGGCGGTGGCGTAGGTGTCGACGCGTTTCGCGATCTCCGCGCCGCGGGTGCCGACGAGCTCTTCTTAGGCGAATACCGGTTTTTATCCACCTGGCGAAACTAGGTAGTTTCGCGCTGGAACCGGACCCCGCCAGCAACATATCCTGTGAAAAATCTGTCAGTCGGCCGCCAAGAATCACAGCACCTCGTGATCCGCTCCGGAAGGAACCCATGTCCGCAACACGACCATCGACTCTCCGAGACGATACCGGAACGGTCAGGAAAAGCACCGCGGCTGCCGTGCTGTTCGCCCTCCTGATGGGCATGATCACTGTCTTTAGCGTGTTTACTCCAGCCCAGTCTGCCCTTGCGGCGCCGATCTGCACGCCCGGGAACATCTACGTGAATACGGGAAGCGCTACCCCCGTACTGAACCAGTATTCAGCGACGGGTGCACTCGAAGGCAGCGTCCCGGTTCCGCGCTCATACACAGACATCGCTTTCTCTAGCGACGGCTTGACCCTGTACGGCATCCTCCCCGGCGTGCCATTCCTGTATACGATCAACCCGGATACTGGGGCGGAGACGGCACGTGTCGCTATCACTGGTCTCCCTGCAACGAACTATTTCCCGAACGCTCTGAGCGCGTTGGCTGATGGTTCACTCCTGGTCGGCGGCGTGGGAGGCGGCAGCGCGACCGCGCAGCAGATCTTCCGCATCAACCCCACCACCGGTGTCGCGACCCTGTACGAAGCCGCCTTCCCCGCCGGCTTCGGGTCTGCCGGCGACTTCCTCTCCCTCGCGGACGGCGACGTCCTCGCGGTGGGATCGGGGCCAAATGGAAACGCACTGTTCCGCATCTCACCAAGCTTCGCGGTGACCCAGGTCGGCACCCTTCCCGAGTCGTACGGCGCAGCACAAAGCGGCGGCAAGATCTACCTTGCGGGCGCCACGGGCAATCTGTACGAGATCACATCCGTCCCCACGGCTGCATCGACCGCACCAGTGCCAACGACAATCCTCGCGGCAACCGGGCTTCCCTTCTTCGGTGCTACCTCTCAGCAGGACAGCGGTCTGTGCTCCGAGCTGACCGTCGCAAAGTCGTCCGACCCGGCCTCGGGCACCCTGGTGACCCTGGGACAGACGGTGACCTACTCGATCACCCTGGCGAACACGAACGGGACAGCTCCCGCGGAAGTCGACCTTACTGACGATCTGTCCTCGGTTCTCGACGACGCGACAGTCACCAGCCCACCCGCGGTGTCGTCTGGCACCTCGCTGACGATCGACCCGATTGCAGACGAGAGCTTCCGGATCAGCGGGATCATTCCGGTCGGTGGTCAGACGACCATCACCTACGCGGTGACAATCAACGATCCAGCAACTGGTGACCGACAGCTGTCGAACTACGTCATCCCTACAGGCACGACCCCACCAACATCCTGCGACCCCGACAACACCGCGTGCACCACGAACCCCATCTCGGATCCGGCGTTGACGGTTGCGAAGACGGTTGCTCCGGCTGGTCAGGCTTCTTACGAGGTTGGTGAGGAGCTGACGTATTCGTTCCTGGTCACGAACACGGGCAATGTCACGTTGACTGACGTGGTTGTGAACGAGGGCGACTTCAACGGTTCGGGTGCGCTCAGCGCGGTCGCGCCGGCGTCGGTTGCGACGCTTGCTCCCGGGGCGTCGACGACGTTCACGGCGACCTACACGCTGACGCAGGCTGATGTTGATCGCGGGAACACCACGAACACGGCCACGGCCTCGGGCACCCCGCCCACGGGTCCGCCGGTGGAGTCGCCGCCGTCGACGGTCGAGGTCCCCTCAGTCCCAGCACCGGCGTTGACGGTTGCGAAGACGGTTGCTCCGGCTGGTCAGGCTTCTTACGAGGTTGGTGAGGAGCTGACGTATTCGTTCCTGGTCACGAACACGGGCAATGTCACGTTGACTGACGTGGTTGTGAACGAGGGCGACTTCAACGGTTCGGGTGCGCTCAGCGCGGTCGCGCCGGCGTCGGTTGCGACGCTTGCTCCCGGGGCGTCGACGACGTTCACGGCGACCTACACGCTGACGCAGGCTGATGTTGATCGCGGGAACACCACGAACACGGCCACGGCCTCGGGCACCCCGCCCACGGGTCCGCCGGTGGAGTCGCCGCCGTCGACGGTCGAGGTCCCCTCAGTCCCAGCACCGGCGATCACCGTCGTCAAGGCGGCCGACGCTGCAGCTCAGGAAGACTTCGTCGTCGGGCAGGTCATCACCTACTCCTTCCTGGTCACGAACACGGGCAATGTCACGTTGACTGATGTGGTTGTGAACGAGGGCGACTTCTCTGGCGCTGGCGAGCTCTCCGAGGTCGTCTGCCCGGCTGGCGCTGCATCTCTGGCGCCAGGTGAGCAGATCACTTGCACTGCCACCTACACGGTCCTGCAGGCTGATGTCGATGCTGGCACGATCACGAACAACGCCACGGCGACCGGGACGCCACCGGGCGGGGGTACCCCGCCCACCTCGCCGCCGTCCGAAGTCACGGTCCCATCGCCGCCCGCTCCCGGCATCGCTGTCGTCAAGCTCGCGAACGCGGACAAAGCGACCACGGTCGGTCAGGTCATCACGTACTCATTCCAGGTGACCAACACCGGGAATGTGACGCTGAGCAACGTCGCAGTGACGGAAGGAAAGTTCACCGGGACCGGGACCCTCTCCGCGATTGTCTGCCCAGCTGGAGCCGCCACTCTCGCCCCTGGCCAGCAGATCACCTGCACCGCCACGTACAAGGTGACCCAGGCTGACCTCAACGCAGGTTCGATCAGCAACACCGCGACTGCCGTGGGTGTCCCACCCGCCGGCCCAGGGGTCGAGTCGCCGCCGTCGACGGTCAAGGTCCCGACACCGGGCCCGGGGCTCGCTTCGACCGGCGCGAACGTGCTGCCTCTGGGCATCGGCGCTCTCCTCCTGCTGCTTCTGGGAGGTGGGTTGGTCGCAGGACGCCGCACCCGTCGCCGTGCGGCATAGAGACACGTAAGTAACTTCGGGCGGGTGGAAATCGGTACTCCACCCGCCCGGAGCCGTTTCGTGAAGTCCGGCCGTAATGGAGCAGTAGAGCCGCCGTCATACAGAAGAACGTACTGACCTGCGGTAGATGAAGATATTGCGCCGGCAAAGGCGGCTTGCGCTCGTGTGTTAAAGGAACCACCCATAATGAACTCGTCTGAGAACCTTCGGACCCATGAAAACGACCGACGTTTCGTGGAGACACGTCGGACTCACCCGCGCTACTGGAAAACGGCAGCAAAACTCGCCGCTGCAGTGATCGAGCTCGCTGCGAAGAACCCGTCCGCGCAGCTCACCGTTGGCGAGATCGTTCAACGGGCAAGCATGAACCGATCTACGTTTTACACCCACGGCCGAAACGCGACTGACCTGCTGAACAAAGCTATGCGTATTGCCCTTGAGGGTGCGGACGCGCCGGACCCAATGATTATGACCAGCGCCGATGATCGGCGGGCGGCGCTGCTCCTGGCGGTAGGAACCGTAACCGACCACATTCGGCAATACAGAACTGTATACGAAACAGCGCTTACGGACGATGCATCTGCTGACGCTCTGTTCCGTAACTTGACCGACTACATCGCCCGGCGGCTTCGACTCGAGGACGCATCGCTAGCGACTGTTAGAGGCAGGGCCATCGCTGCCGCTACCTCGGAGATCATCCGCGAGCGGATCTCGGCATTCGAGCTCTTCAACGCAAACGACATTGTGGAAACCCTTGACACGATCCTCATCTCTGAAGTTCCAGGAGTGAAAAGATGAAGCCGCGGTGGGTGTTGGTCCACGGTCAATCGACCTATGACTTACCGTCGGGCGCCGTGGCACGGTTCATTCAGCGACGGATTACACAAGCTCATACCTCAGGTGAAGCGCTACCGCTACGGTTCTCCGAATTCGGCTCCACCGATGTGGTAACAGTCGTGGTTGAAGCCAACGCGCGCGTTCTAGAGTGGCCAAGTCAATAGGATGTCACGCCACGCATGACCGACTTCAACGTGCGTGGTATCCGCGATCCGATCGAGATCGCAGATCCTCCCGGCCACCGAGGGTTTTCGGTTACCGCGTACGGCCTACCCTGAACGTCAGGGTGTTCGTGCAGTGGTGTTGGTCTGGTGTCTGTAGAGCGAGGCTCTGCTCCAGCCGACGAGTGCGGCGGCTTCTGCGGCGGTGCGGCCGCGGCCGCGGGCTTCGGCGACGATGGCGAGCTTCTCGGTGATGATGTCGGGGTTCACGGGTGGGCGCCCAAACCGTGTGCCCGATTCGCGTGCCGCAGCGATGCCGGCGTTCACGCGTTCGACGATGAGCTCACGTTCGTACTCGGCCAGGGTGGCGAGCATGTGCAACATGAGTCGGCCCGTTGATGTTGCGGGGTCGATGCCGTCGGAGAGGGATCGCACCTGGATCTCGCGGCTGCGTAGGAGCTCGACGGTGTTGAGGACGTCGATGAGGGAGCGGCCGAGTCGGTCGATGCGCCACACGATCACCGTGTCGCCTGCCTCGGCATACTCAAGCAGCTTCGTCATCCCGGGCCGCTCGATTGCAGTCCTACTGCCGGAGGTCACGTCCGCGAACACGTCGCGCTTCTGCACGCCAGCGTCGACAAGAGCGTCGAGCTGCAGCTGCGCGTCCTGGCCGGCGGTGCTGACTCTGGTGTATCCGATCTGCCTCATCGCACCAGCATGTCTCAGAAACCCGCGCCAGCATCGGTGAGACACGCAGTGCCGTGAGACGAGTTCTTGAGACAGAACGACGACTGCAAGATCTGCGGACCCTCGGGCCCGAAGCACCCTGGGTCGTCGGTCGGCCTCGTGTCTCGTAAACCTGTAGCTTCTTGAGACGAATCTTGTACGGAGGGAAGAGCAGGCAGACGGAGGGACCTAGCATCCGATTCAGCGCACGGGCGCGTGTGGTCGACGGTGATCGCCCTTATCAGACAGGGCTCCGGTCAACTGGCCGGGGCCCTATTCGCTCAGCCATGCACACGGAGAGCCCGATGTGATCCGACGGCACCAGTGCCCCGAGTGCAGCGCGTGCGCTCGGGTAGTGCGGCGGCGCTGAGAAAGCTGATGGGTCGCAGCTCCCGCGAGAGATCGGCTACCCCCCTCGAAGAGCTATGCCGTAGGCACCCGTGCGGTCGAGGTCTCGGCTGCATGGGGATGTCGCAGGGATACGGCCCCAACCCCCTATGGTTGGCACATGAGTGGGTCAGGTGCCAAAGCTCGCGTCTTTATCGGTAGCTCGTCGGAAGGCATGCCGATCGCACGTGCCCTGCAGGCCGAGTTGGGGGCATCCTGCGACGTGCACCGCTGGGACCAGGGTGTGTTTGAGGCAGGTGGCGTCACCCTGGATTCCCTCCGAGAGGCGGCTCAGGACGCGGACTTCGCTGTCCTCATCGCGACCCCTGATGATGCCGTTACAAGCCGCGGTAAGGAAAGTCTCGCGGCCCGAGACAACGTCATCTTCGAATACGCTCTTTTCGTGGGAGTTTTGAGCCGTCAGCGGGTCTACCTCCTCCCGACCGCAGACCTCAAACTCCCCACCGACATATTGGGAATCACCCGCCTGCCTTTCCACGAGCAAACGGATGGCAACTTGAGAGCCGCTGTTTCCGCGGCCGCTCTCGAGGTAGAAGACAGGGTCAAGGCCCTCGGCGCAGTACAGCGCTCACGCATCGAAAGAGCAGCTGGCGGGTCGCACTCTTTGGCTGAGCGAGAAATCGCTCTGGTGTGCAGCAGTGCGGTAGCTCAGGGGTGGGCGGTGAAGAAGAACAGCGAGACAACCCTGCGGCTGCGGTCCCCACGTGGTGCCACTTTCTCGATGTCGAAGACCCAAGCCGACCATATGCGTGCTGAGCTGAAAAGATTCGTGGGCCTGTTACGCGCAAATGGGCTCCGCGTCAGCGCGGCCCTCGGGTTGCCCATCTCCGAATCACCATTGGCCACATGAGCTGCTAGAAGCATGCCCCCGAGGATGCGGCCATTGCGGCTTACTCCCCGGGGGCGACACTCAAACCCAGGCACTACCGGGGGCACCTCCGGGGAGGCCGCTGTGTCTCGGCCACCACCCAGTACGGATTGCTCTCTAGCAATCTTGCCGTCCTCGCCACCTGGGCGAGAGGATCCGGGCTGAGTCGCGACTGCAATAGTTTAGAGCGGGGACGCCCAGATGCGGGATCTCAGTTCTGTGACACGTACGTGTCAACGCCTCGCGCGCCAGGGTCACGATTGAGAATGAAGCGTGGATAGACCCGTCAACTTCGACCATGACCGGCAGATGCTCTGCCAGTGTTGCGGGCACGGCTGGACCGTCACGCTCCATTGGATCGAGCGATGGGATGAATCGAAGGAAGCCTGTCCCGGATGCGGTGTCACCTGCGAAGCCGAGGATGCGCCGCGCGTCACTGTCGACCCCGACGACGCTGCTCTGATCGACGAGGCAGTGCCCACCCTATTTTGGTATCACACGTCGACGCACGACGACTGGCCCCGCCGGTCCATCGACCCCGCGGCACGGCTAACTGCTACGACCCGACTCATGATGGGCGGTAACGAGCGTGTGGCCGCGTGGGCGGAGCGACAGAGAGCGAAAGCGCTCCACGTCGGAACCTATGAGGCCGCGATTCACAACATGTTTCGGCGTATCGACGATCAGGCGGACGAAGGCCAGCAGTTCTACCTCTACAGGGTCCGCCTTCGCCCCGACGTGACGGTGCGTCCGGACTGGCTCATAGATCCCAGCAACTTTGTGGGCGACGTCGAGCTTGCCGAGGTGTGCCCGCCCGGCGTCGACGTCGCCCGCTACCTGAATTACCACGAAGACCCTGGTGGTTTATCCCTAGCGCTCGGGCGCGCGGCGATCGCAAGCACGCAACGGGTGGCCATCCCTTTGGGGAGCGCACTGGAGGGCTGGGCGATCGACACTGCGGCCCAGATCCAGGCCGCAACCGCACCCACGGCCACGTCGGCCGTGGTTTCTGATCGGCCCCAGAAACGGTACGAACCCTCCCCACAGTCCAAACGCGCCGACCGGCTGACGAAGGCGATCGCCGAGTCGCTCCCCGCAAACATCCGGCGTCACTTCTGGACCGCCTCGGCCTACGACGACGAATCGACCCCGGCCGAGTGGGCCCAACGCATGTCCGGTCTAGTGCAACTCATCTCAAGCCCTGCGGCCGTCCTGGAAGAACTCGATCGAGCGGAGATCACATCAGTTGCGAAATGAAGTTGTCGTAGGAGCGGAGGGAGTCCCAGTCCGAATACTTAGACTCACCAGGCCATCCCGCACCTGCACTTCCACGTCGCGGGCACTCTGCCGGGCGGGGGAACCGATTTCGGCACCGTGCCTGAACTACCCGTCGAAGCAACTAACGCAATCGCACGACGCCTGTCCCCATTCGTCCCCGACCGTCACAGAAGCCATCGCCGCGTTGACGCTCGATTTGACGGCTCATCCCAATCGAAGGTGTAGCAGTTGGGGTCTAAAGCCGCCGGTCTCGTCGAGCAACGACCTGCCGATGTAGTGGGCCAGGTTGCGGAACCCGAGCGCGGAACCGCGGAGATGCTCGAGTCGGCCGTTGATCGCCTCCGTCGGCCCGTTGCTGGTGCCGGGCCGGTCGAAGTAGGCCAGCACGTCGACAGGAAATGAAAGTATGCCCCGCGATCTCAGCTGGTGTAGCAGCCATTGGCTGACCGTTACGAGGTCGAATTCGCGGAAGGTGAGCCTTCGGGCGTGATGAGCTCGGGGCCCGTCATAGTGAGCTCCGGATCAACCACCTTGATGGAAGTTTGAATCAGCTCGATTTCGCCCGCTTCGATCATGAGGAAGTCGGTTTCCATCAGGGCGACGGCGTCCTCTGCTCCTGGAGGTCGATAGAACGGTTGGGTGAGTGTGACCACACGGTGCGGGTGTGGGTCGGGGTCATTGTCGAAGGTGTAGAGCGTTCCGGACACCCAAGCGCCCGATTTCAGGGTCAATGCAACATCGACCGCTTGACCCTCGGCAGCCGAGAACATTGCCATCCAGGCCGAGGTGTCGCGCGGAATTGAGGACTTCCAGAGCTTCTCGAGGCCGTGATCGTCCATCCATTTCGTGCCGAGCGCGTACCCGAGGCAGGTCGCACCCGCGAGAATCACGATGCTGAGGCCGATTGAGGCCGACAGATTGTTACGGACCCAGGCGAGATCGCCACTCATCAATCGCATGACTTCGGTGTTGAAGGATGGCCAAAGGAGGGAGAGCAGGGCAAATGGAACAGCGAGTAGAGCGGCACACACTGCGCTGACAAGTACCACGGACGCTGTTTCTCGCAGCACTGAGCGCTTGGCCGTCGGACGGTGCCCTTCGCGCGCGAAGAGAAAAGCTACGCCTGGAAACAAGGCGAACACGTAGAAGGCGACTCCCCAGATGTTGGTCGGCATGAGCTCTTTCAGTAGTGGATAATGTCACCCAAGGAGGTCAACATGACCGATCGCCTCACCGGGCAGTACCAGACGTCTAGCGGCAAGCATATTGAACACGGCATGCAGCCTGCACGCGTGCAGTACACGCCTGCACCGCGTCCTGCGACCTCACAGATCAAACCGCCGCCGGCACCAAAAAAATAGCTACTGAGGCGCGAGCCGCCCCACGTCGAGCACGCTTAGCCCCTCGACGTGGTCGAGCAGCTGCTCAGTGAGCTACTCAGAGCTGTACGGATCGCCTGACGCACGAAGGTGCGTAGGATTTCTGACGCCTTCGTGACAGAGCCCGCCCATTAGGTCTCGCCGAACGACGACTCGCCAGAAACCCGCTGACGAAGACTCCTGAATCAGCCACGCCGGCGCCCATACGGCTCTTGAAGGCACTCCCTTCGAGACGCGCACGGAGGCTCTTCCGTGGGTAACCAACGACCTGGACCCGAATGAGACCGAGACAATGACGAGTTTTCGTAACTTGCCGGGACACTAGCCTTCGTACGGAATCGAGCAGCGCCGACGCCGATGAGCTCGCAGTACCGCTTCGCTCCAAAGCGGTATCAGTTGGCCCAGCGCAGCTAGATTGACCTCCCAAGCAAGCACCAGATCGTACGCAGGCAGGAACCTTGCCCGCTCGACTTGGCTCACAGTTGCAGGACTGCATCCACTTCGATCCGCCAACTCTGTCTGGTTCATCCCCGCCGCGTGTCGCGCATCTCGAAGAGCAGACCCAAACGCGCCTGCGGGTGTTTCTGCATCAACTAGAGCCTTCTCCGGGCGTCCCATGGTGCCTCCGGTGTTCAGCCGGCGTAGGAAACGGAACGCTGCACCAGAACCTCAGGTGGTTTCGGTACGCGAATCAATCGAACCGGGGTTTCGGTGAGGCCATGCGCCGCGATCCTTTTTCTTAGGGCGTCTTGGCTTGCTGCTTGGCCCTCAGCCGGTCCTTCTTCTGACGGTTACCGCACGAGTTCATGTCGCACCAGCGACGCGTGCGGCTCTGGCTCGAGTCGAGGAACACGGCTTGGCAGGTGGCGGATGAGCACACCGCCAGTCGGCCGTCTCGTCCACCTGAGACGAGCGCGATCGCATCCGCCGCGATCACGCTCAGCGCATCCTCTACGGATGCCGTCTCGAGGTGCCATCGCAGTTCGCCCTCTTTGGTCAGCACGGCCGTGGCATGCCCTTGGGTGCTGCAGGAATTGAGCATCCGAGTGGCCGCAGCTGGGAGGCGCGCTTTCGATGCTGCCGCGGTAGCTACGACATGGATCGACTCACGCAGTTCGCAGGCTCGGTCAAGCTGCGCGGGCGAGCACGAGCCAACAGCGAAGTCGTTGAGCTCGAACCAGTCGAGGAGTCGCTGCGTCGTCGGTACTCGCTCCACTCGCACGCCATGACGTTCCGACAACGTCCCCGTGAACGTAGTCGCGAGCACGTTGCCCGTGCGGAAAGCCAACGCTCGTGCAGCCATGGAACCACCTTAGGCGGTTGTGTTCGTCAACCCGTCTCTGATAGAACCGTCTTTGCCGGTGCTTGCGTTCTTGTCGCAGCTCAGTCGCGACAGGAAATGGATATGCGAACACGTCAGTTGCCTCTCGCCCAGGGCGCGGGCAGTGCAATTGGCCCCTCAATCGAGGTATGTCGAGGCATTGCGGCAAGGACGTGCGGAGATGGCTGACGTCAGCGTGCTGCCGGGGTTCATTGCCGTGATCCTGCTGTTCCTCATACCGCCGGGGCCGGACATGGCCTACATGCTCGCGGTCGGTTTAGCCGGCGGTCGAGCAGCTGCGGCGAAGGCGATCCTCGGCATCGGTACGGGTATGGCCGTCTACGCGATCGCAGTGGTCGTCGGCGTCGGACGCCTCGCTCAGACCTATCCGCTGCTCCTGGACGTGGTGAAGGTGCTCGGAGCCCTCTACTTGCTCTGGCTCGCGTACTCGACCATCCGAGGCGCTCGCCGTTCCATTGACTCAGCGCCCGAGATCGCCACAGAACGCCCCTACATCCGAGGCGTGATAGTGAGCTTGACCAACCCGAAGGTCATCCTCTTCTTCATGGCGGTCCTGCCGCAGTTCCTAGGCGAGGCGACGCAACCGGAGCTGCAGCTGGCCATGCTCGGTGCCGTCAACGTCGGCATGGAAGTTCTCCTCTACGGTGCAATCGGTGTCGGTGCGGGGGTCTTTCACTCGCGCTTCTCAGAGTCGCCACGAGCCGGCGCCGTGCTGCATTACGTCGCCGCCGCCGTATACATCGTGCTTGCGCTCACGATCATTGGCGAGGTGTCGATCGGACTGATGACTTAGCGCGCTCGTCGAAGACGAGCCC
>NZ_JACYTU010000020.1:0-41395 GCF_014841225.1 Plantibacter sp. CFBP 8804
CTGCCCCCGGGGCCGTTCGCGTCACCGGTCGGGCTCGTCCGGTGTGGTGGTGGGGGTGCCAGCGCGGTGCTGTGACGTGAGCGCGGGTCTGGCGCGTGGGCGCGGGTCTCCGGAGGGACGCGCTCGCGGGTGTGGGCCGCGCCCGCGCCGGTAGGCGCACGCTCGCGCCGAGTGCGGCGCACTCACGCCAGCGCACCGCCCTAACGAGTTCGGTTCCGGTGTCAGCGCGGTGCGCTGGGGCTAAGCGCGGGCCTGGCACGTGGGCGCGGGTCTCCGGAGGGGCACGCTCGCGCGGGTGGGCCGCGCCCACGCCGGGTCGGGTGCATTCGCGTCAGCGCACCGCGCTGGCACGAACCGGGTGGGGAGGTGTCAGCGTACGGTCGCCCGCGCACCGTCGCGGAGGGCCGGAGGGACGGCCTCGCCGCGTCGCTCGTCGCTGTAGACCATGAGTGTCGAGCCGATGAGCGCCAGCACGATCGCGATGGTGCCGAAGATGCTCGGCAGGGTCTGGTAGACGACGAGCGAGACGAGGATGGTGAGCACCGGCGCGAGCGCGTTGGTCGTCGGCGCCACGACGGACGCCTTCCCGCGGCTGAGCGCCATCACGAGGAACAGCGCCCCGACCGCGTTCAACAACTGCGTGCCCGCCGTCAGCACCGGTGCCTGCCACGGTGCGTCGAGCGGGAGCCCGCCCATCGCGATGATCGCGAACGGGGTGAGGATGAGACCACTGATCGCCATCCAGGAGAAGGTCGTCGCATCGTTCACCCCGATCGTCGCGGCCTTGCGCATGAAGAACGCCTGGACGCCCCAGGCGATGCTCACGAGGATCGCGATGATCAGCCACGGCCCTGACGCACCCTCGGCGGACCCGCTCGACACACTGAAGAGCACGATCGCCGCGAGTGCCGCGACGAGCCCGACGACCGCGATCGCGTTCAGCCGCTCACGCAGCAGGATGACGGCCATGATGACGGTGATCGCGGGGGAGATCGAGATGATCGGGAAGATCAGATAGGCAGGGCCGGTCGACAGGGCGTTGAACAGCAGCAGCTGCCCTCCGGCGCCGGTGAGTCCGATCAGCAGTCCGTAGACGGCGGCTCGTGGTCGGCGGTCGAAGGTCTGGCCGCGCAGGGCGAACACGGCGGGGATGATCATCACGACCGCCCAGATGACGTAGACCATCTCGTCGGGGTAGCCGTACAGCGTGATGGGGAGCGAGGAGAACGCTCCCCAGACGCCCCAGAACAGCACCAACAGTCCGGCGTACAACATCCAACTCTGGGTCTTCTTCACGATGGTCTTCCTTGACTGCTGATTCGGGCAGGAGTGTGCACCTCGACGGTCGTCGAGGTGATGGTGATGGCGTCCGCGGATGCGGGCGGGGTCGAGCGTCAGCGGGAACCCAGGCGGTCCAGGGCCGTCTCGGCCAGTGGCGAGCCGTGCTGCTTCGCCGCGTACAGGGCGGCGCCCACCGCGGGACCGAATATCGGGACGCGGAGTTCGTACGCCGGCGGCAGCGTGTGCAGCGCCTGCTCGAAGCCGACTCGGATCGCGTCCGCCGTGAACATGCCACCGGAGTAGGACACCGGGACGACCTCGTCGTCCAGGAAGCCGAGCGCGACGCGGGTCGCCTCCACGATCTCGACCAGCTCTCCGCTCGCCTCCCGCAGGATGGTCGCCGACGCCTCGTCACCGTGGCCGGCGGCGTCGACGACCGTCTTGGAGAGGTCGGCGATCAACGCCCGCTGCCCCTTCCACTCGTTGACCAGGACGTCGATCACGTCGAGATCGCTCGTGATCCCGACCCGCGTCTTCATGAGGTCGTAGAGCGGCCCGCGCGGCAGGCGGCCGTCGCTCATCCGCGTGAACGTGTTCAAGCCCCGGGCGGCGATCCAGTACGCCGACCCCTCGTCGCCGAACAGCTCGCTCCAGCCGCCGACCCGGTGCCCGCGGCCACGGCGCTCGCCGTACGTCATCGAGCCCGTGCCGCTGATCACGTTGATCCCGTCGACGGCGCCGAGCGATCCGGCCCACCCGCACACCATGTCGTTGTCGCAGGAGAACCGGTCATGTCCGAGCACGTCGCGCGGCAGCGCATCAAGGTGGACGATGTCGGAACTCACCTCGCCGTACCCGGGCAGACCGAAGAAGGCCTGATCGATGTCGGCGGTCGTGACACCCGCCTGCCGACACACTTCCGAGACACCCTCGGTGAGGATGCGACCGACCAGCTCGATCCCCTCGTCGAAGTAGTAGCAGCTCGCCGTCCTCGCTTCCGCGAGCACCCGTCCGGCGTCGTCGAGCAGCACGAAGGCCGTCTTCGACCCGCCACCGTCGACGCCGAGGTACCGCGCCACGACTACTGCTCCTGCAGCTGAGCGGCGACACTCCGAGCGTCGTCGACGCCGTCGAACTCGTGGATCCGCACGCCCTGCACGACGCGGTTCACCGTGCCGCTCGGGAACGGGTTGTCCGGGGTCGCACCGAGCTGCAGCGAGTAGGACAGGCCGAGCAGCTGGGCCACGAGCACGTAGCCGATCGCGAGCTGCGCGTCGTCCAGGCCGGCGAGCTCGGGCAGCACCCAGTCGTACGCCGTGGCGCCGTCGACCGGCTCGGAGGAGATCGCGATCACGCGCTCCGGCGACAGCGTCGCGCGCAGTTCGGTGACGATGTCGAGGTCGTACCGCCGCGTGTACGGATCGGACGACAGGTAGACGACGACGAGCGTGCTGTCGTCGACGACCGCCTTCGGTCCGTGACGGAACCCGAGCGCCGAGTCGTAGTAGGTGACGATCCGTCCGGCGGTCAGCTCGAGCAACTTGAGCGCCGACTCGCGGGCCAGACCGGTGAGCGGGCCGCTACCGATGTAGACGACGCGTTCGCACCCTTCGTTGGCGAGCGCGCGGATGTCCACCTCGCGCTGGTCGAGGATCGTCGTCGCTCCGGCCGCGAGCGCCTGCACCGCGGCGTCGTCAGCACCGCCGAGGATGAGGAGGACCGAGAGCAGCATCGAGCTGAAGCTCGACGTCATCGCGAAGCCCTCGTCGTTCGACCGCAGGGGCATGAGGACGGTGAGCGACGAGGCGCGGTCGTGGTGGCGTCGGTACAGCTCGCCGGTCTCGTCGCACGTGATCACCAGGTGGTGCACCTCGGCGAGTGACTGGTCGGCGAGTTCCGTCGCGGCCACGCTCTCGGGGCTGTTGCCGGAGCGCGCGAACGACACGAGGAGCAGCGGGACGTCCTCGGCGAACGACTCCTGCGGGTTGGAGACGATGTCGGTGGTCGCGACGGCGTCGATCCGGCGACGGAGCGTCCGGGCCAGGGCCGGTGCCGCGATCTCGCCGATGAAGGCCGAGGTCCCCGCCCCGGTCAGGACGATGCGCAGCTCGGGCCGTGCCAGAAGCGGCGCGAGGAACGCGTCGATCTCCTCGCGGCGGGCGGCGATCCCCGTCGACGCCTCGAGCCAGACGTCGGGCTGCTGGGTGATCTCGCGGACGGTGGCTTCCGAACCGACGATGGTGGTGATGGACACGGGTTGCTCCTGGGGTGGGTCGAGGTGACGAGGGGGAGTTGCGAGGTATCGATGTTGGTCGAGCGTTCGACGCGCGCGCGGCGATGGACGTGATCCTGCCACGCCGGGATCGGTGCCTACCCCTTGAGGCCTGAGAAGGTCATGGTCGCCACGAACTGCTTCTGGGCGAAGAGGAAGAACACGATCAGCGGGAGCGTGGCGACGACGTTGCCGGCCATGAGGAGCGCCCAGTCGGTGCGGCGCGCGCCCTGGAAGTTCGTGATGCCGAGCTGCAGCGTGAAGGCCTGGTCGTTGTTGATCGCGATGAGCGGCCAGACGAGGTCGTTCCACGAGCCCAGCAGGGTGAAGATCGCGAGCGTCGCCAGGGCCGGCTTCGCGAGCGGCAGGATCACCCGGAAGAACACCTGGAGTCGGGTGCAGCCGTCGATGAGCGCGGCCTCCTCGAGCTCCGCCGGCAGCGACAGGAAGAACTGCCGCATGAGGAAGATGCCGAACGCGGACGCCAGCCACGGCACGATCGCCGCCCCGAGGCTGTCGATGAGCCCGATCCGGGAGAACAGGATGTAGGTCGGGATCATGAGCAGCTGCGTCGGGATCATGATCGTCGCGACGATCATGAGGAAGCCCATCGTCTTGCCGCGGAACTTCAGACGCGCGAACCCGTAGCCGGCGAGCGAGCAGAGCACGAGGTGGGACAGGACGGCGACCGTCGACACGATGACGGTGTTGCCGAGCCAGAGCAGGATGTTCGACTCGGAGAACAGCTTCGCGAACCCGTCGAAGGTGATGTGCGACGGGAGGATACGAGGCGGGTAGGTGTTGATCTCCGACTCCGGCGTCACCGAGGTGATGAACATCTGCACGAACGGGATGGCGAAGATGATCGCGATCGGCGCGAGCACGAGGTGCCAGGGGCTGAAGCGCCGACGCGTGCGTCGTTCGGCGGGCGGAGCGGTCACGGACGGCTTGCCGGCGGCGGCGTCACCGCGTGGCGGGGTGGTCAGGACGGTCATCAGAATGCCTCCACGTTGGAACGGCGGGAGTAGAGCACGACACCGATCGTGGCGATGAGCGTCACCACGAACAGCCCGTAGGCGACCGCGGAGCCGTACCCGAACTGCAACTGCTTGAACGCCGCGTCCCAGAGGTAGAACACGATCGTCTGGGTGGCGCCGAGCGGGCCGCCCCTGGTGGTCGTGTACACGAGGTCGAACAGCTGGATCGCCTGGATGAACTGCCAGATGGCGACGAACACGGTGACCGGCCCGAGCTGCGGGAAGGTGATGCGCCAGAACGACTGCCAGGCGTTCGCACCGTCGATCCGTGCCGCCTCGAGCAGTTCGGAGGGGATGTCCTGCAGCGCCGCCAGATAGATGACGGTCGTGAAGGCGGCCTGCCCCCAGAGCGACATGATCGTGATGACGACCATCGCCTGCCCCTGGTCTTCGAGCCAGCCCTGCGCCGGGAGTCCGAGGAACCGGAACACGGTGTTGAGGAGCCCGAACTGCGGGTTGAAGAGGTAGGTCGTGAGGATGCCGGTCGCGGCGGCAGAGGCGACGAAGGGGACGAAGATCGCCGTGCGGTAGACGCCGATGAAGCGGATCCGGCGGTTGAGCGCGACGGCGAGGAAGAGTCCGAGTCCGAGCGAGGCGGGGACGAACAGCAGCGTGTAGACGACCGTGTGGATGACGGCCGCCTGCAGCTCGTCGTTGCCGATCATGCTGGCGTAGTTGTCCAGCCCGACCTGCTCCGGCTCGCTGAAGCCGTCCCACTTCTGGAGCGACAGGAAGAACGCCCAGATCGCGGGGAAGATCGACAGGCCCAGCACGATGAGCATGGCCGGGGCGACGAATCCCCACCCGGTGAGGTTGTCGCGGAGTCGGTTCTTGGCTCGCCGGGGCGGAGCCGGGAGGCGTTCGGGTCGCTCCGGCTCCGTCCTGGGGGTCGTGTCGCGTCCGGCGACCGTGGACATCAGTCCTCCGCCAGGGCGTCGTCGGCGGTCTTCGCGGCGTCCTCGAGGGCCTGCTTCGGGTCGCCCTGGCCCTGCAGCACCGAGGAGATCGCCTTGCCGATGGCCTCCGACAGGCCGACGTAGCCGGGCACCGTCGGACGGGCCTGCTTGGCGTTCACGCCGTTCTCGGCCATCACGTCGAGGCCGGGCAGCTGCTCGACCTGCGCCTGGAACTCGGGGGTGTCGATCTCGCTCGAGCGCAGCGGGAGGTTGCCGTAGGCGACGTTCCACTTGAGGTCCTGCTCCGAGTCGGTGAGCCACTTCGTGAACTCGTACGCCCAGTACTCGCGGTTCTTGTCCTTGTGGTCGAACAGCGCCCAGACGTCGGGGCCGGAGACGGTCTGGTGGTCGCCGTCGGTGCCGGGGAGGACGGTGACGCCGTACTTCGTGCCCTTCGTCTGCAGCGTCGACAGCTGCCACGGACCGGAGGTGATCATGCCGATGCGGTCGCTTGCGAAGAGGTCGCCGAACTTGGTGTCGGTCTGGTCGAGGTAGACGCTCTTGTCGTCGACCGCCATGTCGCGGAGGAAGGTCAGTGCGTCGACGCCCGCATCCGAGGCGAACTCGGCCGTCTTGGCGTCGTCGGAGATGATCGACCCGCCGTTCTGCCAGAGGTGCGGCCAGAACTGCCAGGTCGTCTCCTCGCTGCCGGAGACCGAGTACGCGTAGCCGTAGGTGTTCGTCGCCGGGTCGGTGAGCTGCTTCGACGCCTCGCGGAAGTCGTCCCAGGTCCAGTCGGCCGTGGGGTAGTCGACGCCGGCCGCATCGAACACGGTCGTGTTGTAGAGGAGGGAGATGTTGTCGACCACGGCGGGGAAGCCGATCGTCTTCTCACCGGTCGGCTGCACCGTCTTGCGGGCCGCCTCGGAGAACTCGTCCCACTTCACGTCGGGCTCGGCCACCTGGTCGGTGATGTCGAGGGTGCGGCCGGACGCTTCGAGCCGGCTCGCCCAGGAGCCGAAGGCGTACGAGACGTCGGGGTAGTTGCCACCCGCGAAGCTCGCGGAGAGCTTCTGCAGGAGGTCTTCCGTGGACGGCGCGCCCGAGGACACGTCGATGGTCACGTTGGGGTGCAGCTTCTCGAAGTCGTCGACGAGACCGGTGAGGATCTGCTGGGCGGCGTCGGCCTGCCCGGTCCAGAAGGTGAGTTTCACCTTCGCGTCCTTGTCGAGCGTCGTGGCACCGGAGGATCCGCCGGCGCACCCGGAGAGCGCGAGCGCACCGGCGGCGAGGACGGCGGTCGCGGTGATGAGGCGACGTGCCCGGCGGGCGTGCGGTGAGGTGGAAGCGTGGATCGTGGAACGGGGTGGGAACATCGGTGGTCGTCTCCTGTGTCGATCGTTCGGGAAGGATTCGGTTCGGCGGTGCTTCGGGTCGGTCAGATGCGGTCGGCGGGGATGATCTCCCGGAGCGGCTCCGGCAGCAGCTCGCCGTGCGCGGCGACGAGGTCGTTGCACAGCTCCCAGATCTGCTCGGGCGTGAGGGTGGACGAGGCGTTCGGGTCCATGAGGACCGCCTGCCGGATGAGCGTCGGGTTGCCGGTGCGGGCGGCCTCGATCGTGAGCTCCGCGACGGAGACGTACGGGCGGTTGAGTGCGGCGCACTGCACGGGTAGGGCGCCCATGGGCTGCGGGGCGATGCCGTTCCCGTCGACCTGGACGGGGACCTCGACGACGGCGCCCTGCGGCAGGTTGTCGATGAGGCCGCGGTTGACGACGTTCCCGTGGATGAGGCGCGGGGTGTCGGTCCCGAGCGAGTGGATGAGCTGCGGGGCGTACTCGCTCGCCTCGTCCTCGAGGGTCAGCGGGGTCCCGGCGGCGAGGGCGGCCTTCGTCGCCTCGAACTCCGCGACGTTCTCCTCGCTGATGCCGAGGTACTCGAGCGGCTGGAGGCGGAAGCGCTCGACCTGCTCGGGGGAGCGGAGGAACCACGACAGGTACTCGGAGGAGTGCTCGCTCGTCTCGGTGGGGTAGTAGCCGATGCGACGGAACATCTCGACGCGCACGCGGCGGCTGAGCTCCGGGTCCTCGCGGATGCGCTCGCGCAGGGCCGGGTAGAGGTCGCGGCCCTCGTGGGTCCACTCGAGCAACCACGACTGGTGGTTGACGCCGGCTGCGCGGTAGCTCGTGCCCTCGATCGGCACGCCGACGAGCTCGCAGAGGTCGTTCACCGTCCAGAACACGCTGTGGCAGAGGCCGATCGCGCTGATGTCGGGGGCGACGACCGACGCCCACCAGATGTTCATCGCCATCGGGTTGGTGTAGTTCAGGAGGTGGGCGTCGGGGCAGATCTCCCGCATGTCGGCGGTCAGCGCCGAGAGCAACGGGAAGGTGCGGAGGGCGCGGAAGACGCCGCCGACGCCGGTGGTGTCGCCGATGGTCTGCAGGAGGCCGCGGGCCGCCGGGATCTCGAGGTCGGAGACGGTCGCGCGGATGCCGCCGACCTGGACCATGTTGATCACGAAGTCCGCGCCGGCGAGGGCGCGACGACGGTCGGACTCCGCCGAGATCGTCGCCCGTCCGTCGAGGCGTTCGTCGACGTGGTGGGCGGTGCCCTCGGCCACCGCGAGGCGTTCGGGGTCGATGTCGTGCAGGACGATCTCGAGGCCGGCGAGGTCGCGGTAGCGGAGGAGGTCGGCGATGAGTTGGCGGGTGAAGACGACGCTGCCCGCCCCGATGAAAGTCACTCGTGTCATGGAGTGATCATCGACTACAGTGATCGAACCGAGCAAGAACTTGATCGGAAATCGATTGAAATGATCACTTTCGCTGAGCAGAGCTGTCGGCGACGAGGGAAGGGTTCGCCGTGGGAGGACCGACTGCAGCCGAGCTCTCGCGACACGCTCCGTCCGGGAAACGCAGTCAGCGGATGCGCGCCATCCTCGCGCTCCTCGCGGCGGAGGACGCCGTCGTCTCGATCGACGACCTCACGACCCGGCTCGACGTGTCGGCCCCGACGATCCGTCGCGACCTCGCCGACCTCGACGACCTGGGCCTCGTCCTCCGGACGCACGGTGGCGCCCGGGCGGTGGAGTCGCGCGACGAGGTACCCGTGCGATTCCGCGACACGCAGTTCCGTGAGGCCAAGCGTCGGATCGCCTTGCGTGCCGCGGAGATGATCCCCGCGGGACCGTACGCGATCGCCCTGAGCGGTGGCACCACCACGGCGGCGGTCGCCAAGGAGTTGAGCAACCGGGCAGAACTGACGATCGTGACGAACTCACTCACCACGGCGACCGAGATCGCCTCCCGGCCGAATCTGCAGGTGATCATGACGGGAGGCCTGGTGCGCTCCTCGTCGTTCGAGGCGGTGGGGGCGCTCGCCGAGAACACCTTCAGTGCGATCAACGTGGGTACCGCGATCCTCGGGACCGACGGCATCAGTGCGCAGGGCGGTGCGACGACGCACGACGAGCGGGAGGCGCGGACGAACCTGGCGATGGTGCGGCACGCGCAGCGGGTCATCGTGGTCGCCGACGGATCGAAGGTCGGGCGGGTCACGCTCGCGCGCATGGCCGAGTTGGGGCAGATCCACGACCTCGTGACCGACTCCTCCGCAGACCCCGACGAGCTCGAGCGCCTGGCGGCCGCGGACATCGCCGTGCACGTCGTCGCCCTCTGACCGCTCCTCCTTCCTCTGCTGCGGCTTGGGCCAGCGCGGTGCGCTGACGTGAGCGCGGGTCTCCGACGTGAGCGCTGGTCTCCGGAGGGGCGCGCTCGCGGTTGTGGGGTGCGCCCGCGCCGAGTGGCGCACACTCGCGTCAGCGCACCGCGCCGACCTCAACCCCACAGATGTCGCGGGCATCGAATGCATTGTTCTAGTACCATTGCAAACATGTTGTTCCGCGTCGATCCCACCTCCGCGGTCTCGCTCGCCGAGCAGATCGCGGTGCAGGTGCGCTCCGGCATCGCGACGGGCGCGCTGGCGCCGGGGGAGCGCCTCCCGCCTGCCCGCGACCTCGCCCGAGCGCTGCAGATCAACATGCACACGGTCCTCCGCGCGTATGGAGAGCTCCGCGACGACGGGCTCATCGGGATGCGGCAGGGCCGCGGCGCGTGGGTGAACGAGGATGCAGCACCGGGCCTCGTCCGGGTCAATGAACTCGTCGCCCAGCTCGTCACCGAGGCACGCAAGTTCGGGATCTCGCCGACGGACCTCAGCCGGATGATCGAACGCACCTGACGGGCTCCGGCGCCCACCTCACGACCACGTCGGCCGTCACCACCGACGATCGGACCACCTCAGCAGCTCAGGGGGAGCACATGCACGACACCACCAACACACCGCCACCGGCAGCACCTGCGCGCGGACGGATCCTGCTCGCCGGCGTCGCCATGGCCGTCCCGGCGATCGCGATCGCACTCACCCGGCTCGTCTGGGGCGATGCGATCCCCGTCGACGTCGCCTCGCACTGGTCGGGCACCGGGGCACCAGACGACTCCCTGCCCGCCGCGGGCGTCTTCCTCGTGACGCTGATCATCGCGTCCGTCGCCGCGATCGCAGCCATCATCCTGCTCGCCCTGCCGAAGCCGGACATGCGCACCAAACGCATGATCGTCCTCTTCATCGGCATCGCCGCCGGGTCGGCCGCGTCCGTGTGGATCATCCCCACGTGGCTCACCGTGCAGGCGGGATCGGTCGACGGCGCGGTCCTCGGCTGGTGGGTCGTCCCGCTCGCCGCGTGTTCGCTCTGGGGCGTGATCCCCGCCGTGATCCTGCCGGCTCAGCCGCTGCTCGCGGGCGCAGCTGCCCGACCGGCGCCGATGGACCTCGGCGAGACCGAGGTCGGTGCCTGGAGTCGGAGCGTCACAGCCCTGCTGTTCCTCTGGCTCAGCCTCGCCCTCGTCGCGATCGGCGCCGTCGCCTACACGCCGATCCTGCTGGGTGGCGAGTCCGGCGTCGCGATGTTCGGTCTGTCGATCCTCGCCGTCGCGATCCTCCTCTGCGCCTCGTTCATCCGGCTCCGCGTGAGCGTGGACTGGCGCGGCCTCCGCGTCGTCTCGCTCTTCGGCATCCCGATGAAGCGCATCCCCCTCGACCAGGTCGACGTCGTCGAGGCCACCGACATCCGCCCGATGGACTGGGGCGGCTGGGGCTACCGGATCATGCCCGGCCGCTCGGCCGTCGTGCTGCGCTCCGGCCCCGGACTCGTCGTCACGAGCACCTCGGGCAAGCAGTTCGCGATCACGATCGACGACCCCGAGGAACCCGCCGCACTCCTGCAGGCGCTCGCCGCCCGCGTCGCGTCGCGGGTCTGACGTTGCACCGCGTGACGAACCGGACGTCGAACCTGTCCTGAAGCCGTACGGTGAATCCATGAGCGAAGCACCCCTGGCCACGGAGCCGACCACGACCGCGCTGCCCTCGACCACGATCGGCGCGGGCGACACCACCACGGAGGTGGGCGCCATCGGGTACGGCGCGATGTCCATCGCCGGTACCTACGGGGCGATCGCCGACGCCGATGTCACCACGATCCTCGACGCCACCCTGGCGAGCGGCGTGAACCTCATCGACACTGCGAACGTCTACGGCGACGGTCGCAGCGAGGAACTCCTCGGCCGGTACCTGGCCGGGCGCCGCGACGACGTCTTCCTCGCGTCCAAGGTGGGCATCGTCACCGGCGGCGGCATCGGCAAACGAGGGATCCGCGGCGACCGCGTCCACCTCCACGAGCAGATCGACGGGACGCTCAGCCGCCTCGGCACCGACCACCTCGACCTCTACTACCAGCACCGCGTCGACCCCGACATCCCGATCGAGGAGACGGTGGGGGCGCTCGCCGAACTGGTCGCCGCCGGCAAGGTGCTCCGCATCGGTCTGTCCGAGGCGACGGGCGACGAACTCCGCCGCGCGCACGGCGTGCACCCGATCGCCGCGATCCAGTCCGAGTGGAGCATCGTGAGTCGCGACGTCGAGACCTACGTCGTCCCGACGGCGGCGGAGCTCGGCGTGACGGTCGTCGCGTTCTCGCCGCTGTCGCGCGGGCTGTTCACCGAGGACTTCACGGCCGAGACGGTGCCGCTCGGGGGGACGCGAGCGAACTTCCCGCGCTTCCAGCCCGAGCACCTCGCGGCGAACCTCGAACTGGCGGCCCGCTTCCGCACCCTCGCTCACCGCATCGGGACGACCGCGGAGGCGCTCGCGCTCGCCTGGGTGCACGACCGAGGACAACAGCTCGGCGCGAGGGTCGTCTCGATCCCCGGCACCCGGAGCGTCGCGCACCTGCATGCGAACCTCGAGGCGTTCCAGGTGGAGCTGACGGACGAGATCCGAGCCGAGATCGGCACCTACGCCGACCGGGTAAGCGGTCCGCGGGCCGCCGACCCGAACTGGGTGTCGGGTGGTCGCGAGGGGCTCATCTGATCGGGACCGAGCTCGAGCACGGTTCCGGTCAGGCGGTCAGCAGCCGATGGCTGGTTTGCCGGGGCGGCAGGGTTTGTCGACGCCCACGGTCGAGTTCCGCACGATCTGCACCGCGTGGGGTTCTTCGGTCGGGATCGACAGGGTTCCGACGACGGGAAGCCAGCCGCTGTCGCCGATGCGGTATTCGGCGGCGTACTCGACTTCGACGGTGATGGTCTTCGTCCCGACCGTCGTGTAGCGGTGGCTGGTCGGGGTCTTGGAGAACTCGGCCAGTCCGAGGGCAGCCCAGCTGGATCCACCGGTCCGGACGGTCGCACTCTCGCCGTCGCCGTAGTCGAAGGTGAATCCGACGGGCATGAAGTTCACCTCTGCGACCTGGCCGAGGAGGGTGCCGGTGCGGGTGTGGCCGGAAGCAGCTGCGATGACGTTGGTGTGGAGCCCTCGGACACCCCAGGCGGCGGGCTCGGTCGTGACGGTGGGTGCGGCGGGTGCGAAGCTGGCGACGTCGCGGATCGTGACGGGGGCCGCCGGTGCTGCTTCGAGGTCGGTGCCGAGGTCGCCGGGCGTGAAGGTGTAACACTCGTCCGGCCGCATGAGGCTGCAGACCGTCCGCTCACCGTTGGGCCCGTCGGTCACGCCGGGTGGCAGCTCCGCCGAACCGCCGCCGCCGCCTCCGCCCGTTCCGCCACCGGACCCACCGCCGGTGCCCGATCCGGGTTGCTCGATCGTGCCCCCGATGTCGACCGAGCCGTTGCCGATACAAGCGCCATTCATGTAGTCCACCTCGGTGCAGCTGTTTGCAGACGCCGACGTGACCGGAGCAGTGAGTGATACAACGGCGATCAGTGCGAGTACCGTAGCGAGTCTTCTGGTCATGAGCAGATCTCGCTTTCCGGGACAGGCTTCTTCGTGGAAATCAGCACGTCCCCGTCCGCTGCGGTGAGCTGAAGCTCTGTTGAGCGGAGTTGATCTCGCTCTGGATTGACGACTGAGGTTCCGCCGGAGTCCAGAACATCGACGCCGGTGTAGTCGATGCACGCTTGAGCAACCGCGATCACACCGACAGCGTCGGGCCGAGGCCACCACTGAGCGAGCTCGACGCGCCGAAGGGTGGCTTCGCCTGTGGTTCTCCAGCCCTTCGCGGCCATGTCCACGAATCCTGCGGTCTCTGCTTCCTTCAGATCGGGCGCGAGAAGGTGGTCGAGCCGTTCTGGGTTTTGTCCGCCTTCGGCGCCAATTGTGTTCACGACGGTGACAAAGGAACCGACCGTCTCCGTCACCGCAGCCAGTGCCTGTTCCTCGTTCTCGAAGACCGGCGGAGTCCGGCTCGGAGCGGGAGCCGGTTCGACTTCCGTGCACGCGGTGAGCGCGAGGAGTCCCACCGCTAGTGCGAGTGTGGAGAAGGTTCGAGATGAGGAGATCGTTGGCATTCCTCGACGCTACGGGCGGTTGAGGAGAGCCCTCGGGTTATCCACAGAGCAGATATGCCTACACCGACATATGCCGTGCAGCGCACCGCGCTGGCGTCAGGCCCAGGCCCAGGCGCCGGGGTCAGGAGCGGCCGAGCCACCAGGCGGGGGAGGCGGCGATGACCGTACGGGCCGCCGCATCGATGTCGTCGAGGTCACCGGATCGCAGCCACTCCTCGATCGCCGCGACCGTGCCGGCACCGGCGTAGGCCACGAGCATGCGCACGTGTCGCTCCGGCGTGATGCCGTCCTCGCGAGGTGGGGCGATGTGCGGGTGCCGGTCGAGGTGGTGCGCGAGCGCCTGCTCGATCCGCTCGGTGAGCACGTCACGCAGGGGTCCGATGAGCCGGGGGTGCATGGCGTTGCGGTAGATCGTCGCGTGCTCGGCGACGTGACGCAGGAGGTCGCGTTCGGACTCGTCGAAGACGCTCAGCGTCGAGACGCTGTGCGCCGGCAGATCGGCGTGCGCCTGGAGCGTCTCATCCAGTTCCTCGCCGAGCACGTCAGCGAGCAGGTGGACCGGCGTCGCGGCGTGACGGTAGAAGGTGTCGCGGGTGATCCCCGCCACCCGGGACACTTCCGCAACGGTCACCTGATCGATGCGCTTCGCCGCCGCGAGGGTGTGGATCGCGTCGCGAAGGGCACTGCGGGTTCGTGCCTGACGAGGGTCCATGCGTTCACTCTAGTGAGGCCCGACCAGTCGGCTCGTGCCGTAAGTTGCACCCCGGCTCGGAGAGTGCAATACTGCACTTCGTGATGCAGAGTGCAACTTCGACGAATCGACTGTCCGACCGGATGGCCGCCACCGCCGCGCGCCTGACGACCGTGTCACGTCGGCTCACGGCCGCACAGGGGCTCAACGGCTTCACGATCGAGGAACTCTGCGAGGAGGTCGGCGTCTCGCGTCGCACCTTCTTCAACTACTTCCCGAGCAAGGAGGACGCCGTCCTCGGCATCGACGAGACCGAGGAGACCGAGCGGTTCGCCACCGAGTTCCTCGCCCTCGGCTCGCGGGGGTGGCGCGCCGTGCTCGACGACTTCATGCTCATCGCGGCCGGCCACGCGGAGCGGTCCGGATTCGGCCTGGCCGAGCACGTCGACTTCCACGCCGCCCTCGAGCGCGAACCGAAGTTGCTGGTCCGGTTCATGGGCCTCAACCGTGAGCGCGAGCAACTGCTCGTCGAGCTCATCGCCGTGCGGGAAGGCGTCCCGGCAGGCGACCCGCGTGCCCGCGCCTGCGCCGACCTCTTCGGTATGGCGATCAAGACGACGATGGCGCGCGTCTTCGGCAGCGGCGTCGCCGACATCGGCCAGGGCGGGGAGTTCGACATCGTCGGCTCCATCCGCGACTGCCTCGCGACGTATCGCACCATCCTCGAGCCCGCCGACCCCGAATCCGCCGCCGCCGGACCCACCGCCGCCGCACCCCAGATCCCCCACACGAACCCCACTCCTCGAAAGGACCTCCAGTGACCGCCGCCACCGCCGCACCCACCGAGGGCCCGATGCTGCTCACCAAGCGCCGCATCTGGATCATCTTCGCCGCCCTCATCGCGGGCATGCTGCTCTCCAGCCTCGACCAGACGATCGTCTCCACCGCCATGCCGACGATCGTCGGACAGCTGGGCGGCGTCGACCACCAGGTCTGGCTCACCACCGCCTACCTCCTGGCGACCACGATCGTCATGCCGGTCTACGGCAAGTTCGGTGACGTCCTCGGTCGTCGTCGCCTCTTCCTCGTCGCGATCGCCCTGTTCACGATCGCCTCCGTCGGCTGTGCGTTCGCGGGTGACTTCACGCAGCTCATCGTCTGGCGAGCCGTCCAGGGCCTCGGTGGCGGTGGCCTCATGATCCTGTCGCAGGCGATCATCGCCGACATCGTGCCCGCCTCCGAGCGCGGCAAGTACCTCGGCCCGCTCGGCGCCGTCTTCGGTCTCTCCGCCGTCGGTGGACCGCTCCTCGGTGGCTTCTTCGTCGACCACCTCACCTGGCAGTGGGCGTTCTACATCAACATCCCGGTCGGCATCGCCGCCTTCGCGATCGCGTTCTTCACGCTGAAGCTGCCGAACAAGAAGGCGACCGCGCCGATCGACCTCCTCGGCGTGATCTTCCTCTCGGCGTTCACCACCTGCCTCATCTTCTTCACCGACTTCGGTGGCGACGCTGCGCACGGTTGGGGTGCTGTCGAGACCTGGATGTTCGGCATCGGCATGCTGCTCGCCGCGCTGCTCTTCGTCATCACCGAGGCGCGCGCCAAGGACCCGATCATCCCGCTGTCGCTCTTCAAGAACCCGACGTTCATCAACGCGACCGCGATCGGCCTCACGCTCGGCCTCGGCATGTTCTCGGCGATCGGCTTCGTGCCGACGTTCCTCCAGATGTCGTCTGGCACCTCGGCAGCCGCATCGGGCCTGCTCATGATCCCGATGATGGTCGGCCTCATCGGTACCTCGATCGTCTCGGGGAACCTGATCACCAGGACCGGTCGCTACCGGATGTTCCCGGTCATCGGCACGCTCGTCACCGCCGCCTCGATGGTCGCGTTCACGACGCTCACGGCGGACACCCCGATCTGGCTGATCTGCGTCTTCCTGTTCTTCTTCGGCGCCGGTCTCGGCCTGATCATGCAGGTCGTCGTGCTCGTCGCCCAGAACTCGGTTGACGCGTCGATGGTCGGAACCGCGACCAGCACGAACAACTACTTCCGCGAGGTCGGTGCGTCGCTCGGTGTCGCCGTGTTCGGCACGATCTTCACCACGCGCCTCACGGCCAACCTGAAGGACGTGTTCGCGAGTTCGGGTGCCAGCGCGGGGGACGCTTCCAATGCGGCGGCGACGATCGACCCGCAGACGCTCAGCCAGCTTCCGCCGGGCATCCGCGACGGTGTCGTGACCGCCTATGCCGACGCTCTCGCCCCGGTGTTCTGGTACCTGCTGCCGTTCATCGGCGCGGCCTTCCTGCTGTCGTTGTTCCTCAAGCAGATCCCGCTGTCCGACGTCGCCGGGCTCGTCGCCCGCGGCGAGGCGGTCGGCGGTGACGAGGCGGAGTCGCTCGAGGCCGCAGCGCGCGGCAAGGTTCTCACCTCCGTGAACAGCAGCACTGAGACGGGTCAGGCGAACAACGCCGACAGTGCGGCATCTTCGACCGCGACACCCGAGGAGCGCGAGCGGTAACGGGCAAGACGGCATGACGCCGGCCGCGAGACAGAGGTCTCGCGGCCGGCGTCGTGCTGTCGGGCGGACTCAGCCCTTCGGCGAGACGACCTTGATGCGGGAGTGACCCGAGGGGCCGCCGGTCGACTCGATGTAGGTCTTGAACGCCTCGAGCGCCCCACGGACGACCCGTCCGGCGAGCCCGAGCGCCGCAGCGGTCCGCTCCACCGCGGTCACCGGCTTCCAGTGCACTGTGACGTCCACGCGGGTCTGCTGCTTGTCGACCGCCTCGAACGCGGCGTCACCACTGAACCAGACGTCGCCCTCGATGGTGCGCCAGACCAGACGCTCCTCGGGAAGCTGCTCCAGGATCTCGACGAGGAACTGCCGCGAGAGTTTGCTGATCGCGACGGTCCAGCGACTGTAGACCTCGCCGGTCAGCTTCACCTCGCGTACGGCCGGCAAGAACTCCGGGTACGACTCGAAGTCGACCCACTGCTTGTAGACGGCGGCGATGGGGAGGTCGACGATGATGCTGTGCTGGACGGTCGAGACCCCGTCCTCCGCCGTACGGGTTCGCTTCGCCGTCTCTTCGTCCCCGGGCTCGAACGATCCGTCGTCGGGGGCGGAGTCGGTGCTTCCTCGTCGCTTCATTTGTCCTTCTTGTCCTTGTTCTTGCCGTTGTTGCCGTTGTTCCCGTTGTTCCCGTTGCTCCCGGAATCGTCCCCGTCTCCGTCGTCTTCGACCGGTGCAGCGGGTTCGGCCGGCGCGACCGAACTGGGTTCCGGGGTCGGCGTCGGGGTCTCGACCGCGGGGGAGAGGTCGGCGCGGACGAGCGCGATCGCCGCACGGATGTCCGCGGCTCGGGTCGCCGAAACGGTCCCAGCCGCCTCAGCAGCGGCCATCTGCGCCTCGAGCGCGTCGAGAGCCGCGAGCGCGCCCGCAGTGTCGCCGTCGGCGGCTGCGTTCGCGACCACGAGTACACGACTCTGCAGGTCGCGGCCGGTGTTCGCGTCGAGGTCTGCAGCCGGTCCGGCGCAGCCACTCAGGAGGGCGACGACGACCAACGGTGCTGCGAACAGCCGGAGCCCTCGGTTCCAGGAGTTCCTCATGGCGTCACCTTCCGCAGGAGTTCGTCCAGATGCGTCGACAACGGTTCGGGCAGGGTGGGCAGCGTCGGGGCGGGCGGCTGT
Source organism: Plantibacter sp. CFBP 8804 (assembly GCF_014841225.1). NCBI lineage: Bacteria > Bacillati > Actinomycetota > Actinomycetes > Micrococcales > Microbacteriaceae > Plantibacter > Plantibacter sp. CFBP 8804. The sequence goes on from NZ_JACYTU010000020.1 coordinate 17,727, forward strand.
GCCTGGGACACGATGAACCAGACGACGGCGACCGCGATCACCAGCAGCACGGCCGCGAGGATCAGCCAGCGTCGAAGGCGCCGCGGCTGGTGCGCTGCGACCTGTCGCCGTGCACCAGCCGCGAGACGTCGCTCCGAGCGGCGAGTGCCGTCGAGCACCGTGGTCGGGCCGGTCTCGGCGCGCGCGCCTGTCATCGGCGCGAACGGCGTCGTCGAGACGAGCGGCTCGGTCGCGGCCGTCGGTGCCGGGTCGGCGGTCGTCGTCATCGGAGGTGCCGAGGTCGCCACGGTCGCATCCGCCGGGTCGAGCACGGGGTCCATCGCGCGGACGGTCGTCGCGACGTCGAGGGCGGTGGGGCGCTGCGCCGGATCGGCGGCGGTCATCGAGGTGAGCAGCGACTTCCACTGGTAGCCGAGCTCGCCGGGGATCGTCGGCGACGCGTTCAGGCGCGCCATGAGCGACTCGTGCGTGGTGGTCTGCGGGTAGGCGCGGCGACCGGTCAGGGCTTCGAGGAGGACGAGTCCGAGGGCGTACACGTCGGCCGGAGGGGCCGGATCCGCACCGCGGACGAGCTCAGGACTGAGGTAGGCGACCGTGCCCATCAGTGAGCCCGGCGCGGTCATGCGGGTGCTGTCGATGAGGTAGGCGATGCCGAAGTCGGCGAGCTTCGCGCGGTACTCCTGGTGGGGCAGGATCGTCGGTCGCAGCAGCACGTTGGACGGCTTGATGTCGCGATGGACGACCCGCGCCGCGTGCACCGTGTGGAGCGCCTCCGCGAGGTCGACGGCCATCGCGGCGACCTCGGACGACGGAAGCGGCGACCGAGCGATGCGTTGGGACAGCGTCGGGCCGTCGACGTGCTCCATGACGAGGTAGGAGCCGTCACCGGCCACGACCCTGGCGTCGAACAGGGTGACGAGGGCCGGGTGGTTCAGCGACGCGAGCAGACGCGTCTCCGAGGCGGTCCTGGCGCCGTCGGTCGCATCGGTCGTTCCCGGGCGGAACAGCTTGACCGCCACCTTGCGCCCGAGCACCTCGTCGGTCGCCAGATGGACGGTCGCCATCCCGCCGGCACCGATCGGTCGCTCGAGTCGATACCGACCGTCCAGCAGTTCGCCGCTCTGGGACGGCGCGGTGGCGGGTTCGGTCATGGGTGGTGCGGCCGGTCCGGTCGTCAGAGGACGGGGCCGTCGTTGTCGGTCGTGCTGCGGCGGGTGACGCGTTCGCCGCTACCGGGGTCCACGGCGGAGCGCGTGGTCGAGGAGACCTGTCGGCGGCGGAGCACGAGGACGAGCGAGATGAGGAACACCACGGCGCCGGCGGCCATGAGGATGTACCCGATGAGCGTGAGGTCCACAGCGGGGACGTCGACGTTCACGGCGAAGGCGAGGATGGCGCCGATGACGATCAGGGCGATTCCGGTTCCGAGACCCATGAGTAGCTCCTCTTCTCGACGACCGTGAGTTCGAGCGGATCGCTCAAGGGGTGTTCACGGACGACTCAGCCTATTATTGAGTCAATCACGGTTGAGTCAACGGGGGTTGTGTCGGTGGAGTCGCTGGCGGTAAGGGCGTCCAAGTTCGCCGCGCTCGCGGAACCGGCGCGGCTGCGCATCGTGGACCTCCTGGCGCTCGGCGACCTCTCGCCGACCGAGATCCAGCTCGCCCTCGGGATGGGCTCGAACCTCGTCTCCCATCACCTCAGCGTCCTCCAGCGAGCGGGGATCCTCTCGCGGTCGCGATCCGAGTCCGATGGGCGCCGGAACTACGTGCGGCTCGTCCCGGGGGCGTTCGACCGCCTCGCGCCCGAACCGATCAGCGCCCCGGCGCGGGTCGTCTTCGTCTGCACGGCGAACTCGGCGCGGTCGCAGATGGCGGAGGCGCTCTGGCAGGAGCGCAGCGACGTCCCCGTCGCATCGGCGGGTAGTCGGCCGGCGAGCGAGGTCAACCCGGGCGCTGTCCGGGCGGCGGCACGCCATGGCGTCCGGATCCGCCCGAGCGTTCCACGCGCGACGGCGGAGGTCCTCCGGCACGGCGACTTCGTCATCACCGTGTGCAACCGGGCGCACGAGGAGCTCGGCGGGCTGGATGACCTGCACTGGTCGATCCCCGACCCTGCCGCGCCTGCGACCGACGAGGCGTTCGACGAAGCGTTCCGGGACATCCGCCTGCGCGTGGACGAGTTCGTCAGTCGGCTGGCACCGGTCGCCGGATAGGACCGGGACGCCCGGCGGGAGCAGCTGGTCGCGGCACCGACCTCATCCGGCGTCGGGAAGAAGCTCCGGGCACTCGCCGCCGGGGACGGTGGCCAACTCGAAGTGCCAGATCTCGTTCGCGTAGGTCTGGCAGAGGCCGTAGTCGGCGCCGTGCTCGATGAGCCAGTAGTCGGCGTCCGTCGCACCGATGTCGACTGCCGCCCCGCGCGTGTGCGAGGACCCGTCGGGCGTGGCCACGTACTGCCGGGCGGCCGCCTCGCTGCCGTACTGGAGGATCGCCTCGTCGAGCAGGTGCTGCTGGTACGCCGTGCTCCGCCAGCCGGAGCTCACGTACAGCGCGATGTCGTCTTCCGCCGCTGCGTCGGTCGCCTGCTGGACGGCCTCCAGGAGGTCGGGGTCGAGGTTCGCGATGGCCGGGAGATCGGTGTCGTAGGCCGAGTACCGGTTCTCCTCCAACACGCCGTCGTCGGTTCCGAACGCGCCATCCGTCGTGGTCGTGGTTCCGGCACCCGCGTCTCCGGACGGGCGCTCGGCCAGCGCGGTGATCCCGCGGGTGATGGTCGGCGCGACGCCCGTGCACGCGACCAGGGCGATCGCGGCGGTGAGGGCGACGGCCGTGGCGGCGAGGATGACGACGGCTCGGTCGGAGCCTCTGCGGGCGACAGTGCTCCGTCGGCCCGGGTGCCGGTGCGGCTGCTGCTGGTGCTGGATGTCGTGCTGCATGGTTCCTCCTCGATCGGTCGTCGGTGTTCGGCACGCGACGACCAGGCCCCCAGTCCAGCTCGACAGTGGTTGCGCGGGCGTCGGCCGATCACCAGACGGTTCCGAAACACCGTGCCGCCTACGATCGACACGACGCCCATCGCGGGCGCCGGAGTGACGCCATCGACGCGTCGTCCGTCCCGAACACCGGAGGTCCCATGCGTGTCCTGATCGCCGAGGACGAGCAGTACCTCGCCGAGAGCATCCTCGAGGGCCTGCAGCACGAGGGGCTCGCCGCCGACCTCGTGTTCGACGGCGACACCGCGCTCGAGCGGCTCGCCGTCAACGCCTACGACGTCGTGGTGCTCGACCGCGACCTCCCTGGCACGCACGGCGACGACGTCTGTCGCTGGATCATCGCCCAGGAACTGCCCTGCCGGGTGCTCATGCTCACCGCGGCCGCCGACCTCGACGACAAGGAGAGCGGCTTCGAGATCGGCGCCGACGACTACCTGACCAAGCCGTTCGAGCTGCGCGAGCTCGTCCTCCGGCTCCGTTCACTGGCGCGTCGACCCAAAGCGTCGCTCCCACCCGTCCTCGAATACGCCGGGGTGCGGCTCGACCCGTTCCGCCGCGAGGTGTACCGCGACGGGCGCTACGTGCGCCTGGCGAAGAAGCAGTTCGCCGTGCTGGAGATCCTCCTCGCAGCGAAGGGTGGCGTCGTGAGCGCTGAAGACCTGCTCGAACAGGCCTGGGACGAGCACGCCGACCCGTTCACGAACGCCGTGCGGGTGACGATGTCGACGCTGCGGAAGGTCCTCGGCGAGCCGTGGGTCATCCACACCGTGCCGGGCGTCGGGTACCGGGTGCTCCCGCCGGGCGAGGACGAGCGCACGAGGGTGGACGCCGAATGACCACCGCGTCCCCCGCTCGGCCGGTCGCGTCCCGTCCGACGCGCATCACGGCCCGCGTCAAGCTCACCGCGACTTATGCCGCCTTCACGGTCGTCACCGGTCTCGTCGCGCTGATCGTCATCAACGTCATCATCTGGCGCTTCCCCGACTACCCGATCGCGCCAGCCGGCGATCCGGAGCAGTTGTCCGGCATCACCCGTGGCGAGATCCGCGATTCGCTCATCAACTACTCGATGCTCGCGCTCATCGCGATGGCCGTGATCGGCACCGGTGTCGGCTGGATCGTCGCCGGTCGGGTCCTGCGACCGCTGCGCGTCCTCAACGACGCGGTGCGGGCTGCAGCGGCGGGCTCGCTCGACCACCGCATCGCGATGACGGGTCCGCGCGACGAGTTCCGCGAACTCGCCGACCGCTTCGACGACATGCTCGCGCGCCTGGAGCAGTCGTTCCTCACGCAGAAGCGCTTCGCGGCCAATGCCTCGCACGAGCTGCGCACGCCGCTCGCGACCATGAAGATGCTCATCGAGGTGGCGCAGGCCGACCCGGAGGGCCGTGACGTCGACCGCGCGCTCCGCCGACTGCACGAGACGAACGAGCGGGGGATCGCGATCGTGGAAGCCCTGTTGCAGCTGAACCAGCTCGACCGCCGACCGCTCGTGACCTCGCCCGTCGACCTGGCGGCGGTGGCCCGCGACGCGTCGCAGCTCGTCGCACCGGACGTCGCCCACGCCGGCGTCACGATCTCCTCGACCCTCCGGAGCACCGCCGTGCTCGGCAATCGCGTGCTCCTCCAGCAGCTGCTGACGAACCTGCTGTCGAACGCCGTGCGGTACAACAGCGGTCCGGGCGGATGGGTCTCCGTCTGGGTGGGCGAGGATCCGCAGGCCGACCCGTCCGCGGCCGACCACGCGGTCGTGGTCGTCAGCAACTCAGGACCGCTGCTCGGCGACGACGAGGTCGCTCGGTTCGTCGAGCCGTTCGATCGCCACGACGCCAGGATCGCGCGCGCCGCCGGTGCCGACCGTGGCAACGGGCTCGGGCTGACGCTCGGTGCGCGGATCGTCGAGCTGCACGGTGGCTCGCTGGGCCTCGCGCCGCTGCCGGCCGGCGGGCTCGAAGTGACGGTGCTGCTGCCCGCCGTGCCCGCTCCTGAGCCGGACGACGCCTGACCCCGGAACGACGGGACGGCCGACCGATCAACGGATCGGTCGGCNCGTCGAACAGGTCCTCCGGCAGGTCCCACACGCCGTTCGCGTCGGGGTCCGGGACGTCGAACCCCTGGTCGCGCAGGCACTGGGCGCGGAGCCGCAGTTCGTCGGAGATCTCCGCCCTGGTGGGCTGATCGGGGTTGGCCGGCGGTGGGCCGAGTTCCGTGCTGCAGGCGTCGTAGGCCTGGTTCATCGCATCGCTGCCGTCGAGGGTGATCGCCGTGCCGGGTTCCGGGTCCACGACGTCGACCCCGTGGTCGCGCAGGCAACCCGCGAGGGAGATCGTGTAGTCGTCGAACGCCTGGGCGTAGCCGTCGGCGGTCGACGGCGACCCGCCACCGCCGGACGGGGCGTCCGACGTCCCGGAGCAGGCGGTGAGCCCCAGCATGAGGGCGAGGACGGGGACGGCGAAGCCGAAGGCGGCTGATCTGCGCATGGGATGGTCCTTTCTGACGAGTGACCGGGGTCGGTCACCCAGCCATCCCAGCAACCGGCCTGTTCTGTCCTCGTCTGTCGATCACCAGACGTCCTCGACATGCGTGCGGACCATGTGGTCAGTTCATGCGCATGACGATCCAGAGGATCACCGTTCCGACGACGAACACGATGGGGATCCACGTGCCGGATCGTCGCAACCTGCGGCCGGACGGAGCGACCCCCGGCGGCGGCTTGAGCAGTCCGAGTGCTGGGGAGTCGGCCTGAGCGCCTGGTGCAGACGGATGCTCCAGCCCTCCTGGTGACTGCGGCTGGAGGCGGTCGTCCCGCCACCGCGCCCACTGGTCCAACTTCGTCATCAGCGCGTCGACGACGCTGAACAGCCAGGCCCAGGTGTCGGGATCGAGGGTCGACACCTCGCGTTTCGTGTACAGGAACATCCAATCGTCGATGATCTCGACGTCGAGTTGGGCGGCGTGGTCGATGAACCGCGCCATGATGTCCGGCGTGAATAGGTACAGGGCGTCGCGTTCGTAGCCGGCCGGGCAGTAGAGCGTGAAGTGCTGGTCGAAGTCGCCTTCGAGGGACAGCCGCTGGGCGCGCTGGAACGCCGCGGGAAGGTTCGAGCCGAAGCCGTTGTTGCCGATCGCATCGAGCACGATGTTCGGCAGGGGGACGTCCAGCTTCACCGCGACGTACCCCCAGTGGTGCGTCGTCGAACTCTTGCCATGGCGGACCGTGTACCGGTAGTTGCCGAACTCCACGGGGCGGGGACGATCAGCCCGCAGCACGTCGGTAGCCTGCCGCGACGATCCGATCCCGAAGATCATGCCGGGGAACGGTGGGTAGCTGAGGTCGGAGGTGTAGGTCATCCCGTTGGTCGCCGCGAACTGGGAGAGGCGGAAGCGCTTGATGCGCCTCGTGCGCCAGGAGAGGACCGCGACGACCGCGACGGCGGCGGCCGCGAGGAGTCCGATCCCGAGCAGCGGCGTCGGGCCGGAGCCGCCTCGTGAGGAAGACGACAGCGTCCCCAACAGGACGAACCCGGCGACCGTGACCACGACGACTCCCGCGATCAGGCCGATGAACAGCCGCGCGGAAGGCGCCCGGTGGTACGCGGGCGCCTTCGCCATGGCCTCGCTGTCGACAGGGTCGATGAGCGCTCGGGTGTCGATCGTGCCGTTCATCCCCTCAAACTACCCGCCCGCCATCGCGGGCAGCGGGAGCGGGCTCAGCTCAGATCGAAGCGGACCACCTGCGGGCCGGGCACCGAGCGCGTCGGAAGATCGACCCTGACACCACCGTCGACGACGGACGCGGCGAGCGACGTGCCGTCGACGAGTCGAGCGGAGTCGACCAGGATCGCGTCGGCAGCGAGTGTCAGCGTCACCGGGCCGTCCGCATCGATGATCGCGTTGGCGATGTCGCCGGTACGCGTCCACCTCGTCCACGGTGACTCCGAACCGCTCGCGATCCCGTCGTCGAGCTGTCGTGAACCGAAGACGACCGCACCGTTCACCGCGTTCCAATCGCCCAGCGCCTCCAGCGTCGCGCGCTGTTCCGGAGGGACGGTACCGTCCGCCTGCAGGCCGATGTTCAAGAGCAGGTTCCCGCCTCGCGCGACGATGTCCACGAAGTACCGGATCGCCTCCTCGCCGCTCAGCAGCTGCTTCTCGTCTTCGAGGGTGTTGTGGCCGAAGGAGTAGCCGATGCCGCGGCAGTTCTCCCACGGGTCATCGGTGATGCCGCCCATCTGGTACTCCGTGGTCCGGTAGTCCCAATGGGTGTCTCCCCAGCGGTCGTTGATCAGTCCGTCCGGGGCGGCGGCATAGAAGCGGTCGAAGAGGGAGACGAGTCCACGCGCGCCGTCGTCCTTGCCCGGGTCGGGCCATTCGATGTCGTTCCAGAGGATGTCAGGGCGGTACCGCTCGATGAGGTCGGCGACCTGGTCGTATGCGTAGTCGGCGTACGGCCGGTCGTTGGCCCGGTTCGTCCAGCCGTCCGGCCCGTCGGTCTCGACGACCGGTTCGGACGGGGAGAAGTGCCAGTCCAGCCCGCCCGAATAGTAGACGCCGAAGCGCAGCCCGGCGCGTTCCGTCGCTGCAGCGAATTCGCCGATGAGGTCGCGCTTCGGGCCTCGGGCGACGGTGTTGCGGCCGTTCGTCTCGGGAGCGTCCCAGAGCGTGATCCCGTCGTGGTGCTTCGTCGTCGGCACGAAATACCGTGCTCCCGTGTGCTTCACGAGGGCGAGCACCTCGTCCGCGTCGAAGCGCTCGGCGCGCCACAGCTCGAGCAGGTGGTCGTAGTCGACGTCTCCGAAGGTCTCCCGGTGGTGCTGCTGCGCCGGGCTCCCCTCGATGCGGATGGTGTTGAAGTACCACTCGGCGTACGGGTTCCGGGCGAAGTCGTGCGCGTGGTCCGTCGCCCCGAGCTCACCGATCGGTTCCGCCCAGGCTGCGACGGAGTACGCCCCCCAGTGGACGAAGATCCCGAGCTTGGCGTCGGAGAACCAGGCGGGTGTCTCGTGGACGAACTTCTCGAACTCGGGGAGGCGGACGGAGTCGTCCTTGAACATGGCCATGCGTGATCCTTCGTCGTCGATGATGCGGCTGAGATGCGAGTCAGGGATGCCAATCATCCGTACTCTGCGGGGCGAATGTCTCCAAAGTGGCCCAGATTCGCGGAAATATCAACAGTTGACAGATGAGACATCCGATGTTTAGATCGCACCACGTTCAGCCGTCTTTCCCGACCGGGTCTGGATCCCTTGAGTACTGCACGCCCAACGAAGTGGAGAAGCATCCGATGAAACGACAGCTCATGGCCGGCGCGGCGATGGCCGGTGTCCTCGCCCTCACGGCGTGTTCCGGTGGCAGCGCGACCGGCTCCCAGACTGCAGAGTCGCTCGTCTGGTCCATGTGGATCGCCGGTCAGGAGGACCAGGCAGCGTGGCAGACGGTCGCCGACGAGGTGAAGTCGTCGGACAAGATCGACGTCACCATCCAGGGCGCGCCGTTCTCCGACTACTGGACGAAGCTCCGCACCCAGTTGAGTGCCGGTACTGCCCCCTGCATCGTCACGGTGCAGAGCCTTCGGGCGGCCAACTACACCGATGTCCTCCTCCCGCTGGACGACCTCGCGAAGAGCAGCGGCACCGCGCTCGACGAGTTCGACGCGACCGCGCTCGACGCGATGAAGGTCGACGGCAAGCTCTACGCCCTCCCCTACGACACCGGCCCGCTCGTCATGTTCTACAACAAGGACCTCTTCGCCGAGGCCGGCGTCGCCGAACCGAAGCCCGGCTGGACCGTGGACGACTTCGAAGCCGCGGGTGAAGCGCTCAAATCGGCGGGGAAGCAGCTCTACGCGCCGAGCGCAGAGGATCTCTACCTCGAGTCCATGATCCTGTCCTACAACGGCGGTCGGGTGGTGAGCGAGGACGGTTCGCTCGACGTGACCAACGCCAAATTCGCTGCGGGTCTCGAGTGGATCGCCGGCCTCGTGAAGGACGGCTACGCGACGCCTGCGAGCGCCGACAGTTCGGCCGACGACAACGCCTTCATCAACGGACAGGCCGCCACCTATGTCGACGGACCCTGGTCGCTCATCAACACGAAAGCCAAGGCGACGTTCGACGTCGGCGTCGTGACATTGCCGGCCGGTAGCGCCCCGACGACCTTCTCCGCGGGATCGGGCTTCGGTGTCTCGAAGGAGTGCAAGTACCCCGAGCAGGCCTATCAGGCGATCACCACCATGACGAGTGAGGACGTGCTCTCGACACTCGGCAAGGAGGGGCGGGCGTTCCCCGCCCGCACCACAGCGCAGGGCGCCTGGTTCGACAACGCCGGTATCGACGGCGTCGAGGAGAGCTTCGCAGCAGCCCAGGACGGATCCGTCCCGCTGCCCGGGAACAAGAACAGCGATCAGCTCGCCCAACTGATGTCCCAGTACGCGATCCAGGCGATGAACGGACAGCAATCCGGCGCCGAGGTCCTCGACCAGATCTCGAGCCAACTGCCGAAGTGAGCTCCGGCTGGTGGGCGACCCACGTCGCCCACCAGCCGCTCCGATCGTCGTCGAAGCAAAGGAAGAACCCGCATGGCTACCCTCCCAGCGGCCCCGGTGCGAGCCGTCCGGCCCTCCAAGCGCACCGCGCGCGTCGATCCGGACGCGGTCCACGCCCGACGATCCTGGTGGGGACTGGGATTCGCCAGTCCGCACGCGATCGGTCTCGCGCTGTTCACCGTCGTGCCGATCATCGCGTCGCTCGTCATCAGCCTGAACAACTGGCCGATGCTCGGATCGCCGACCTTCGTCGGCTTCGACAACTACGCAGCGTTGTTCGCAGACCCGATCTTCCGAACGGTCATCCTCAACACGACCCTGTTCGTCGTCCTGTACGTGCCGCTCAACCTCATCGTGTCGATGGGACTCGCAGCCTGGCTCAGCCCGAAGATCAAACACCGTCAGATCTTCCGGGTCCTCTTCTTCATCCCAACGGTCACCCCCATCGTCGCGAACGCGGTCATCTGGCGGATGATCTACCAGCCCGACGGGCTGATCGACGCGACGATGCAGTCGAGCATCGGGGTCTCGGCTCCGAACTTCCTCGCCGATGAGCACTGGGCCATGCTCGCCATCGTCGCGATGAGCGTCTGGCAGGGCTTCGGCTACAACATGCTCATCTTCTCCGCAGCGCTCGACTCGGTACCGGAGAGCCAGCTCGAGGCGGCCGAGCTCGACGGTGCCGGGGCATGGACCTCGTTCTGGCGGATCAAGTTCCCGATGATCTCGCCGTCGATCTTCTTCGCCGCCATGATGACGCTCATCACCGCGTTCCAAGTGTTCGCCCAGCCGTTCATCCTCACGAAGGGTGGTCCGGGTTCATCGACCACCACGCTCGTGCAATTCATCTACAACCAGGGATTCGTGTTCCAGCAGCTCGGGGTGGCCTCCGCCGCCGCCTGGGTGCTGTTCATCATCATCCTGGCGATCACCGCCGTGCAGTTCCTCGGCCAGAAGAAGTGGGTGCACTATGAGTAATCGGATCTCGGCGGGCAGGTCGGCCGCCAGACAGCATCCGCCGACCTCGTCGTTCGTCACCGTCAACCCCCGCGGGCTCCGGCGGGGGCAGACGAAGTCCGTCAGCCGTGCTCGGTCGATCGTGTCCTACGTGGTGCTGTGTCTCGTCGCCCTCGCGTTCATCTCACCGCTCGTCTACATGGTGGCGACCTCGCTGAAGCCTCCGGCCGAGACGTTCACGACACCCCCGACGCTCATCGGCTCGTCGATCCGTTGGGAGAACTACTCCGAGGCCTTCAGCTACCTGCCCTTCGGCCGGTTCCTCCTGAACGGTCTGTTCGTCGCTGTCGTCGGCACCATGATCAACATGGCCGTCTCCGTGCTGAGCGGCTACGCCTTCTCCCGCCTCCGGTGGAGGGGCCGCAACCTCGTGTTCGTACTCTTCCTGGCGACGATGATGATCCCGCAGGACGTGCTCCTCATCCCGCTGTACGTGATGATGCAGGGGTTCGGCTGGGTCGACTCGTTCCAAGCACTTATCATCCCGTTCGCGTTCACCGCGCTCGGCGCCTTCCTCTGTCGGCAGTTCTTCCTGACCGTGCCGCAGGAACTGGACGACGCCGCTCGTGTCGACGGCGCCGGCGTGATCAAGACGTTCACGCACGTCATGCTCCCGCTCGCCCGCCCGACGCTCGCGGTTCTCGCCGTCTTCTCGTTCATCGCCTACTGGAACTCGTTCCTCTGGCCGCTCATCATCGTCAACGACGTGAACACCTATGGGACGATCCCGCTCGGGCTCCAGCAGTTCTTCGGGCAGCAGGGCAGCCAGTGGAATCTGGTGATGGCGGCTTCGGTCATCTCGATGCTCCCGACCGTCCTCATGCTGATCCTGCTGCAGAAGCACCTCATCCGGGGCATCGTGACGAGCGGGCTCGGCGGACGCTGAGCCCGCTCCGACCCACCCGGGCACGTGGCAGGGGTCAGAGGGACCGGCGCAGCCAGCTCTCGACGCCGCTCACGTGCACGGTCACGAGGGCACGCGTCAGTTCGGTGTCGCGCTTCTCGAGGGCGTCGACGATCGCATGGTGCTCCTGCAGGGTGCGGGCGACGGCCTTCTCCTCGGTGAGGCCGCGCCAGATGCGGGCGCGGACCGTCTTGCTGCCGAGGGCGGCGAGCAGGCTCGCGAGGTAGGCGTTGCCGCTCAGCTCGATGACGCGGGCGTGGAACTGCAGGTCGTGCGCGACGAGGTCCTCGACGGTCGTGGACTCGTCCACCTCGTCGACCATCGCGCGCAGTTCGGCGATCTTCTCGTCGTCCAGGTGGCGGATCGCCATCACCGAGGCGGACGGCTCGAGGATCCGCCGCACCTCGAACATCTCGATGAGGGAACCGTCGGCGTGCATGTCGATGACGAACGACATCGCCTCGTGCAGCAGGCTCGGTTCGAGCGTCGTGACGTAGGTGCCGTCGCCGCGACGCACGTCGAGCACGCGGATGAGTTCGAGGGCCTTGACCGCTTCACGGAGCGAGCTGCGCGAGAGCCCGAGCGTCTCGCTGAGTTCCTTCTCCGGAGGGAGCCGCTGCCCGGGCTGGAGATCGCCGGCGACGATCATCGCCTGGATCCTCGCGATCGCTTCGTCGGTGACTGCCATGGAGACCCCCCGTTGGTGCACGACGGTCGCCGGTCGCTCCGCCTCGCGCCATGATACATCCGACGTTTTCGTGGGCTGCGCCGGCACCGGTCAGCGCGCACCTCCGACGCCGCGCGGCTTGTGTTACGTCAGGTTGAGCGCCCTCTCGCGGCCCGTCCGATCACTCCTTACTGTTACTGCAACCCGACGTCCCGGTGCGCCCCCACGCGCCGACAGCGGACGCCGGCCCGCCCCACCACCCTTGCACCCTCCCGCGCCCCACCGTCCCCTGGAGTCCCCATGCGTCGTCGATCACGCCTCGCGCTGTCCATCATCTCGCTGGCCGTCGTGGCCGGCCTCGCCACCGGCTGTTCGCTGAAGCAGTCCTCATCCGGCGAGTCGACGAGCGGCCCCGCCGCCAGCTCAGCGGCCTCCGACGCCGACGTCCCCTCGCTCAAGGGCAAGACCGTCGGCGTGGCAGCGAAGGACGTCGTGCGCGACTTCGGTCGCCTCACCTACCAGGGCGTCCAGGACCGCTTGGAGGAGCTCGGCGCGAAGGTGGTCGCGACCCAGGCCGACGCACAGGACGACAAGCACCTGGCCAACGTCGAGAACCTCGTCTCACAGAAGGTCGACGCGATCGTCGTCATCCTCGGCGACGCGACCACGCTCGCCCCGGCGCTGCAGCAGGCGAAGGACGCCGACATCCCGGTCTTCACGATCGACCACGCCAGCGAGAACTCGGTGAACAACATCGGTTCCGACAACTGGCAGATCGGCTCCACCCTCGCCCGCACCCTCGCCGAGGACATCGGCGGGAAGGGCAAGGTGCTCGTCTTCAACGGCTTCTACGACGTCACCCCCTGCCAGATCCGCTACGACGAGTTCAAGCTCGTGCTGAAGAACTACCCGAACATCGAGATCATCGAGCCCGAGCTGCAGGACATCTACGAGGGCACCATCGAGGACGCCAAGCAGAAGACGAACGATGCGCTCACCCGCTACCCCAAGGGCGAGATCTCGGCCGTGTGGTCGTGCTGGGACCTCCCGGCGATCGGTGCCTCCCAGGCCATCGACGCGGCGGGCCGCGACGAGATCAAGGTCTACGGCGTCGACGCCGAGCCCGGAGCGCTCGACCTCATCCAGGACCCCGACTCGGTGTACCAGTTCACGGTCGCGCAGCAGCCGACCCTGTTCGGGACGACGAGCGCGAACAACGTCGCCCTGTACCTCGGCGGCAAGCAGGACGAGGTGCCGCTGAGCACCTACCTCGACGCCGTCTTCATCGACAAGGCGAACGTCGCCGACGAGCGCAAGCGACTCGGCCTGGAATGACGCACGACACCTCGATCGACGGTCAGGCCGCCCAGCGCTCGCTGGGCGGTCGGCCCGGTGCAGCCACGACCGAACCCTCGGCTCCTGCCGTGAGCATGCGGGGCATCGCGAAGGACTTCGGTGGCGTCCGGGTGCTGGACGACGTCGACCTCGAGGTGCACCCCGGCGAGGTCGTCGCGCTCGTGGGCGAGAACGGCGCGGGCAAGTCGACGCTCATCAAGATCCTCACCGGCCTCTACACGGCGAGCGAGGGCGCCATCGAGATCGACGGTGAACCGGTCGTCATCCGCAACCCGGGCGACGCCGAACGCCTCGGTGTCCGCGTCATCCACCAGGACCGCCACCTGGCCGGTCGGCTCACGGTCGCGGAGCAGCTGTTCCTCGGCTCGCGCTCCGCGTTCCTCACCGGCCGGCAGCTCGACCGGCGCGCCGAGCGGGAGCTGCTCGACCTCGTCGGGCTCGACGTGCCGGGCAAGACCCTCGTCGACGAGCTGAGCGTCGCCGAGCAGCAACTCCTGCAGCTCGCGATCGCGACGATCACGCGCCCGCGGGTCCTCGTGCTCGACGAACCCACCGCACCGCTCGCCGCCGGCGACGTCGAGCGGCTGTTCCGCATCGTCCGGACCCTGCAGAGCCAGGGCGTCGCCGTCATCTACATCTCCCACTACCTGCAGGAGGTGCGCGACATCGCGTCCCGCGTCGTGGTCCTCCGGAACGGTGAACGCGTCGGTGCCCTCGACCTCGCCGATCCCGACGCGACCCTCGACGCCATCGTCCAGCTCATGGTGGGGCGGAGCGTCGAGGAGTTCGGCGACCGGGAACGGATCGTCGCCGACGCCGTCGCCGAACCGGTCCTCGCGATCGATGGCCTGACGGTCCCCGAACGGCTGCACGGCGTCTCGATCGCCGTCCGTCCGGGCGAGATCGTGGGCGTCACGGGTCTCGTCGGCTCGGGCCTCGAGGAACTGGCCGACGCGGTCACCGGCTTGCGCGCGCACGGCGGAACCGTGCGGCTCGGCCGGGCGACGATCCGCTCGCCGAGGGCCTTCGTCCGGGCGGGTGGGGCGTACGTCCCGGCCAACCGCCACCGCGACGGCATCCTGAACCGTCAGTCCGTCCGCGAGAACCTCACCCTCGCCGCGCTCGACCGCATCACCGGGCTCGGCGGGATCCTGCGTGGTCGACGCGAGCGGGAGATCGCCGCCGACCTCGTCGCGAGGCTCGACGTCCGGCCCGCGAACGACACCGCGGTGGCCGGGAGCCTTTCCGGCGGCAACCAGCAGAAGGTCGTGCTCGGTCGATGGCTCGCGGCCGGATCGACGGTGTTCGTGCTCGACCAGCCGACCTCCGGCGTCGACATCGGGTCGCGTCAACAGATCTACGCGGAGATCGACGCGCTCGTCGCGCAGGGCGCCGGCGTCCTGCTCGTGAGCGTCGACCTCGAGGAACTGATCGGCCTCGCCGACCGCGTCCTCGTGCTGTACCGCGGGACGATCCGGACCGAGCTGCCCCGATCGCAGGCGACCGCCGACACGATCCTCGCCTGGTCGACGGGCGCCGCCGAGGTCGCGTCAACGCCGCCGGCCCCCTCGGTCCCGCCGGTCCCTGAGCTTGCCGAAGGGCCCACGTCGTCGACGCAGGCTGATCCCCCGAGGTCTGCCCCGTCGGCAGACCCTGGAGGCGGCACACTGCCCACCCGAGGAGCTTCCGCATGACCGCCCTCTCCGCTCCACCCGTCGCGCCCGGCCAGGCGCCGTCGGCCGCAGCCGAGTCCGCGACCAAACGCCGTCGCCCGGTCTCCCGGTTGGGACTCATCGGCTACGCGATCGTCGTCATCGAGGTCGTCGTCTTCGCGGTCGCCTCGCCCGGCTTCCTCGACCCGGCCAACCTCGCGACGATCCTCACCCAGTCGGCGGTCTACGCGATCGCGGCCTTCGGACTGTCCATCGTCGTCGTCACGGGCGGTGAGGACGTCGTCCGCGGCGGCATCGACCTCTCCATCGGCGCCGTCCTCGGCTTCTCCGGTGCCCTCGTCGCGGTGCTCCTGCAGGCCGAGCTCGGTCTGCCGCTCGCGCTGCTCATCGGGCTCGGAGCCGCGGCGGTCATCGGGCTCGTGAACGGTCTCGTCGTTGTCGCCGGGATCCGCCCGCTCCTCGTCACCCTCGCGATGATGAGCATCGTCACGAGTCTCACCATCGTCATCACGAACAACGTGAAGGTGCCGGTCTCCGACGCCGGGCTGGTCTGGTTGCGGAGTGGACACGTCGTCGGTGTCCCTGCCGCGGTCGTCGTGCTCCTGTTCGTCTTCGCGGTCGCCGCCTTCACCACCGGGCGCACCAGCTGGGGCGTGAAGAACGCCGCGGTCGGGCAGAATCCGACGGCCGCCCGGGTGGCCGGGATCGCCGTCAACCGCCACATCGTCGTCAGCTACGTCCTCGCGGCGGTCCTCGCCGGGATCGCGGGCGTCCTCATGACCAGTCGGTTGTCCGCTGCCCTGCCGGGGATCGGCGAGCAGTCGCTCATCGACATCCTCCTCGCGACGTTCCTGTCCATCGCGTTCTCCCGTCGGCTCGTCGTCACGATCACGGGGACTCTGTTCAGTGCCGTGTTCGTCGCGATCCTCACCAATGGCTTCAGCCAGCTCGGCGTCCCGAGCCAGTGGATCGGCATCACCAAGGGTGTGTTGATCCTGCTGGTCCTCGCGGTCGCCGCGATCCGCGAACGGAGCGTCAAGCGATGAGTGTCGACACGCGCACGCAGTCCTCCGCCACCACCGGCGTCTCCGTCCCGAAGGCCGGATCGGTTGGACCGGGAGGCGGCGATGACCAGCGTCCCGGCGGCCCGCTCTCGAGGCTGACGGTCCGTGGCCTCGGTGCCGCGGTCCCGCAGGCGCTCGCCCCCGCCGTGCTGGCCGTGCTGCTCATCGTGTTCGCGGTGCTGTCGCCGTCGTTCCTGACCGCCGACAACCTCCTTGGCGTGCTCAACCAGAACGCGCTCCTCCTGGTCGCGGCCGTCGCGATGACGGTCGTCGTCCGCGCCGGTGGCATCGACCTCTCCATCGGTGTCGCCATCGACCTCGCGGCGCTCACCGCGTCGGCGCTCCTGGCCGACGACTACGTGGCCTGGGTGGCGATCGTCGGCGGTCTGGTCGTCGGCCTGCTCGTCGGGGCCGTGAACGCGTTCCTCATCGTGGTGCTGCGCATCCGACCGTTCCTCGCGACGCTGAGCGTCTGGTTCATCGGTGGTGGCGTGCAGCAGGTCGCGACCGACGGCGGGTCGCCCATCTACCTGTCGCGCAGCAGCGTGCCGGACGAGTTCGCGTGGCTGGGTGCCGGAACCGTACTCGGTGTCGCGGCGCCGATCGTCGTCGCCGTGCTCGTGCTGATCATCGTCTGGGCTGCGCTCGAACGGAGTCGCTGGGGTCGGGTGCTGACCGCGGCGGGTGAGCAGCCGACTGCGACCCGGATCTCCGGTCGGCTGGCGGGGACGTCGATGGCGACCGCCTTCATCTTCGCCGCCGGGATCGCGGCCATCGCCGGGCTGATCCTGGCCTCGCGGAGCCAGGGCTTCGTCGCGAACAGCGGGCAGCTCTACGTGCTCGACTCCATCGGTGCGGTGTTCATCGGGACGACGCTGAGTCGGACGGGGCGGCCGAACCTCTTCGGGACGCTCGTCGGCGTGCTCATCTTCGCGCTGCTGACGAACGGGATGAACCTCATCGGGCTGTCCTTTTACTGGCAGGGTCTCGCCCGCGGTGTCGTCCTTATCCTGATCCTGCTCCTCGGTGTCCTCCTGGCGCGCGACCGCGTCCGCAAACCCCTCACGTGACGTCCATCCGAGTCTGGTGGTGCGGTTGCGCCAGCGCGGTGCGCTGACGCGAGCGCGCCCCACACGCGTGAGCGCGGGTCTCCGGAGACCCGCGCTCACGTGCATGACCCGCGGTCACGCCAGCGCACCGCGCTGGCATCACCCGAGGGAACGGATCAGACCCGGAGGTCGAGCCAGGCGACCTGCTCCGGGGTCAGCTTCAGGGAGAGGGCGTCGGTCGACGAACGGGTCTCCTCGATGGACCGCGGCCCGATGAGGGCGAAGGTCGGGAAGTCCTGCGCCAGGACGTACGCCAGGGCGATCGCCGTCGGCGCGACCCCCAGCTCCGAGCCGAGCTGACGCGCACGGGCCAGCCGCTCGAAGTTGTCGTCGCTGTAGTAGCAGCGCACGAGGTCCGGGTCCGACAGGTCCTCGGGCTCGGCACGCCCGGTGAAGAAGCCGCGCGCTTGCGACGACCACGGCAGCAGCGGCGTCTTCGTCTCCTCGAGCCACGCGCGGCTCGTCGGATCCGTCACCTCCACGCAACCGGCCCACGGCACGTCGAGTGCGCGAGCGAGCCCGAAGTGGTTGCTCAGCGCCGCGAACCCCCGCTTCCCGTTGGCCGCCGCATAGGCGTTCGCCTCCTCGAACCGGTCGATCGTCCAGTTGGAGCCACCGAACGCACGGATGCGACCGGCGTCGGCGTGCTCGTTCAGCACGTCGACGAACTCGCCCACCGGCACCTCGACGTTGTCGCGGTGCATGAGGTACAGGTCGAGGTGGTCGGTGCCGAGCCGGTCCAGGCTCTCGAACAGCTGACGCGAGATCGACTCCGGGTCGCAGTACGGCGTGTGCGCACCCTTGCCGATCACCACGACGTCGTCGCGGAGACCCCGGTTGGCGAGCCAGCGTCCGAGCAGCTGCTCCTGGAGCCCGTCGCCGTACAGCCAGGCCGTGTCGAAGGCGTTGCCGCCGCGCTCGAAGAAGTCGTCGAACATCGCCGACGCGTGCGACAGGGTCTGCTGGTTGTCGACGCCCATGACGAGGCGCGAGATGTCGTGGTCGATGCCCGCGATGCGACCGGTCGGCATCGGGAGCTCGGTGCGCACGGCGAGCGGCCGACCGGAACCGGTCGGGATGTCGGTGTCGATCGACTCGAACGGGTACTCGAGGCCGATCGCCTCACGCCACCGGTCGAGGGTCGAGAGGTTGCCGAGCGAGTCCGCCCAACGCATCTGCGGCGCCTGGCCCGCGTCGGCGAACGTCGCGACCGCATCGGCCTGGATCGCGTACTGCGGCGCCCCGGGGATGTGGATCGACTCGGTGCCCGAGATGGTGCGGACCTCGATCGTCGAACCGTCCTCGACCGACGGCAGCCACGGGTCCGACACGATGATCTGCCCGGTGGACCCCGTGACGACCACGCGGTTGTCGTCCTGCACGCGCACGCCGCTCGTGACGTGCGCCGTGATGCCCGAGGGGAAGACGAGTGACGCGCTGGCCCACTCGTCGACGCCGGTGGAACCGATGGTGCCGTTCCCGGTGACCTCCGTCGGGTCGGCGAACGGTGCACCCACGGCGGCGCCGGCGACGAGCCGCGCGATGGAGACGGGGTAGCCACCGACGTCGAGGATGCCGCCGCCCGCCAGCTCCGGGTTCATGAGTCGGTGCTCGGCCGGCAGGTTCGCGGCGAACGCGAACGACGCCTCGATGTGCTGGACCTCGCCGATGGCACCGGATGACACGAGTTCGACGAGCTTGGCCGTCTGCGGGTGGAAGCGGTACATGAACGCCTCGGCGAGGTACACGCCGGCACGGCGGGCGGCCTCGATCGCGAGCATCGCACCGGCGCGGTTCACCGAGAGCGGCTTCTCGCTGACGATGTGCTTGCCGGCTTCGGCCGCTTCGATCACCAGCCGGACGTGCTCCGTGTGCGGGGTCGCGATGTAGACCGCGTCGACGCCGGGGTCGGCCAGCAACTCGGCGACCGAGCCGTACCCGCGGACGGGAGCCGTGCCGTCGCCGAAGCGCTCGCCGAACTCCTCGGCACGCGACGCGTCACGACTGGCGACGGCGGCGAGTCGACCGGTGCGACTCGCGTGCAGCTCGGTCGCGAACCGTTCGGCGATCGTTCCGGGTCCGATGATCCCCCAGGCGACGTGTTCCATATGGTGGTGCTCCTCAACGTTGATCGGCGGTGCGATGGTCTGTGGCGAACGTCACCGTGAACGTTCACGGTGTGAGCGTATCAGTACGATGTGACCATGACCAGGCCCCGCGACGATCACGCTCCGGCGCGAGCGACGATCATCGACGTCGCCCGGGTCGCCGGGGTCTCGCGGCAGACCGTCACCCGGGCGCTCAACGGCATGCGCGATGTCAGCGAGACCACCAGGCAGCGGGTCGTCGAGGTCGCGGCCTCCCTCAACTACCGCCCGAACCGCGCCGCGCAGCACCTCGTCAGCGGTCGAACGACCACGCTCGGCCTCGTCGTCGACGACCTGCGGAACCCCTACTACCCCGAGCTCGCCGCCGCCCTGGTGCAGCAGGCGTCCGAGCGGGGTTGGACCGTGCTGGTCGCCGAGGTCGGGGGAGCGGCGAACGCATCGGGCGACCGACCCGCCGCCGCGGATCGCGGACCGGACCTCCCCGACGCGGAACGTGCGCAGCTCGCCGAACTCGCGCGGCAGGTCGACGCGGTCGTCGGACGCAACGGCGCCGACCACGGAGCACTCCAGGGCGCCTTCGCCACCATCCCGTTCGTCTCCCTCGGCGACCATCGGTCAGACGAGTCCGAGGCAGGAACGAACCCGTCCGGCGCCGAGCCGACGCTGCAGGTGGCGGGCGTCGACATCGACTTCGAGGACGGCATCCGACAGGCGCTCGCCCATTTCGTCGCGACCGGGCGCCGGTCCATCGCGATGATCGACGCCTCGGCCGAACCGTCCGGACGACGTCTCGCGTACCGAGCGTTCCTCGAGGAGCACGGCTTGCCGTGGTCGGAGGCGTCGGAGACCTGGGCGGAGGACACCCACCAGGGCGGGGTGTCGGCCGCCCTGCGGTGCCGGGCCGCGATGCCCGACGTCGATGCCGTGCTCGTCTTCAACGACGTCATGGCCGTCGGCGTGCTCAAGGGACTCGCCCGTGCCGGGGTCGGCGTGCCGGAGGACGTCGCCGTCATCGGCATCGACGGACTCGACCTCGGTCGCTTCGTCACCCCGGAGCTGACGAGCGTGGCCGTCGACAAGGGCGACATCGCACGGCACAGTCTCGAACTGCTCGACGGCATGATGTCCGGCACGCTCCCGCTCTCGGGACCGTCCGTCCGACGCTCGGTCGGTGTCTCACTTGTCATCCGCGAGTCCGCCTGAGCCATTCCACCCGGGCCGCACCGGCCCCGTCGTCCGGCGGGGCGCGGACGACACGGCAGACTGGTCCCATGTCTGAACTCCTCGCCCTCTGTCGCGTCGAAGCCCTCAAGACGGACGACGGCTCGATCGGCGTCACCGCGATCGACAAGCGCCCGGTCGACGAGCCACTGCACGTGCGGCCGATGGGGCTGTACGGCGATGTGCAGGCCGATCGCAAACACCACGGCGGTCTGACGAAGGCGCTCTACGCCTACGCCGAGGAGGACGCGCGGTTCTGGGAGGGTGAGCTCGGTCGGGAGATCACGCCGGGGCTGTTCGGCGAGAACCTCCGCACGCAGGGGCTCGACGTGAACGGTGCTGAGATCGGTGAACGCTGGCGGATCGGCGACACCCTCGTCGTCGAGGTGACCTGCCCGCGCACCCCGTGCGGCACCTTCCAGCGGCGCCTGGGCGAGCCACGGTGGGTGAAGCGCTTCGCCGCCGCCGCACGGCCCGGCGCCTACCTCAAGGTGGTCAAGAGCGGGACGGTGCAGGCGGGCGACCCGATCGAGATCGTCCGACAGCCCGGCCACGGCGTCACCATCGCCTCCTGGTTCGCCGCGGCGGACGAGGCGCAGGCCGTCACCCTCGAGCAGTCGGAGCAGTCCGGCGCCGTGGTGCTGGCGCCCGAGATCCACGAGTCGATCAAGCAGCTCCGCCGCAAGCGGACCGTCTGAGCCCTGCCGTCGCGTCCGCACACCTGTGCGACCGCTGAGTGCAAGCCCCGGCCGGAACAGTCCGGAAGCGGACGCTGTTGCATACCATGGAGCCGAAGACCGGAGCACGCGGGGACCCCGCACGGTGCTCGGCACGAAGGAGGAGTCACGATGAGTGCAGCAGACGAGCAGAGCACGACGACCGAGCGCGCGGTGCTGGCCGGCGGATGCTTCTGGGGCATGGAAGACCTCGTCCGGAAGATGCCGGGCGTGAAGTCGACCCGCGTGGGCTACAGCGGTGGCGACGTCGCCAATGCCACCTACCGCAACCACGGCACCCACGCGGAGGCCCTCGAGGTCGTCTTCGACCCGAGCAAGCTGTCCTTCCGTGAGCTCCTGGAGTTCTTCTTCCAGATCCACGACCCGTCGACGAAGAACCGCCAGGGCAACGACGTCGGCCTGAGCTACCGCTCGGCGATCTTCTACACCTCGCCCGAGCAGGAGCGCGTCGCCCGCGACACGATCGCCGACGTCGACGCCTCAGGGCTCTGGCCCGGCAAGGTCGTCACCGAGGTCGAGCCGGTGTCCGAGTTCTGGGAGGCCGAGCCGGAGCACCAGGACTACCTGGAGCGCATTCCGTGGGGCTACACCTGCCACTTCGTGCGCCCGGGCTGGAAGCTCCCGCGCCGCGCCGAGGTCGCGGAGCAGGCCACCGCGTAAGCACGTCCACAGCGCCCGGCACCTCGGTGTCGGGCGCTGTGCTGTGCGTGGACCGGCGGGCTCAGACGCCGTCGGCGCGCGAGGAGTTGACGGCGTCGGAGGCCAGTCGTGGCGCGAACCGCGGGTCGAACTGCAGCGGTGGATCGTCGGGTGATGCCAGTGACGGTTTCCCGAGGCGGACCCACTCGAGGTACTGGAGGTAGGGGTCGGACCCGGCGTCGACCGGCGCATCGACGATGCGCTTGCGTCCCCACGGCCACTTCCACCCCACGATCAGCATCCTACGGACGGTTCCTGAAGATCCGCGGACCATCGCGCCACGATCTCGCAACGATGGCGTCGAGGCGTGCTCGTTTCGTCTGATGGATACGGAGTTGTCCATCGGCCGTCGGTGCTGTCATGATGAAGCACGGCGGAGATAGCTAGACAATCGAGATACTTCGAAGGGTTGTCCGGACCCGGTCACTGCACCTGCCGAGAGAGGTCGTTCCATGGGCTCCGCCGGCAGCGAGACGTCTGAACTCCGCCGAGCCTGGGTGGAGCAGCTCACGGCCGACCGCTTCGGCGTCTTCGTGGGGGATCGGCGAATCGGTTTCATCGATGTGGACTGGCCGCTGCACGTCGCCCTCCGCGGGGCCGACTACGAGACGGCGGTCGAAATCGATCGGGCGATCCGGTTCGACCAGGCGCTGCGAGCGGTCCTCGGCGACTGAGTCGCCTCCGGTGTCCGGCGACTATGATCGCAGCACGGTTCGGGTGGACGGTTCGCCGGGCGGCACCCGGTGGGACCTGCGAGACGGAGGGAGAGTGACATGACCGACTCCTTCAGTGCCGAGCCCTGGGCGTCCGGCCTCCCGGTCCTCGAGCTGCCGATGTTCCCGCTCGGCTCTGTGCTGTTCCCGCACATGCCGCTCGCCCTGCGGCTCTTCGAGGAGCGCTACCTGACCATGCTCGCCCACCTGCTCGAGGCCGAGGACCCGGCGTTCGGCGTGGTGCTCATCGAGCGCGGGCGCGAGACGGGAGGCGGTGAGCACCGCTTCCGGACGGGGACCGTGGCGGAGATCGTCGAGGTCGACGGCGGCGAGGGCTTCGTGGCGGTGATCGCCGAGGGCGGTCAGCGCTTCGAGGTGACCGACTGGCTGCCGGACGACCCGTACCCACGCGCCGAGATCCGCACGCTCGACGACTTGGAGTGGGACGAGCGCTGGGAGCAGCTGCGGGACGAGACCGAGGCGGCGGTGCGGCGTTCGCTGGCCGTGGCCAGCGAGTTCAGCGAGCAGCAGTGGGCCTCGGTCGTGGAGCTCGCCGACGACCCGCTGGAGTCGTCGTGGCAGCTCGCGGGCATCGCCCCGGTGAGCGAGCTCGACCAGATGCGGTTCCTCTCGGCCGGTTCGCTGGAAGAGCTGTTGGTCGGTGTGCGCGATCGCGCCACCGAGGCCGGCGAAGCGTTCATCGCGGGCGGCATCGCCGACGCGGACGACGAGGACTGGGACATCCTCGGCGGCTGAGCCCCGACGTCCCACCTCGACAGGCTCGATGACCGGCAGTGCTCGGTGACCGGGCGCACTCGGACACCGGAAGCCCTCCTCCCCTCCGCCGGTCGCCGAGCCCCCC
>NZ_JACYTU010000021.1:0-41218 GCF_014841225.1 Plantibacter sp. CFBP 8804
GTGAACCTCTCCCGGTCACGGAGGTGGCGCAACCGGAGTGCCCTTCGACAGGCTCAGGGACCGAATCGTTCCGGGTACACCTCCCCCGGTCACTGAGCTTGTCGAAGTGCCCATGAGGAACCCTTCGACACGTCGACAGGCTCAGCGCGGCGCAGCTCAGGGGCCGGCGGGGGTCAGAACGGCGCGGGATCCGGTTCGGTCCGGTGGCGTTTCCCATCGGGCGTTGTCCAGTCGAGCACCCCGCCGGGTCCGTGGTCGAGGTTCCATCCGGGCAGATGCTTCATCCGGTGGTGATGTCGGCAGAGGCAGGCGAGGTTCCCGACATCTGTCGTCCCGCCGTCGTCCCAGGCGACCGAATGATCAAGGTCGCAGGCTCTGGCGCGCCTGCCGCAACCGGGTGCACGACAGGTGCCGTCCCGAAGCCGCACCGCGCGTTGCAGGTCGGCCGGAACTCGGTACTGATTCCGCCCGACGGAGAGCAACGCGCCGGTCTCGGGCTGGACGAGGATCCGGGTGAAGCTGGGTGCGTTCACCGTGATACGGGCTGCGGTCTCCGGGTCGATCGGCCCGTACCCGTCGAGGGTGGCCGGGGCGTCGGAGACGCCGGCCATGCTCAGTGCCGGGACCGTGATCTGCACGGTTGGCTTGATGTGCTCCTGCACTTCGATCGGGTGCGGCAGCACTGGGCTGAACATCACGTCTTCCGGGGTCACGCCGGTGAGCGCGAGCGCCGCGAGGGCGTCCGCCTGCAGCTGGGCGCAGGTGCGAGTGTCACCAGCTGCGCGCGACTCCGCCGCCGCCGCCTCGACCCGCTCGGTGATGCCCTGCGCGATGGGCGCGGTGGTGAACAGGTGCACCCATGCCATGCCGTCGGCGGCCGGCTCGAACTCGACGCGGCGGTCGGCCTCGGAGCGGACCGCGCGTGCGGTGATCGACTCGGGGTGGAGTCGCTCGCGCAGCACTCGGGCGCGGCCCTTGAGCCTGGCGGCGGTCATGCGCTCCGCCACGGGGAGGACTGCTTCGAGGAACGCGGCCCGGCCCGCGGGTGGGACGTCGCAGAGCTGGTCGGTGATCACCTGTGCGTGCCGCGCCGAGATGCGGCCCGCTTCGAGCGACGCCAGCACGGCCGGTGCGTCGTTCACGAGACGTTCGGCGTCGTTGGTCGCACGCTGGATCGTCCGTTCCGGCGTTCGCGTCGCCATCGCAAGGGCCGCGCAAGTGGAGCGGCGGGAGAGGTCCTGCCGTTCGGCCGGCGGGAAGATCGCCGGGACCGTGGCGTCGGCGAACGCGTCCGCATAGGCGGCGGAGCGGGCCAGGAGGCGCGCTTTGCGGGCGTCGAGGACGGCTTGTTGCCGGTGGAGCTCTGCCCATTCGTCCGAGAACTCCGCGAGCTGCGCGGCGTACTCGTCGCCGACGCGGATCGCGGTGAGGGTGGTCTCGGTCATGGAACCAGTCCACCATGGACCACTGACATTCCAGATGCTGAGTCGGGACGGCTGTGGAAGTTGCTCGTGGGCCCTTCGACAGGCTCAGGGAGCGGAGGAGGCATGCCGGACTCGTGGGGTTCACCCGTGGGCCCTTCGACAGGCTCAGGGACCGGGGGAGGTCCACCGGGTTGGCGGGGTTTCTCCGGGGGCGGTGAGCCGAGTCGGCCCCCCCGCAGACAGACGAACGCCGGTGACCCGAGCGGGGCACCGGCGTTCGTGTGATCGGGAGGTCAGTTCTTGAACGCGTCCTTCACGTTCTCACCGGCCTGCTTCACGTCGGACTTGGCCTGGTCGGCCTTGCCCTCCGCGACGAGCTTGTCGTTGTCGGTCGCCTTGCCGACGGCCTCTTTGGCCTTGCCCGCGAGGTCTTCGGCGGCGTTCTTGATCTTGTCTGCTGCGCTCATATGGTGCTCCTCACATGTTCTTCGGGCTGTCGATCCGCACTGATCGAATCCGACAGGGCGACCTGGTGGACGCCCTTCACTTCTACACCCGGGAGCTCCACGTCCGGGCGGGGCTCCAGCAGACTCCCAGAGAACTCCCCGGACCGCTGCACCAGCACACCCGTCGTCGGTTCGTCCCCGACAGCCAGGACCCTGGCCATCAGACCACGCCGCTCGTGCCGAGCAGGGTGCCGATGGCGAAGGTGACGGCGAGGGCGAGCGCTCCACCGACCACGACCCTGACGGTCGGGCGGAGCGCGGGGTTGCCGCCGATCCTCGCGCTCGTGAAGCCGGTGAGCGCCAGCGCGATGAGCACGACGACGAAGGTGATCGGGACGCGCACCTCGGGTGGCGGCAGCAGGATCGCGAGCAGGGGGAGCAGCGCCCCGATCGTGAAGGCGAGCGCCGACGCGCCGGCGGCCGCCCACGGGCTGACGACCGCGTCCTCGGTGATGCCGAGTTCGGCCTCGAGGTGTGCCGTGAGCGGGTCGTGCGCGGTCAGCTCCTCGGCGACCCGCCTCGCGGTCGTCGGCTGGAGCCCCTTCGCCTCGTAGATCCCGGCGAGTTCCGCGAGCTCCGCCTCGGGGTCGTCGGAGAGCTCCCGCCGCTCCTTCGCGATGAGGGCCCGCTGGCTGTCCCGCTGGCTGCTCACCGACACGTACTCGCCGAGGGCCATGGAGATCGCGCCACCGACGAGCCCCGCGACACCCGCTGCGAGGAGCGGGGCGCTGTCGGTCGTGGCACCGGCGACTCCGACGACGAGGGACGCGACGGAGACGATGCCGTCGTTCGCGCCGAGCACACCCGCACGGAGCCAGTTCAAGCGGCCCGCGAGGTCACCGCGGTGCGGTTCGTCCGGGTGGCCGCCGGTCGGTGGTGAGGAGCTCATGGATGCATCCAAGCACTGCGCAGGCCGCCTGCGCACGGTTCCCGGCCGATCCCCCACCCGATCGCCTAGAATGGAGGCTGGTGCGCCGGGAAGTCTGGTCGGCGGGCGATCGATCGAGATCGCTCTGCTGCTCGACCGAACCCTCACCCGAAGGATCCGCATGCCCGACGCGCACCGCTGCCACGACCTGCCGGCCGACCAGGCCCCGCACTCGATCTGGCGAGGCATCCACCAGACGCTCCAACAGGACACCGTCGGTGGTGCCCTCCTCGTCGTCGCCACCGCACTCGCGCTCGTGCTCGCCAACACCGGCGCCTCCGAGTTCTACCTGAGCGTCCGGGACTTCACCTTCGGTCCGGAGGCGCTCCATCTGAACCTCTCCGTCGGTGCCTGGGCGGCCGACGGACTCCTCGCGATCTTCTTCTTCGTCGTCGGTCTGGAGCTCAAGGAGGAGTTCGTCGCCGGCAAGCTCCGGAACCCCAAGACCGCGGTACTCCCCATCGCCGCCGCGGTCGGCGGAGTGGCCGTGCCCGCCGTCATCTACGTCCTCGTGAACCTGAGCGCCGGGCCCGACGCATTGCAGGGATGGGCGATCCCGGCCGCCACGGACATCGCGTTCGCCGTCGCGGTGATCGCGGTGGTCGGCAAGTTCCTGCCGCCGGCACTGCGGACCTTCCTGCTCACGCTCGCCGTGGTGGACGACCTCATCGCCATCAGCATCATCGCGATCTTCTACACCGACCACATCGAGTTCCTGCCGCTGGCGCTCGCCGCGGTGCCGCTCGCCGTCTTCGCCGTGCTCGTCCAGCGCGGCGTCCGGGCCTGGTGGGTGCTCATCCCGCTCGGTCTGTGCACCTGGGCGCTCATCCATGCCTCCGGTATCCATGCGACCGTCGCCGGCGTGCTGCTCGGCTTCATGGTGCCCGTCTTCTCGACCAAGCGCGCCCGCGTCCAGGTGGGGACCACCGCCGAGGGGCGCCCGGTCTACGAAGGCCTCGCGGCGCACTTCGCCGATCGCTGGAGCGTCGTCTCCACGGCGGTCGCCGTCCCGATCTTCGCCTTCTTCTCCGCGGGCGTGGTCATCGGCGGGATCTCCGGGCTCGTCGAGTCATTCCAGGACACCATCGCGCTCGGGATCATCGCCGGGCTCGTCCTCGGCAAGCCGATCGGCATCCTGGTGACGACGTTCCTCGTCACCCGACTGCCCGGCCTCGGCCTCGACCCGTCGATCCGCTGGGTCGACCTCGTCGGCATGGCGTTCGTCGCGGGCATCGGATTCACGGTGTCGCTGCTCGTCGGTGAACTGTCCTTCGGTGTCGGCAGCGAGTCCGACGACCACGTCAAGGTCGGTGTGCTCGCCGGCTCGCTCATCGCCGCCGCTATCGGTGCCGCGATCCTCGCCGCCCGCAACCGCGTCTACCGGCGGGCGGTCACGGCTGGATCCGAGCAAGCGCCGAGGTAGGTGCGTGCATCCGATCAGAGCCCTGCAGGGTGGTACCGCAACGTGTGGGAGTGGCTTCCGGAAGAGTGTGGCTGGAGCGCCTCGCGCAGCGCTGCGGTGTCACGACCCGAGATCAGGGATCAGGCGGCCGGCGCGGCTCGCGATGCCGGCCAATTGACGGTCGAAGGTCGCGAGGGAGACATCGTACTTCTCTGCCGTGGCGAGAACGCACGTATCGGGCATCTTCAGCCCCCACTGTGCTCGCAGTCGGGCCAGGGCGAGCGGTTCGTCGGAGCCGAGTTCGGCCACCTCGACGCCAATGCCTCTCAGGTCGTGCCAAACCTGATCCTCGATATTGCGTTTTGCGGGCCCCACGAGGATCTCGGCAGCGGTGAGTGGGTGAACGAGGTAGCCGGTGGGGTGTTCTTCGAGCAGGGCGACAGCGGCGCCGTGGTGAGCATCCGACCCATCGAGGAAACCGATCAGAACGCCCGCATCGAGGACGATCACTCGGCCCAGCCTTCGCGGACCTGATCCAAGTAATCGGCTTCATACAGTCCGGTGTACCTGCCCGCTGTGTCGAGGATGCGCGCGCGACGGCGCTCCGTGGTGGACTGCTCGCCGGCTTCAAGCGCCTTCGCCCCTGCATCCAAGAGGTTCAACAGCAAGGCGCTCTCACGATCCTCGTCCGGCCAGTGCATCCGAGCGACCTCGAGTGCGTGTTTCACCTGCGGCGTGTGGGTGAGGTTCGTGCGAGCGTGCTTCGTGGGCATAATTCAGTGTAACACTGAGCGTTTCGGTGTAACACCGAATTCTGCCGACCGCGCGATTCCCGAGCGTGCACCGTGGGCTCGATGCAGTGAGCGTCTACGGTCACGGCTGGAAGTAGTACGCCGAGTGCAGGCGGCAGCCCGGATTGAACCGGGCGTCGCAGTTCGGGCAGGCGTCGACCTCCAGGTAGCGCTCGATCGTCAGTTCCGTCGAGCACACGCCGCACAGGATCGCCTCCCGGTCGCGCTGCCCGCGCGGCCACTGCTCGGCCGGGTGGTCGGCGCACTCCGCGTGGCACAGGTGGCACGGGTAGTACTCGCCGCAGCAGGCGAAGCGGATCGCGATGACGTCGAGTGGGGTCGCGTAGTGGACGCAGCGCGTCTCGTCGTCGACCGTCTTGCCGAGGACGCGCGCGGTGTCGCCGCCGCTCACCGGACGCCCCGAGCGGTGAGGGCCTCACCGAGCTCGTCGGCGTGCTTCAGCGACACCACGAGGAACGGCACGACGAAGGTCACCAGGTTGGACCCGGCCCCACGCGCCCGCTGCGCCTCCCGGACGCTCGTCGCCAAGCGGGCGAGGACCGGCACCGTGTTGATCGCGACGGCGAGCATCAGGGCGATGCGGGAGGGGTCGACACCGAAGCGACCCAGGGGCCGGAGGACGCGCTCGAAGGCGTCGAGCAGGTCGGCGACGCGCGTGCTCAGCACGAGGAGCGCCGCGAGCAGGATGGCGGCGACGATCCGGGACGTGTTCGACACCGCGGACTCGACGTCGAGGAACAGCAGTTGGCCGGCCACCGTGATCGTGATGATCCAGCGGATGAGCAGGAGCTGCCGTCCGAGCTCGCCGAGGCCGAGGCCCGAGACGAGGTAGGCGAGGACGGTCACCGTGGTGGCGATGCCCGCGGTCCACCAACTCGTCGGCAGGAGCGAGATCGCGAGCACCACGACGAGGATGCCAAGCGCCTTCGGGCCGGCCGGCGCGCGATGGAGCCAGCCGGAGCCAGGGCGGTAGAGGGTGATCACGCCGTCACGACCGCAGACTCGCGCGGTAGGCCGCGATCACGTCCTCGGGTCCACCCTGCGCGACGACCCGCCCGCCGTCGAAGAGCAGCGCGGTGTCGCAGCGGGCGGCGAGTTCCAGGTCGTGGGTGACGAGGAGGAGCTGATGGCCCGCCTCGGGATGCAGGAGGTGGTCGGCGACGGCGGCGCTGTTGCGGGCGTCGAGGTAGGCGGTGGGTTCATCGGCGATGAGCAGCGCCGGCCGCCGGATCACGGCCCCGCAGAGCGCCAACAGCTGCTTCTGGCCACCGGAGAGTTCGTAGGCGGACCGGTCGGCGAGCGCCGTCAGACCGAACTCGTCGAGCGCGTCGGCGACCTGCGCGGCGATGTCGGCCTTCGATGCCTTCGTGCCGCGGAGGGAGAACGCGACGTCCTCCGCCACCGTCGGCATGACGATCTGTGCGTCCGGGTTGCTGAACACGATGCTGACGAGTCGTCGAAGCGTCGCCGTGTCCTTCGCGGCGTCGACGCCGTGGACCTGGACACTGCCGGCGGTCGCTCGCGTGAGGCCCCCGACGAGCCGGGCGAAGGTGGACTTGCCTGAGCCGTTCGCCCCGATGACCGCGATGCGCGCGTCGTCGAGGTGGAGCGTCACGTCGTCGAGAGCGACGGTGTCGCCGAGACGTGCGGTGACGCCGTCGAGACGGATGGCGGATGACTGGTCGATGTCCCCGATCATCGCACGACCTCGAACACCGCGGCGACGCCGAGACCGCCACCGACCGAGGCCGCCGCCACCCCGATCGTGCCCGCCGGAGCCCCGCCGCGGACGAGCCGCGAGAACAGGCGGACCACGGCCACCGCACCGCTTGCGCCCCACGGGTGACCGAGCGCGAGGGCGCCACCGTCGGCGCAGAGACGCTCGTCGTCCTCGGCGACACCGAGCCGGTCGAGCACGGCGAGCGTCTGGGCCGCGAACGCCTCCACGATCTCGAACGCGGCGACCTGCGCGAGGTCCACGCCGGCCCGGTCGAGGGCGTCGAGGATCGCCGGCGCGGCCCCGATCCCCGGGAGTGCCGGGTCGCAGCCGACGACGGCGTGCGCCCGGACGGCGAGACCGGGCGTCGTGCTCCCGTGGGCGGGCCCTCCGGGCACGACGAGCACGGCGGCGGCTCCGTCGCTCACCCGGCAGGTGTTGCCTGCGGTGAGGGAGCCGTCGGTGAAGAGCGGCGTGAACCGGGGGAGCAGACGCTCGATCCCGCGGCGCGGCGCATCGTCCTGCTCCGCCGCCCCGACCAGCGGCACGAGCTCGTCGGTGAACCGTCCGGCGGCGACGGCGCTCGCCGCACGGTGCGTGCTCCGCGCCGCGTAGGCGTCCTGGCGTTCGCGGGAGATCCCGTCGTGCTCGGCGAGGTCCTCCGCGGCGCGGGTCATGTCGGGGTCGTGCCATCCCGCCGGTGCGAACGGTGCGCGTGCGTAGGCGACGCCGTCGACGGAACGGGTCGGCGCGGTCGACGCGCTCTCGACACCGCCGGCGATCCGTGGCCGATGGTCGCCGGCGCTGATCGCCGTGGACGCCTCGATGATCGCCGCGAGGCCGCTGCCGCACTGCCGATCGACGGTGAGCCCGGGCACGGTGAAGCCGAGTCCGGCCCCGAGTGCCGCGACACGGGCAGGGTTGCCGCCAGGCCCCATGCAGTTGCCGAGGACGACGTCCGCGACCACCGGCGGCAGACCCAGCACGTGCGTCGCGTCATCGTGCACGGCGCGGACGACGGGGACCGCCAGTTGCTCGACCGTGAGCGCGGCGAGGGCGCGCCCGCGCGTCGCGATCGGTGTCCGGCGGGCCGCGACGATGCGCGGGAGGGCGTGCGACTCAGTCAAGGGACGCCACCGTCCCTGCCGCGAGACGGTCGGCGAGCTCCGCGCGGGCGGCCTTGCCGGTGACGGTCCGGGGCAGCTCGTCGACGACGAACCAGCGTCGGGGCCGATGGGTCGGCGGCAACAGCGGAGCGAGGGCGTCGCGGAGCATCGCGCGGGTCGGACGCGAGCCCGGGTGCAGTTCCAACACGGCCGTCACGAGCGATCCGACCCCGGCGTTCGGCAGACCGAGCACGACGGCGTCGTCCACCTCGTGGAGTCGGCGCAGGGCCTCCTCGACGTCGGCGGGGATGACGGTCGCCGCGGCCGTGAGGATCGCGTCGTCGGATCGGCCGAGGAGCGTGACGATCCCGTCGTCGATCCGTGCGCGGTCGCCGACGGTGGACCAGTCGCCGTCGCGTCGGAGCGGTCCCGAGCCCCCGAGGTACCCGGTCGCGATGAACGGCGATCGGACCCAGAGGACGTCGTCGTCCCGGACCTCGAGCTCGACGCCGGGGAAGGCGCGGAGGCCCGGTCGATTCGGATCGGCGCCATCGTCGACCGCCACGAAGGAGAGCTCGGCGGCACCGTAGTAGGACACGACACGGATGCCGAGGCCCTCCGCCCTGGCGCGGAGTCCGGGGTCGAGTGCGGCGCCTCCGATCAACGCCACCCGCAGGCGGGGTGGCACCTCGCCGTCGAGCAGCGCCCGGAGGCCGTTCGGGGTCCCGTGGAACCGGGTCGCGTCACGGGTGTCGTCGGGGGTGAGCGCGTGGGTGGTCGGGAGGGCGAGCGAGCAACCGACGGCGGCCGCATGGGCGACCGAGAACAGCGACAGCGACGACGCGGGCGGCGACGACAGCGCCAGGACGTCGTCCGGCCCGAGGTCCAGCAGCGTGCGCACGGCCGGGAAGGAGTCCGCCCACGACTCGGCGGTCCGGAGCACGATGCGCGGCTCGCCCGTGGTGCCGGAGGTCAGCGTCGCCCAGCCCTGGGCCGGCTGTGGACCGGCCGCGGTGGTGCGGTCGCGGACGGAACGCCAGTACGACTCGCTCCACCGGTCGTCGCCGATCAGTGGCACGCCGCCGGCCGCCCGCACCTCGAGCGCCCGACGGACGAGGTCGGTCGGCGCCCCGCCGCGCAGCGGGACGAGGTGCCCTGGATGCACGGTCATCCGATCCGGGCGGGCTCGCCGGGACGCGTGGAGCCGGCGCCGGCCGCGTTGCGGAACGCGCGCGGGTAGGCGCGGGCGAGCGTCATCGTGATGACCGTCGCGAGCACGACCTTCACGAGGTCGCCGGGCACGAAGACGAGGCTCTGCAGGGCGGTCTCGCCGAGCGGCAGGCGCGTGACGAGCGACTGCACCGGGATGCCGAACGCGTAGATGACGCCGATGCCGCCGATGAAGACGCCGAGCGCGGTGCGCCACCAGCGCAGCCGACGCCCGCCGGCGTGCACGATGAGCCCGATCACGAAGACGCCGACGATCCAGCCGAGGAGGTACCCGGCACTCGGTCCGACGAAGACGCCGATCCCGCCGCGACCGCCGGACAGGAGGGGCAGGCCGATGGCGACGAGGGCCAGCAGCACCAGCATGGAGAGCATGCCGCGCCACGGGCCGAGGACCGCGCCAGCGAGCATGACGCCGAGGGTCTGCGCCGTGATGGGCACCGCACCGAGCACCGAGAACGCGCCGGGCAGGCCGAGGGCGGCCACGATGGCGGCGAACACGGCGATGCGTGCGATGTCGGTCGCGTCGATCCGGAGTCTGCTCATGCTGGGTCCTTCGTCGGGTTGGTCGGTTCGCCTGGGGCCGGTGGATCGCACCTGAACGGTGTTCACCTGAACAGCGTTCACTATAGTGGTGCTCATGTCCGGTCCCGCAACAGTGCGTCGCCATCGGCGCGACGACGTCGCTCAGGTGGCCCTCCGCATCCTCGACGATCACGGCCTGGCCGACCTCACGATGCGCCGCCTCGCCGCGTCGCTCGACGTCCAGCCGAGCGCGCTGTACTGGCACTTCGAGAACAAGCAGACCCTGATCGCCGAGCTCGCCGACCGGATCGTCGACGCCCACCCGGCACCGGGCGACGCCGTGTCCGAGGCCGGCTCCGACTGGCGCGAGCGGACGCGCGTGGAGGCGGAGGCGCTGCGTGACGCCCTCCTCGCCTATCGCGACGGGGCCGAGGTGGTGTCGAGCACCTACGCGCTCGGGCTCGGTTCCGGACGTGCGCTCACGCGGCTGACGGACGCGGTGTCGGTGGCCGGCTTCGACGATGCGACGAGTCGTCGTGCGGGCACGGTGCTGCTCCACTTCATCCTCGGGCACGTGTCGCACGAGCAGCAACGGATGCAGTACGACAGCGTCGGCGTGCTGGCCGACGGTGCGACGGATCCGCTCGGCCAGGAGGATCAGGCACAGGCGTTCGCCTTCGGGGTCGGCCTCCTCATCGACGGCCTGTCGGCGCTCTCCGTCCGCTGACCGCTTGACGTACGCGATAGCACAGCGCGGATGGAACCGCCCACCGTCTGGATCGACGGCGGCCCACGGTAGCGTTGGTGCAGGCAGGACGCGAGGGAGGCAGGCGATGGCGAAGGGTGATGACGACGACGTCGACATCGTCATCGACGCCTGGGCGAACGCACTGCCCGACGTGGACTTCGCACCGCTCGACGTGGTGTCCCGTCTCCGTCGGCTCGTGCCGCACCTCCAGGAGGTCCGACGACTGTCGTTTGCCGCGAGCAACCTGCGGCCGTGGGAGTTCGAGTTCCTCTCCATCCTCCGCCAGCACGGAGCGGACGGGCTGACGCCGTCCATGCTCGCCACCCGACTGGGCATCACGAGCGGCAACCTCGCGAGTCAGCTCGACCGTCTGGCCGCACGCTCGCTCGTCGCCCGACAGAAGAACGAGGCCGACGGCCGGAGCAAGATCGTCGTCCTCACGACCCTCGGTCAGCAGCGGGTCGACGAGGCGATGCGTCGACTGGTGGACGACGAGAACGCGATGCTCGCCGGCCTCAGCCATGAGCAGGTTGCGGTGCTCATCGAGAGCCTCCGGGTCATCGGCGCGGCGCTCGAGCGTCGGTAGGGGTCTGGGTCGAGGTTCCGGACCTGCCTCAGAACCGCAGGTCGGACGGGCTGCTCAGCTCGATCCAGGTGTCGGTGTCTGGGCGCACCGTCGCGGGAGCCGGCTCGAGGACGTCGGCGGAGGCGAGGGACCCGAAGTCGAGACCGGTGACGCTCGCGAGGTCGAGGATCGGCAGCTGGAAGGTCCGGAACGGGCCGAGTGGGGGCACGGTGGTGGCGTCTTGCGTGTCGTCGATCGCACTGGTCCGGCCGAGGTCGAGGTCGTCGAGCTGCGCCGACTGGTCGAGGAGGTAGCCGCTCGCCGCGAGCGCTCCGTCGTTCGACCACGCCGCCACCTTCCAGAACCGGCGCGGGATCTGTACGCCGCGGTACAGCGGGTCCGTGTCGGCGAACACCGGCCCGGTGAAGACCGACAGCCGCCGGCGTCCGGCCGAGGCGTACTCGAGGACGAGGTCCTCCAGACCGTTCCAGAGCTCGAGTGACTGGTTGAAGTCCGCAGCCTGCGGGGCGGCGTTCGTGTAGCAGAAGGTGTCGACGTTGGCCTGCCGGGCGATCTCGACGGGCCCCCAGACCGGGTCCCTCCGGCGTACGAGGTGGCCGCGGTCGAGGTCGTTGCGGGCGTAGAGCTCCGGGCCGGCCTGCTCCTCGACCGGGACGCGGTCGTCGAGGTGCCAGTCGTCGCCGCGCCCGAGGTCGAGGAGGGCGGCGCCGTCGATGTCGACGGCGGTCGCGGCTGCCAAGCGGCGGTCGGGGTCGAGGAGCACGGTGAAGTGCGTGTAGTCGAGACGGCGGAGGCGCGCCAGCCCGGCGGGTTCGGCCGGTGCCGGGAGTTGCAGCGGGTCGGCGAGGTCGAGGAAGCCTGAATCGAAGCCGGTCATGGCAATGAGTCGATCATGAATCCGATCGAATCGGAACGGGGGACCCGCCCGATGGCCACGACGTCACCGACCGTTCACGATCGTGCACCCGTTCCACAACAAATGAGAGCGCTCTCTTGACCTCGTCCAAGCCAGCGCTTAGTGTGTCCTGCATGCCCGTGGGAACGTTCCCACGGCGTCGCGCCGCGGATCCCGGATGGGTGGCCGGCCGACACCGAAGCGCACACACAAAGGAGTGACTGTGAACAGCAAACGCCGCGGCATCACCGCCGCATCCATCGCGGGGGCATCGATCCTCGCCGTCCTGGCCTCGGGGTGCAGTTCCCCCGCCGGCAGTGGCGGAGACGAGAAGATCACCCTCTCGGTCACCACGTTCGGCACCATGGGCGTCGACGCCAACTACGAGAAGTACATGGAGGAGCACCCCAACATCACCATCGAGGCCACCAACCTGGAGGGTGGTGGAGCTGCGCGCGACGACGCCTACGCCAAGATCGCCGCCGGAACCGGCCTCAGCGACGTCGTGGCCATCGAGGAGGGCTGGCTCGGAACCATCTCCGAGGTCAGCGACTCGTTCGTCGACCTCCGTGACTACGGCATCGAGGACGTCAAGGACACCTGGCTGGACTGGAAGTACGAGCAGGGCACGGACGCCGACGGGCGCGTGATCGGCGCCGGTCTCGACATCGGACCGCAGGGCATCTGCTACCGCGGTGACCTGTTCGCGGCAGCCGGTCTGCCGAGTGAGCGCAGCGAAGTCGCCGCGTACTTCGGCGGGGAGGACGCGACCTGGGACCGCTTCTTCGAGGTCGGTGAGGAGTACGTCGGTGCCACCGGGAAGGCGTTCTATCACAGCCCCCGGTTCTTCTGGAACTCCTTCGTGAACCAGCAGGAGGAGGGCTACTACAAGGCCGATGGCGAGACCCTGAACATCGAGGGCAACGACATGCTGAAGGAGCAGTTCGCGAAGATCGTCGAGGCCGAACAGGCCGGGCTCGGTGCCGGTCTTCCCGGCTGGGACGTCGGCCCGGAGGCCAAGGAAGGCAAGTTCGCGACCTACATGTGCCCGAGCTGGATGCTCGGCATCGTGCAGGGCTACTACGACGAGGGCACGACCGACAGCGGTTGGGACTTCGCCGACGTGATGCCCGGCGGCGCGGCCAACTGGGGCGGTGCGTTCCTCGGCGTCGCCGAGAACTCCGAGCACAAGGAGGAGGCGGCCGAGCTCGCCCTCTGGCTCGCATCCCCTGAGGCGCAGGCCGCATCGTTCGAACTCGCCGGTCCGTTCCCGAGCACGCTCGACGGCCAGGAGCTCGTGAAGGACTCCACCAACCCGTTCTTCAACGACGCACCGGTGGGCGAGATCTTCGCCGCGCGGTCGGAGGGGGTCGTGGCCCAGGTGAAGGGTCCTGAGGACTCCAACATCCAGGACAACGTGTTCGGTCCGATCCTCGACCGGGTGAGCCAGGGCGAGATCACCGACGGTGACACCGCCTGGAACGAGGCGCTCAAGCTGCTCGACCAGCTCGTCGGCTGACCTCCGCTCCGACGCAGCTCGCCGGGGCGTCCGTTCGCACGCGGACGCCCCGGTACCCCTCCCGCTCCCTCTCCCGGATTGGCAGAGCCATGACCAGCACCGCAACCGTCCGCCGGCCACCTGCCGCGTTGACGTTCCGACAGAAGCTGAACCGCTTCGACTACCGCGCCTCGCCGTACCTGTACATCGCGCCGTTCTTCATCCTCTTCGCCCTCATCGGCATCTTCCCGATCGTCTACACCTTCAACGTGTCGCTGTACGAGTGGCATCTGTTGAAGGGCCAGGGGGACTTCGTCGGACTCGACAACTACGTCTCCGTCCTCTCGGACCCGTTCTTCTGGAACGCGTTCGGCAACACCGTCAGCATCTTCCTGCTCTCGGCGGTGCCGCAGCTCGTCATCGCGACGCTGATCGCCGCCCTCCTGGACCAGACGCTCCGCGGTCGCACGTTCTGGCGGATGAGCATCCTGCTGCCGTACATCGTGGCGCCGGTCGCCGTCGCAGTCATCTTCCTGCAGATCTTCAACCAGTACCACGGACCGGTCGCCGGCCTCCTCGAGCTTTTCGGGCTCGACCCGATCCGGTGGGCGTTCGACGTCTTCCCCTCGCACGTCGCCATCGCGAGCATGGTGAACTGGCGGTGGACCGGCTACAACGCCCTCATCCTCCTCGCAGCGATGCAGGCGATCCCACGGGACGTCTACGAGTCCGCCGCGCTGGACGGCGCGAACAAGCTCCGACGGTTCTGGTCGATCACGATCCCGATGATCCGTCCGACGCTCATCTTCGTCGTCATCACCTCGACGATCGGCGGGCTGCAGATCTTCACGGAACCGAAGCTGTTCGACCCCCGGAGCAACGGCGGATCCGACCGGCAGTTCCAGACGATCGTCCTGTACCTGTACGAGCTCGCCTTCCCGAGGCGGGACTTCGGTCGAGCATCCGCCACCGCCTGGATCCTGTTCCTCGTGATCATCCTCGCGGGCCTGATCAACTTCGCGATCACCAGGGCCATCCGGACGAACGACGCACGTCCGGTGCGGATCCCGAAGGTGCGCGACACCCTCATCACGACGCGGTCCGTCAGCACCAGCCCGGCCCGCTCGCGTTCGAAGACCACGAGCACCACCGACCAGCGAGGCGGACGAGCATGAGCACCCTGATGGAACGCACGCGGACCGAACCGGCCGCGACCACGGAGGCCCCGCGATACCGCAAGGGCAAGGACCACGAGCGGCCGGGCATCCTCACCTACGCCATCCTGATCGCGTTCTTCGCCATCTCGGCGTTCCCGTTGTGGTGGTCGTTCGTCATCTCGAGTCGGCAGTCCTCCGACACGAACCTCGTGCCGCCCGCCGTCCTCCCCGGCCCGAACTTCCTCGGCAACGCGGCGAAGGTGTTCGAGACCGCGCCGTTCCTGCAGGCGCTCGCGAACAGCGTCATCATCTCGGGCGCGATCACGGTCTCGGTGGTGTTCTTCTCGACCCTCGCCGGCTACTCCTTCGCGAAGCTGAAGTTCCGGGCCAGCAACGGGCTGCTGCTCGCGGTGATCGCCACGATGGCCATCCCCACGCAGCTCGGCATCATCCCGTTGTTCATGCTCATGGCCGAGTGGGAGTGGGTGGGAACGCTCCAGGCGGTGATCCTGCCGGGGCTCGTGACCGCGTTCGGTGTGTTCTTCATGCGCCAGTACCTCGTCGACGTCATCCCCGACGAGCTCATCGAGGCCGCGCGCGTCGACGGCGCGTCGATGTGGGGCACCTTCTGGCATGTCGCGCTGCCGGCCGCCCGCCCGGCGATGGCCGTCCTCGCGCTCTTCACCTTCATGGCCGCGTGGACCGACTTCCTCTGGCCACTCCTCGTCCTCGGTCCGCGGAACCCGAGTGTGCAGACGGCGCTCGCGGCCCTGAGTGCGAGCGGCGGACAGACCCCGGACCACTCGCTCGTGCTCGCCGGCGCGGTGCTCTCGGTGATCCCACTGTTGATCCTCTTCGTCCTCGCGGGGAAGCAGCTCGTGGCGGGCATCATGCAGGGCGCGGTCAAGGGATGACGCCTGCGCCGCATACAGTGTCTTCACACCGGCACGACTGAGGAGACACACCATCGACACCGAGACGGACTCCACCGTCCCCACGCTCATCGCGGTGGCAGCGCTCGCGGGCGTCTCCAAGTCCACCGCCTCCCGCGTCATCAACGGGTCCTCCCAGGTGACGCCGGAGGCGGTCGCGTCGGTGACCGCCGCCGTCGAGCAGCTGCACTACGTCCCGAACCGCGCGGCACGCAGCCTCGTGCGTCGGCGTGCGCAGACGATCGCGATGGTCATCCCGCAACGCACCGCCGAGTTCTTCGCCGATCCCTACTTCGCCGAGGTCATCCAGGGTGCTGCGATGTACGCGTCGTCGAC
Source organism: Plantibacter sp. CFBP 8804 (assembly GCF_014841225.1). Taxonomy (NCBI): domain Bacteria; kingdom Bacillati; phylum Actinomycetota; class Actinomycetes; order Micrococcales; family Microbacteriaceae; genus Plantibacter; species Plantibacter sp. CFBP 8804. Next base: position 15,800 of record NZ_JACYTU010000021.1, read on the forward strand.
CGACTACACGCTGACCCTGCTGATCGAATCCGACGTCGACCCGGACAAGACCCGTCGGTTCCTCACCGGCGGCAACGTGGACGGCGCGCTCGTCCTCTCGCATCACACGAGCATGCAGGCGTACGCGAAGCTGTCGACGTCCCTCCCGGTCGTGTTCGGGGTGCGGGCGCTCGAGGAGACGACGCCACCTGGGCACGTCGTCGACGTCGACAACGTGGAGGCGGGCGCCCTGGCGACCCGGCGTCTGGTGGAGGCCGGTCGGTCCCGCATCGCCACGATCACCGGACCGCTCGACACCGCGGCCGGTATCGACCGCCGTGCCGGGTGGCGGCGCGCCCTCCTCGAGGCGGGACTCGAGCCGGGACCGGAGGAGGAGGGTGACTTCACACCGACGAGCGGCGCGCGGGCGATGGAACGGCTCCTCGCAAACGGCCGGCAGGTCGATGCGGTGTTCGCGGCATCTGCCCAGATGGCGACGGGCGCGCTCGGCGTGCTGCGCGACCGCGGGATCGCGGTGCCGACGCGGATCGCCATGACATCGGTCGACAACAACGTGTTCGCGGTGGACGCCTATCCCGCGTTGACGACGGTCGATCTGCACACCGCGGAGAAGGGTGCGCTGCTCGTGCAGACGCTGCACCGCCTCATCGCCGGCGACGATGTCCCGGAGATGACGACGATCCCGTGCGAGCTCGTGGAGCGCGCCTCGGTCTGACCCCGCTGCGTGGTCGTCCCGGCGGGATCGACGTCGGTCGTGGCTTCGAGCCGGTCATGGCCTCACGCGTTCGGGAAGATCGGGGGGCGCTGAACGCGAGCGACTCTCGTTCCTGATGAACTCATACTTCAGTTTCTATCCAACATATGATATTTTACCTGTATGTCCTCGAACGTCCGGAACCCACACCGATCCGACGACGCCCGCGTCCTGATGGCGCTCGTGTCGTCCACCTTCCTCCTCGACGCGTTGATCGTGTTCGGCATCGGCTTCCTCCCCGGCGTCTCTCCGTTGGAGGGTGAAGCCACCGCGGTGACCGCCCTGGTGCTGACGGCAGCCCTGTTCGCCGTCCAGTTCGTCATCGTCGCCGTCCTCGCTCGCCTCGCCCGAGCCTCGGTGCTCGACCCCATCGCCTGATCCATCCGACGTGACCGCGCTCGTGGTCGCCACCAACCCGAACACCGCCAGATCGGAGCATCACCATGCATGACCACAACGACCGTCCGACGCGGAGACGCGGTCTCCGACCGAGCGCGTGGGCGCTCGCAACGACCACCGCCCTGTCCTTGCTCGTCCTCGCCGCACCGCAGTCCGCCTCGGCGGCGGCGGTCATCGACCCCATCGGTGACGCCCGGGCTGGTGAGGGCCTCGTCATGTCGTTCACCACCGGCGAGACCGGCACCCTCGTCGTGACCGCTCCGGAGCATGCGACGATCGGCATCGTGACGACCGGCGGCTGCGACACGCGCTACGCCACCCAGGTCCGCTGCGGTACGGACGCGAAGGTCTGGACGTCCGAGCTGATGGCGACGATGCGCGTCGACCCCGACGCTCCAGCCGGGACGCTGACCGGCGGTTCGATCGCGTTCGAGGTGCGCGGGACCGTGGTCGCGTCGACACCCTTCGCCGTCGAGGTGCTCCCACCGCACCTCGCCCAGGCTGCGGCGGGGCAGGCACTCACCGTGGAGGTGCCGGTCAATGGCGGTACGTCAGGGGTCATGCGGTTCACGGCACCCGATCGGACGACCATCGTGGGAATCGGTGCGCCGGACTGCGTCATCGGCCCCGACGGTTCGACCGCCGACTGTGGCACGGAGAGGAGCGTCTGGGACGGCGTGCAGACCGTCGACCTGGCGGTGGACGCCGATGCCCCCTACGGCACCCTCCGCGGAGGCACCATGGGCTTCGTCCAGAACGGTCGGATCGCGTCCACCACGCCGTTCGAGCTCGAGCTCACGCCCGGCGCCGCGACCATCACTGCGCCGGCCGACGGCGTTCTCGCGCCCGATGCGACGCTGAGCGGGACCGCGCCCGTCGGCACGGAGGTCGGGATCGAGGTCGACGGTGTTCCGATCGGGACCGCTGAGGCGACGATCGAGGAGACCTGGGTCTTCCGGCCCACCGAGTCGCTCGCCGAGGGAACACACACGGTGACGGTCCGAGCCCGTGCCGGTGGACTCGCCGGTGCTGCGACGGACCTCGTCGTCACCGTCGTCGCCCCATCGGAGCCGGTCGCGCCCGAGATCCCCGAGAACCCCCGGGTACCCGAGGGTCCTGCGCTTCCGGGCGGGCAGCAGGTGGAGCCCGCGACCTCGACTGCGACCGCCATCAGTGCAGGGTCGTCACATCGAGCGAGTGAAGACACGCTGGTGCGGACCGGCGCCGACGCGGCCCCGTTCGCGCTCGCGATCGCCCTGCTGCTGGGAGGTGCGTTCGTGGGTGTCGTCGGCCTCGCCCGCTCCCGCATGAACGGTCTCGGCTGATCTGAGCCGGTCCCGGCCCCGCGCGATTCAGAAGCGGATCTGTGTCTTCGGTCCGCCGCCGGCCGCGCGGGGGAGTCCCTCGGCGAGCACCCGTGGCACGTCGTCGAGGGTGATCACGGAGCCGATCAATCGGCGGACCGTGTCGCCCATGGTCGCGAACCGCCGCGCAGCCTCGTCGATGTCGGCTGAGCCGCCGAGGACCGCGTGGACGGTGGCGTCGAGGGCGATGAGTCTGCCGGACGGGAGGCCGACGTCGCCGCCGGGCACGCCGAGGAGTGCGATGCGGACGCCGGCGGTGGCGTTGTCGAGCAGGCGACGGGTGACCTCGGCCGAACCCGTCGCCTCGATGATCACGTCGAACCGCTCGTCGCCGAGGTCGGCCGGGTCGCGGGTCTCGAGGCCGAACCCGGCCACGAAGTTCCGGTCGGAGTCGCGCCGTGCGGCGACGGCCACGCCGGCTCCGGCGTCGGCGGCGAAGAGCGCGGCGAACATGCCGAGGGTTCCGGCGCCCCAGACGAGCACGCGGTCGCCGGGGCCCACCGCCGTGAGCCGGACGCCACGGAGTGAGCAGGAGGCGGGCTCGACCATCGCGCCGAGGTCCGCGTCGACCCCGGCCGGGAGGCGATGGACCGCGCGTTCGGGGACGACGAGGAGTTCCGCGAGGGCGCCGTCCAGTTGCCCGAGGACGCCGAGTTCGAGATGGTCGGGACAGAGGTGGTGTCGGCCCGAGGTGCAGAGCGTGCAGACGCCGCACCCGATGAAGGTGTCGCCGGTGACGAGGTCTCCCGCTGCAGTCGAGGTGACACCCTCGCCCACCGAGACCACCCGACCGGCCCACTCGTGGCCGGGTTGGAGCGGCAGGGTCGTGCGGCCGTCGGCGAGGTACGGCATGGTCCCTCGGAAGAGCGCGACATCGGTGCCGCAGAGTCCTGCGCGCTCGATGTGGATGAGGACCTCACCCGGTCCGGCCTGTGGATCCGGGCGATCGAGGACGGTGGCCTCGTCCGGTGCGGTGATGCGTACGGCTCTCATGCGGTCTCCTCGTCGTGACGGCGCTGGTCAGAGCGTAGTGGGGGTATGCCGCCGTCGATCTGCATGCGGAAGGACGAGGTGTCCTCGTGGGCACTTCGACAGGCTCAGTGACCGGGAGAGGTTCACCGGAGATGTTCCGGTCCCTGAGCTTGTCGAAGGGCAGTTCGGTTGGGGTGCCTCGGTGGCCGGGAGAGGTTCACCGGGGATGTTCCGGTCCCTGAGCCTGTCGAAGGGCAGTTCGGTTGGGGCGCCTCGGTGGCCGGGAGAGGTTCACCGGGGATGTTCCGGTCCCTGAGCTTGTCGAAGGGCAGTTCGGTTGGGGCGCCTCGGTGGCCGGGAGAGGTTCACCGGAGACATTCCGGTCCCTGAGCACGCTCCGGTCCCCGAGCGTCAGCTCACCAGGACGACTTGCCCCCGCCTGCGACGACCGCGCTGGGCCGCTGCACCTCGGCGAGACGGGAGGTCCGGAGCGGCGTCGTCTCCCACCAGGCGTCGAAGGTGCCGGCCGCCGGGTCGATCTCGACGTGCATGCGGTGGGGTGTCTCGATGAAGATCGCATCGACGCGGAGGACCCGCGCTCCGTCCTCGCCGCCGGTGCCCCAGGCGGCACTCGCCGTGATCGGTCCGTGCATCCGCCAGGCGCCGACACCGGGGATGAACTCCACCCGGTCGTCGCCCTCGTGCACGACCAGCACGATGTCGTCACCCTCGCCCGCCATCACTTCGAGTACCGTCAGCTGTGCCAGGCCGGTATCGGCGGCGGCCGCGAACGTCCGTCCGGCGAGCTCGCGCAGGGACCTAGCCGCGCCGGTCTCGTCCGAGGCGTCGAGCGGCGGCAGGGCGAGCCCTGCCAGGCGTTCGAGCAACGCCTGATCAGCGGTTGTGCTCGCGCCGCGCTCCGCGTCGGAGGCCTCGCCGGTCCCGAAGGCCGGCAGCAGGTGCTCCCACGCGGCGTTCAGCACGGCCTGCATGTCGAGACTCTGCCCGGTGATCGCCAGGACGACGTCGTGCTCCGGCAGGACGACGCAGTACTGACCGTAAGCGCCGTCGCCGCGGAACCCGTGGCGGGCCATCCAGAACTGGAACCCGTACCCCTGTGCCCAGTCCGACTCCGGGTCGTCGCCGTTCGCGATGTGGGATCGTGTCGCCTCGGCGACCCAGGCGGCCGGCAGCAACTGTCGACCATCCCACTCGCCGCCCTGCAGATAGAGCTGACCGAGTGCGGCGATCGCTTCCGTCGTCGCGTGCAGGCCGCTGTACCCGAGCTCGAAGCCCTCGTCGTCCTGCTGCCAGTCGAACTCGCCGATACCCAGTGGCTCGAGCAACCGCGGTCGCAGGTAGTCGGTGAGCGTCCCGCCCGTGACGCGCTGGACGATCGCCGCGGCCGTGTAGGTGCAGGGCTGGTTGTACGCGAAGACGGTTCCCGGGTCCTCGTCGGGCGGGAGGAGCAGGAAGCCGCGGACGAGGTTCGTCGGGTCGATCGCAGCGGCCCGCATGATCGTCTCCTCGCGGTGGCCGCTCGCCATCGCGAGCACGTGTCGCACGCGCATGGCGCGGCTGCGGGGGTCGGTGATCTCGGCGTCGAGCTCCGGGAAGTGGCTGATGATCGTGTCGTCGAGTCCGAGCAGACCCTCCTCGACGGCGAGGCCGACGGCGGTCGAGGTGAAGCTCTTGCTCAGCGAGTACAGCAGGTGCACCCGATCAGCCGAGTACGGCGCCCACCAGCCCTCGGCGACGACGTTCCCGCCGCGCAGGAGCATCAGGCTGTGCGGTTCGACGTTCGGCGTGTGCTCGAGGGCCGTGATGAACGCCTCGATCCCGGCGGCGTCGACGTGCTGGGCGGACGGAGTGCTTCGCTGCAGGCTCATCCCTCCATGCTGCCACCTGCCGGCGGTGGGATCGACCCGACGCTCAGTCCTGGTCGGCGTCGAGCTGGTCGCGGAGCCCCTGGTTGATGTCCTCGAGGTCCAGCACGCGAGCGATACCGGCGAGGTTGACCCCGTTGTCCCGGAGATCGGTGACGCGCTTGAGTCGCTCGATGTCGTCCTCGCTGTAGCGACGGGTGCCGCCTTCGGTCCGGGACGGGGTGAGGAGGCCTTTGCTCTCGAAGAGCCGCAGGGACGCCTCCGGGACGCCGGCGAGCTGGGCTGCGACGGCGATGCCGTACACGGGTGTCGCGCCGTCACGATCGGCCATGCTTGAGATTTCCTTTGAACGGGTTGCACTGGATCAGGTTTCGGATGTATAAAAAATCTACACCACGAAGTACAGATCCGAACCCCCGGATCTGAGACTTCCGGGCACTGACAATCAATGAGCCCGATCCGTCATCGGGCGACAGGGAAGGAGAACACCCATGGCAATGACCCTCGACCCCATCAGCCAGCTCGACCGCTTCGCGGCCTCCGTACTGGACTCCGTGCGCGCACCCCGGCCCATGCCGGTGGACCTCTTCCGTGACGGCGACCGGTACATGATGGTCGCCGACCTCCCCGGCATCGACCCCGGATCCATCGACGTCGACGTCGACGGTGGTCAGCTCACCATCCGTGCCCAGCGCACGGCCGACAGCCGCGAGGGTGTCCGCTGGCTCGCACGCGAGCGCGGTGGCGGCCACTTCCTGCGGCAGTTCACCCTCGGCGAGGGAGTCGACCTCGACGGCATCACCGCGTCCTACGACAGCGGTGTGCTCTCCGTGATCATCCCGGTGAGCGAGCGTGCGAAGCCGCGGAAGATCGCCGTCGACTCCACGACCGACCACCCGCAGTCGATCAACGCCTGAGCTGCGATCGACACTGACCCGGGATCCACACTCGTCCGAATCGAACGAACCGAACGCCCCGCCCACGATCCGTGGGTGGGGCGTTCGCCCGTGTGCGACCTGCGGTCGGCATACTGGGGGCATGTCCCGCGTCCAACGCATCCTCGGAGCGTCCGCCCTGCTCGTGATCGCCGCACTCGGCCTGTTGGTCGCGGCGACGCAGACCACGATGATCTGGTACCAGGCGCCGGGTGCCGACGGCATCGCGACGGAACAGGTCGCGGTGTTCGAGCCGGCGGTGGTCGGCACCGTGATCGCCGCGGTGGCGGTGCTCGCGCTGCTCGTCCACCTGATCCTCGTGATCCGACGCGCGGTGCCTCGGATGCAGTGGGTCGTCGCCATCGCGCTGACCGCCGTGACCGTGATCGCCGCGGTCCTCGTGTCCATCGCGGACCGGCCGGTGTTCTAGCGCACGTCGACCTCAGCTGAGCAGCTCGGCCAGCAGGGCCTGAGTCGTCTCCTCGCTCGCCCCGGGGGCCTGCAGGCGCACCCAGTCGTCGCCACGTCGAGCGTGCGCCGAGTGCTCGCTCCCAGCCGCATCCACGGCGCCGACCGGACTGTCCTCGCGAAGCACCCACGCGCCTCCGGGGAGCACCGTGAACCGGACGAGCTCGCGGGAGTCCGCGGACAGCAGTCGGCAGTCGAGTTCGCCGACCCGCTGGAGCGAGTCCTGCACGAGGTGGTAGCTCGGTGTCGCGGTGCTCACGTAGCTCGCGCCGGTGGCGGCTGCGCCGAGGTGTGCCGCCGCGGTATCCACCGGCAGCGCCGTGGCGCACGAGCGCGAGGTGGGCGCCGACGACGGGGGTGCGGCGGGCGCCGGAACCGGGGCTGCCGCGAGCGCTGCGCGAGCCAGTTCCTCTGTGCGCGTCCCTGCCGGGTCGTCGACCCCCGCCGCATCGACCTCGAGGAACCGCTCGCCGTCGAGGGCGTGGACGGAGCAGGCGCCGTCCGAGCACATCGTCCCGTTGATCTCGCCGACGCTGTCGCTCCAGTCGGTGTGCTCGTACCAGTGGTTGAAGGTGGCCCAGTGGTCGACGCCGTCTCCGACGATTCGGACGGTCAATGAGGTGTCGGCCGCTTCGTCGGCCCAGGCGCAGACGGTCCCGCCGTCCTGCAGGACCGGGGCGTCGTCGACGGTGAGCGGTTGCGGCGCGGCTGCGGCGCCCAGGAAGGATGCGACCTCCGTGTCGGGGACGAGCGCGTCGCAGGCGAGCCCCGGAAAGGTGGACGTCGGCGCGGGTGGGAGCGCCGCCGATGCATTCGGTGGGGATCCGGTCGGAGTCCCGGTGGGCACCCCCGACGGCGGCGCGCTACACGCCGCGAGGACGCCCAGCAGCGCGGCGATCGTGAGGACGCGTGCGCCACGTGCGATCGCGGGCACCGTTCGACTCAGCCCACTGCTCATCGTCGCCTGAACAGCCCTCGCTTGCGGCGATGGAACGGCGGGACACCACTCAGGAGATGCTTCGCGCCCGGCGCCACGTACATGACGTCGATCGGCACGCTCGCCGAGTACGTCGCGAGGGCCCGTGCGAGGGGACCGCTGATCGTCTCACGGGCGGTCGGGGTGCCGACGATGACGAGGAGGTAGCACTCGTCGAACGTGCCGCCCTCCTGCGGGGTGACCTTCCAGCCCAGGACCGCTTCGTCGACCTCGCTGTGCTCGGCGAGGACCGCGGTCAGGGTCTCGGTCATCCCCGGTGGGACGCGAGCCGGCTGTCCCACCATGACCTCGGTCTCGCGCTCGACCACGCGTGGTGTGAGCACCGCCTCGCCGTCGAGCAGCTGGGCGATCTCGCCCGGGAGGAACTCCTTGCCGTGCGTGGAATGCGGGTTCAGGACCAGCCTCGCACCTCGGGTCATCTGCCACAGGACGCGGCAGGGGAGGGCGAGGAGGTGCTGTTCGAACGACGGGACGACCTGGAGTGTCTCCTGGAAGCGCGCCTTCGAGGTGTAGAACGGCTGCACCGAGCTGCCGTCCGAGTCGAGGAGGTCCGCCAGGGTCGCCATGCCGTCGTCGGTCACGGTCCCCGCCACGATGACGGTGCTCTCGAGGAGCGCCGTCAGGAACGCGGGTGCGTTCGAGCGGTCGTTCGCGGCTGCGGCGAGGAGGGCTTCGATCTCGGGAGCGTCGGGTGCGTCGTCGGCGGCAGGCATGCCAGCAGCGTATCCCGGCCATGTGGGAGGGTGCGCGCGCTCAGCAGCAGTCGCAGGTGTCCGTGTTCTCCGAGGTGAGCGATGAGACCGGCCGCTTGCACGCGTCTCCACGCCAGGCTTCGACACCCTCGCGGACCGCGAAGCCGGCGATGACGAGGGCGGCGACACCGTCCGCCCAGGCCCAACCGAGGGTGCTGTTGAGGACCAGCCCGATGAGGACCGCGGCCGACAGGTAGGAGCAGATGAGCGTCTGCTTCGAGTCCGCGACGGCGGAGGCGGATCCGAGTTCCTTGCCGGTCCGGCGCTCGAAGAGTGAGAACGCCGGCATGATCACGACGCTGACCGCCGCGAGGACGATGCCGACGGTCGAGTGCTGGACCTCGGCGAATCCGAGTAGCGAGCGGGCGGCGTCGACGCTCACGAACGCGGCGAGGCCGAAGAACGACAGGGCGATCACCCGGAGGGCGATCCGTTCCCGGCGATGGGGATCGGGGCTCGAGAACTGCCAGGCGACCGCGGCGGCGGACAGGACCTCGACGATCGAGTCGAGACCGAAGCCGACGAGCGCCGCCGATGAGGCGACGGTCCCGGCGGACAGGGCGATGACGGCCTCGACGACGTTGTAGGCGATGGTCGCCGCGACGATCCAGCGGATGCGGCGCTGCAGCGTCGCGCGTCTGGCGGGGCTCAGCTGGGCTCGGAGACGAGGGCTCGGCAGGCCGACGGCGCTCATGCGCAGCTGCAGCTCTCACCCGAGCAGCAGGCGGGATCGACGACCAGGACGAGCCGGAGGAGGTCGTCGAGCGCCGGCGCCAGGTGGCTGTCCGCCAGGCGGTACCAGGTGTTGCGTCCTTCCTTGACGCCTTCGACGAGGCCGCAGCCGCGGAGACAGGCGAGCTGGTTCGACATGACCTGTCGGGAGACGCCGAGTGCGTCCGCGAGGTCGGAGGGGAAGGCCGGTGCCTCGCGCAGGGTCAGGAGGATCCGGGCCCGGGTCTCGTCCGACAGGGCGTGCCCCAGCCTCGCGAGCGCGGCGGTGTGCGTCAGGGTCGCGGTCGGCGTCATGGTGTCGGTCACGCGAACGACAGTACACGAAACGCTGTATCAAGCAAGCCTCGCGGTCGCCCGAACAGCCGCGTTAGGCGAGGCGAAACGCTGGCAATCGGACGTCTCGGCTTGCCGCCGCAGCGCCACGCTGGCAACGTTGACGGGTCCTCGCGGCACGGCGCCCGAACGCATCTCCGCGTCCAGGACGCATCACAGGAAGACCCCGCGACATGACGTTCTGGCCGCTGCTCCTCATCGCGCTCGGCGTCTCCGCCGACGCCTTCGCCGTCGCCCTCACCAAGGGCCTGCACATGCGGCGGTTCAACGTGCGTCACGCGCTCGTGATCGCCGGGACCTTCGGCCTGTTCCAAGCGGTCATGCCGCTCGTCGGCTGGTTCCTCGGCACGCAGTTCGCGCGGTACATCACGGAGGTCGACCACTGGGTCGCCTTCGGACTGCTCGCCCTCGTCGGCGGCAAGATGCTCTGGGAGGCGTTCTCGAGCCACGAGGACACCGAGGTCGACTCCGACCGCATCGACGTCCGGCGACTCCTCATCCTCGCGCTCGCCACGAGCATCGACGCGCTGGCCATCGGCATCACGCTCGCGTTCCTGCCCGGCTCCATCGTCGAAGCCGTCGTCCTCATCGGACTGACGACGTTCGTGCTCGCGTTCCTGGGCGTCTTCATCGGCCGTCGCGTCGGTCAGCGCTTCGGCAAGCCGGCGGAGATCGCCGGAGGGGTCATCCTGATCCTCATCGGCACCAAGATCCTGATCGACCACCTCACCGGGTAGTCGGAGGTCACCGCTTCCGGGTGAAGATGGCGCCGGTCGACACGTCCTCGCCGAGCGCCTCGAGGCTCCGCCCACGCGTCTCGGGTACCTGGGTGGCGACGAACAGGAGCGCGAGCGCGCCGACACCCGCGAACAGGAAGAAGGTCCCGGTGATGCCGAGGCCGTCGACCAGGGACGGGAAGTACAGCGCCAGGAACCCGTTGGCGACCCAGAGCATGAAGATCGAGACACCCATGCCGAGGCCGCGCATCTGGAGCGGGAAGACCTCGGCGAGGTAGACCCAGACCGCCACGTTGAGGAACGTCTGCATCGAGCCGACGAACACGACCACGAGGACCAGGATGACCCAGGGACGCATCGGGTCGCCAGGCTCGAGCACCATCGACGAGAAGCCGATGAGCAGATGGCACGCGGTCGTGAGCGAGAAGCCGATGACGAACGTCTTCCGTCGGTCGAGTCGGTCCATGTAGGTGAGGGCGATGAAGCCACCGACGACGGCGATGATGCCGGGCGCGATGTTGGCGATGAGCGCGGCGCTCTCGTCGAAGCCCGACTCCACGAGCACGGTCTGCCCGTAGTACATGATCGAGTTGATCCCGGTGAGCTGCTGGGCGATCCCGACGCCGACACCGACGAGCAGGATGCGCACGAGCCAGGGGTTGCGGAGGACGGCCCCGAGCCCGATCCGGTGTTCGTCGCGCTGCGCGGTGATGGACGCCTCCACCTCCGCGAGTTCGGCGACGGCGCGGTCGTCGGAGCGGACGGTCCGCAGCACGTCGAGGGCGTCCTGGCGGCGACCGTGGTCGACGAGCCACCGCGGTGACTCGGGCATCCGCAGCATGCCGACGAACAGCGCGACCGCCGGGAGGGCGCAGACGGCGAACATGATGCGCCACACGCTCGTGTGCTCGCTGAACACGGTGCCGATGACCGCGTTGATCACGAACGCCGACAACTGTCCGAGGACGATCGCGACCTCGTTCCGGCCGGTGATCGACCCACGGATCTCGTAGGGCGCGAGCTCCGCCAGGTAGACCGGGACGACGGCGGAGGCACCGCCGACGGCCAGTCCGAGGAGGACGCGACCGGCGACGAGGAGCTCGACGTTCGGCGAGCAGACGACCACGAGCGTCCCGACGAAGAAGAGCACCGCCAGCACGATGATGCTCCGCCGCCGGCCCCATGCGTCCGACACCCGACCGCCGAGCAGTGCACCGACGGCGGCCGCGAAGACGAGTGAACTCGTGACGATGCCCTCGGTGATGGGCGTGAGCCCGAGTTCCGCGGTCATCGGACGCAGCGCCCCGTTGATCACGCCGGTGTCGTAGCCGAAGAGTAATCCGCCGAAACAGGCGACGATCGAGATCAGGCCGAGGTGGCGGCGGTGCGGCCCGGACGTGAGGGCCGGCAGCGTGCTCGCCGCCTGTCGGGCTGTGGGGGATCCGGCCATCGCACTTCCTCGTCTGCTGGGCCCGCGCGCCGGACGGCGTCGTGGACAGGACGACAGTACCGGTTCAGTCGTCGGCGCCCGGCCGCAGCAGGCCGCTCTCGTACGCGAGGATGACGAGCTGGGCGCGATCGTGGGCGGCGACCTTCGTCATGATGCGGTTCACGTGGGTCTTCGAGGTGTGCGGTGAGATGACGAGGTCGTCGGCGATCTGCTGGTTCGACCGTCCGCGGGCCACGAGGAGCAGCACCTCGAGTTCCCGCTCGGTGAGCAGCGCCAGCTCGGTGGGGACCTGGCGCGGGCTCATCGGTTCGTCCGCGGCGACGACGTACTTCGTGATGAGACTTCGGGTCGCCGCGGGGGACAGGAGTGCGTCTCCGGCGTGCACCGCGCGCACGGCGCGGACGATCTCCTCCGGTTCCGAGCCCTTGCCGATGAAGCCGCTCGCCCCGGCCCGCAGGGTCGCGATGAGGTTCTCGTCCTCCTCGAACGTGGTGAGGATGAGGACCCGGGTGTCCGCGAGCTCGGGGTCCGCGCAGATCGCCGAGGTCGCACCGATGCCGTCGAGCACGGGCATGCGGATGTCCATGAGCACGACGTCCGGTCGCAACTCCTGCGCGAGCGACACCGCCTGTGCGCCGTCGACGGCTTCGCCCACGACCTCGAGGTCCGACTCCGACGAGAGGATGTCGGCGACGGCCTGGCGGATGAGCGACTGGTCGTCGACGACGAGCACGGTGGTCATGCGGGGGACTCCTCGGGGTGCGTCGGGGTCGGGTGTGTCGGACCGGGGTGCGTCGGCTCGCCGGTCGGGAGGCTCGCGGACAGCCGCCAGCCGCCCGGGGTCGCGCCGACGTCGACGGTCCCGCGAACGGCGGCGACGCGCTCGCGGATACCGAGGAGTCCGTGCCCGGTGGTCGGCGCCGCGTCGGCCTGCTCACCCGAGACCCCGGGTGTCGTCGGGTTGCTCACGCTGACGACGATCCTCCCGTTCTCGCCCTCCACGAGCACGTGCGCACGACGCTCAGGACCGTGCTTCAGCGCGTTCGTCAGCCCCTCCTGGAGGACGCGGTACGCGACCATGTCTGTGGCGGTCGACAGCTCCGGTGCGTCGGGGTCGATCCGTGTCGTGATGTCGAGGCCCGCGGCGGTGAACTCGGCGATCAATGCGTCGAGTCGGTCGAGTCCCGGCTGCGGCAGCGTTCCCCGGGAGCCCGCGCCAGCGCCGTCGCTGTCGCTGCGCAGGACCTCGAGCAGATCACCGATCTCGCCGAGCACCGTCCGCGACGCCCGGCGGATCGAGACGAGCGCCTCCTTCGCCTTCTCCGGCCGCGACTCCAGGGAGCTCGACGCCACCCCGGCGTTCAGACTGATCACCGAGATCTGATGGGCGACGGTGTCATGGAGGTCGCGCGCGATCCGGAGCCGCTCCTCGGTCACCCGGCGCCTTGCCTCGGCCTCACGGGTCTGTTCGGCCCGTTCCGCGCGTTCGGTGATCGCCAGGATGTATGCGCGGCGTGACCGCGTCCCGTCTCCGGCTGCGGCGGCGAACGCGATCAGCACCGCGAACTGCACCGTGCGCGGATCGAAGCTGCCGATCGACGCGAGGAGGCTGAGGAGGGCGACGGCGACCATCGTCGCGACGGCCGTGATGAGGGTCGTCCGCCGCGCGGAGCGCACGGCCACCCCGAACATCGCGATGGCGGCCGCGATCACGACGCCGGGAGCGAGGGTCCCCGTGATCGCCGCCGCACCGTAACAGGCGATGGCGGCCGCGAGCACCGGGATGGGCCAGCGTCGACGGAGCGGGAGCAGGAGCGCAGGCGCGACGACCAGGGCGACGACGAGCGGGCTGCCCGGCCGGAACTCGGCGTTGGGGAACGGGATGAACGCCGAGGCGATGATGAGGACCGCGGCGACCACATCGCCCACCCACACCGGGGGTCTCGGATGCGGATCGCGCACCCGGTGATCCTGCGTCGCGGAGGTCATGGGCCCAGTCTGCCGGGAACCGGCGCCCGGCGACTCCTCCACACGTGGCATTCCGCGGTACCACGGACGCGGTACACGGGTGTCCGCCGGTGGGGGACGCGTCGGACGGTCGTCGCCGCGAGTCTGGACTGGTGCCGGAGCACCCGGCCCCAGACGAGGAGACACCATGCAGAGCACCACAGCGCCGCCGATCATCTCGGTCCGGGACGTCCGGCGTTCCTACGGTCGCGGTCAGAACCGGTTCGACGCGCTGAAGGGGGTGAGCTTCGACATCCACGCCGGCGAGAGCGTCGCGATCGTCGGGAAGAGCGGCTCCGGCAAGTCCACGCTCATGCACGTGCTCGCGCTCCTCGACGCACCGAGTTCCGGCACCGTCGAACTCGAGGGGGTCGACACGAGCACCCTCCGCGGTCGCCGCCTCAACACGACCAGGAACAAGACCTTCGGGTTCGTGTTCCAGCAGTTCTTCCTCACCGCCAACGCGACGGTGCTCGAGAACGTCCTGCTCCCCATGAAGATCGCCGGCGTCCGCCGTGGTGACCGACGTCGCCGGGCGCTCGCCGCACTCGCGCAGCTCCAGCTCGAGGACAAGGCGCGGAACCGCGCGGTGAACCTCTCGGGCGGGCAGAAGCAGCGGACGGTGATCGCCCGCGCGCTCGTCAACAACCCACGGATCATCTTCGCCGACGAGCCGACCGGCAACCTCGACACGGCGACCGGCGCCGTCGTGGAGGACATCCTCTTCTCCCTCAACCGGGAGAGCGGCATCACCCTCATCGTCGTCACGCACGACGAGGAGTTGGCGGCACGCTGCGATCGGCGGATCCTCATCCGCGACGGACTGCTCGTCGAGGACGAGGCGGTGGCCGCATGAGAACCGTCGACCTCATCGGGACCGCCGTCGCGAACACGTTCCGGTCCAAGACCCGGACCATCCTGACCATCCTGGCGATCTTCGTCGGAGCGTTCACGCTCACCCTGACGAACGGGCTCGGCACCGGCATCAACGCCTACATCGACGACACGGTGTCGAGCGTCGGTGCGTCCGACACGATGACCGTCACCAAGACGGCCGACACCGGCGGCGGTCTTGGTGCGGGCACGAGCGGACCGAAGGAGTACGACCCGGACGCGGTCGCCTCCACCGGTGCCGGCGCGCCGGGATCGACCGTCGTCGCACTGACACCGACCGATCTCGACGAGCTCGGCGGGATCGACGGGGTCCTCGACGTGCAGGCCGTGAAGTCGATCTCGACCGACTACATCGAGGCGGGCGGCGGCACGAAGTACGTCGTCGGTGTCGGTGGACTCATCTCCGGGCAGAGCGTCACGCTGCTGGACGGTGCACAGCCCGACGACGACACCGACACACTCCAGCTCGTGCTCCCCACCTCCTATGTGGAGCCGCTCGGCTTCGGAAGCGACGCCGACGCGGTCGGGCAGACGGTCACGGTCGCGATCACGGATGCGCAGCGCACGCAGCACACCGTGGACGCGACCGTCGTCGGAGTCGCCGAGGAGAGCCTCGCCTCGCCCACCGGTGCCTCGATCGTGCCGAACGCCGCGCTCACCGACCTCCTCTACGAGACCCAGAACATCGGCGTCCCGTCCGACCAGGTCGAGCGGTACGCGCAGGCGTCCATCCGGTTCAGCGCGGACGCCACCGACGAGCAGGTCACGGCGCTGAAGGACCGCCTGGCCGATGCGGGCTACACCGGCACGACCGTCGCAGACCAACTCGGCACCATCAAGACGGTGATCGACGGGATCGTCCTCGTCCTCAACGCCTTCGCGATCATCGCCCTCCTCGCGGCCAGCTTCGGGATCGTGAACACCCTCCTCATGTCCGTGCAGGAGCGCACCCGCGAGATCGGTCTGATGAAGGCCATGGGGATGGGTAGCGGCAAGGTCTTCGGGTTGTTCAGCCTCGAGGCCGCGTTCATCGGCTTCCTCGGCAGTGCGATCGGCGTCGGTGTCGCGGTGCTCGCCGGTACCGGCATCAGTGCCGCGCTGTCCGGATCGCTCCTCGCCGACCTGCCGGGCCTCGACCTCATCGCGTTCGACCCGGTGTCACTCGGGATCATCGTCCTGGTCGTCATGGTGATCGCGTTCCTCGCCGGAACGCTGCCCGCCGCCCGTGCCGCCAAGGCCGATCCGGTGGAGTCGCTCCGCTACGAGTGATGCGCATCGGTCGGGAATGCGGGTGGGGGGTGTGGGGCGCGGCGGAAGCGGCGCCCCACAGCCGCGCCGGCGCCAGGTTGAGGAGCAGCGCCGGCGCAGACGCTCAGGTCGCGTCTGCGGCGTCCACGTTACCGACAAGCGGCCGTCCCCTCGTCGGAGGTTGAGGCTCCGTGCCCGCTTCTTCTACGCTTCGCGCCTCGGGCTGGTGACGTGCTCGGGCCTGATCCCGATCCCGATGAACCTCGCCGCAAGCGGTCGGACGACGGGGCTGGCGAGCCGCATCAGCCGGATCACCCACCGCGGCGCGATGTGGGCGCCCGTGGTCGTGCGGGAGATCACCCGATGCCCTGCCCGCTGGACGCGCTGCATGATCCTGACCGGCTGCTCGCGTCGACGTTGGACGGCAGCGAGGACGTGGGATGGTGCGTCCCCCTCGGCGAGGTGGCCGGCGATCGCGTTGGACAGGGCGACCGCATCCTGGATCGCATAGTTGACCCCGACACCGAACATCGGTGACATCGCGTGCGCGGCGTCGCCGATGGCGATGAAGCCCGGGCGGTACCAGCGGTCGAGGCGGTTGAGCTGGACCGAGAGGAGCTTGACCTGGTCCCAGTCGGTCAGGGTGTCGACCACCGGACGCAGGACGGGTGCGGCATCCACGATCCTCTGGCGAAGCGCCGGTATACCCTCGGCTCTGAGCCGCTCCGCGCCGCCCTTCCGGATGACCATGCCGGACTGGTACCGGTCACCCCGGTCGATCGTGAGCACCATGCCGCGCGGCGAGAGGTAGGCGAGGGTCGGGGGTGGCGGGTCGGCCGGCTTCGGCAGGCTGAACCACAGGACGTCGATCGGGACGCCGCTCTCGTCGGGGATGAGTCCGGCCGCGTCGCGGAGGGCAGAGGTGCGTCCATCCGCCGCGACCGTGAGGGTGGCTCGGATCTCGATGTCGGTGGAGGTGCTGGTCGCTGGGTCGGTTTCGGTCGCTGGGGCGTCGGCGGTCGTCGTGGTCGCGCGCAGGCCGCGGACCCGGCCCTGCTCCACGATCAGGCCGGTCGCCTCGGTGCGGAGGCGGAGCTCGAAGTTCGGCAGTGCGGCGGCCTCCTCAGCGAGGAAGTTCAGGAAGTCCCATTGCGGCGCGAGGACGAGGAACCGGTCGGGTGCTGGCAGGGTGCGGAAGTCGACCATGGTCATCCGCAGGCCGTCGATCACGGCGTCCATCGTCTGCAACCGGTTGAGCGGCAGCCGCAGGAACCGCTCGCGCAGGCCGAGCTCGCCGAGCAACGTGATGGTCGACGGGTGGATCGTGTCGCCGCGGAAGTCGCGGAAGAAGTCGGCGTGTTTCTCGAGCACGGTCACGCTGAGGCCGGCCCGGGCGAGGAGGTAGCCGAGCACCATGCCGGCCGGGCCGCCACCCGCGATGACGCAGTCGCGGTCGCTGGTGTGGTCGACGGTGTGGTCGCCGTGATCGCTGTCGGTGCGGGTCGTCGGTTTCATCGCGCTGCTCCCGTCGGTCTCTTCCGGACACTACTCCGGAACCCATATCGTCGACATCATGCGTCTGTTGCAGCGGGCAGGACTGCCGCTTCTCGTCTCCGGAACGATCGTGCTCGCGCTGACGGCGTGCACTGGTGGGAGTGGGCCCGCTGGCGGCTCCGCCGGCAGTGCATCGCCCGCTGCGTCGGTGCCGGCGGAGTCGTCGAGCGGGGGCTCGGGAGACGGATCGTCCCTGCAGGTCGACTGCGCGGCGGTGGAGGCGGCCGTCGCGCCGTACATCGAGGGACTCGTGGCACGAGAGGACAACGGGGCGGACGAGTACGGGACCGTCTGCGGCTGGGAGGCGCCGGAGGGGACGATCGATGCGGCGGACATCCGGTCGGTGGAGGTCGTCGTCTCGCCCGAATCGAGCGAGGCGCTGTCGGCCGATGAGCTCGCCGCCGCCGCGCTCACGCCGATCCCGGATACGACCATCGAGGCTGCCGGAGGGACCGCTTACAGCGCGACGGTCGAGACCGGAGTCGCCGCGGTGATCGTCACGACGGTGGTGCTGCCGGAGACGGAGATATCCGTCACCGGTGGGCAGTGGGCGGGTCATCCGTCGCTCGACGGGCCTGCCGCGATCGCGGTCGTGAAGGCGCTCATGGGCCGGTGAGTGGACTGGGAGCCGCGGAGTCCCTCCGGTCCCCGAGCAACCCTCGCCCGTCCCTGAGCAACCCTCGCCGGTCCCTGAGCAACCCTCGCCGGTCCCTGAGCAACCCTCGCCGGTCCCTGAGCCTGTCGAAGGGCACTCGCAGGCACTTCGACAAGCTCAGTGACCGGGAGAGGTGCACCCGCATTCACTCCGGTCTCCGGGTGACCCTCTCCGGTCCCTGAGCTTGTCGAAGGGCACCCGAGGAAGCGTCCAAGACCACCGACATCCATCCGGTCCCTGAGCCTGTCGAAGGGCACTCGTAGGCACTTCGACAAGCTCAGTGACCGGGAGAGGTGCACCCGCACTCACTCCGGTCCCCGAGCAACCCCATCCGGTCCCTGAGCCTGTCGAAGGGCGCACGAGGAAGCGTCCAAGACCAGCGACACCCATCCGGTCCCTGAGCCTGTCGAAGGACACTCGTAGGCACTTCGACAAGCTCAGTGACCGGGAGAGGTGCACCCGCACTCACTCCGGTCCCCGAGCAACCCCATCCGGTCCCTGAGCCTGTCGAAGGGCACGCGGAGAGACTTCCACATCCGAGACCACTCAGCATCTGAAATGTCAGTGGTCCATGGTGGACTGGAGTCATGGCCGAGACCACCACCACCACCACCACCACCACCGCGATCCGCGCGAGCGACGAGTACGCCGCGCGCCTCGCGGAGTTCTCGGACCATTACGCGGACATCCAGCGGCGTCGCGCCAACCTGGACGCCGAGGAGGCTCGGTTGCTCGCTCGCTCTGCCGCCTACGCGGACGCCTTCGCAGACGTCACGGTTCCGGCGATCTTCCCGCCGGCGGAACGGCAGGCGCTCTCGCGCCGGTCGACCTGCGCAGCCCTCGCGATGGCGACCCGCACGCCCGAGCGGACCGTGCAGCGGGCGACGAACGACGCCGAACTGCTCGTGAACGAAGCGCCGGCTGTGCTTGCCTCGCTGGAGGCCGGTCGTATCTCGGCGCGGCATGCGCAGACCATCACGGACCAGCTCTGCGACGTCCCGACCGCAGGGCGAGCGGTGTTCCTCGCCGAGGTCCTGCCGGTCGCCGAACAATCCACCAATGCGTACCTCCGGAAGCGTGCCCGCGTTCTGCGCGAGCGCCTCCACCCGGAATCGATCACCGCACGCGCAACCCGTTCGGAGGCTGACCGTCGGGTCGAGTTCGAGCCCGCGGCGGACGGCATGGCGTGGGTGCACCTGTTCCCGACGGCACCGATCGCGCAGGGCATCGTCGAGCGCGTCGAGGCGGCCGCGGCCGAGTCACGCAAGGCCGGCGACACCCGCACCTGCGCACAACTGCAAGCCGACGCCCTCGCGGCGCTCGCACTCACCGGCACAACCCCGGAAGACGTGATGTCCAGCCCAGTCCTGCCGCACCCCATCGAGGTGCAGGAGCACATCAAGCCGACCGTGCAGATCACCGTCCCGGCGCTCACCATGGCCGGCGTCTCCGACGCACCCGGCATGCTCGATGGCTACGGCCCGATCGACCCGGAGACCGCCGCACGTATCGCGGTCAACGCCCCCAGCTTCACGCGGATCCTCGTCCAACCCGAGACCGGCGCGGTCTTGTCGGTCGGGCGGAATCGGTACCGGGTTCCGGCCGATCTGCAACGGGCGGTGCGGTTGCGGGACGGCACCTGTCGGGCACCTGGGTGCGGGCGGCGCGCCAGGGCCTGCGACCTCGACCATTCGGTCGCGTGGGAGGACGGCGGGACCACAGATGTCGGGAACCTCGCCTGCCTCTGCCGGCATCACCATCGCATGAAGCACCTCCCCGGATGGAACCTCGACCACGGGCCCGGCGGGGTCCTCGAGTGGACGACACCCGACGGCAAACACCATCGAACGAAACCGGACCCTGCCCCATTCTGACTCCCGCCGGTCCCTGAGCCTGTCGAAGGGTTCCTCGTGGGCTCTTCGACAGGCTCAGTGACCGGGAGAGGTGTGCCCGGAACCGTTTCGATCCCTGAGCTTGTCGAAGGGCACTCGGGTTGCGCTGCCTCAGTGACCGGGGAGAGGTGTGCCCGGAGCGTTGAGGGTTCCTCGTGGGCACTTCGACAAGCTCAGTGACCGGGAGAGGTGTGCCCGGAACCGTTTCGGTCCCTGAGCTTGTCGAAGGGCACTCGGGTTGCGCTGCCTCAGTGACCGGGAGAGGTGTGCCCGGAACGATGAGGGGTCCTGGTGCGCACTTCGACAGGCTCAGTGACCGGGAGAGGTGTGCTCGGATGCATTTCGGTCCTTGAGCTTGTCGAAGGGCACTCGGGTTGCGCTGCCTCAGTGACCGGGAGGGGTGTGCCCGGAACGATGGGGCGTGTTCGTGGGCACTTCGACAGGCTCAGTGACCGGGGAGAACAGGCTCAGTGACCGGAAGAGGTGTGCCCAGAACGTTTCGGTCCCTGAGCTTGTCGAAGGGCACTCGGGTTGAGGGCACGCAGCGCGGGGAGCTGCTTCCGGGACCACCTCCGCACCCCGCCGGGTAGGCTCCAAACGTGGGCACCGACGAAGACCAGATGCTGTCACTCGTGTACGCGAGCACGGCGACACAGCCGTTCAGCGACGACGACCTCACCGCCCTGCTCGCCGTCTGCCGCGAGAACAACGCCCGCGCACAGCTCACCGGCATGCTCGTCTACCGCGACAGCCGGTTCCTCCAGGTCCTCGAAGGACCGGAGCCCGCCGTCCGTGAGCTCATGGACACCCTCGCGGCCGACCCACGCCACACCGGCATCCGCGTGATGTTCGAGGAGCCCATCCGCGAACGCCAGTTCGCCGCCTGGACCATGGGCTTCGAACGCGCCGACACCGGCTCCACCGCAGACCTCGACGGCTACCGCGACACTTTCGACGACCTCGACCGCGACGACCCGACCGCCACCATGCGCGCGTTGCAGGAACTCGCCCGCTGGTTCCGCAGCCGCGCCACGCGGAGCTGAGCCGCGCTCAAGCCCGCGCTCACACCCCCAGTCAGCCTGCGAGCTTGCCGATCGGGCTGTCGTCGAGGTTCGCGAGCAGCTCGGCGACGTCACCGTAGACCGCGACCGCACCGGCGTCACGGAGCTCCTGTTCGCCGAACCCACCGCTGCGCACCCCGATGCACTCCACACCGGCCCGCGCGGCCGCCTCGATGTCCCAGACGGCATCGCCGACCATGACCGCCCGCGACGCCGGCACGCCCGCGCGATCGAGTGCGACCTCGACGATGTCGGGCTCCGGCTTGGCGGTCTCGACGTCGCCGGACGAGGTCGCCGCGAAGATCGCATCGTCGACGTCGAGCAGCTCCCGCAGGATCTCGAGCTCGTTCTCCGGAGCCGAGGTCGCCAGCACGACTGCGATCCCGCGGCCTGCCAACTCGCCGAGCAGCTCGCGCGCACCGCCGATCACCCGCAGCCGGGAGGTGTTCTGAAGGTAGTACTCGCTGTGCAACTCCTTCGCCCGCTCGCCGTACTGCTCGACCTCGTCGGACCCGTCGAGCAGCGATTCGAGCAGCTCACCGCCGTCCTTGCCGATCGAGCGATGGATCCGCCACGCGTCGACCGGCCTGCCGGCATCGGCGAACGCGCGATCCCAGGCGTCGACGTGCAGGTAGTTCGAGTCGACGAGCGTCCCGTCGATGTCGAAGAGCACCGCGATGCGGTCGTCGGAGTTCTCGGGGACGGTGGTGTCAGCTGGTTCGGACATGCGTCCAGTCAAACCCGCGAGCCCGCGATTGTGAAGCGGTGGTCATTCTCCGCAGAACGTGCGAGCCCGCGGACGCGGCAACGCCGCCGCTACTGGAACCGACTCGTGAGGATCACCGAGCTGGTCGCATCGTCGAGGAACACCTGCGTCGAGCGGCCGTCCTGCGAGAAGGCGTCGTCGAGAGCGGACGAACGCACGAACGGTCCTGGCGGCAGCGCGTCGTCGAGTCCGGGATCGAGGTCCGGGAGCTCCGCCTTCGCGCCCGAGCCCGCCTCCCCTGGGGCGAGCGCCAGCAGTTCCGCAAACCCGGCCTCGTCCAGGACGACGACCGCGTCGATCCAGTACGTGCTCGGGCCCGGAACCCGCTCGTCGCCCATGGTCCCCGACATCCAGGTCGCCGAGAGCGCGGTGGCGAGCTGCGGGAAGCGGTCGGTGAGTGGGCCGAGCTCGTGCCGGATCTCACCGGTGCCCGAGCGGGTGGCGGAGTCCGATGCCGCGGCGGATGCCGCCGTCGTCCGGTCCGGCGACGGTGACGACGCGCAGCCGGCGAGCAAACCGGCGACCACGACGACCACCGTGGCCACGACGGTCGCGCGCGGCGCGAGACGGTGACGTCGATCATGCATCCGAGCAGCCGTGTCCATGCCAGCAGCCTAGAGGTCGTCGATCACTGTCCGTTCGGCCAGCCCGGGACTGTGCGGCAGGCGGGGGTGCCCGGAACTGCTTGCGCCGAGGCTGGATCCATGAACCTCTCCACTCATCCCATCGAGGCTCGCGGCCTCCGCAAGACCTTCCACGGTCGCCCCCGCGTCGATGACGTGTCCTTCACCGCCGCCCCGGCCGGGTCGTCGGACTCCTCGGCCCCAACGGCGCCGGGAAGACCACCACCATCCGCCTGCTGCTGGGACTCGCCCGTCCTGACGCGGGGGACGGCCTCATCCTCGGTCGCCCGTACCGCGAGCTCGAGCAGCCGGCGCGCACCGTCGGCGCCGTCCTCGACGCGGGCGGACTCCACCCGGCTCGCACCGGGCGGCAGCACCTCCGCATCGCCGCCGCACGGATCGGGGTCGACGCCTCCCGCATCGACGCGGTCCTCACCGAAGTAGGCATGGCACGCGACGCCGACCGCCCCGCCGGCGGGTACTCGCTCGGGATGCGTCAGCGCATCGCGATCGCGGCAGCGCTCCTCGGCGAGCCGGCCGTGCTCATCCTCGACGAGCCGTCGAACGGCCTGGACCCTGCGGGCATGCAGTGGTTGCGACTCCGGCTGCGTGCGTTCGCCGACGCGGGTGGAACGGTGCTGCTGTCGTCCCACCTCCTCTCCGACGTCCAAGACATCGCGGACGACGTGGTCGTCATCACCGACGGGCGCGTCGTGGCCGAGTCGTCGATGGGCGACATCCTCGCCGCATCGGGCGGCGACCTCGAGGCGTACTACCTCCAGGTCACCGGAACCGCCCAGCTCACCAACAACGGGCAGGTGCGCTGATGTTCCGCGCTGAACTCATCGGTCTCGTCACCACGACCGCGACGAAGGTCACCGCGGCGGTCGCCGTCGTGGGACTCATCGTCACGCAACTCGCCTTCGTCACGCTCATGCCCGCCCTCGCCGACGGCGACATCGGCCCTGGCCTCGACGCTCTCGGGAGCGACTTCCCCGTCCTGGACCTCGCCTCCCGCGCCGTCCAACTCGACGCGCTCAACCCCCTCGGTGCGTCGATGGGCAGCGGCTCCATCGGCGTCGCACTCCTGGCGATCACCTTGCTCGGCGTGCTCGCCGGCACGAGTGACGACCGCTACGGCGGCATCGTCGGCGCTGTCCTCGCCTCGCCGAAGCGGTTCCGCATCGTCGCAGCCAAGGCGGGCGCCGTCGCAGTCGTCGGCGCCGCTCTCGGTGTCGTACTCGCCCTCGTCAGCCTGGTCACGCTCGTGATCACCCTGGCAGCGACCGGGACGCCGTTCGTCCTCGGACTCCCGGACCTCGCAGCACGGTTCGGGCTCGGTGTCCTCGCCGTCACCGCCCTGTCGGTCATCGGACTCGCGGTCGGACTCATCGTCCGCACCCAGCTCGCCGGCGTTCTGACGATGATCGCGATCCTCATCCTCGAACCGATCGTCGTCTCCTCGATCCAGCTGATCACCGGCGGCATCGTGCCGGTCTGGACCCAGTTCCTGCCCGTCGCCCTCGCCCAGGGCGTCATCCACGGCGGAACGGACGGGCTCGGACCGATCGTCGTCATCCTCGCCCTCGTGGCCCTCACCGCGGCCCTCACCGTGGCCGCATCCGCTGCGCTCTCGCGCCGCGACATCTGAAAGGAATCACCCACATGAACGACCAGACCCAGACCCACACGCAGACCAAGACGCAGCACCAGACCCGTCACCGCACGATCATCGCCGTCTCGGCCGCCGCCGCGCTGCTCGCCGGAACCGTCTCCCTGAGCGCCTGTTCCAGCGCCACGGAGCAGACCGCCGGCACCGGCTCGGAATCCGGCCCGCTGCAGGACCGGATGCAGTCGCTCGTCGACGCCGGCTACCCCGCGGCACTCGCATCAGTGATCGGGCCGGACGGCGAGGCGATCGACGTCGCGGCCGGCATCGGCGACCTCGCGACCGACGAGCCGGCCCCGGTCGACGGCGAGGTGCGGATCGCGAGTAACACGAAGATGTTCGTCTCGACCGTCGTCCTGCAGCTCGTCCAGGAGGGGAAGGTCGCGCTCGACACCCCGATCGACTCCTACCTCCCTGGGCTCATCACCGGCGACGGCATCGACGGCACCCGCATCTCGGTCCGTCAGCTGCTCCAGCACACGGCGGGGCTCCCCGAGTACGCCGACCAGATCGCCGCCGACGCGTTCGCGGCACAGGAGCGGTACACCTCGCCCCGCGACATGCTCGACATCGCCCTCGCCAAGCCGGCCGTGTTCGCGCCGGGGGAGCGGTGGGCGTACAGCAACACGAACTACCTCGTGCTGGGGCTCATGGTCGAGAGCGTCACCGACCGGGCGCTCGCCCAGCAGATCGACGAGCGCATCGTCAAGCCGCTCGACCTCGAGCACACGTACTTCCCGGCGCCGGGCGAACGCGAGCTGCGCGGTGAGCACCCCCACGGGTACCACGCGAAGACCGTCGGCGACCTCCTGGACATCACGGCCCTCGACACCTCGTTCGCCTGGTCCGCCGGTGCGCTCGTCTCGACGCCGCACGAGCTCAACGTCTTCATGAAGGCCCTGCTCGACGGTGAACTCCTGAACGAGGAGACCCTCGCCGAGATGCAGACCACGGTTCCGGCCGGCGACGAGCTGTGGCCGGGAGCGGGCTACGGGCTGGGCCTGCAGAGCTACCCGCTGAGTTGCGGCGGCGTGGCCTGGGGCCATGGCGGCGACATCCCCGGAACCCAGACGCGCAACGCGGTCGGTCCCGACGGCACGGCCGTCACCATCGCCGTCACCTCGCTGCCGTGGGCGGTCGTGTCGCCCGACGACAACGAGCGGTTGATGAAGCAGTATCGGATCGTCGTCGACGCCCTCGACGCGACCCTCTGCGAGCGATGATCACTTCCCACCGGACGCCGAGCGCCGACCCCAACCGGGGTCGGCGCT
>NZ_JACYTU010000022.1:0-41069 GCF_014841225.1 Plantibacter sp. CFBP 8804
GCCGGCGGGCCCGATGGTCAGCTCACTGGGTGAGGGTGAAGTCGTACCCGGACGAGGCGATGACCTTGCCGCCGACGGTCTCGGTCACGGTGCCGCCGAAGTACCGCGCCGGGAGATAGTCACGCGGCCAGGTGATGGTCCACTCCCCGGTCCGTGGGTCGGCGATCGCGGAGCCGAGGTCGGTGCCCCACGCGCCCGTGATCCGCACCCGCGCCCCCGGGTTCGCCGTACCGGTGAACACCGGCCTGGTGCCGGTGAGGGTGTCGCCGACTCTCGGCGAGGTGACGACGAGTCGGGGCTGGACGATCGTGAAGTCGTAGACGAACGTGTGCGTCACGGCCCCGTCCACGAACTGCTTCACCGTTCCCCCGACATAGCGGTTCGGAAGCAGACTCTTATTCCATGTGATCGTCCACGCCCCACTCGAGTCGACCTCGACGACCTCGCCGAGGACGGCACCGGACGCACCCCGGATCTCGATCCGCGCGCCAGGCTGGCCGGTCCCGGTGAACACCGGGGACGTCTCGGTGACCGTCTCGCCGATCGTCGGAGACGTGACCAGCAACGGAGTGACGCTCGACGCTGCGATCGTGAAGTCGTAGACGAAGGTCTGGGTCGGAGCACCGACCACGGACTGCTCCACCGTGCCGCCGACATACCGTCCCGGCAGCAGGTCCTTGTTCCACGTGATCGACCAGGCACCGTTCGCGGCGACCTCCTCAACCGATCCGAGCACCCCGCCCCACAGCCCGCGGATCACGATCCTCGAACCCGGCTGCGCCGTCCCCCGGAACACGGGGGTCGTCTCACGGATCGTGTCGCCGGACTTCGGCGACTCCACCACCAGCGGCGCGACGGGCGCCGGAGCAGCGGACTCGAACGTGGCGGACCAGACCTGGTTCAAGCCAGAACCCGCCTGGGTCACCCGACCCTCGGCCGCCCCGACCGGCGCATCGGCCTTCGCCGTCAACGTCAGCGCGACGTCCCGGTTCGTCCCCGTCACCGTGCCACGGAACCCCGGCAGCGCCGCGTCCCAGGTGAACCCGCCCGTCGCCGTCCCCGACGCGAACCCGGCCGGCACCACGATCTCCGTCGCACCGGTCGCCGTCTCGTTGAACGCTAGCGGCACGTCGACCGTCGCCCCCTGCATCACCGCGACGTCTGGCACGTTGACGGCGGGCGCTTCGCCAACCCACGCCTGGAGTTCAGCGATCTGTACGCGTCGGTCGCCCCAGGTGATGCGCCCACCCCGCGCAGCGCCGAGTCGTGCGTCCTCGTCGGCGGTCAGGGTGAACCGCAACGAGGTGGAACCGACGGGAAGGGTGCCGGTCAGCCCGCTCGACGAAACCGAGAATGCCGGATCGTCGACCGCCGTGATCGTCGTCCCGGCCGGTGGGGCGATGTCGATCCGCTGGCCTCCAGCGTCCGCACCGAAGGTCGCTTCGACGACAGCCGCCTGCCCGCGTGACACCGCGGGCACCGGAACGGAGACCGTCGGGTCGAGGTAGAGCGTCAGGTCCAACTGGTACCCCAGCCACGTGGGCCCGTCGTCGAAGATCAGGTGAGTCGGATACCCCCCGCCTGACCATTTGATGGAGCTCACGACGCGGTCGCCCAACTCGATACGCCCACTGTGGTCCATCGTGACGTCGTAGACGTCTCCCGCCGAGCAATCGCCCAGGGCGACGGTGCGGCTTCCCCCGATCAGCACACCAGGCACGAGGCAGCGTTCGCCCACTCGGATCGGGCCGGTGGCCCCGAGCGCAGGAAAGAGTGCCTCGGCTGCCGAGTCGAGCGCCTCCGCCCGGGTCACTCCCCCGATCTCCGTGGCGGCGACAAGCGAGCCCTCGGCCCCTGGGGCGAGACCGTAGTAGCCGTCGCTCCCAGGACGCCACAACACGAACTTGCCAGCGAGCGGTGCTCCGCTGTCGACCGACTCAGCGGTCGGGGTTGCAGCTGTGGAAGCCGGCGAGGTCGGCTCGCCGACCGAGGCGGAGCCCCACGTGGCACCGGCCGGGGTGACTGCCAGCATGCAGAGTGTGAGAAGAGATGTCATGAGCTTCATGAGGGGAGGAAGCAACCTTTCGTTTACCAGATGATCGCTCGAAGCCGTCACCACAGCGAGACGGTCACCCGATCGGGCGCGCTCGAGCTGGATCAAGTTAGCAGATATATCAGCACGGTACATTTGAGTCGAACATGGAGATGACACCGCCATGTTCACGCCCCGCACACGCCCGGCCGATGACGGTTCGTCGAGTCGGCGGCCCGGTGGATCAGCGGGTGAGGGTGAAGTCGTACCCGGTCGAGCCGATGACCTTCCCGCCGACCGTCTCGGTCACGATGCCCCCGGAATAGCGCGCCGGGAGGTAGTCACGCGGCCAGGTGATGGTCCACTCCCCGGTGCGCGGGTCGGCGATCGCGGAGCCGAGATCGGTGCCCCACGCGCCCGTGATCTGCACCCGCGCCCCCGGGTTCGCGGTACCGGTGAACACCGGACGAGTGCCCGTGATCGTGTCGCCGAACGTCGGCGATGTCACGACGAGCTGCGGCTGCACGAGGGTGAAGTCGTAGACGAAGGTGTGCGTCGGTACCCCGTCCACGAACTGCTTCACGGTGCCTCCGGCATACCGGCTCGGGAGGAGGCTCTTGTTCCACGTGATCGACCACGCACCGCTCGCGTCGACCCGCTCCACCGAGCCGAGGACGTCGCCCCACGCGCCACGGATCTCGATGCGCGAACCCGGCTCGCCGGTCCCACTGAACACGGGGGTCGTCTCAGTGATCGTCTCGCCGCGCCTCGGCGACTCGACCACCAGAGGGGCGATCGGCTCGTCCGGCGCACGGACGATGTTCGCCGTGAAGTCGGCGATCGTGGTGCGGGAGGAACCGTAGGTGACCTTGCCGCCCGTGGCCTCGCCGACGGGAGCGTCGTCGTTCGCCCGCAGCGTGAACCTCAGCGTGGTCGCGCCGACCGGCAGCATGCCTCCGATGCCCAACGCGTCGAGCGTGAAGGCCGGGTGGTCGACCGCGGTGATCCGCGTGTACACCGGGTGGTAGACGTCGATACGCTGACCACCGGCATCGGCGTTGAACGTCGCCTCCACCTCCACGGACTGACCGGGGGCGAGCGTCGGCGTGGGGATCGAGGCGCCGGGCGCGAGCGGCGCCGGGACCGTGAAGTCGAAACGCACCTGGACATCCGACCCGGTTCCGCTCTGGGTCGCGGCTCCCGTGTAGCGGCCGGGCTCGAGCTGGATCGACGGAACCGACCAGGAGGTCGAGTCCAGGGGGACGCTCGTGGTCGCGAGCAGGACCTGCGCGTCGGTGCGGATCGTGATGGACGATCCGGGTTGCCCGACACCGCTGAACGTGGGGGTCGGTGTGTCCACCGTGGCGCCGATCGCCGGGGTCGACAGTTCGAACGGCTCGATCGGGGCCAGCTGCGACTCCACGACGACATCGGTGAGCGCGTCCATCGTGAGCTCGACGAAGGTGTCGTTGTCCGTCCCGCCCAAGGAGTACGGACTCGACACCGGGTACAGGGCGTAGCCGGCCACCCACTTGTTCGAGACGTACCGCCACTCGAAGTCCTGCGACGGGGCCCCGGTGCACGTCCGGGCTGCGACGAGCGCCCGGGAGCCGTCGCCCGCGGGCGTCAGGCAGAGCGCCGAAGAGGTTCCCGTGCCGGTGATCGGCCCGGCCGCACCGACGGCAGGGAGGGAATACGTCCCCGCGAGAGACGCTGCTCCGCCCACCGAGGACGAGTACAGCCGCTGGACGTTCCGACCCGACTCCGGCGCGGAGAGCCCGACGTACGCCGAAGATCCGGTGGAACGGTTCTGCAGGACGAGCTTGCCGATCACCCTCGACGTGCCTGCCGAAGGGGCCACGGCGCCCGACGCACCGGGGGCATCCCCGGTGCCGAACGCGTCACCGGGTGCGTCGTCGTGCTCCTGCGGGTCCGCGATGGACCCGACGGGCGGAGCAGCGGATGCCGGACCCGGGAGTCCCACCGCGGTGAGCAGGATGGTCGCTGCGGCCAGGGCCGAGAGCGTGGAGCGCCGGAGTAGGGAGCGCGGAGCACGGATCAGAGCAGTCACGAGGACCGAGGCTACTCATCTGGAATATCGCCGTGGGGGCTGCCGCCGAATCTGTGGAGAACTCGCCCTCAGTCGGTCGGCACGTGCCGCTCGTCTGGCCCGACGTACTCGGACAGCGGACGGATGAGCGCGTTCGACGCCAGCTGCTCGGCGATGTGCGCCGTCCACCCGACGATCCGAGCGGCGACGAACAGCGGCGTGAACGTGGCCGTGTCGAACCCGATCAGGTTGTACGCCGGGCCCGAGGGGTAGTCGAGGTTCGGCTTGATGTTCTTCCGCGCGACCATGTCCGCTTCGAGCGTCGTGTACAGCTCGAGGATCTCGGGCTTGCCGTAGTGCTCGGCGAGCCGCTCGAGCGCCTTGAGCATCGTCGGCACGCGCGAGTCGCCGTTCTTGTAGACCCGGTGTCCGAAGCCCATGATCTTGCGCTTCTCGCCGAGCGCCGCGTCGAGCCAGGCGCTGGCCTGGTCAGCCGTCCCGATCTCGTCGAAGACGTGCATGACGGCCTCGTTCGCCCCACCGTGCAGGGCGCCCTTGAGCGCGCCGATCGCACCGGTGACCGCCGAGTACAGGTCGCTGAGGGTCGAGGTGATGACCCGGGCGGTGAACGTCGACGCGTTGAAGGAGTGCTCCGCGTAGAGGATCATCGAGACGTCGAACGCCTCGACGACGACCGGATCGGCCTCTTCGCCGAAGGTCATGAAGAGGAAGTTCGCGCTGTAGCCGAGGTCGTCGCGCGGCGGGACGAGCTCGAGGCCGTGGCGGCGGCGCTGGTCGTAGGCGACGATCGCCGGCAGCTTCGCGTACAGGCTCGCGGCCTTCACCGCGTTGGTCTCGGGGGTGTTGGTCTCGGCGGTCGGGTCGTTCGCGCCGATCACGCTGACGGCCGTGCGGAGGGCGTCCATCGGGTGGCTCTCGGTCGGGAGGAGGTCGATGGCCGCCTTGACGTTGTCGTCGAGCGCGCGCTGGCCCCGCTCCAACGCAGTGAACTCCGCGAGTTCGGCGTCCGTGGGCAGTTCACCGTTCCAGAGCAGGTACGCGACCTGCTCGAAGCTGCAGTGCTCGGCGAGCTCCTGGACCGGATACCCGCGGTAGAGCAGGGAGTTCGTCTCCGGGTTCACCTTCGAGACGCTCGTCACGTCGACGACGACGCCGGCGAGACCCTTCTTGATGTCGCTGGTCGCTTCGGTCATGCGTTGCTCCTTTGCGTACTGCCTGCGCGCGTCCTGCGCGCGTCGGTCGAGCTTGGCACCCGGCTCGCCCCTCGACAAGCTCGGGGAGCGGAGACCCAGGTGGTGTTCACCGGCGCGGGGACACCTACCGGTCGATGGTGAAGTTGAAGACCGAGGTGTCGAAACGGTTGTAGCCCTCGTAGTCGATCAGTTCGTAGAGGTCGGCACGGTGCTGCATCTCACCGAGCTTGCTCGTGAGCGAGCCCTCGTCGTTCAGCGTGTCGAGCGCGCGACCCGCGGCGCCCATCGCGATGCGGAGGAGCGACACCGGCCAGATGACGATGTTCACGCCCACATCGGCGAGCTGCTGACTTGTGAACAGCTCGCTCTTGCCGAACTCCGTCATGTTGGCGAGGATCGGCACGTCGACCGCGTCGCGGACGGCGGCGAACTCCTCGAGCGACCGCATCGCCTCGGGGAAGATCGCGTCGGCTCCGGCGTCGACGAGCCGCTTGGCCCGGTCGATCGCGGCGTCGAGCCCGTCGACCGCGGCGATGTCGGTGCGCGCCATGATGAGCAGGTTCGCATCGCGCCGGGCGTCGACGGCGGCACGGATCCGGCCGAGCGCGGTGGAGGTGTCGACGACCTGCTTGCCGTCGAGGTGGCCGCAGCGCTTCGGGTTGACCTGGTCTTCGATGTGGAGCCCGGCGAGCCCGGCGTCCTCGATCTCCTGGACGGTGCGCGCGACGTTCATCGGCTCCCCGAAGCCGGTGTCGGCGTCGACGATCGCGGGCAGCTCGGTCATCCGGGCGATCTGCTTGGCGCGACCGGCGACCTCGGTGAGGGTCGTCAGTCCGATGTCGGGCAGCCCGAGGTCGGCGGAGAGCACCGCCCCGGAGATGTAGACGCCGTCGAAGCCCTTCTGCTCGATGAGCCTCGCCGAGAGCGGGTTGAACGCGCCCGGGAAGCGCAGCAGCTCACCGGTGGCGAGTCGCTCGCGGAACAGCCGGCGCTTCTCGGCCGGCGTGGTCTCGCTGTACAGCATCAGCGCAGTCCCTTCTGGAGGTCGGCCGGCATCAGAACAGGCCGGTCGGGTGGGGTGCCGAGGCGAGGACCCCGGAGGCGG
This sequence comes from Plantibacter sp. CFBP 8804, assembly GCF_014841225.1. NCBI lineage: Bacteria > Bacillati > Actinomycetota > Actinomycetes > Micrococcales > Microbacteriaceae > Plantibacter > Plantibacter sp. CFBP 8804. The sequence goes on from NZ_JACYTU010000022.1 coordinate 6,402, forward strand.
CCTGGATGCTCAGCTGCTTGACCTCGTCGGCGTCGAGTTCCGGGAGGCGTTCGGCGAGCGCGAGGAAACGCTCGATCTCCTCCGGGTCGAGGACGTCGGCGGCGAGGGTGCGGAACTTGTGGACGTAGTCGACGCGCGCGAACGGGCGGGCGCCGAGCGGGTGGGCGTCGGCGACGGCGATCTCGTCGACGATGGTCGACCCGTCCGTGAGCGTGATCTCGATGCGCCCGCCGAACGCCTGTTCCGCCGGGTCCAGCGAGTGGTAGCGGCGCGTCCACTCAGCGTCCTCCGCCGTCGAGATCCGGTGCCACAGCTCGACGGTGTCGGCGCGGGTGGCGCGCTCGGGACGGTAGGAGTCGACGTGGTGCCACGCGCCGTCCTGCAGCGCCACCGCGACGATGTAGGGGATGGAGTGGTCGAGCGTCTCGCGCGACGCCGTCGGGTCGTACTTCTGCGGGTCGTTCGCGCCGGAGCCGATGACGTAGTGCGTGTGGTGCGAGGTGTGGAGGACGATGCGGTCCACCTGCGGTCCCTGAGCCTGTCGAAGGGCAAAAAGCTCCGGGTGCTCGTGGTGCAGCTTGCGGGCGAGGTCGATCCACGCCTGCGCCTGGTACTCCGCCGAGTGCTCCTTCGTGAAGGAGTCGAGGATTGCGAGCTTCGGCTCACCGGCGCCGGGCAACGGGACGTCGTACGAGGCGTCGGGGCCTTCGAGCAGCCAGGCGACCACGCCGTCCTCGCCCTCGTAGATCGGCGACGGGCTGGTCTCGCCGCGCATCGCCCGGTCGACGGCCTCGACCGCCATCTTGCCGGCGAACGCAGGAGCGTGCGCCTTCCAGGTGGAGATCTCGCCCTTGCGCGACTGGCGGGTGGCCGTCGTGGTGTGGAGTGCCTGGCCGATCGCCTGGTGGATGGTGGCCTGATCGAGGCCGAGCATCGTGCCGATGCCGGCCGCGGCGCTCGGGCCGAGGTGTGCCACGTGGTCGATCTTGTGTCGGTGCAGGCTGATCGCCTTCGCGAGGTCGATCTGGATCTCGTAGCCGGTCGCGATCCCGCGGACGAGGTCGGCGCCCGTGCAGCCGACGTGCTGGGCCACCGCGACGATGGGCGGGATGTTGTCGCCCGGGTGCGAGTACTCGGCGGCGAGGAAGGTGTCGTGGAAGTCGAGCTCGCGCACGGCGACGCCGTTGGCCCAGGCCGCCCATTCCGGGGAGACGCGGCGGGCGAGGTCGGGCCCGAACACGGTGGCACCGTCGCCGCCGGTGCTGACGGGGTGGCTGAGCGCCTGGGCGCGAGCCGAGGAGACGGGCCGGCGCGTGAGCGAGGCGGCTGCGACGGCGGCGTTGTCGATCACGCGGTTGATGATCATGTCGACGACCTCGGGCGTCACCTCCACCGGATCGGTCGCGACGCGGGCGAGCTGCCAGGCGAGCTGTCCTTCGCGGGCGAGGTTCTCGTCACTGCGGTGGACGCGCAGGTGGTGCTGGATCACGGGTGTTCCTTTCGGGTGCGGCCCGTCCGAGTGTGCTGCGGGGCGTCGCATCCTCCAGCCTACGCCCGCGGGTCCGTCGCGCCGCAGCAGGAGAACCGCCCGGGAACAGGACATTTCACGTGAAATGGTCCTGCTGTCGCGCTGTTCTCCTGGCACCGTGGAATACCAGCTTCGTTCTCCGCATCCACCCAGCCCGCGTACACCGCGCATACGGCGGCCACGGACAGAGTGACACGCATACCGACCGCTGACGAACCGAAGGAGACGACCGTGCCGATGCACACCCCTGGGGCACCGCAGACCCCGCACCTGTTCGGCGACGTGATCCGAGCCGAGGCGCTCCACTACACCGAACTGTTCGCGGAGAAGCCGTTCGTGCCGGCCCTGCTGCTCTACTGCTCGAACGGTGCGTACCGCATCCTGTCGCCGGGCGAGGACCACCCCGGCAGTTACGTCGCCGAAGGGCCGCTGTCCGCGGAGCGGGTGCGCGTGAACTTCATCTCGTGGCCGTCCGAGGACTGGAACCGGAACGTCGCCTTCCACGTGCTCGACTTCGACCGGACGACCGGAGGGTTCACCCAGCGACTGCGGCTCCCGGGCGATCCCGAGCCGAGGCACCAGGCCGGCCGCCATACCGAGGTCACCGACCTCGGTGCCTGGGACGCGGACACGACGTGGGAGACGGCCGAGCCGCTCCTTCACGAGACCTTCGAGGCACTCGCCGGCGGCTGACGGAGCGAGCGGTGGGCCGAGCGAGCGGTGGGCCGAGCGAGCGGTGGGCCGAGCGAGCGGTGGACGGAGCGAGCGGTGGGCCGAGCGAGCGGCTGGCCGTCAGCGGACGGGACGAACCAGCGTGTCCGGACGATCGCCGACGGTCGGGGTCAGGCGGCGAGCAGCTGCGGGTCGGCCGCGGGGCGCAGCGGGGTGATCGTCGCGTCGGCGAGCGCGTCCTCGGCGAGGGGCAGCTCGACGACGATCGGAGCCGCCGCGGTCTCGAAGCGGTCCGCGATGTCGAACATGAGCGCGTCGAGGCGGGTGCGGAGCGCGTCGGCGATGGTCACGACCACCTCGGAGGAGGCGTCCTTGCGTCCGCGCTCGATCTCCGACAGGTAGGGCGTCGACACGGCTGCGGCGGTCGCCACGTCCTGCAGGGTGCGCCCCTGTGCCAGCCGACGCGTGCGCAGGGCCGCGCCGAGGGCTTCGCGGTACAACATGGCGACTCCTTCCGGCTGCGGGCGCGGGCTCCGTGACCGCGTGCTCTCACTGTAGGCGCGGCTCGGCCAGGCTCGGGGAGCCCGCGTTCTGCCGTCAGCGGACAGGGCGAGCCGTCCGCTACAGGAAGATGTCGGGGTAGAGCTCAGACTCGTCGACGCCCGGTGAGTACTTCGCGAGGTCGGTGACCCCGGCCTCCGCGAGGACGTCCTCCACGATGAGCGACCGACCCGTGAGCTCACGCGCCGACGCCGTCAGGACCTCGTAGGCCGCGTCGGCGTAGATCTCCGGGGTGCGACTCTTCGCCAGGAGGGCCTCGCCGCCGAGGATGTTGCCGACCGCCGCCGTCTTGATCGTCGTCTTCGGCCAGAGCGTGTTCGCGGCGATGCCGTCGCGTCCGAACTCGGCAGCGAGACCGAGCGTCACCATCGACATGCCGTACTTCGCGAGTGTGTAGCCGGTGTGCGCGCCGAGCCACTTCGGGTCGAGGTTGAGCGGCGGTGACAGCGACAGGATGTGGGGGTTCTCCGCGTCCTTCAGCATCGGGATGGCCGCCCGCGACAGCATGAACGTCCCACGCACGTTCACGTCCTGCATGAGGTCGTACCGCTTCGCATCGAGGTCGAGGGTCCGCGCAAGGCTGATGACGCTCGCGTTGTTGACGACGATGTCGATGCCGCCGAACTCACCGGCCGTCTCGAACACGGCCCGGGTGATGTCGTCGTCGTTGCGGACGTCGCCGAGGATCGGGAGCGCCTGCCCACCGGCCTCGCGGATCGCGTCCGCTGCGGTGTGGATCGTCCCCTCGAGGCGGGGATCGGGGGTGTCGGTCTTGGCGAGGATCGCGACGTTCGCGCCGTCGCGGGCCGCACGCAGGGCGATCGCGAGGCCGATGCCGCGGCTGCCGCCCGACATGAGGATGGTCTTGCCGGCGAGGGTGGTCATGCGGTGGGCTCCTTCGGGGTGGTGGTGGCGGCGCGCTTCGCCGACGCGGCGGCGCGCTTCGCCGACGCGGCCGCGAACGCCGCGACGCGCGCGACCGACTCGGGCGTCTCGATCGCCGCGCCGATCGTGCGGGCTTCGTCGTCGAGGGCGTCCTGGTAGCCGCGGCCGACGCTCTCGCGCAGCAGCCGCCGCGCCTGACCGAACGCGGCCGTGGCTCCGGCCAACCAGAACGCGGCCACCGCGCGTGCGCGGGCGTCGAGCTGCTCGGCGGGGACCACCTCGGTCACGAGCCCCCAGTCGAGCGCCTCCTCGGCGCTCAGCATCCGCGGGCCGAGGGTGAGCTCGAGCGCCCGACGCATCCCGACCGCCTCGGGCAGCAGGGTGCTCACGCCGCAGTCCGGAGTCAGGCCGATGTCGGCGTACTTGCTGACGAACTTCGCCCGGTCGGACGCGATGATCACGTCGGCGACGAGCATGAACCCCAGCCCACCGCCCGCGACAGCCCCCTGGACGGCGGCGACGATCGGCTTCGCGACCGACTGCAGCGTCCGGTGGCCCTCGTGGATGATGTCGGCGAGCTCGGTGACGAAGGCGCCCGTCGATCCCTCGCTGCCGTCACCCATCCGCGACATCGCGAGGACGTCGCCACCCGCGCAGAACGCCGGACCGTTGGCGTCGAACAGGACCGCCCGGACGTCGTCGCGCTCCGCGATCTCGAGGGCGAGGTCGCGCCACCGTCTGGCCGCACGGTCGTCGATCGCGTTGAGGCTCGCGGGCCGGTTGAGCGTGAGGTGCGCGAGGCCGTCGCTCACCTCGAAGAGGATGGTGTCGTCGCTGGTCACGGAGTGGCTCCCTGGTCGGTGGATGGGTTCGTCGGCATCGGAGAGCCGGTCATTTCGGCGCCATCCGGATCGCGCCGTCGAGGCGGATCGTCTCACCGTTGAGGTAGCCGTTCTCGACGATGTGCAGCGCGAGCGAGGCGTACTCGTCGGGGCGGCCGAGGCGGGCCGGGTACGGCACCTGGTGCCCGAGCGACTCCTGCGCCGCCTCGGGCAGTCCGGCGAGCATGGGCGTCTCCATGATGCCGGGTGCGATCGTCACGACCCGGATCCCGAAGCGCGCCAGCTCGCGGGCGATCGGCAGCGTCATCGAGTGCACCGCACCCTTGGACGCGGCGTAGGCGGGCTGGCCGACCTGTCCGTCGAAGGCGGCGACGGACGCGGTGTTGATGATGACGCCGCGGTCGCCTGCGCCGTCGACGGGATCACCGTCCGGATCGTTGTGCTGCATCGCGTCGGCCGTGAGCCGGATGACGTTGAAGGTGCCGAGGACGTTGACGCGGAGGACTCGCTCGAACGCGCCGAGGTCCGCCGGACCGTCGCGGCCGAGCACCTTCGCCGGTGGTGCGATGCCGGCGCAGTTCACGACGACCCGCAGCGGGCCACGCGACACCGCCGCTGCGACCGCCGCCTGCACCTGCTCACCGTCGGTGACGTCGGCGGGCACGAAGGTCGCGAACCCGCCGAGCTCCTCGGCCCGCTCCGCCCCGGGTGAACCGGGGAGGTCGACGAGCACGACGCGCGCACCGGCACCGGCCAGCCGCGTCGCGGTCGCGAATCCGAGTCCCGAGGCGCCGCCGGTGACGATCGCCGAACTGCCGGTCACATCCATGTGCTGGTTCCCTTCACGTGGTGGGCGCGCCCATCAGAGGCGCTCGATGATCGTCGCGTTGGCCATACCGCCGCCCTCGCACATCGTCTGCAGCCCGTAGCGGCCGCCGGTCGCCTCGAGTTGGCCGAGGAGGGTGGCGAGGAGCTTCGTCCCGGAGGCGCCGAGCGGGTGCCCGAGGGCGATCGCCCCACCCCGCGGATTGAGCCGGTCGTCGTCCACCCCGAATTCGCGTTGCCACGCGAGCGGGACGGACGCGAACGCCTCGTTGACCTCGAACGCGTCGATGTCGTCGATACCGAGCCCGCTGCGCTCCAGGATGCGGCGGGTGGCGGGGAGGATGCCGGTGAGCATCTCGATCGGGTCGCTCCCGACCGCGGCGAAGGAGACGAAGCGCGCACGCGGCGTCAGCCCCAGCTCGAGCGCCCGGACCTCGCTCATGATGAGCGCGGCGGAGGCGCCGTCGGTGAGCGGTGAGGCGTTCCCCGGGGTGATCCGCCAGGCGATCTCGGGGAAGCGCGCCGCGAGCCGCTCGTCGCGGAAGACGGCGGGGAGTCCGGCGAGCGCCTCGGGGGCCGTCCCGGCACGGACCGTCTCGTCGGTCGTGACGACGGAACCGTCGGGGAGGGTGACGGCGACGACCTCGCCGTCGAACCCGCCGGACGCCCAGGTCGCGGCGGCGCGCTCGTGGGAGCGGGCGGCGAAGGCGTCGAGCTCCTCGCGGCTGAGGTTCCAGCGGGCGGCGATGAGTTCGGCGGAGACACCCTGGCCGACGAGGCCCTCAGGGAAGCGGGCTCGGAGGGCGGAGCCGAAGGGGTCTGCCCCCTGCACGTTGGAGCCCATCGGCGCCCGACTCATCGATTCGACACCGCAGGCGATGACGACGTCGTTGCCGGCCGACATGACGCTCTGCGCGGCGAAGGTGGTGGCCTGCTGGCTGGAGCCGCACTGCCGGTCGATGGTGGTGCCGGGCGTCTCCTGCGGGAGGCCTGCGGCGAGCGCCGCGTTCCGCGCGATGTTCTGCCCCTGCTCGCCGGACTGGGTGACGCAGCCGGCGTAGACGTCCTCGACGACCGCGGGATCGATGCCGGTCCGCTCCACGAGCGCACGGATCGTGCCGGCGAGGAGGTCCGTCGGGTGCACGGCGTTCAGCGCACCGCCCGGTTTGCCCCGGCCGGACGGCGTCCGGATCGCGTCGACGATCACTGCAGTGCGCATAGCCATCTCCTTCGAGGTCTGCGTCCACCCTAGGCCTGGCGCCTGCGCCGACGGCGGCGGTTGTGGCCCTTCGACAAGCGAGGGGCCGGAACGTCCGTGTCCGCTGGACCGGCCCGACGATCCGCGGTCGGCGCCACGTACGATTGAGCGGTGGCTGACCCGAAGATCCTCCTGTACTACGCGTTCGCTCCCCTGGCGGACCCGGAGGCGATCCGGCTGTGGCAGCGCGACCTCTGCGAGTCACTCGGTCTCCGTGGTCGCATCCTCATCTCGAAGGACGGCATCAACGGCACCGTCGGCGGCGAGCTCGACGCCTGCAAGCTCTACGTCCGGAAGACGAAGGAGCACCCCGCGTTCCATGACCTCGACGTGAAGTGGAGCGACGGCTCGGGCTTCGACGAGGACGACCGCGTGCGCACGGCCAGGCACCGTCCCGCGCCCTGGCGTCGGAGCAGCGACTTCCCGAAGCTCAGCGTGAAGGTGCGCGAGGAGATCGTGTCCTTCGGCGCCCCCGGTGAGCTCGTGGTGGACGAGCACGGCGTCACCGGCGGCGGGGTGCACCTGCAGCCGACGGAACTGCACGAGCTCGTCGCGGAGCGCGGCGACGACGTCGTGTTCTTCGACGGCCGGAACGCCTTCGAGGCCGAGATCGGGCGGTTCGCCGGTGCGGTCGTGCCCGACGTCGCGACCACCCGGGACTTCGTCGCCGAACTCGACAGCGGGAAGTACGACCACCTCAAGGACAAGCCGGTCGTCACCTACTGCACGGGCGGCATCCGCTGCGAGGTGCTCTCGGGACTCATGCGCTCTCGCGGCTTCGGCGAGGTGTACCAGCTCGACGGCGGCATCGTCCGGTACGGCGAGCAGTTCGGCGACGACGGCCTGTGGGAGGGATCCCTGTACGTGTTCGACAAGCGGGGCTCGCTCGAGTTCAGCGATCACGCGGCCGTCATCGGGCACTGTGTCGTCTGCGACACGTCGACGAAGCACCTGCAGAACTGCGCGGACCCCTCCTGTAAGACGCAGTTGGTCGTGTGCGAGGCGCACGCGGACGGGCCCGACGGCGGCCCGCGATGCGCCGTGCACACCGGCGCCGACGTCTCCACCGATGCTCGCACCGACCGGCCCGCCTGATCCGCCACCGTCATGACCGCCCACTTCCGCCTCCGCACCGAGCTCGCCGGGACGATGCAGCAGGCCTTCGACCTCTCGCGGTCGATCGACGCCCACCTCGGCTCGATGGCGGACACCGGTGAACGGGCGGTCGGCGGCGTGACCTCCGGGCTGATCGGCCTCGGTGAGACCGTCACCTGGCGGGCGAGGCACTTCGGTGTGCCGTGGACGATGACGAGTCGGATCACCGCGTTCGAGGAACCCCAGCGGTTCACCGATGAACAGCTGTCCGGTCCGTTCCGGACGTTCCGCCACGTCCACCTCTTCGAACCGCTCGAGCGCCCGATGGGGACGGCGCGGACCATCATGCTCGACGACGTCACGTTCTCGGCGCCGTTCGGTCCGCTCGGCGTCGTGGCCGAACACGTCGCGCTCACCCGGCACCTGCGACGGCTCATCGAGTCGCGGAACCGGTGGTTGGCTGAGGCACTTCGACAAGCTCAGTGACCGATAGGGTGCGGCTCAGTGACCGACGGGTGCGGCTCAGTGACCGGAGGGTGCGGCGGTCCGGTCACTGAGCTTGTCGAAGTGCCGAAGGGACGATTCGGTCCCTGAGCCTGTCGAAGGGCGGATACCTCGACATCGAGACAACCCGACACCTGTCGTGCCGCGCCCTGACCGCGCACATCCGCCCCTGCCAAGATGGAGCCATGGGTGCTCGCACGAAGTCGAAACTGGCCATCATCGGGGCGGGGAGCGTCGGTTCGTCCCTCGCCTACGCCTCGCTCATCCGCGGCAGCGCCCGGCGGGTGGCGCTCTACGACATCGACGGCAAGCGGGCCTCGGCCGAGGTCCTCGACCTCGCCCATGGGACGCAGTTCACCGGGTCGAGCAGCATCACGGGCGGTGACGACATCTCGGTCGTCGCCGATGCGGACATCGTCGTGATCACGGCCGGCGCGAAGCAGGAACCCGGCCAGACCCGACTCGACCTCGCTGGCACGAACATCCGTATCCTCGAGCAGCTGCTCCCGAAACTCGTCGAGCAGGCACCGGACGCCGTCTACATGCTCGTCACGAACCCGTGCGACGTCCTCACCGTCGCCGCCCAGCAGATCACGGGGCTGCCGCGCGAACGCGTCTTCTCCTCCGGCACCGTCCTCGACACCTCCCGCCTGCGCTGGTTGCTCGCTGAGCGCGCGGGTGTCGCGACCTCGGCGGTGCACGCACTCATCGTCGGCGAGCACGGCGACAGCGAACTGCCGCTGTGGTCGCAGGCGACCATCGGTCCCGTCCCGATCCTCGACTGGGAGCTGCCCGACGGATCGCGCTTCACGGAGCAGCGGCTCGACGAGATCGCGACCGACGTCCGGACGGCCGCCTATCGCGTCATCGAGGGCAAGGGCGCGACGAACTACGCTATCGGGCTGTCGGGTGCTCGCATCGTCGAGGCCATCCTCGGCGACGAGCACGCGATCCTGCCGGTGAGCACCGTGCTCGACGGGTACCACGGCGTCAGCGGGGTCGCCCTGTCGGTGCCGAGCATCGTCGACCGTTCGGGCGTGCGCTCGGTGGTCGAGGTCACGATGTCGCCCCGCGAGGAACAGCAGTTCGCCGACTCGGCCGCTGCCGTCCGCGCGTCGCTCGACTCCCTCGGGCTGTAGCAGCCGACCTCCCTGACCCTTCCCCTCCCCCGTTCCCCAACTCAGGAGCGCCCCGGCGTGTCGGGGTCACCGCCCGGCGTGTCACCGCGACACGCCAGGCGCACTCCTGAGTTGGGGCGGTTCGGCAGCGATGTCCGGAGTTGCCGGATCTCCCCCGAGCGGCCGATGCGCAACCGGCGTCGGCCCCGATAGCGTTGCAGGACGAGGCGCGGATCCGGCCGCGCCCCTGGGGAGGCACCGGATGACCGCTGGCGTGACGATCGAGTTCGATGGACTCTCGAAATCCTTCGGGGCGGTGCAGGCGGTCGACGACCTGACGTTCCACGTGGAACCGGGCAAGGTCACCGGCTTCCTCGGCCCGAACGGAGCCGGGAAGACGACGACCCTGCGCATGCTGCTCGGCCTCGTGCAACCGACGTCGGGGAGGGCGACCTTCGGCGGTGTCCCCTACGCCAAGCTGCCGGTCCCAGCAGCGACCGTCGGAGCGGCTCTCGAGGCGGCGAGCTTCGTCCCCGGCCGCACCGCCCGCAACCACCTGCGCGTGCACGCCTCGGCAGCGCGTCTGCCGGCGAGCCGGGTGGACGTCGTGCTCGCGCAGGTCGGCCTGCTCGAGGTCGCCGACCGACGCGTCGCCGGATATTCACTCGGCATGCGACAACGGCTCGGCCTCGCGACCGCGCTCCTCGGCGACCCCGGTGTGCTCGTCCTCGACGAACCGATCAACGGGCTCGACCCCGAGGGGATCAAGTGGATCCGCGGCTTCCTCACCGCACTCGCGGCCGAAGGTCGGACCGTCCTCATCAGCTCGCACCTGCTCAGCGAGGTGCAGCAGTCCGTCGACGAGGTCGTGATCATCGCGAAGGGGCGGCTCGCGCACGTGGGCACGCTCGCGAGCCTCGACGCCGCCGACACCCTCCGCGTCGTCGTGAACTCCCCGGAGCACGAGCGGCTCGCCACGGCGCTGACCGCCGCGGGGTACACCTTCGACCAGGCCCGCTCGGGGCTCGTCGTGCACGATGTGGAGGCGATCGACATCGGCCGGGTCGCGCTCGCCGCCGGCATTCCGCTCAGTGCGTTGTCGCGGCATCGATCAGGGCTCGAGGATTCGTTCCTCGCGCTCGTCAGCGGTGGGGAGGACCACGCATGACCTCACTTCTGGCAGCCATCCGCTCCGAGTTCCTCAAGGTGTTCACCACCCGCGTGTGGTGGGGACTCGCCCTCATCCTGTTCGTGTACGTCGGTTTCGCCGCGGCCGGGGCGGCGCTCCTCTTCGCCAACATCCCGGGCGCGGCCGAGTCCAGCGGGGCCGGGGCGCAGGCGACGAGCGAGATGCTCACCCAACCCGGTCTCATCTACGGCTTCGCGACGAGCATCGGGTACGTCTTCCCCGTCCTGCTCGGTGCGCTCGCCACGACCGGCGAGTTCCGGCATCAGAGCCTGACGCCGACGTTCCTCGCGAACCCGAACCGCGGCCACGTCCTCGTCGGCAAGGTCCTGGCACTGACCGGGGTCGGCGCACTGTACGGCGTGATCGCGCTTGTCGCGTCCGTCGGTCTCGGCGGCGGCGCCCTGGCCATCAGCGGCATCGATCCGATGCTGACCGACCCCGACACCTGGGCGCTCATCGGTCGTGCGGTGCTCGCGATGGCCCTGTGGGGTGCGATCGGCGTCGGTCTCGGGGCGGTGCTGCCGAGCCAGGTGGGCGCGATCATCGTCGTGCTGGCCTTCACGCAGTTCGTCGAGCCGCTGCTGCGCCTCGCCTCCTCGTTCTCCGAGGTCACCGCGTCCATCGGCCGGTTCCTGCCGGGTGCCGCGACGGACGCGCTCGTCGGACCGAGCTTCTACTCGATGATGTCCGCTCAGCAGGACGCGCTGACCTGGTGGCAGGGCGGACTCGTCCTCCTCGGTATCGGGGTCGTCGTCGCGCTCATCGGCTACGCCACGACCTGGCGCCGCGACGTCACCTAGGCAGGGTGCGCGCGCTGGCTCGAGCCAGGCAGCCCCTCGGCGGGGAGGCGTAGGCTCGACGGACAGCCACCGACCGGTCACCGCACCGGAGACAGGAGCACCATGGGCCGCGCATACCTCGTCGAGCAGGTCGAGCACGAGGGTGGCAAGCCCACCCGGACGGTCGATCTCCGCGACCTCCCCGACACTTCGCTGCCCGACGCCGCCGTCACCGTCGACGTCGAGTACTCGAGCATCAACTACAAGGACGCCCTCGTCCTCACGGGGAAGCCGGGCGTCGTGCGGTCGTTCCCGATGGTCGCGGGCATCGACCTCGTCGGCGTCGTCGCAGCGTCGAGTGATCCCGCGTGGACGGCCGGCGACCGCGTGGCCCTGTTCGGTGACGGCCTGAGCGAGACCCGGTACGGCGGGCTCTCCGAGCGCGCGAAGGTGCGGTCCGACGCGCTCGTCCGCGTCCCCGACCACGTCTCCAGCGCACAGGCCGCCGCGATCGGCACCGCCGGGTACACCGCGGCCCTCGCCGTGCTCGCGCTCGAGCACGGCAGCGCGACCTCCGGCGCCGTCCGTGTCGGCGGGCTCCCCGTGCTCGTCACGGGAGCCGGCGGCGGGGTCGGAAGCATCGCGATCGCACTGCTTGCCGCCGCCGGCTTCGAGGTCGCCGCCTCGACCGGGCGGGTCGACGAGCTGGGTGACGCCCTGCGGCGGCTCGGCGCGGCGTCGATCGTCGACCGCGCCGAATTCGCCGAACCCGGCCGCCCACTCGGCAGCCAGCGCTGGGCGGGAGCCGTCGACTCCGTCGGCGGTCAGACGCTCGCGACGGTCCTGTCGCAGGTCGAGTACGGCGGGACGGTCGCCGCCTGTGGTCTCGCCGGCGGGTCCGATCTCCCGACGTCGGTCATGCCGTTCATCCTCCGCGGGGTCACGCTCGCGGGCGTGAACTCCGTCGAGGCGCCGCTCCCCCTGCGGCAGGCCGCCTGGGAGCGCGTGACCACCGCGCTCGACCTCGACGTCCTCGACACGCTGACCGAGACGGTCTCCCTCGCCGAGGCGACGGATGCGGCGGAACGGGTCCTCGCAGGCTCGGTCCACGGTCGGATCGTCGTCGACGTCTGCGCCTGAGCGGGCCCAAGGAACATGCCCGGCCGTCCCCAACTCAGGAGAACCGCGGCGCGGCGCACGCCCACCCCGGCGACACACCGGCCGACTCCTGAGACAGGGACATCACCCGACCCGCCGTCCCTAACTCAGGAGAGTTGCGGCGCGGCGCGCACCCACCCCGGCGACACACCGGCCGACTCCTGAGACAGGGACATCACCCGACCCGCCGTCCCTAACTCAGGAGAGTTGCGGCGCGGCGCACGCCCACCCGGGCGACACACCCGCCGACTCCTGAGACAGGGACACCGCCCAGCGCTCCAGGAACGCGACAGCGGCCGGTGCCCGAAGGCGACCGGCCGCTGCCGACGGAACTGCTGAGACTCAGTAGCCGGCGGTCGACATGACCGAGCCGAGCGCGACGGCGTAGAAGATGCCGCCGATGATGCCGAGCACGACGAGGATGATGCCGATGATGACACCGATCTTCGCGAGCTGGTTCGGGTAGCCGGCGTCCTTGGACTGCTTCTGCGCGACGAGGCTGATGATCAGGCCGACGAGCGGCACGACGATCGCGAGGATGAGGCCGACGAGGCCGAGCGTCTTGCCCGGGTAGTCGGCGGGCAGGGCGCCGCCCGGCTGCTGCGGGGCGTTGTACTGGGGTGCGTTGGTCATGATGGTTCCTCTCGAGGATGGTAGATGCGCCACGGGCGCGAGCCAACAGTAGTGGGTTAGATACCCGACAGGCGATGGGGACAACTCCCCAATCGCCCGGATGTCACCGGGCTACGGGCAGGTGATGGTGGTCGTGCCGTCGGTGTGGACACCGCTCCCGAGGGAGGCGCACGCCTCGTTGAACGCCGCAGCACCGATCGCGATACCCGCGATGGTCGCGATGATCGCGATGACGATGAAGACGATCGACAGGATGAGGCCGACCTTCGCCAGCGTGTTCTTGACTCCCGCGTTCTTCGACTGCACCAGGGCGACGATGCTGAGGATGAGGCCGATCGGCGGGGCGAGGAACGCGAGGATCAGGCCGACGATGCCGAGCGTCTTGCCGGCGGTCGCGTCGCCGGAGGGAGCTGCGCCGCCGGAGTACGCGGGAGCCGCGCCGTACTGGTCCTTCGGGGGCTGCGGCGCCTGGGGAGCCTGCGGCGGCTGGCCGGGGTATTCACCGGGAGGAGGAGTCGACATGGCTGTGGTCCTTTCGAACAGGCGGATCTACGGAGGTTCGAGCGGGCCCAGAATACCGGTCAGACGTCGTTTTGTGCCCTGTTCGAGGCAAATGATTGCGCACGGCCCTGATCAGCGCCAGGATGCGCGGCGCACCGCGTCCTCGACGACGATCCGGATCCGGCGGGGACCGCCGTGCGTCCGGCAGCTCGTCCTAGTGCAGGTCGAGGGCGGCGATGAGCTCGGCGCTGCGACGGGTCGTGATGATGAGCCGCGAGTACTCCGCGTCTTCGAGATCGATGACGACCGACGGTTTGGTGCCCTTGATCACCAGGAAGTCCATACCACCGTGGAACTTCCACTGGCCGATGGCGAGCGTCAACGGGATCGCGGTGCCCGGCGCACGGATGCCCCGGACCCAGATCCACGGGTCGTCGGTGATGGTGGCGGAACGGATGCTCGACCGTGGCACGACGACGTTGCTCCGACGCAGCGAGAGCGCCTTGTCGTACGCGGACAGCTCGATCTCCAGTCGGTCGGGGTGCAGACGCAAGGAGGCCATGCCTCTAGTCTGCCAACCCCCACCGACGTTCGCGTTGCCGGAAGTTCACAAAGCGGTAACGCATGGTCTGTGCAGCGTCCGACGTCGCCTGCGGAGCGACCGTCCGACTCAGCGGATGGCCGCCGCAGCCGCACGGGCCGCTGCGGGCAGGGCGTCGACGATACGCCCGATCGCCTCGTCGTCGTGCGCCGCGGAGACGAACCAGGCCTCGTACACGCTCGGCGGGAGCGACACCCCCGCGTCGAGCATGCGGTGGAAGAAGGCCGGGTAGCGGAAGGCGTCCTGCTGCAGGACCGCGGCGTAGTCGGTCGGTGCGGTCTCGCTGAAGGCGAAGGAGAACAGGTTCCCGGCGCGTTGCACGGTGTGCGCGACCCCGGCCTCCGTGAACGCGTTCGAGGTCGCCTCGGACACGATCGCGGCCGCCGCGTCGACCCGACGATAGACCTCCTGGTCGGCGAGGCGCAGCGTCTCGATGCCGGCGGCGAGGGCCACCGGGTTCCCCGAGAGCGTCCCGGCCTGGTAGACCGGGCCGGTCGGTGCGAGCAGGTCCATGAGTTCGGCGCGCCCACCCAGCGCAGCGAGGGGCATGCCGCCGCCGATGACCTTGCCGAAGGTGAAGAGGTCGGGCTGGTACACGCCGACGGGGATGCTGATGGCACCGGTCGAGTTCGCGACGGCGTGGTTGCCGGCCTCCCAGGCCTCGGCACCCGGGACGGGCTCCGTGCCGGGCGCGACGGCGGCGAGTCCGCGGTTGTCGAGCCCCCACCAACCGGCGGAGGAGACGCGGAACCCGGTGAGCACCTCGTCGATGATGACCAGCGAGCCGTACTCGTGCGCGAGCTTCACGACGCTCGCGTTGAACCCGGGAGCCGGCGGGACGACGCCCATGTTGGCGGAGGCCGCCTCCATGATGATCGCGGCGATGTCCTGGCCACGCTCGGCGAAGACCTCGCGGAGTGCCGACCGGTCGTTGTACGGGACGACGATCGTCTGGGCGGCCGTCTCGGGAGTGACCCCGGCGGACCCCGGCAGGGCGAGGGTCGCGACGCCTGACCCCGCTTCGGCGAGCAGGCCGTCGGAGTGGCCGTGGTAGTGCCCGGCGAACTTCACGATGAGGCTGCGACCGGTGGCACCGCGCGCGAGGCGGATGGCCGTCATGGTCGCCTCGGTGCCGGTGGAGACCATGCGCAGCTTCTCGATCGGCGCGACGCCGGACGCCTGGACGCGCTCCTTGACGAGCTCCGCGAGCTCGGTCTCGGCCGGGGTGGACGCGCCGAAGGAGAGGCCACGGGCCGCAGCGGCCTGCACGGCCTCGACGACCTGCGGGTGCGCGTGTCCGAGGAGCGCGGGGCCCCACGCGCTCACGAGGTCGACGTACTGCACGCCCTCGGAGTCGGTGATGTAGGGGCCGGTCGCGGACACCATGAACCGCGGCGTGCCGCCGACGGAGCGGAAGGCACGGACGGGCGAGTTCACCCCACCGGGGATCGACCGCTGGGCTCTGGCGAATGCTGCGTCGTTCATCGGGTTCCTCCTGCACGCAGACCGCGCGCCTCATCCAACCAACCGGCGAGTTCGACGGCCCAGTAGCTCAGGACGGCCTCGGCTCCGGCGCGCTTGATGGACAGCACCGACTCCTCGATCGCGCGTCGGCGGTCGATCCAGCCCTGCCGGGCGGCGGCCTCGATCATCGCGTACTCGCCGGACACCTGGTACGCCCAGACCGGGATCGACACCGTGTCGGCCACGTCGGCCAGGACGTCGAGGAAGCTCCCTGCGGGCTTCACCATGACGATGTCGGCGCCCTCTGCCTCGTCGATGAGCGCCTCGCGCAGACCCTCACGACGGTTGGCGGGATCGAGCTGGTAGGTGCGGCGATCGCCCTGCAGCTGCGAGTCGACGGCCTCGCGGAAGGGGCCGTAGAGCGCGGACGCGAACTTCGCCGAGTAGGCGAGGATGATCGTGTCGTCGAACCCGGCGGCGTCGAGCGTCTCGCGCACGGCGGCGACCTGGCCGTCCATCATGCCCGAGAGGCCGAGGAGGGCCGAGCCGGACTCCGCCTGGGCCAGCGCCATGTCACGGTAGCGGTCGAGCGTGCGGTCGTTGTCGACGCGCCCGCGGTCGTCGAGGACACCGCAGTGCCCGTGATCGGTGAACTCGTCGAGGCAGAGGTCGGTCTGCACGACCAGGGCGTCGCCCACCTCGGCGACGAGCGCGCGGGTCGCGACGTTGAGGATGCCATCGGGGTCGGTCGCGCCGGAACCCACGGCGTCGCGCTCGGCCGGGACGCCGAAGAGCATGACCCCACCGATGCCGGCCGCAGCCGCCTCAGCCGCGGCACGCTTGGCGCTGTCGACGGTGTGCTGTCGGACACCCGGCATCGAGGAGATCTCGACCGGCTCGGAGACGCCCTCCCGCACGAACATCGGGAGCACCAGCTCCGCCGGGTCGAGTCGCGTCTCGCTGACGAGGCGACGGATGGCCGGCTGCTGCCGGAGACGACGGGGACGGGTCTCGGGAATGCTCACCCGTCCAGCCTACGCGCCGCTGCCGACGAGCCCTCCCGGTTCGCGCAGGGCGTGAAGCCGGTCAGCGGATCCCGTCGCCGGCGTCCTCGTCGAGGTTCCGGCTGAGCGCCACGGACACGATCGCCTCGATCAGCGAGTCGACCGTCTGCTGCTCCGCCACGACGTCGACCCGGAGCCCGTAGCCTCGGGCGTCACGAGCCGTGCGGGGTCCGATCGCCGCGATGACGGTGCTCTCGGGGATCTCGGGGAACTGCGAACGGACCTGCTCCGCCACGCTGCCCGAGGTGACGAGGATGGCACGCACCCGGCCGCTGGCGACGTCGGCGACGATCTTCTCGGCCACCGGGACACCGACCGTGCGGTAGGCCACGACGGACTGGACGTCGTGTCCGGCGGCGATCAGGCCCTCCGTGAGGAGCGGCTTGGCGATGGCCGAGCGGAGCGTGAGGATGCGCTTCGGGTGCGGTTCGAGCGCCGTGAGCTCCTGCACCATGCCCTTGGCGGAGTTGTCCTTCGCCGGCACGAGGTCGACGCTGTAGCCGACGGCGGTGAGCGCGGCAGCGGTCGTCTCGCCGACGGCAGCGACCCTCGTCGTCTCGGGGATCCGGATCCGCTGCGAGGACAGCACGTCGACCGTGGTCGCGCTCGTCACGGTCAGCCAGTCGAACTCTCCAGCCTCGAGCGCCGTGAGCGCGGCCCCGAGGGTCTCCGGGTCGTCGGTGCTGGCGAAGTTGATCATCGGGGCGACGACGGGCGACCCGCCTTTGCCACGGACCGTCCCGGCGACCGAGTCGCCCCACGGACCGCCGCGCGGCACGAGGACGCGCCACCCGCCGAGCGGCTTGGTGGCGGTGGGAACGGTGTTCGACTTCGTCCAGTCCTTCACGCAGCGCCTCCCAGCGGGGCGAGGTCGGCTGCGCCGGCCTCGATGAGCTCGTCTGCGAGCGAGACACCGAGTGCGTCGGCCGCCTGGAGCAGCTCGCGTCCGTGTCCGTCGCCGGAGAAGCCCTCCGCGCGGCTCTCCAGATGGATCATCTCGGTGCCGTCGAGCGAGTAGACGGCGGCCTGCAGGACGAGGTCTTCGTCGTCGAGCCAGGCTGCCGCGCCGACGGGGGCCGAGCAACCGGCCTCGAGCCGACGGAGCACGGCCCGTTCCGCCGTGGCCTGCCAGCGGCTCGGCGCGTGGTCGAGCAACGCGATGGAACCGGCGATGGACGATTCGTCGTCATCGAGGCACTCGATCGCGAGCGCCCCCTGCCCCGGCGCGGTCGGCCAGGTGTCGAGGTCGAAGAGCCCGGTCACGGCGTCGAGGCGTCCGAGGCGGGTGAGACCGGCGGCCGCGAGGACGACGGCGTCGAGGTCGTCGTCGATGCGGCGCAGGCGGGTGTCGATGTTGCCGCGGATGTCGACGACCTCGAGGTCGGGCCGGATGCGCTTCAGCTGGGCGATCCGACGCGGTGAACCGGTGCCGATCCGTGCGCCCTGCGGCAGGTCGTCGAGCGAGCGGTCGCCCGAGGCGCACAGGGCGTCGCGGGGATCCTCGCGCATCGGCATGGCGGCGATCGTGAAGCCCTCGGCCGGAGCCGTCGGCAGGTCCTTCAAGGAGTGCACGACGAGGTCGCAGGCGCCGTCGAGCAGCGCGTCGCGGAGTGCGTTGACGAACACACCCGTCCCGCCGATGGTCGAGAGCGACTCGCGACTCGTGTCGCCCTGCGTCGTGACGGTGACGATCTCGACGTCCTCACCGGTGGCCGCCGTGAGTGCGTCGGCCACATGACCGGTCTGCGCCAGCGCCAGGGCGCTGCCGCGGGTTCCGATGCGAAGGGTCATGGGGCGATCCCCGAGAACGCCGGTTTGAAGCCCAGCCGGGCGTTCTCGCAGCACCCGGGGCGGCAGACGTCGTACCAGGGGCCGAGGTCGGTCATGTGCGGTCGTTCCTCGACGGGCGTGCCGTCGCGGCGCTCGAGGACGAGGTCGACGAGTCCCTTGACGTAGGCGGCGGCGGTGCCAGGCGTCGGGACGCGGACGGCGGCCAGGCCGTGCTCGCCGGCCGTCTCGATGGCCTCGTTGTCGAGGTCCCACATGACCTCCATGTGGTCGCTCACGAAGCCGAGCGGCACGATGACGATCGCCTTGCGGCCGGCGGTGGGCAGCTCGGCGATCGCGTCGTTGATGTCGGGCTCGAGCCACGGCATGCTCGGCGGGCCGGAGCGCGACTGGTAGACGAGCTGCCACGGCACCGAGACGCCGCTGCCGACCGCGCCACCGAGGACACCGGCCTCACGGAGCTGGTCGATGGCGTTCGCCATGACGACCTCGGCCACCGCCAGGTGCTGGGCCTCGTACGCGCCGTGGTCGCCGAAGCCGCGGAAGTCGGGGCCGGAGCGCGCGGCGTCACCGGTGGGGATCGAGTGCGTCGCGAAGAGCACCTCGATCTCCGTCTCGGCGGAGAGCTCGGGCTGTTCGCGCAGGTACTCGGCGATCGCGTCACGGACACCGTCGATGAACGGGGTCACGAAGCCGGGGTGGTCGAAGAACTGACGCACCTTGTCGATCTGGATCTCGCCCTGGAGGTTCGTCTCGTCGACGGCGATCGCGAAGTCCTCGCGGTACTGCCGACAGCTCGAGTACGAGGAGTAGGCGCTCGTGGCGATCGCGATGAGCTTCGTGAAGCCGCGCTCGTGCGCCTCGGTCAGCGCGTCGCGCAGGTACGGGTCCCAGTTGCGGTTGCCCCAGAGGACCGGGAGGTCGATGCCGCGGGAGGCGAGCTCGAGCTCCAGGGCCGCCTTGAGCGCACGGTTCTGGTCGTTGATGGGGCTGACGCCGCCGAAGTGGCGGTAGTGGTGCGCGACCTCTTCGAGACGCTCCTCGGGGATCCCGCGCCCACGGGTGACGTTGCGGAGGAACGGGATGACGTCGTCCTGGCCCTCTGGTCCGCCGAAGCCGGCGAGGAGGATGGCGTCGTAGTCCGTCGGCTCGGAGACGTGCTCAGGACCGGCTGCTGCAGCGTCGGTCGCGCCGCGGACGATGCGCTCGGCGGCCTCGGCCCCGGTGCTCCCCAGGTTCATGGCGGCCATCAGCGCACCACCTCCAATGCCTCGGCGGGCGTGATACGACGGCCCGTGAAGAACGGCACCTCTTCGCGCACGTGGCGGCGCGCTTCGGTGTTGCGCAGGTCGCGCATGAGGTCGACGAGTTCGACGACGTCGTCGGCCTCGAGCGGCAGGAGCCACTCGTAGTCACCGAGGGCGAAGGAGGCGACGGTGTTGGCGAGCACACCCGTGAACGCCGCACCCTGACGGCCGTGCTCGGCGAGCATCTTGCGACGCTCCTCCTCCGGCAGGAGGTACCACTCGTAGCTGCGCACGAAGGGGTACAGGCAGAGCCAGCCCTTCGGCTCGATGCCGCGGAGGAACCCGGGGACGTGCTGCCGGTTGAACTCGGCGTCGCGGTGGACGCCCATGGCGTTCCAGGTGGGTGCCAGCGAACCGAGGATGGCGGTGCGGCGCAGCTCGCGGAGGCCGGCTTGCAGACCCTCGGCGGTGTCGCCGTGGAGCCACAGCATGAGGTCGGCGTCGGCGCGGAGGCCGGAGACGTCGTAGATGCCGCGCAGGGTCACGCCCTGGGCTTCGACGAGCGCGATGGATGCTTCGAGTTCGGAGACATGCTCTTCGCCGAGCGGCAGCGCACTCGCCGGCTCGCGGCGCAGGACAGCCCAGAGGGTGAATCCTGAGGGGCCAGTCGGGGTGGCTGAGTCGGTCGGGTGGTGCGATGCCTCGGCAGAGGCCGGGTGAGTCATAGTCCTATCCTCACCCAGTTCGGTCGATTGGGCAAAAGGGGCAGGTCACGATTGACACCGAGCCCAGCCTCACCGCCGATACAGTCGGGTGATGATCAGCGAGCAGCCTCCCGTCGAGTACCACGTCGCCAGAGCGGCCGAGATGGATCCGGTGACGCTCTACCGCGTGCTGAAGATCCGCGTCGACGTCTTCGTCGTCGAGCAGACGGCGCTCTTCGCCGATCTCGACGGACGCGACATCGAGGACGGGACCCTCATCGCCTGGGCGCAGGAGGGCGACGAGGTGCTCGCGACGATCCGGATCCTGACCGAGGCCGAGCACTCGGAGATCGGACGGGTGGCCACCGCGTTCACCGCCCGCGGGCGGGGTCTCGCCGCGGAACTGATCCGCCGCGCCGTCGCCGACCACGGGCATCGGGAACTCCGCATGGGCGCCCAGAAACGCCTCGCCGACTGGTACGGCCGGTTCGGATTCGAGATCAGCGGCCCCGATTACGTGGAGGACGACATCGTGCACGTCCCGATGACGCGCGTGGCCACCCCGAAGGACTGACCGGCGGCGGGACGCGTCAGCGCGCGATGGCGCGGACGATGCCCCACACGGCCAGCCCGGCCGCACCGGCGAGGCCCGCGACACCGGCGTAGAAGACCGCCGGGCGTTCGACCTTGACGGTCGCGATCTGCACGATGGCACGACGCTTGGCGCGGTGCACCTGCTTCGGGACGTTGAGCTTGTCCTCGATCGCGTTCAGCGTGGCGACGAGCTCGGCGCGAGCCTGCTCGGGCGAGGGCGTCGCCCCCGGGAACTGGTCAACGGTCATACTCGCCGAGTCCCTTCACTGCCTTGATGTCTTCCTTCACGTTGTCCATCGGGCTCGGGTCCTCGTTGATCTTCTTGAAGTACCGCAGCGCGATGAGCACGAGGACCGCCGCGACGAGGACGAAGAGCACGAAGACGCAGAGCGCCGCCAGCCACGAGGGCATGACGAGCGCGAGCGCGAGGATCAGCACGGCGACGAGCACGCCGACCGCGAAGAACAGGAACACCGCAGCGCCGGCGACGAACGCCGCTCCGATGCCCGCGTACTTGCCCTTGTGGGCCAGCTGCGTCTTGAGGTTGGCGATCTCGGCCTTGACCAGGTTCGAGACGACCCCGGGCAGCTGGCCGACGAGGGTCAGGAGGGATTCGTCGCGCTTGTCGTAGCGCGGCTCCGAGCGGTTGCGGTCACTCATGAACGGCATCGTCGGTGCTACTCGCCGCTCTTGGGCTTCGGTGCCGTCGTCTTGGGCGCGGCAGGCTTGCGCACTGCGGGCTTCGAGGCCGACGACGTCGAGGTGCCGGAGGCCGTGCGTGCGTCCTTGACCGTCTCGGACACGTCCTGGACGGTGTCTTCGGTCTTGGACTCAGCCTTGCGGTGCACTGAGCCTGTCGAAGTGTCGAGCTTCTGGCCGGGCGTCGAGCCCTGCTGGCTGACGACCTTCGCGACGGCGCTGACGCCGCTCCACAGCGCCGCGGGGACCTCGCTGATGCGTGCCTTGGCGAAGTCCTCGACCTTGCCGCGCTGCGCGCGCACCGGCTTCGCGTTCCACAGCTTGACCCACTGCGTCTTGATCTGCTCGTAGCGTTCGCGTCCGGCGCGGGTACCGAGCACGTAGCCCGTGAGCCCACCGACGACGAACATGACCTTGCCCTTCATGGCGCCTCCGTCTGTTCGAGTGGTGCTGTGATGCTGCATCCAACGGGACCAGCGTAGTCGGGTGTCACTCCGACGCCACCATCCGGTCGGGGGTTGACAGGAAAAGATGCCGGGTCGGGCATATGGGCGCGTCTACCGCTGCAGCGCCTGATGGCGGAGTCGTGCCGCCGCCTCGTGGGCGTCGGGCACCACCGAGGCGAGCCCCGTGCCCGACAACCAGGCACCCGTGACCGCGAGGTCGGGCACCTCGGCCACTGCTTCCCGGATGGCCGTCGAGCGTTCGCGCTGGCCGCGGGCGGCGGTCGGCTGCGTCCCCGTCCAGGAGATGCGGTGGAAGCCGCGGACGCTGCCCGGGTCGAGCTGGACGCCGAGCATCGCGGACGCGTCGTGCAACGCCGTCGAGAGCAGCTCCTCGTCGGTCAACGCGCTCGTCGCGTCGGCTTCGCCCTGACGACCGAAGGACAGGCGGACGACGTGGCGGTGCTCACCCTGCTCCTTCGCGCGATCGGCGAGCCAGGCCCACTTCGCCGTCGCATGGGTGAGTGCCTTGGCGTGGAGCGTCGAGCCGGGTGCGACGAGCAGCCCGGAGCCACGCGGTGCGGCGTCGAGTGCCGGTTCGTCGAGCACGATCGTCACGAGCTCGATGGGCGCCGGCAGGACCGGGTCGCCCGCGTCGTCGCCGGCGGCGGGGAGGTCGCGGAGCGCCGGCCCGACGTCGGCCAGTAGGTTGCGGGCCGGCTGCTCGGGCGTCGCGATGAGGAGGAGGTCGGCCTCGAGCACCCGGCCGTCGGTCAGGGCGACGTACCAGGGGACCTTCGACGCACCTGCAGCCGCGGGACGCTCGCTCATCCGCGGGAGGCCTGCGTCGCCGAGGCCGACACCCGGTCCGTCCACGTCGATGTCGAACGGGTTCCGAGAGATCGCCGTGACGGCGACGCCGGTGATGAGCGTCGACCCCCACCGCTCGAGTTCCGCGGTCAAGCCGTCGACGAGGACGGTCATGCCGCCGTCGAGGCCACCGACCGCGGCACCGGCGGGCGCGTTCTCCCGGAGGGCCGCGACGGCGAGGGACAGCGCCCCGGTGCGGGTCAACGCGGCGTTCAGCCCGGGAGCCGCGCGGTCGACGTCGAGGTCGTCCGGAGCGGCCGAGTAGACGCCCGAGGTGACCGGTGCGACGAGGAGGTCGTGGACGGCCGCGCCCATGCGCTTCCGGACGAGCGCACCGAGGTTGTGCTCGGTGCCGATCGTGAGCGGCGGGCGGATGCGGTCGAGATAGGCGCGCAGGGCACCCTTCCAACCGATGACCCGACGGACGTCGTCGGCGAGGGGGTTCGTCGGGATGCCCAGCAGCCCCGCCTTGGGGAGCGGGACACTCCGCTGCGGCTGTCCGGGCTTGGCGACGTGCAACCAGGCCCCGGCCCGGTTGGGACGCACGACGCGGTCGGTCAGCCCCAGCTGCTCGATGAGCTCGGCGACCGAGCCACCGCGCGTCGCGAAGCTCTCGGCACCGACGTCGACGCGGAGACCTGCGACCTCGGCGGCCGCGAGCGCGCCACCGAACGACTCCTGCGCGTCGACGACCGTCACCGAGATGCCGACCTTGGCGCAGTCGACCGCGCCGACGAGTCCGGCCACACCACCGCCGATGACGACGAGACGCTTCGGCTCGAGACTCATGCGGGCTGCCAATCGTGGGCGAGGGCGACGATGCGGGTCAGGACGTCCGGGTCGGTCTCGGGCGGGACCCCGTGGCCGAGGTTGAGGACGTGCGACGGCGCCGCCGTCCCGCGCTGGAGGATGTCGAGGACGTGCGCCTCGAGGACCGGCCATGGGGCGGCGAGCAGTGCCGGGTCGATGTTGCCCTGCACGGGGACGCCGCCACCGAGACGTCGGATGCCCTCGTCGAGCGCCAGCCGGTAGTCGATCCCGACCACGTCGGCGCCGACCCGGTGCATCGCACCGAGCAGTTCACCGGTCCCGACGCCGAAGTGCACCTTCGGGACGGGGAGGTCGGCGACGTGCGCGAGCGCGGCCCGGGAGGCCGGGGCGACGTGACGCTCGTAGTCCTCGAGGGAGAGTGCCCCCGCCCACGAGTCGAAGAGCTGCGCGGCCGACGCGCCGGCGAGCACCTGGGCGCGGAGGAAGCGACCGGTGACGTCCGCGCACCAGGCCATGAGCTTCGCCCACGACGCCGGGTCGGCGTGCATGAGGGTGCGGGCGGCGAGGTGGTCCTTCGATGGTCCGCCCTCGACGAGGTAGGCGGCGAGTGTGAACGGCGCACCCGCGAAGCCGATGAGCGGCGTGCGGCCGTCGCCGGTCCCCGCGAGCCCGGCGACGGTGAGCGCGACGCCCTCGCGGATCGGCGCAAGCGTGTCGTCGAGGACGGNCCGAACGGCGGAACCCATGACGGGACCACGGCCCGGCACGATCTCGACCGCGACCCCGGCCTGCTTGAGCGGCACCACGATGTCGCTGAAGAAGATGGCCGCGTCCGTCCCGTGCCGTCGGATGGGCTGGAGGGTGATCTCGCTCGCCATCGCCGGGTCGAGGCAGGCGTCGAGCATGGCCGTCCCGATCCGCAACTCGCGATACTCGGGCAGCGACCGGCCGGCCTGACGCATGAACCAGACGGGCGTCCGCTCGGGGCGGGTGCCGCGGTACGCGGTGATGAGCGGCGACGACTGGGTCACGCCGGTGACGAGGGGGTGTTCGGGTGGGAGACTCACCCCTCCATCCTCCCATTCCCGCGCTGAGCGCGGCATGGGCGAAGCCCCGCGATGCGCGGCCCTGCCGGTGCGGACCGTCCGGCGACGGCCCGCACCGGAGTCCGACCGTGGTTCAGAGCCGGTGCGACACGCTGCACGAGTGGTCGTAGCCGACCGACTCGTCGAAGGTGAACTCCACCGTCGCCACGAGATCGTCGATGGACGGCGACGCGGAGAGGTCCTGCCAGATCCCGAGCGAGTGCCACTGGCCGTCCTGCTTCATCGAGTCGGGCGAGTGGATCCACCGCGTCGCCCCGCCGTTCTGCGACAGGCCGAGGTCGATGTTCGCCTGATCGCCAAAGGGCGCACCGCCGGCGGTGATCCGGTACTCCTCCAGCGAGACGGTCGTCTTGCCCGAGGCGTCGCTCCCGTTCCAGACCAGGTGGACCTCGCCGGTCGCATGGAACAGACCACCCGTGTACGTGCAGGTGACCACGACATCGCCGCCCCGTGGGTACGAGGCCGGGGTCGGGGCCGCACCCATGAGCCCAGGCGTGACCATCGCTGCCGCGGCGGCGAGCGTGACGACTCTCCTGAAGTGCTGCATAACGTTCTCCTTCGATCGTTGTGTTCCGTTCGGTCGAACGGCTTGATTCGTAGTATTGCATCTGACATTTCATATGTCAGTACCCGACTGGTGGTGAGGGTGCCCTGAGCGACATCCCGGGAGCCCGACAGCGCCGCTCGGGTAGACTCGTCGGGTGCTCATGTGTGTGACGGCGAGCCATAAGAACGCCACCTTCGACCTCCTCGAACGACTCTCAGTCGGTGCCGAGGGCGTTGCCGCGCGCCTGGTCGAGCACCACGAGTGCGTCTCGGGTGCCGTCGTCGTGGCCACCTGCAACCGGTTCGAGGCGTACATCGACCTCGACGAGCCCGTCACCGCCGCCGCATCCGTCGCCTTCGAGGCCGCTGCGGAGGCCGTCAGCGAGACCACCGGCATCCCCGCCGAGCAGCTGCGGGAGGTGTTCGACCTCAGCGTCGGCACCGCGGCAGCCGAGCACCTCTTCGCCGTGTCGGCCGGACTCGAGTCCGTCGTCGTCGGCGAGGGCGAGATCGCCGGCCAGGTGCGGCGCTCCCTCGAGGCCGCTCGCGCGGGTGGCACCACCAGCTCCGAACTGGAGCGCCTGTTCCAGCGCGCGTCCCAGACCTCCCGCGGCATCAAGAACCGCACGCCGCTCGGGCGTGCCGGGCGCTCCATCGTGCGTCTCGCCCTCGACCTCGCGGAGAGCCGTATCGACGACTGGGCCACGCAACGCGTCTTGCTCGTCGGCACCGGTGCGTACGCCGGCGCGAGCCTCGCCGCCCTCCGCGACCGCGGCGTCACCGACGTCCTCGTGTACTCGCCGTCCGGCCGCGCCGAGAAGTTCGCGCGCTCGCACGAGATCGGCTGGATCGGACACGACGACCTCGCCCGCACCACCGGCGAGGTCGACATCATCGTCACCTGCACCACCGCCGAGGGCCACGTGGTCGACGCCGAACTGCTCCGCGCGGGTCGCACGGCCGTCGCCGCCGACCACCGTGCGCGAGCCGCGGCTGCCACGGACGCACCGACGCTCTCGCTGGTCACCGCGGCCGACGCACCGGCCGCACCCGAGCCCACCGGGGTCTCCGCACTCGTCCACGACGTCATCACCGAAGCCGCCGCCGAGTGCCCCGTGCCGCACGCCTCGGCCCAGCTCGTCATCGACCTCGGCCTGCCGCGCAACGTCGACCCCGACGTCTCCACCGTTTCCGGCGTCGTCCTGCTCGACCTCGAGACCATCCGCATCCACGCGCCGCTCGAGGAGCTGCAGGCCACCGAGGTCGCGCGCTCCATCGTCAGCCGCGCCGCACAGAAGTTCGCCGCGGTCGGCGAGGAGCGCAGCCTCGAGCCCGCCGTCGTCGCCCTTCGCAGTCACGTGCACGCGCTCGTCGAGGCCGAGGTCGCCCGCGCGACCGCTCGTGGCGACGACGACGGCTCGACCGCCCGCGCACTGCGTCACCTCGCCGGAGTGCTGCTGCACGAACCGACGGTGCGGGCACGGAACCTCGCCCGCAACGGCGAGCAGGCCGCGTACACGACGGCGCTGCAGACGCTCTTCGGTATCGAGGTTCCCCAGGCACCGGCGGTCGTCGCACCGGTAGCCGACACCGACTCGGCCGCGTCCGCCTCCTAGGCTTCCGACGGCAAACTGGCGTCGGGCAGCCCGGTCGCCGAGCCTGTCGAGGTGCGCGCGAACACGCGACCGACCATGGACGTTCCCCGTGGGCCCTTCGACACTTCGACAGGCTCAGTGCGGCGCAGCTCAGGGACCGGAGAGGGTTACCGCTCAGGGAACGAGTCAAGCACCGCCCTTCGACACTTCGACAGGCTCAGTGCGGCGCAGCTCAGGGACCGGAGGAGGGTCACCGCCCAGGGACCGGAGGAGGATCACCGCTCAGGGACCGGGGCGGGAAGGGCGCTGGAACGACGAACGGGCACCGGCGCGATGCCGATGCCCGTCATGATCCGCCTGCGGAGCAGGCCGTGGATCAGTAGTCGTAGTTGTAGTCGTACGAGCTCGCGCCGGCGATCGCGCCTGCGATGATCAGGAAGTAGAAGATGATCACGATGATGCCGGCGAGGACCGACACGCCGCTCACGATGGTGCCGGCGAGGGCCAGGCCACGGCCCTGCTCGCCGGTGCGCTTGATCTGCCCGAGCGCGATGATGCCGAGCACGAGGCCGACGACGCCGAACCCGACGAACGGGGCGATGAGCGAGATGATCGCCATGACGTTCGTCTTCGGGCCGGTCGGCTGCGCGTAGCCGTACGGCGCCTGAGGCTGTCCGTACGGAGCGGCGGGCTGGCCGTAGGGGTTCTGCTGCTGCCCGTAGGGTGCCTGCGGCTGGCCGTAGGGGTTCTGCTGCTCGCCGTAGGGAGCCTGCGGCTGACCGTACTTCGGCTGCTCGCCGTACTGCGGAGCCTGCTGGCCCGGCTGCTCACCGTAGGGCGAGGGCTGGCCGTACTGCGGAGCCTGTTCCCCGTACTGCGGAGCCGGCGGAACCTGCGATTCGCCGTAGGCCGGCTGCTGGGGGTTCTGGCTCTGACCGTATGGGTCGTTCGGCTGGCCGGAGTTCGGATCAGTCATGAAGGTGCACCTCGCGCATAGGGGTTCGACGAACGGACTCATGCTTGCAGCGTGCCGTCGCCTTGTCAACACAGGGTAACCCGCGATCCCTGATGTCCACTGGGCTCGCGCGGTGCGCACCGGAGGCGGTGGCAAGATGGACGAGGGGGTGCGGATGGACGAGGAGTCGGTGGCGGAAGCCGAGGACGTCGCGCTCGCCGACGCCCCGCCGGTCGCGGAGCGACCCGGCGCGCTGACCATCGCCGGGATCGTCGCCGTCGACTGGGTCCACTCGGTCGTCTGGCACACGCGGGCCTTCTTCAGCGGCCGCATCCCGAAGGAGTACGCCCGCGGCGACGCGAGCCGACCGGTCGTCGTCCTCATCCCCGGTGTGTACGAGACCTGGGCGTTCCTGAAGCCGGCCGCAGACCGCCTGAACGCCGACGGCTACCGGATCCGCATCGCCCGCGGTCTCGGGTACAACCGCAAGCCCATCCGCGACACGGCGGCCCGCTTCGCCCGCGCGCTCGGACGGCTGCCGAAGCCCGCCGCCGGGTGCGTCATCGTCGCGCACAGTAAGGGAGGACTCGTCGGGAAGGAGCTGCTCCTCACGGAACGCGAGCGGCTGGGCCTGCTCGGGGTCGTCGCGATCTGCTCGCCGTTCTCCGGGTCGGTGCTCGCGAAGTACGTGGTCGACCCGAGCCTCCGCGCGTTCCTCCCGACGGACGAGACCATCGTCGCGCTCGGCGCCCCGCACGACGTCAACGCCGACATCGTCTCGATCTACAGCACCTTCGACCCGCACGTGCCGTCCAGCAGCGTGCTGCCCGGAGCGACGAACGTACTCCTCCCGGTGCCTGGTCACTTCGTGATCCTCAGCACGGACGAGCTCAAGGACGCCGTGGAACTCGCCGTCGACAGGTTCGCCGATCGGGTACGGCCCGCACTCGACACCGAGAACCCGGCCGACCGGTGAGCCGCGCACCCGAGAGCTCTGGCAGCGCGCTCCCCGACATCCTCGTGTCCGCGGTCGCGATCGTCCGCGGACGGCGGGTGCTCATGGTGACGGCTCGCGGCCGCGACGTCCTCTACATGCCGGGCGGGAAGATCGACGCGGGCGAGACGCCGGCCGAGGCCGCCGTCCGGGAGGCACGCGAGGAGGTCGCGGTCGAGATCGATCCGGCGCGGGTGACGCCGTTGTTCACGGTGGTCACGCAGGCGCACGGTGAACCCGACGGCCGGCTCGTGCGGATGCACGTCTTCGCGGTCGAGACGGACGAGACACCGACGCCCTCCGCCGAGGTGAGCGCGGTCCACTGGGTGGGCACGGAGTCACTCGACCGCTGCCCACCTGCGGGGCGCGACGTGCTCGAGCGCCTGGCGGCGGCGGGGCTCATCGACTGAGCGGCGGGTGGGGTCCGGTCCCCGAGCCTGTCCAAGGGTGAAAGCCTCAGCACCGGGCTGCCCTTCGACAAGCTCAGGGGCCGATGAACAACTGGGACCGGACAGCCCACGAGTCAGCCACCCCGGTCACTGAGCCTGTCGAAGTGCCCACGGACACGCCCTTCGACAAGCTCAGGGACCGGCGGAGGTGAGCCCTTCGACAGGCTCAGGGACCGGACGAGTGAGACCGGCTCAGTGCACGTACTCGAGAAGGTCCTGGCCGAGGATCCGGACGGCGTCGACCACGCCGAGGCGGGTGCCGAGCTCCGTGTCGTCGTAGCTCGTGCACACGGCGTAGCTCACGGCGCCGTTCGGGCCGCGGAGGATACCCGCCTCGGCTCGCACGCCGACCCCGGAACCGGTCTTGTTGAAGAGCTGGATGCCGTGGTCGGGCTCACGGTGGGCCAGGGGGTCGAGCCCGAAGCCCGAGGCGACGAGCGAGAGGTCGGTGTTGAGCGACAACCAGGCCAGGACCCGGCGGCTCGTGGTCGCGTCGACGATCTCGCCCGTCGCGAGTGCCTGGAACAGCCAGGCGAGTTCGCGGGCGGACCCGACGGAGAGCTGCGGTGCGTTGTCGGGGCCGCGGTGGTCGCGGACGATGTCGAGGAGGGCCGTGCGCTTCAGCCCGATCTCCTCGGCACGGTGGCGGACGGCGTCGAGACCGATGTGGCGGAGCAGGACGTTCGTGGCGAGGTTGTCGCTCGTCGCGCCGACGAGGGCAGCGAGGTCGGCGACCGGGAGAGACGGCGCTTGGAGGTGCTGCCAGATCCCGGACTCGGCGACGGCGTCGAGTGGTTCGCGGTCGAGGATGGTGAGGCCGCTGAAGTCGGCGTCGCCGAGGCGGGCCGCGACCTCGATGAGGAGGAGGACCTTGCCGATCGAGGCGGTGGGCACGACGACGTGGTCGTCGGCCGACATGAGCATCTCGCCGGTGGTGATGTCGTTGATCCGGAGGCTGACCTGCGCGCCCGACGCGGCCAGCTCGCCGAGGGCGCTGAACCCGCGGGTGAAGGGTTCGATCTGGGCGGAGGCACGGTGGCGCCCTCGACGCGCATCGCGCGAACGGCGACGTTCCGACTCGTGCACTCGTGAAGCCACGGCTGACCGAACTCCTCTGCTCCAGATGGTGATCCCGACGATCCTTCGGGTGTGGACCAGCCCCGGTCAGCCCACTCGACGGGCGTCCGACGACCCGCGCAGCGGGCCTCCGGATGTGCCGTCCACGGTATCGTAAGCGCCCTTCGCGCTGGCTGCGAATCTGGGCCTGGGAACGTCGTTCCCGGGCGCGTCGGTCCGACATCCGTCGCTTCCATCGCCCGCGAATCCGGTCGGTCCACCGCCCGGATCCCGCAGGTTTCAGCTCGTGATCAGCCGCGGGCGCGGGCTGGGAACTGGGTCGCGAACTTGCCGCCGCTGACGTCGATCAGCGCACCGGTGACGTAGCCCGCCTGGTCGCTCGCGAGGAACCGGACGATGTTCGCGACGTCCTCCGGTTCCTCCCATCGGCGCACCGAGAGCGTGTCGAGGAGTTCGTCCTGCTGCGCCGTCGGCAGCTCGGCGAAACCGTTCATCGCCGTCGGCACCATGCCGGGTGCGTAGGCGTTCACCGTGATGCCCCACGGCCCCAGCTCGCTCGCGAGGACCCTGGTCAACTGGACCACCGCGGACTTGGACGCCGCGTAGGCCGCGCTGCCGACGCTCGGGATGACGGCGGCGAAGCTCGCGGCGTTGATGATGCGGCCGGAACGCTGTCCCTTGAGATACGGGATGACCGCCTTCGACACCCGGAAGACGCCGCCGACGTTGACGTCGAAGCACCTGGTCCACGCGGCGTCGCTCGTCTCCTCGAGCAGTGACTGCACGTTGATCCCGGCGTTGTTCACGAGGACGTCGATCCCTCCGAGCCCGGTGGCAGCCGCCGCGACCGCGCTCGACACCGAGTCCTCGGATCGCACGTCACACGTGATGGCGACGAGGTCGCCGTGGTGGGACGCCACGAGCGCGTCGAGGGAGGAGACGTCGAGGTCGAGCACCGCGACGCGGGACCCCTCGGCGAGGAAGGACTCCACGAGGGCGAGCCCGATCCCTCGAGCACCTCCGGTCACGATCACCCGTCGGTCCGTCAGGTCCAGCAGCATCGGTGTCTCCCGTCGTCCGAGCGCATCCGTCGACGCGCCGACCCGGTGTCGACGGCCGCGTACGCACCAGGCGAGTAAAACATACTTATGGTCGGCCAGCTCGCTACACTGGCGCCATGACGGATCGAGTGCTCTGGGTGACGGGTGGCGGCAGCGGCATGGGACAGGCCGTGGCGGTGGCGGCCGCCGAGGCGGGATGGCGCGTCGCCGTGACGGGGCGACGCCGCGAGGCACTCCTCGAGACCGTCGGAGCCGTCACCTCCGCGGGCGGTGTGGCCGTCGCCGCGGAGGCCGACGCGACGGACCCCGCTTCGCTCGCCCGAGCCCACGAACGCGTCGTCGCCGAGCTCGGCCCGGTCGACGACCTCGTCACCGCGGCGGGCCTGAACGCGCCTCGGCGCCGGTGGGACGACCAGTCGATGACGGAGTTCGCCGCGATCGTCGACACCAACCTCACCTCGGTCGCACGGACGATCGACCTCGCGCTGCCCACCATCCGCGACGCCCAGGGACGGATCATCGCGATCTCCTCCTTCGCCGGCTGGCGCTTCTCGACGAAGGGTGGCGTGGCCTACAGCGCGAGCAAGACCGCGCTCGCCTCGCTCTGCGCGACCCTCAACGAGGAGGAGGGGGCCCACGGCGTCGGCGCCACCCACCTCTGCCCGGGCGACGTCGACACCCCGTTCCTCTCCATGCGGCCGCAGGTGCCGGACGCGTCGGCGCGCGAGACGATGCTGACGCCCGAGGACATCGGCCGCGCCGTTCGGTTCATCCTCGACGGCCCGCCGCACGTGCGCATCGACGAGCTCGTGATCTCCCCCACCCGTCCGTCCGCACGGGCGTGAGCCGCTCACCGGGGGCGTCGGCCTTCGAACGGACGCTCGACCGGATCGGTACCGACATCGTCGACGGCGGACTACCCGCCGGCAGGGTGTGCACGGTGGACGAGCTGGTCGCCATGGCAGGACATTCCCGCTCGGTGGTCCGGGAGGCGACCCGCGTGCTCTCCGGCATGGGACTCCTCGCCAGCAAGGCGCACGTCGGCCACACCGTGCAGCCGTCGTCGAGCTGGGACTGGTTGCAGCCTCGGGTGCTCCGCTGGGCGCTGGCGAGCGGACGACGGGAGTCCACCATCCTGGCGATCCGCGAACTCCGCACTGCGACCGAGCCGGAGTCGGCGCGGCTCGCGGCCGAGCGACGCAGCGACGAGGACGCCCGTGAGCTCCGCGTGACGAGTGAGGCGCTCCGCGCGGCTGCGGTTCGCCAGGATCCGATCGCGTTCCTCGAGGCCGACCTCCTGCTGCATCGCCTCATCCGGCGCGCGGCGGCGAACCCGATCCTCGACCGGGTCGGCGACGCCGTCGACGAGGCACTCCGGGATCGTGTGGACCAGCTGCCCGGTGACGGCATCGACCACCACGACGCGGCGTTGCACACGGACCTCGCGTCGGCGATCGAGGCGCAGGACGGCGAGCGGGCCGCCGCGACGATGCGCGTGATCATCCTCCGCACGGCCTGACGACGGCGGCGCCCGTCCGCCATCCACACACACGGTTCTCGCAGCTTCGTGAAACACGTCCGTCACGCAGGTAACGACCGTGTTGCAGTGCTGGAAAATATTTGCAAGCTTCCTGTACTTATTGAATACTGTTTCCACACCCACTGAAAACAGCAGGGATCGACCGCGGTTTCCCGGTCACTCCGGATCCCGGGCCAACGACGGCCCGGACTCCCGATCCCAGAATCGAGGAGCAGCACCATGCGCAAGCGCACCCTTCCGCTGGCCGTCCTCGCCACCGCGGCACTCGGCCTCACCGCCTGTGCCGGTGGCGGTTCCGGCTCAGGCGACGTCTCGGCAGACGGCCAGACGCTCACCGTCTGGATCATGCAGGGCACCAACCCCGACTCCGAGGCCTTCTTCAAGGAGGTCGGCTCGGCCTTCAAGAAGGAGACCGGCGCCACCCTCAAGGTCGAGTACGTGCAGTGGGCCGACGCCCACGACCGCTTCGTGACGTCGATCGCCGGGAACACCACCCCCGACGTCGCCGAGACGGGCACCACCTGGACGGCCGAGTTCGCCGACGCCGGCGCCCTCGCCCCCATCGGCGACTACGTCGACAAGGCCGGCCTGAAGGACGACCTCGTCCAGGGCCTCGCCGACTCCGGCACCTACGACGGCGAGCTCTACGGCATGCCGTGGTACGCCGGCGTCCGCTCGATCGTCTACCGCACCGACGTCTTCGAGGAGCTCGGCCTCAAGGCGCCGACCACCTGGCAGGAGATCATCGACGCCGGCACCGCGATCAAGGCCGCCAAGCCCGACATGATCCCGTTCCCCGTCCCCGGCGACGCCGAGTTCACGGCCTACCCCTGGGTCTGGGGCGCCGGCGGCGAGGTCTCCGAGCTCGACGGCGACACCTGGAAGTCGGGTCTCGCGAGCGACGACTCGCGCAAGGGCATCCAGTTCTGGACCGACCTGGCCACCAAGTACGACCTCTCCTCCTCAGGTGCCACCACCTGGAAGGAGACCGACGTCCTCGACAACTTCGTGCAGGACAAGGTCGCCATGGCGATCATGGGCTCCTGGACCCCGGCGACGATCGTCCAGAAGAACCCGGAGCTCGAGGGCAAGTTCGCCGCCATCCCGATCCCGGGTGAAGACGGCGGCATGTCACCCTCCGTGCTCGGTGGTTCGCACCTCAGCATGTTCAACACCTCGAAGAACAAGGACCTCGCGTTCCAGTTCATCGAGATGATGACCACCGGCAAGTTCGCCTCCGAGTGGGCCGAGCAGACCGGGTACTTCCCCGGCCAGACCTCGCTCCTCAGTGACTCGACCGAGAGCGACGACCCGCTGGTGAAGCCCTTCGCCGAGCAGTTCGTCGACGGCGGCGCTTCCCTCCCCGTGACCCCGAAGTTCGGTGCGGTGCAGGCGAAGAAGACCACCAACGCGATGATCCAGGCCATCCTCTCCGGAAGCAAGTCGGTCGACCAGGCGACGACCGATGCCGCCAAGGAGATGGACGACATCATGAACGGCAAGTAGCCGATCGTGTCGACCCTCACCCCGCCCACGGTCACCCGCGAAGCCC
>NZ_JACYTU010000023.1:0-39661 GCF_014841225.1 Plantibacter sp. CFBP 8804
TGCCTCTGCGAACACGAACCTCGTCGTCAGTGGCGTGGCGCGCCTGGATGTTGTCAAGGAGATCTGCTTTGTCACGCCGAAGGGCAGTTGCGATTGGATCTCGAACCCGGACGTCGTCGTCGGTGTCGATCCCGACGCGAGCGACATCCGCTATCGCGTCTCCTTCGTGAACTCCGGCAACACGGTGCTCACCAACCTCGTCGGCTACGACGTGCTCCCACACCTCGCAGACGGCCGTGGCAGCACCTTCGCAGAAACCTTGAACACGATCACCTCGAAGTCCGCGAACCTGACACTCACCTACTCCAGTTCAACCAACCCGTGCCGCGCGGAAGTCCTTCCGAGTAATCCCGGCTGCAAGACCGGGTGGGCCAGCACCGCCAGCGGAGCAAGTGCGATCCGTGCGCAGGTGACCGGCACGCTCGCCCCCGGAGGCTCCACCCGTTTCGAGTTCACGGCGAACGTCGTCCCGGGTGCTCCAGCGGGCGCCGTCGCATGCAACTCGGTCGCGATCGACAGCAGCAGCACACTGCCCGCCGAGCCGCGCCCGGTCTGCGCCACAACGCAGGAGGCAGACCTCAAGGTCTCTGTCCCCGACCGCCTACCGCTTCAAGCCGGCCGGCCGGGCACGGTTCCGTTCACGATCACGAACCTCGGCGGCTCCGCGGCAGCTCCGGCGACCGTAGACATCGCGATCCCCGCTGGCATCCGAATCACCAGCGTGACGCCCATGGGTTGGACCTGCGACGCGAGCGACGTGGCCAGCGACGGAGCAATCCTCGGCCCCGTCACCCTGACCTGCTCGCCGGTGACCGACAGCGGCGCACCCCGAACCCTGACGATCAACACACCCGACGCGTTGAACCTCCCCGCGGTCATCCCCGGCGGCGAGCTGGTCGGCGAAAAAACCTGCTTCGCCGCCACCGTCACCGGCATCATGTCGGACCCGGTCAATACGAACAACAATGACACCGCCTGTTTCGTCGTCGCCCAGGGCAAGAACCTCCTGAAGCTGACGAAAGATGATGGACGAACCAGCGTCGCGATGGGCGAAGAGTTCACCTACACAATCGATGTCGCCAACCTGCTAACAGGTGAAACCCTCAGCGATGTCGCCGTCACAGACGAACTCCCCAGTACCCTGGCATTCGTTTCAGCGAACGCCGGTGGCACCGTCTCCAACCAGAGCGCCTCGGACAGCGATGGCCTCCGTCCCGGCGGCACCGTCACCTGGCCGGTGTCCACTCTTGCCGCAGCAGGTGTCATTCGCAACGGTGACATCGGGACCGGGGGCGCCGGTTCAACACAGGCACTGACCGTCACTGTTCGCGTCGTACAAGCGGCTGAGACGGACAACAAGATCTCCAACAGTGCACGAGCGACCGCAATCGATCCGACACTGCCGGGGGTGACCCTGTCCGCTTCAGACGACGACACGAACGAGCTCGTGCGCAGCTCCGCAATCTCACTGACAAAAACCACCGACGTCGAAACCGTTCAGGCAATCGACGACACGATCACCTACTCGTTCCTCGTCACCAACACCGGCGACGTCACGCTCAGCGATATCACCGTGGAGGAGACCCAGTTCACCGGGGCAGGCAACGCACCACAAGTCACCTGCATCGACGGCGCGGCCGCACTCGCACCCGGCGACAGTACGACCTGCACCGCCGCCTACCTCATCACGCAGGCCGATCTCGACGCAGGCTCAGTGCAGAACACCGCGACCGCATCCGGCACAGCACCGACGGGCGTGGAGACACCCACATCCAAGCCCTCCACGGCGACGGTGACCGTCGCGCAAACACCATCGATCGCCCTTGAGAAGACGGCGTTGCCAGCTACCGTCCGCGCAGCCGGCGACACCATCGAGTACACCTTCACCGTCACGAACACCGGCAATGTGTCGGTGAGTGACGTCGCGATCACCGAGACTGCATTCACCGGTACAGGTGACGACATCAAGGTGGTTTGCGACGCCACCAATGCGGCCCCGCAACAGTCAGTCGTCTGCACCGGCTCCTACAAAGTCACGCAAGCAGACGTCAACGCCGGACATATCGACAACACCGCCATCGCGACCGCAGTCGCCATCTCCGATGTGAACGTCGCCAGCGATCCGTCTTCAGTAGCGATGACCATCGTCGCTGAGCCCGGCATCTCACTGGTCAAGTCCGCAACACCGACGGACCTCGTGCTAAACGACAAAGTGACCTACTCCTTCGTCATCACGAACACGGGCAACGTTTCGATACAGGACATCGCTGTGGCCGAGGGAGCGTTCACCGGAACCGGCGAGCTCTCGGCCATCGATTGCGGCGACGACAGGACACTCGACCCCGACAAGCAATTGATCTGTGAAGCCGACTACGTCATCACCCAGGACGACGTCGACGCTGGCGTCCTGTCAAACACAGCCACCGCCACCGCCACCGCGCCGACCGGCTCGATCAGCTCTGACGCATCGACCGTGGAACTATCCGTCGATCAGCTCCCACAGCTCTCGCTCTTGAAAACAGCCGACGTTGACGGGCTCACGGCTGTCGGAGAGGAAGTTGAGTACCGTTTCCGCGTCACCAACACCGGCAACGTCACATTGACGGAAATCGCAGTCCTCGAGCAGAACTTCTCGGGAACGAACCCACTCCCCTCCATCACCTGCGACGACAATCGTCTTCTGCCCGGCGAATATGTCGAATGCGTCGCACCGTACTCCGTCACCCAGGAGGACATCGACGCGGGCTCGCTAACGAACACGGCGACCGCGAACGCTAACTCGCCTGGCTCTGACCAACCGATCACAGCAGAGCCGTCCACCCTCGTGCTGCCCTTCACCGGAGCAACAGCAATCGGTCTGACGAAAACTGGAACTCCAATCGACGTCAACAGCGATAGCCGCATCACCGCGAACGACCGAATCCGTTGGTCGTTCTCCGTCACCAACGACGGGGCGGCGACGCTGACGGATCTCGCGATCTCCGACCCTATGGCCGGCACCATCACCTGCACAGCAACCGAACTGTCCCCAGGGAAACGCACAGACTGTGCCGCTACAGCGGAGTACGAGATCACAGCGGCCGACGCCACAACCGGCGAAGTGCGCAACGTTGCCACGGCGTCCGCTTCGGGCATTGGCACCGCGACTATCTCGTCGGGCGAAGCACATGCCGTAGTCCAGGTCGGCATGGTTCCACCTGCCAGCACCGGCAGCCTCTCCATTACCGGCAACGACCCACGCATCAATCTCCTCCTCGCTCTCTTCGCCCTCCTTGCCGGCACCTCAGCGATCATCGCCACACGACGCCAATCATCTGCTGGCGTCTCCCGATGAACTCGAGGAAGCCTCACCCGAATGGGGAGGCGCGACGATTCATCGCAGGCTCCCGTCACAACCAGTGCCTCTTGGTCGCCCTCGGGCCGAGTTCGCCCGAGCCGTGAGGGCTGCCCGCCTGCCGCAGAAGTGCACAACGCTGATCGAGGGGGCAGTCAGACGAGCGACATGCTTGGCGATGCCCGAATGTACCCTCCAGCGCCACCCACAAGGAGAACCATGCCTCGCACCGACTTCGACGCCGAGAACACCAGTGACGACGAGTTCTACGAACTTCTCACCGCTATCGTCATCCCCCGACCCATTGCCTGGGTGTCCACGACCTCGAACGAGGGTATCGATAGCCTCGCACCACACTCGTTTTTCACCGTCGCCAGCGTCAGCCCGCCGATCATCCAATTCACTTCCGTCGGCCGGAAAGACACCCTCACCAACATCGAAGCCACCCGCGAATTCGTAGTCTGCCTGACACCAGAGGTGCTACTCGAAAAGGTAAACGCGACCGGTACGAACTTCCCAGCAACAGAAAGCGAGTTCGACCGCGTCGACATTGAACGCGAACCCGCCGCGAAAGTCCTCCCGCCCCGTGTCAAGCGCTCCCCCGCAGCCCTGGAATGCACTCTGCACACGATTGTCCGAATCGGCGATTGCTTCCTCGTCATGGGACGGGTGGTCCACATCGCTCTAGACGATGACGCTCTCAGCGACGGTCGTCCCGACACCAATAGGCTCCAACCGCTCTCCCGCCTCGGGGACGACGACTGGGGCCTCACCCCTCCCGCGCGGAAGATCGCCCGCATCCCCATCGAATCCTGGCCCCGGCGCCTTCAGGACTAATTGGTTCGACACGGAGCACAGGCGCTCAGCTCTCCGCCCAGTCCCGCGGGTGGCATCCGGAGCGGTGTAGGCCGCGCACTCAGCACGATCCCGAAGCCTTGTGAACACCATCAGGTTTTCGTCCCGGCTGCACCGTCGAAGGGAGCACGCATGCGGTTCTCGCAACGCACTTCGATGCTGCTCACGCCTTCAGTTCAGCCCCAACCTCCCGACGAGGTCGTCGAGATCGAGAAAACGTCGGCCCGGAGCCTCCACAGAAGCACAGTCGCCTGAGCAGCTGCCTGCCCATTGAAGTCCTGGCCCTAGATCAACGTCCTCAGCTCAGCCCTCGAACCAGAATCGCAGTACCCGTTGCGGGCGTCACCACTGTAATCACAGTCATGCCAGCCGCCGAGCACGGCGCACTCAGTGACACGATCGAAAGACTCCGCGCATCTCCGCCAATCGCGGCGGACCGGACCATCCGTCGTATTGAACCGGGTGCACTAGCCCCCTTTGATCCAGCTGCGCGATGTTGGGCGGACCTTGAACCATCTGCTCCCGTTACTCTGACGCGCCGTCTGAATCACTGACACAGCAGCCGAATCCTTGAGCAGGCGGTGAGCCTCATTCATGGCGGAGCGGTCCTAACGAGGCTGCCGGCTGCGCACGGTCGTCACACACGTGATTGCTGCGCCGCCGAGCGAAGCCAGACCCCATGATCAAGATGCAGGCATGCGTAATCATGAGACAAGTGGCAACCGAGGCGCCGAACTGCCACGGTTTCAGCAGATCGAACCGTGTTATCAGCGATACCAGCCCTGCGGTGACACCGATCCCACAATCAACGAGCATCGTGCCCAGAACGAGTCCGACGAATACCCAGGCGTCATGCCTCAACATCTCGTGTCTCCTAGGAATCGTCGGGTGCGCATGGGCACTGAGCTCTCGCGCGGCCTTGGACCACACGATCATGTGACAGGGGCGTAGTCGTCGGCCCGGAGCGAAGAAAGCGATTGGAGTGCGTACTCGACGACGTCGCTGAGCGTCAGTCCTGAGGCTTGTAGGTCCTGCAGCTGCCGCAGCGCACCCGGTTCACTGATCGAAACGGTTATTGGGCGGGGACCCTGAGCTGCTTCTTGTAGTGCAAGTCTGCGGCTTGCTCGCCTGGCCAGAGAGCTAGCGATCCAATCGCGGCTCGCTTGCACGTCGATGTGCCATCTGCCGTCCCGGAAGGTGCCGACGAGGTCCCCTGTCGTCACGTGATATCGCACGACCGCGTGACTGAGGTAGAGCCGTTTGGCGACGTGCACGGGGTGTGTTGGGTCTGGGAAGTCGTCGAGGAAGTCTTGGACCACTGCCTCCTGGAGGGCACGCTGGCACTTCTGGATATCAATGGGTGTTGCTGTTCCTGGTTCGATACTCATGCGCGTTCCTCATCTGCGGTAGAAAGGTAGGCGACGACGTCAGCGGTCCGATAGAACGGTCCTGAATGCTCGTCCCCTGGATAGATGACCAACGACGTGGCAGCTAGCTGCTGTTCGCTCATCTCCATCAGCGCCTGCGCTGACGCGACGGTCAACCGTCCACCGACCTGCCTGCGGGTGATGACCGACTCGACCTGCACTCCGATGATCTTGGCGAGCTCGTGTGGCACGAAGCCAGCCTCGAGGACCGCGCCAATGATGCACCGGGTGTCGCGGAACGCGCCGCGCCGGTGAGTGCCCGA
This sequence comes from Plantibacter sp. CFBP 8804, assembly GCF_014841225.1. Lineage (NCBI taxonomy): Bacteria > Bacillati > Actinomycetota > Actinomycetes > Micrococcales > Microbacteriaceae > Plantibacter > Plantibacter sp. CFBP 8804. The sequence goes on from NZ_JACYTU010000023.1 coordinate 5,880, forward strand.
CGCCGTGCGCTCGGCGCGACACGCGTTCTCGATCAAACGCACGAGCGCGGGCGTCAACGATCGGCGCTCCAACATGGTGCTGATCGGCGTGCCGGTTCTGTTCATGGTCGCTCCTGTATCCGGTGTTACTCGTCGTCACGGCCCGGGCGGCCCTAGCTGGCCGGGCGGCCTGCGGCGACCCATTCGGTGAACGTGTGCGAGCGGGCGAGCTTGCACCAGCACGGCAGCCTCACGATGTCACCGAGTCGTTTCGCCGAGTAGAACTCGAAGTGACTCGATGGAGGACCGTCCTCGGTGGGTGTCTGCATGATGGGTCCCGCTCTCAACTCGTGGCTACCGGCACATACCGGCTCACCTGGGAGGTGAACCGACACCGGCCTCGTGATGCGGATGGCTGAGCACTTCACCCGTGTGTCACCCGGAGGATAAGGACGGGGCACCCGTTGTGGTGCGGGTGCCCCATCCGAGACGCCACCCGAATGGCGTCTCCTTCCGATCATCGAGGGGATGATCGGGTGCGGGGTGGACTGGGGGCGCAGCCCACCCCGGGCTTGTTCCGCTAGCTCGCGTTCCGTCGGACGCGGCGGAGGATCAGGACGATGCCTCCTGCGGCCAGCAGCAGCAACGCCAGACCGGCGCCGATCGCAGCGGTGGTTCCCGTGTGGGCGAGTCCTGCCGGGTCGACGACCGTGACCGAGGCGTCATCCTTGGCGGTGAGGGTCTCACCGAGCAGGTCCGTTCCGGTCGCGACAGCGACGTTCGTCAGGCCCGTCTGGGTCTTCTCCAACGGCAGGACCACCGTGTGGCTCTCACCCGGCAGCAGGGCACCGACCTTGATCGTCTGCTGCAGCTGAGCATCCGTGACGGTCACGTCCGTGAGGGGCGCGTTGCCCGCGTTCGTGACCACGATGCGCCAGTAGGACGCCGCACCGAGCTTCACCTCGGTGGTCTCGGACCACGGACCGGTCTGGTTCGCGGACACCTGCTTCTGCACCTCCAGGCCGGATACGACGCCGAAGTACCAGGAGTCGTCCGCTGCACGCAGCTCCGTCTCCCCACCGGCAGGGTCGGCCGCGGTCGCAGTGACCGTGTTGTGGTACTGCCCCTCGATCGCCGTGCCGGTTGCGGTCAGCACCACGGACGCACCGGGCGCCAGGACGTCGATCACGTCGTTGAACACCTCTTCACCGTCGGCATCGAGGTCCACGACCGTGACGTCCTTCAGCGGAAGGGTGCCGGTGTTGGTGACCGTGTAAGCCCACTCCACGGCGCTACCCGGCTTCAGCGGAAGCCCTGGAGCACTCGTGACGTCCTCACCGTTGGTGGTCTTCGTGATCGTGAGACCCGAATCCCCCGCCAGGTACCAGGACTCGTCCGTGACCGGCGCCGGCTGCTGCGGCAACTGCACACCGGCGCTGTCGACAGCACGCCCCGTCGCGGTCGCGACGTTGTGATACTGGCCGGCGACCGCTGTCCCCGTCGCCGTGAACGTCCGCGTCTGGCCAGGCTGCAGCGGTCCGCTCTCGGTCGAGGTCGGGACGATCGTGCCGGAGCCCGCCTCGTCCGTGAACGCATCACTGATCGACACGTCCGCAAGCGGTGCATCACCGGTGTTCGTGACCTGGTACGTCCACGTCACCGCGGAACCGGTCGCAACCAGCGCACCGGGTGCCTCGGTGTAGCGGACACCGTTGGTCTGCTTCACCAGCTCGAGCGACGGCTTCGCAGCCGCACGCACCACAGCATCGTTCGACGAGAAGTTCCGAGACGAACCCTGGTACGAACCCGTCGCAGTGATGTTGTTCACCGCCTCCTGGTTGTACGACAGGCCCTCCGGAATCGTCGTCGGAGCGACCAGCGACACGTTCTGCGCGTTCGCCAGCGACGGGATCATCACCCGGAACGCCCGAGCACCAGCAGCAACCGTCGTCCACGTACCCGACGTCGCCGAGGTCGCGTTCGTCGAGTACTCGACGGACGCACCGGCCGGCAGACCAGTGACCGGGCCACTGAGCGTGACCGCGAACTCGGAACCACGCGAGTCACCGACGAACGGCAGACGATCGAACACCACGATGTCCGTCACCGTCTGCGGCAACACGTTCGACACGTACACCTGCCAGTCAGCCGCACCCGGCGACGCGGCGACCGCATCGAGGTTCCACAGCTGTGACGCATCAGCCCTCACCTGCTTCCCCAGCAACAACCCACCAGCGGTCGTCACGACCGGCGTCACCGACGACCGGGCGATCCGGTCCAGCGTCGCACTGAAGTTGTACGTGTCGGCCGAGTAGTACGGGCCGTAGAAGTCCATCCGCGTCGACGCGTGGGCGGGGTCGTTCGTGTACGCCCAGGTCGTCGCGATCGTCGTCGTGTTCGTCGCGCTGAACGCCTGCGGCAACACATTCGTCGGAATGTTGTACCGGAACCCCTGATCCTCCCAGCGCTCCTTCACGTCGCCGTTCTTTCGGAGCGACGGCAGGTCGTCGAAGGTGAACACGACCACCTGGTGCTCACCAGCCTCATCCGTGACCGTCTTCGTCGTCACCGTCACACCGTTCCCGACCGTCGGAACCGTCAGCCCCGAGGTCCGGGTCGTGGGCGTCGTCGGACTGGCTCCGATGCTGGCGTCATAGACCACGCCGACCGGCAGGACGACCTCCATCACCGAGTTCTTGTAGTCACGCCCCGCAGGATCCAGGTTCGAGATGTTCGCGGTGAACACCGCCGACGAACCGACGTTCAGCGTCGATGGTGAAGTGATCATTGTGACGATGTTCACGCGATCCTGCACCCCGATCAGCGCATCATCATCTGCGGAGTAGACGGTACCTGCGACCGTGGCGCCGGTTGCAGTTGCGGTGTTCGTCAGTGCGCCATCAGCGGCTGATCCGTCGCTGAAGGCTGCATAGGAGGCGATGTAGCTCGGCGCAACACGGACTTCAGAGCCGGACGGGATACTCGTCGCCGCTTCAGGAGACACGTGGATTCGCCACCCGGTCAGGTGCTCACCGACCGGCACATCGATGCCGGCGACGTATCCGCCCTCTGGGAAGTTCGTTGATCCTTCGGTCTGCACGACGAGCCGCACGTCTTCGGCGGTCGTCTTCCCGGCCGTGTCGTAACTCTTCCAAGCGGCCGACGCGCTGGTGGTGTACTCCAGCGTGTACGGCAACGCCGCGCTCTTGAGGGTGGGATTGAACTGAGCGAGGAACCGGTACACGTCGGCGTGGTCGAAGAACTCAGCGTTCTCCGGCGACTGCGCAGCGGAGTCCTCAATGATCAGATCACCGAGTTGGTCCGAATCGAGCTGGTTCAAGTACGAAGCCTTGACGAGATACTGCGACTGCCACGCACCGCTGGCTGTCTGCGCAGCGTTGTTCCCGCGATCATCGGCATCCTTCGTCAGGAAGATACCCTTCGTGCGACCGTCCACCAGCTCAGGCCCTTGCGTCTGCGCAGAGCTGGGACCGAAAGAACCTCCGGAGTGATCCGTGACGGTGAGATCGACGTTGTTCACCGGCGGACGCGTCCCACCAGGGAAGTTCTCCTGCGGATATTCGACCTGGATCCAGATTCGATTCCCGATGGAATCGAGCGACAGCGTCGAAGGCCCGTAGGTTCCGTCACGCTTCCACACGGCGGTCGTCGAACCGTCGCCGTTTGCAGCGGTTGTCCACTCTCCGAACCCCGTCGATTTCCCGACGATCTGTGCGCCGGCGGGAATGGTGTCGGTCAACGTCTGAGACCACGACGTGAACGTCGTCGTCGTGGAACCGGTGCCGTTGACCGTCTGCACGTCGAAGGAGTACGTCACCAACCGGTTCCCAGAACCCTCCAGGGTGGTGTTCCTCTTGAGGGGCCGGTAGTTGTTGTCACCAGTCACCGCCGTGCTTTGCTTGTCCCCGGGAGTAGCGCCCGACGGCGTCGCGGAACCCGTGATCGAGGTGTTGTAGACCGTCGACGCATCCTTGACGCTGTTGTTGACCTGCTTCACCGAATAGGTGAACGAGGTCAGCTGCTCGGCAAGATCCTTCATCACGAAGGTGACCGTCCGCGTCGCCTCGTCATACGTCACCGACGCCACCGGCGAATCAGCCCCGGTCGGAACCGAATCGAACGTCAGCCCCTCAGCCAGCACCGACGTCAACACCAGACCGGTCGTCGGCTCCCCCGCTGTCGCCTCGGTGGACACCGTCGCGGTATAGGTGAACTGGTCGTAGATCGGCACACTGTCAGGCGCGGTCAGTTCGACCGTGTATTCCCCGGAAGCAGCGAACGCAGCGCCCGCGCCGGTGAGCACGAGGAACGCTGCCATCAGGGATGCCGTCAGCGCTGTCGCGACCGATCTCAGCGCCCTGCGAACCGTGCGTGAACCCGGCGGCAACACCGGTTGTGGACGTGTGAAGAGCATGCTGTTGTGAACCTTCCAATGGATGTACAAGAGAACCGAGGCACCACTCGAGGCGGGTGCCTGTCCTCTGAAGAGACGACAGGGCACGGGTAGGATGACGCACTCAGAGGCAGACGTAGACCGTCTTCACCCGAAAGATCACCTCAGTCATCCTCGGGGGGGGGGGGGCGAACCGCTCGTCGGCAGCAGAGCTCGACGATCCCGCTGCGACGACACTCCCGGGCAGGACAATGTTCGATCAGCCGGTTCCGGCTATCGGAATGCGCAATGCGATCCACCTCGGCCATCACGATCTTCGGGCTTGATCGCGTCCGAGCCAGAGAGCCTCGTCCCGGTTGTGAGCGCCAAGCTTTCGATAGAGGGTTTGAACGTGAGTCTTGGCGGTGTTGATTGACACGTGCATGGACGCGGCTACCTCTTTCAGGGTCCCGAACTCACGCAATGCTTGGAGGATTTCCCGCTCTCGTTGTGTCAGTTTGATCCGCGTTCGATACTCCCAAGGTGACGGCACCTGCTCCAGCGGTACATCGAGTGTCGGAAAGATCTGGGTTCGTAGCGCCTCCGACGCCCCCATCAGCGCCACCCGTGCACCGCTGTGAGCGACTGCGCTGACAGCGGCCTTGAATGCCCCCTCGTCCCCCTCCCCAGCTATCGCGAGTTCCGCTGAGGCGTAGAGGACGGCACCGCCCGCCCGAAAGCGGGCGGGCGTGATCGTTGCATGCGAGGCTTCGTCGCGCTGGAAGATCGATATTGCCTGATCCGGTCGCCCTAATAGCAGTGACTGCCGAGCCGTGGCCAGCAGGAGATGAGGGCAACTGCTTGGCAGCTCGGGGGAACGCAGCGTCCGCTCGGCAGCCCTCAGGTCGCTAGCAGCCTGGTAGAGGCCGGTAAGGTCCGCGCGAAGCATCGACCCAGGCAACGTCGACGGCGCATACCGCTGCTGATCTGTGACAAGACGACGGTTGATGCGGTGGATGAGCTCCCATGGTTCACTTCGCGCCAGCGCAAGACCTGCCTCGGCGTGCAATACAGCCCACCCAAGGCCGCTCTCCCGGATTGAAGCGTCGGTCTCTCGGAGAAGCACGTCCGCCGCCTGTAGATCCAAACCCCCGACGGCAACCAATAACCGCGCAACCGAACCAGCAGCCATGAAATGTTTGCTGACACCATGCGCGTGCTGCTCGTTCGACCTGGAGAGGAGCTCGGCAGCTTGCAGGAAGTCCTCGTTGAGGGCGTGGACCAGCGCAAGATGCTCCCGTCCAAAACGACCGAGCGGATGTTCAACCAAACTCATCGACCATCGAACAGACTCAGCGAAACACCCCTGCGCCCCATCAAGGTCTGAGGCAAGAAGTTTGACCTTTCCGCACACAAGCAATGCTGCTGGCATCAGATCCTCAAGACCGTCGCTCGCCTGGGGCGCCGAACGAAGCGTCGTCAGAATCACGTCTACTTCCTGCAGCGCATCCTGATACCACCCGCGCCCCAGCAACTCAAGGACACGTACCAGCCTCAGGACGAGGAGATCGGATGCCGGTGCCTCAGCTTGGCCGTCGACCCATTTCGCGAACGCCGCCACCAGCTCGGGCCGGAGGATCAGCTTCGATGCACCGGCCGCATCAAACATCGCACGCGAAATGAAATGGCGAGGATACCGCTCATACCAAGACCCAGGCAACACTGAAAACACTGAGCCAAGAAGCCCAAAGTCCTCAACCAGCAGCCTGAAAAAAGAGCCAGAGAGGATCCGGTCAATCTCATCAAAATCGTGGTCGTGCAGAGCGTCCTGCAACCGTCGTCCTGCTCTCACAAAACACCCATTTCTGCTCGGTGCCACGGGACTCACAGAAAACTACACTCGCCCAAGAGCAGAACTCTGCGTCCGCAAAAACCATCCCCTTTCCCACCCTCAAACCTCTTGCAGGGAGACAAACTCACCCTCATTGAAGGGGCAAAAGCGCCGCTCATGAACCATCCGCGGCGCCCAAGCTTCCCCGGCAACGCCGCCGCGAGACCATCATCGATAGTTTCGTCCGACTAGGGACGCCACACCCGCGCCCGACGATGTGTTCCATCGCGTAGTCCGAACTCGAGCCACACTGCGCGATCCGCTCACCGACCCCGCACCGGCTCCAGGTTTTCGGCACGCGTTCTGACACAGGTCGCGGTCAACAGTGCGGTCCCGAACCGGACGCTCCATCACTAAATGGAGAACACTCCGTGCTCGCGGGTTGAACACACGGGTATTTACACGAGTAAAGCAGCCTGGTCTGTCTGGCGATTCGGAGATCAGGACGAGGGAGCGGCTCCCGGCCCCGCTAGGCAGGAGCTCGAGGGGTTCGTTGTTTGCATACCTCGGGAGTTATCCGTAAACAAACAGCGCGCGCATGTTTCAGGGGCTGGCATCCTTCTGCTTCTTTTTTCGACAGGCCTTTGGGGGAACTATGAACACGGCAGGAAAGACGCAGCTAATTTCATCGACGGCGACTCGTTCAGGAGCTGATGATCGGGCACGGACTCGGGGTCCATGGGCGCGGCGTCATCAGCGCACTGCCTTGCCTTGGGTTCTCTGCAGCAGTGGCAGTCACTGCCATCTCGTTGTTCTCAGCGCAACCTGCTTTGGCGGGCAGAAGCATCTGAGGCGGCCGCGACCGCAGGGATTCCGGCAACGTCACCGTCGGGGCTGCCTGTCGACAAGAGCGCGGTGGCGGGGTGGCGAATCGAGGGAGTCGCCACCTTCGTGAGCTACGAACTGCAAGACACTGACGCCAGTTACCGCTCATTTACCGGCGCTGACATCGATGCATCAGGAACAACTGTCTCAACCATCGATGTGGTCGGGTCCGGTGACGCACCACAAGCATGGTCGGACGGTTCGCGAGTTGACATGTCTGCGCAGACCAACGCAGCAAACTCGAGCCAGAGCAACACCGACAGTGCGGGAAGAGCATCTCCCACAACCACGCAGGACTTCTGCTGGTACCTCATTAAGTATGCTGAAGGCTTGATCGCGCTCGGCACTCGGGTCGTTGAGGTGGCGGCATCGCTGCGCTGTTCTCCGGCCCCGTGGGTGCCGCCATTGCCGCCGGGGAAGGCGTAAAAGCGCGCTCGAAGGGATGTACAAGTGGTTGATCTCGCTCTGGTGCGTGTACTAGTCAAGGACCAATCTACAAGGAGCCCAAAACATGCATAGTCTCATCCCGCGATGGCTGCGGCTACTGCTCTGGATCGTCGGAGCAGTCAACGCACACCTCGCCATTGTCAACCTGATCAGTGGAAACGGCACGACTGCGGTCTTGTTCGGGATTGCCGGGGATGTCTGCCTGGTACTAGCCGTGGCCCTTCCCCGGAACAAGGCTGGCTCGACTTCAAGCGCTGCGGCCGGGACCGGGAGCGAAGCCTGACAACCGAGGGTAAGACGGTCCAGCGCTATGGCACCCTGGTAGTCAACAACACAGTGTTCGAACAGATCTACAACTCCGCAGGAGCTGCATGACCTTCTCCCGAATGGTGACGACGACCTCAGGAATTGACGTTGTCGTCACGATTGCGCGCGAGGACGGCGCAGTGACCGCATACGCCGACGCGATCCCATCGCCCCTCACCCGGCAGCACGACGAGATCTACAGCCGAGCAACCCAGGACTACCTCGCGGCCGCAGCAACCCACGGCCCCAGCCGAGCCTTGGAGCCTCCGTTGAGCGGCGCCGAGAAGTACCTTGCTGAGATCCGAATCGCCCTCTCCGAACCGCCCGCCGATGGCGCGGAGCCAGGCATCAGGTACTTAGGTGGCGACGGAACGGAATGGCGATCGGTATGGAAGTGGTCAATGCAGCCGACGCCGACACGGTTCGAGATCCGCACACCGCTCGGCGTTAGCCCTATCGATCTGTCGACTCCAAACTAGCGGCCGGCGCGTCCTCCGAGCTCACTGCGGACGGCCACGATCACTCGTTCGCACGCGTGGCGCCCGAGGCGCCGGTGCCGGTGGATGACACCGCGCTCCTCGTTTGCGCCTGGTCGGCCAGTCGGCTCCGTCCTACGGTGGATATGCGACGAACCCGCAATTCAGCCGACCGGCGGATGCCCCCGACAAGACCTGCTTCATACGCTGGCCCCATGAGCACACACGTCAATCACACGCCCCGCACCACTCGCCGCTTCCGCATCGACCCCGTCACGATGAGCGCCATGACAGGCGCCGGAATCGGCCTCGGCCTCGCCGCAGCATTCGCCGCCGCAGCGCTGCTCCACGTGCCCTTCGGTCTGGCACTCGCGATCACACTACCCGCCGCGATGCTGTTCGCAATCGGATCCGCGATGACCATCACCCACCGACGCCACCACACCACTCCCCCAAGCGCCTGAACACGGCTCCACCCAGTAGCCCAACGTCGATGTCCACCTCCGGACTCAAGCGCTCTGGGCGAAGTTCGCCTCGTGCTCTGGTCCCGCCGACAGCGGAAGTGAGACAGAACCGTCGGCGAGCGGATCGACGGCCGTGATCGCTGGCTTTCCCCGCTGCGCCGTCAGGCGCGCGCCCGGTTACCCGCCACTCGGCGGGTGGTTGAAGCCTGGAAGTCCTCAATACGCTCGGAGTTCGACCGAGAGGGATTCATGAAGCTGAGGCACCGCACTTCCGTTCTGTCTATTGGCGTGCTCGTCGTTGCCGCTTTGGCCGTTCCGACGGCGGGAGCGGTGGCGGCCGAGGAGCCGCCGACCTCGGAGGCTACGATCACATTCACGGTGTTGGGCGAGGTGGACGCGGAGATTGGCGACGAGGTCTCGTTGGCAGATCTGCAGGATGCTGGCGTGACGGTGGATGAGCTGGATGCGGCAGGTGTCGTGGTTGAACCTGACGGGACGCTCTCGGCCGATCCTGCGGCACCGGAACCTCAGCTGGAAGGTTCCGCGGCTGCGTCCGTGGCGCGGGCTGTCTTCGCGGCGAGACTCGCTTCCGTGCCGACGAACCGTGTCGCGCCGCGCACCGGAACGTACGATGTGATCGCGACGTGGCGGGCAAAGGACGGCAAATCCGTCACCCTCCGTCGGGCCGCCTACGACAAGATCGTGAACAAGCACAACCTGACCGCTGCGGTCGTGAAGCGAGTCACAACCTCCTATTCCTCGCGTCTCGGTGCCGGCTCCGCGACCGCCTTCAACTACTTCCTTGAGGCCAAGCAGTTCACCTGCAACATGCTGACTTGCTGGGTGTCCGCTTCCGTGTGGGTGCAGTCGACGGTGGACTACCGTGCGATCACCGGTGGCACCTTCGGCGTCGTCACGACGTACTGTCAGGGTGTGACCTTATGCCCCAACTGGGTCAAGAACGCCCTCAACGTCTAGGACGGCGCCATGCATCCCATACGCGCGCAAAACGCGTTCCTCGTCGAGCTCGCCCGCGTCGAGAAGTCGCAGCTCGATGAGAGAATCCTCTGCACACGAATCGACTTCGCAGACGCTCCCGTCGTCCTGACCACCAGCGGCGGGCGCGTCACCGTTCCACTGGAAGCAGACTCCGAAGCACTAGAACGGTTGCTCGAGCCGGCTCTCGGGCCACTTGACGACCCGTCAGAAGCGGCGATGAGCGTGTATCCGAGCAGCGGAACACTGAGCAGCCGGTGGGCGGAACTGCACTACGACCTCGGCCGCACCGAATTTCTCGTCCTCCTCGATGCCGCCGCCGGCACAAGCTACCAGAGCCTGCAACTCGGGGATCGAACCGCGATTCTGACCTTGGGACAGACCTCCGGGAACCTCACGGTCGAGATCGACATCGACGACTACCCGGTTCACGCTGCCTCCGAGATCGGCGAAGCCATCGACCGCGAAGGCCAAATCTAAGTACCTACCCTTCGGCCGGCGCGGATGAGCTTCTCTCGCAGGGTCGGTAGGGTGTCGAATTCCGTCTGGGATGAACCCAGCGGCTGAAGTTGAAGTGTCGGGGGACGCACTACATGGATTTACCGAGCACTGAGCAAGACACTGGGCGATCACGGATCATGAGTCTGGCCGCGACTTGGGGGCTGTTCGTCGCGTTCGCCGGATCCGCGTGGACAAATCTCCTCACCATCTGGGGATACGGCGTTGTCGCACTCGGCTCCGTCGTTCTGCTCGCCCTGCTGTCGCGCCGTTCAGGCCTCGCCTTCTCTCCGCGACGTCTGCCGTGGGGGCTGGCGTGTTATCTCGGCCTCGCTGTGGTGTCGATCATCTGGTCGGCCTACCGGGTCGGTACCGTGGTGACACTGCTGGGCCTGTTGATGTGCACGGCGGTCGGCATCTTCGTCGCGCGGCACCTGAGCTGGGCCGACGTGCTGACGGCAATCCAACGGGCGGCAGGCGGTGTCCTGGGGCTGTCGTTGCTGTTTGAGGTGTTCGTTTCCCTCGTGATCCGCCATCCCGTGCTGCCGTTCTTCACTGACTACGGTGACAAGGAACCGCCGCTGCTCGCGTACTGGTCAAGAGACGTTCTCCTCGAGGGAGGCCGGATCCAGGGGCTACCTGGGAATGCGAACTTGCTGGCATTCGTGGCGGCAGTCGCCCTGATCGTCAGTGCCGCACGCCTTGCGACGGCCACTCATCGGGCGGAGGCACTCGGAAGCGTCCTGCTAGCGCTCCTCTCGCTTTGGCTCACTCGCTCGTCCACGGTCCTCGTCGCTTTGATCGGGGTGGGGGTAATCCTCGCCGCGATCACCGTCTTCCTCGCGTTACGGCCTGGGCGGCCAAGACAGTTCGGGGCTGCCGCGATCCTGCTCATCACAGCGGGCGGGGTCGGCGCGGCGATCATCCACTGGCGGGTGATCCTCAGCGGGTTCGGGAAGAGTGCCGACCTCACTGGACGCACTGAAATCTGGGCAAAGGTCATCGAACGAATTGCAGAACGCCCGGTCCTTGGATGGGGGTTCTCAAGCCCCTGGGCCAGCTGGGAGCCTCAGTTCTCCGAGTTCGTCATCCGCAACGGCGTCCGCCAGCTCCAAGCGCACAACGCCTGGCTCGACGTGACCATGCAGCTCGGGCTGGTCGGTGCAGTCGTCTTCCTGGCCCTCATCACCCAGACCACTCACGGGACCCTGTCACTCCTCCCCCACCGAGTGACAAGGTCAACGTTCCGCACCTTCTTCGCGGCCGCCGCACCATTCTCACTGCTCCTGCTCCTGGTGCTGCAGAGCCTGACCGAGAGCCGCCCGCTCATCGAGTCGGGATGGGTGCTCCTGGTGATCCTCGCAATCAAGCCACGTGTGCCCGAAAGTCCGCCGGCGCGTGGACGTGCCGACGCGGAGGCGGCACGCCCACACACACTCAGCAGGCTGCGTAGCCGTTGGGCACGTACCAGTTGGTGACGTTGTTGATGATGGCGGCGCCAGGCTGAATCGTCCGACATGCCGTCGTGGAGCCACTCTGCAAGCCGGCGATCTTGAACTTGCCGTTGATGGGGTAGCTGCACTTGTTGCGCAGCGTCTGCGTGTAGGTGGGGTTCAATCCCCCACTCACGCGCGCATCGCTGTACGCGTAGCAGGACGCCGGGGCGGCGGACAACGGTGCGGCGTTTGCCGGCCCCGCGATACCGGCCATACCGACCACGACAGCCCCCAGAACGGCGAGACGAGCGAAACCAGTCTTGATCTTCATGTGTCTTTCCCTTGTTCGATGGCGATTAGTGCCGCGAACAAGGTAAATAGGGCGACATTTTCACATCCAGACACCGCATGAGCAAGTGAGAAAGTGAGTAACGATGGGAATGGGCGACCAAGAACTGTCGCAGCGAGCGATGTACCTCGAGGCAGCCAGACGCCTTGAAGATGAAATACTCCGTTCGAACTACCGCGACAATGAACGCCTGCCCTCTGCTCTCGATATTGCGTCGAGATTGCAGATCAATCAGGCCACGGCGGCACGCGCGCTTCAGAATCTCTGCGATACCCAGATCGCGTTCCGCCGGCGCGGGCTCGGTCACTTCGTCGTTCCAGGAGCCTCGGACCGCCTACATGAGACCAGAACGCGCCTGTTCGCTCGAGACTTCCTTCATCCGCTGCTCGCCGAAGCTCGTCTGCTCGGCTTCATCTGCGCACTCAGCGAAGGAGGGCCGGGTAAATCCGTTCCAGACGCATGTGTCGCTGGGCGACACCGCCCGGCATGCGTTGCCCTCGGAAACCTCGAGCAAGCCGCCACGTCCGTCTTTGAGTCTTGCAGCAGAAAACAGCCACGCGACGACCCGCCTTCGTAGAAACTGCAGATATCGGCTTTCTCAACGACCCACCTTGAAGCATCTCGCGTAGCTAATCGTTCGTTTCACTCATTGCTGGACTTGGAGTACCGCATGACCCGTTCAACCGCTTCCCTCGCCCTCACGATCCGCGCCACCGACTCCACCGGGCCGCTCCCCGTGGACGTCGCCGCCATCTCCGAGACCATCGCCGTCGCAATCCGAGACAGCTACAGCCCTGGCGGGGTCAACCTGCTCGGGTACGCCGACGTCGGCGCGCTCGTCGTCCAGCTCAGCATCAACGGCGTCGAGTACGACGACGCGGGTATCCCCATCGCTGCACCAGCCCCAGAGACGCGCGAGGCGGTCACACCGACACCAGAGCCGTGCGGACGCTGCTGCGGCTCAGGATCGTTCGCCTACGGCCCGTGGGGCGTGAATCCGCCCAAGCGGACGTGCGAGGAGTGCGGAGGCTCGGGCATCGCCCCGAGCCTCCAGCACGACACCTGGAGTTGGAAATGCACTGTACCTACCGAAGATCGGCCGAATGGCGACGCCCGCGGCGCGCACGCCGTCTGCCCTGTCTGCGAGCCGAACCCGACATCGAGCTCGAGCGAGATCCCGACGCCCGAGCCCCGCCTGTAGCGCCCCATGGACTCCGGCGAGCGCCTGCACCGTTCGCGAACTTACGCTCGCCGAGCCCACCGTCCGTCGATTACGACAGAGCATCCGTACCAGGTGCCACACAACCGGACCTAGCCGCTTGCAGTGTCAGGTGGCTCAGGAGCGCACGGTCACGTATCCGGCGGTCAACATGCCATCGCGCGCTGCTTGCTTCAGGTCATAAGCGCCTGTGTTTGGGTTGATTTGAAGCCCAACGCCGGCGATAACCAAGATCCGGCCGTATTGACCCGCTGCCTTCCGGAATGGGACGTCCACTGCCTTGTCGGTGCTTCCGATTTTCGCGCGGGCCCATTCAAAGATCGCACCATTGACGGACACCCTCAAGATGCCCTTATCGGCGGCGGTAAGGTCCCACCAGGCTGATCTCTCATGGACATTTGGCGCACTATCGATGATTTCAGCAAGGTCAGGCGAACCCATCAGCGCGAACCCCGTAGTCAGCAGCTCTGGCATGAGCAAATTGACAGAGTCGGAGCCACTCAGCAACACAGGCGCGTTAAATATATCTATCACGAACACTGGAATTTGGATCTGCTCGCCGTTTTTCGGCAGTTGGTACGTGACCGTCGACCATGCGTGGTTATTGTCCATCACTGACACGAACATTGTTCCCCCGATTCTGGGACCGACCCCCGGTCCCTCCCCGCACTCTATCGATGGCGGTTGCCCGGGCTACTCAGACCGGGCCGCTGTCCTCTGCGCGCTCGAGGAGGATGTCGTAGATCTCGGGCCGGTAGCGGTCTCTCACGCGGTGCTTGGTGCCCTGTCGGATCTCTGTGACGAGCTTCGAGACGGTGGCGGCGTGCCGGAAGGATCCGCCGACGGCGAAGTATGCGCGGGTCCACAGTTCGGGGTCGACGGGGTGCCCGTGTTCGGCGAGCGCTCGGACGAGCTGCACGATGGCGGCCTTGCCGTTGCCGGAGGACAGCCCGTTGTAGTCCTCGCCCTTGATGGACCGTGCCGCCTCGAGGAGGACCGGAGCGGCCGCCTCGACGGCGGTGCCGGTGTGGAGGTTGGTGGCCTGCATCGCGTCGAGCCAGACGCGGATCGGGTAGCTGTGGTGGTGGACCATCACGAAGACCCGGCCGAGCAGCTGCTCGCGGACGAGGCGGGCGATCAGGTCGCAGTCCGACTCGTCGAACGGGCGGAGCACGATGACCGGTTCGGGCAGCGCCACCTCCTCGCGGAAGAGTTCGTGGAGCCTCTGGATCTCGACGACCGCCTGGTCGGTGGGGGCCGGAGCGATGGAGTCGACGACCTCGCGGTCGAGGCTGCCTGGGTAGCCCTTCATGCTCGGCGTGGCGGCGACGAACGGGGGCTTGCCCAGCCACTCGCTGATGCGGGTTCCCTGGGCTTCCATCGCGGTGCCTTCCTGGCCCCAGTCCGACAGCGTCATGTAGGCGAGTTCGGTCATGCGATGTCGTCCACGCTCGGAGCGACCACGTGTGCGAGGACCGTCCGGCGCACCCTCAACCAGCGCCAGAACACGAACCCCGCCGGGAGGAGCAGGAGGCAGCCCAGGAGCACCTGGCCCAGGAGCGCCGTGATGACGTACGCCAGGAGCACCATGCCGACGCTCATGAAGAGCAGCGTCCAGTCCATCCGGGCCTCCGAGCGGTGCTCTTCGGGTGTGACGATGAGCGCTGGCCGCCACGCGAGAGGGAAGAAGATTTCGCCCCCGGACGCCTTCCAGAGGCCGCCGTCAGCGGTCTGGAAGATGGTGCCTGGCTTGACGTCGGCGATGGGCGGAAGCTCCGCCGGGAGCTGATTCGTTGGGCGGTACCCACCGGACACGATGTGCCCCTGCGGGGCGGCCTCGTCGCGCTCTGGGTGGTCCGCCTGTTCGCGCTTGCTCTGGCCGTCGTTCATGTCGACTCTCCCCACTGCCGTCCGGTGGGATCCTCCGCCCGTGCTTCCTGGACGAGATCTCCCCGTAGCCCTCACCCTCCCGAGCGCTACTGCCGACACCGTATCGCGGCACACTGACGCCGTCTCGGCCGAGGACGTCGAGCAGGTTGCGTCACACTTCACACGCGTATATAGTTATAAACGTCAGATTTACACGTCGCAGGGAGCCAGACATGCCGAACCTTCACCCGTACGAGCACACCACCGTCACCCAGAACAAGGCCCACCGCGCCGACCTCACCTGGGCGAAGGTCGGCCGCTCCGAGTACCTTCGCTCCGACGGTGTCACCATCCGCAAGTCCACCCACACCAGCTCCGCCTGGTGGGAGATCTTCCTCCCCAGCGGTGAGCGCGCCCAGCTGACCATCGACGGCACCTCCTACGCCTCCCCCGCCGCCGGTCCGTCACTGACGATCGCGAAGAGCTGGGCCGAGGCCATCACCGCCGACACCCCGGCATTCGTCCCACCCCGCCGCACGCGCTGAACCGCGGCGAGCGCCCGACCAGCCGGGGCGCTCGCCGGATTCCCCAACCTGGGCCATGTGATGGCCCTCCTCGACGCCGGTGAGCGTCCCTGCCCCCCATGGGGCCGCTCACCGGTCCTAACCCCGCAGACGGCGCCCTGCGCCCGCTGAGTGGCATTTCCCGCCCCACCCGACCAACCCTCACGCTTCGACGATTGGACACTCCATGACCACCACCATCACGCCCGCAACCACGGGGCCGGCGATCGACGAGGATCTCCCGCGCGCGATCGTCAGCAGCCCGGCGCTCGCGACCCCGATCGTGCTCGACACGGCGGACACCTCCGGTGCCGCTCAGGTCGTGGAGCACGACGCAGCGGAAGCGCTCCTGAACGCCTGGAGCGATCACCAGGGGCGCGTCGCGCCGGAAGCGATGTCCACCTGGTCGTGGTTCGAGCACGTCGACGCGTTCATCCTCGGGTGGGTTGAAGGTGGTGAGATCCGGCAAGACAAGTGGCTCGCCAGCGGTGACGGGTTCCACCTCGCCGACTGCCCGCTGTCGATCTCCGTCAACACGATCCTGTGAGTGCCGCCTCGCACCCCGCCTCGCACGTGACGCGGCACGATGACGAGCCAGAGCTCGACACGCTCGAGCGCGCCGTCTGGCGAGCGGATCATGTGGTCGGCCTGATCGCCGACGACGTCGCGACTCGTCTCGCCGACGTCCTCGCCGATCTGCGCCACTGGGCGAGCGCTCGCGGTGTCGACTTCGACGAGAGCGTCGATGCTTCACACGTCGCAGCGTCCGGGGATCTCGACGACTGGCTGATGATGTCGGCCTGCCTGGACACCCCGGACGGGGAGCACCTGGTCTCGCACGGCTCCTGCGACGTCTGCGGGCGGAAGAATCTGGCCTGATCCCACTTCTCAGCCGATGTGCGACAGGCAGGCCAGCGACGACACCGCTCCGCCTGCTTTTCTATCCCAGCTCTCGGGCCAGACCCTCGAGCAACTCTCGCGCGCTCAGCTGGGCGAGGAGACTGTCCTCCACCGAAAGGACGCCAAGGCTCGCTCGAAAAGAATCCATACGCGCGGCTTCATCGACCGACTCAACTGGTGGCTGGGGTAGCTCCTTGATCGATTCCGCAGCTGCCAGAAATGCCCCGGGAGGACAGCCGTACCGCGACCAAGCCTCGGCCAGCTTGAGCCGGATCGCGTCAACGCCGTAGCCCATCTCAACGAGCGAAACCGCCTCTGCAGCGAGTCCTTCGACAATCACGGGACTATCTCTCTCCTCCATCCCGCCACCTTGGCACAGAGCCGGTGTGCCAAGTCCCTCCCCAACGTTGGGAGAGTTTCGCGATGCGGCGCGGGGGGAGGAGTCCGAGGCGATCAACAACATCAGGACGCAGATTGGGAGGAGCAACAAAGCGCACCCAACAAGCCTTCGAGCAGGAATAGCACGGCCACTTCTCTGCTGCGTACGATCCAGCTTCAGCTTGTGCTGGCTGAAGCGAGGCCATGCAATGAAGAACGCGAAGAGCGCAGCCAGAACGGCCGCTACGACGCCCACCCATGGCCTCAAAGCCGACAGCCCATTCGGAAGCTGCGCCAGAACCCACGAACCGGCCACAGGCATGGCAATCGCAAAGGGCACAAACAGGTCTGAGATCGCAAAGGGCGCGTCTTCGCGGGACCGAGCGAACACCACTGCCGCCAGAGACAGCAGTGCGGTCCCGATGGCCAGCATGAGCGTCATATTGTCCGCGAAACCATCGCGAGACTCCGGATCCATGGCTGGCGGAGATGGGAAGAGCACCGTCAACGCCAGGGCCGCTGAGGCCGCCACGAGAACTATCACCGCGATAACCAAGGACCCACGACGCGGGAAGATCCTTATCCCATCGCGACCCCCGGAGGAGCCTGCGATTCCCGTTTCCTGCTCTGTACCCGCGCTTGTCGCCACCATGCCCCCCGGAATTGGCTTCGTCTGACTGTAGGCCAGCCTCTCAATCGAATCGCCGCCAGCGTGCTGCAACCCAGCTCAAACAGAAGTATAGTTATGAACGTCAGATTTACCGATCAGAGGAGTAACCATGACCGAGTTCAACACCCACCCCGAGCCCGCCAGCACCGAGACCATCGGCACCGATGCCCTCGGCCAGGCCTGCGACATGTTCCTCGAATGGGACCGCAGCGTCTACGGCACGATGAACGTCGCCGAGGGAATGATCCTGTCCGACCTGTTGGCCAGCCTCGGCCGCCCCGACGTCGCCGAGCACATCGCCCGCAGCGTGTGGAAGGCCGAGGACGAGACCGAGGCCGACCCGCTGCCCTGGGCGAATGGCCACGGCAGCCGGAAGACCGACACCGACGTCACCTTCGAGGACCGGTTCGAGCGGATGGGCATGGAGCAGTTCCACTTCACCCCGCGCCCCAACCCGTTCGACCTCCCCGACGTCGTCGAGTTCTGGGCCGCACAGGGCGAGGAGGGTGCAGCGTGAGCGCCGCCGAGCTGCGCGAGCAGATCATCGAGCTGCGCGAGACGATCGGGTCCAACCCTCACCCCGATGACTTCGTCGGGGAGCGGGAGGATCTCGCCGCCCTCGAGGCGCAGTACCTGGCCGTCACGACCGAGAGCCAGCGGATGGCCGTCGACGGCGAGGGCGGCGGCATGTTCACCCCGCACGTCGACGGCGACGAGGTCTCCTTCACCACCCCCGAGGGTGACCGGTTGCCGTTCACGATCTGGGCCGGGTGGTCCTCGACGAGCGTCGGCCTGCCGCTCGTCACCGTGGACACCGAGGGCGATCTCGAATCGCCCGCAGGGCCGGTCCTGCGGATCTCGCTGAACGATGAGCCGATCTACGAGCCGGAGGCTGTGAGCGAGCCGTCTGCGGCCGCTGCGGGGCAGAATCGCGGCGAGGTCGCCTGGTGCCAGGCCGAGAACGCCTCGCGCGTCTTCGACGGCGAGCGCTGCACCTCCTGCGGCGCGGACTGGCAGACCGGCGAGGTTCCCCCGGCCGCGTGAGCGACGCCGGGGGCCGAGTTCACCTCACTCGGCCCCCGGCGGGCAGCAGCTCTCGCTTCGCTCAGACGGCGCAGCCGCACGCGCGAGCGCGAAGGTCGCCTCCTCGCTAGTCGCCGTGCTGGAAGTAGCCGTTCCAATAGCCGTTGTCGCTCGGTGCGCAATGCTGGATGTTCCTGATTCTGAACGCGGCGTCCTGCTTCTCCCGAATGGCGTTGGCGAGCTTGTATTCGCATTCGTCCTCGTTCATGACCTCGACGCTGTAGCCCGTCCAGGGAAACGCCTGCGCCGGTGCCGCCGCGACGATCCCGACGCCGCTTGTGCATGCGACGGCGAGCACGAGGGACATGATTCGATTTCTCATCTTCATTGCTACTCCTCCGATTGGTCGAACACCCGCACGCTACCGAGCGCCCAACCGCCGAGCTATGGGCAGCGCTCCCCCTACGTAGGACAGACGCGCTGACGTCGTCCCGGAGACCGCCGCAGCTGCCACGGTCTCCGGGCTCGCTCGCATCTTGCGATCAACCAGCTACACGGATATAATTATAAACGTCAGGTTTACTACTAGGTGAGGAGCAGCACATGGCAGCCGAAACGATCGAGGTCTTCGTCCCCGGGCAGGGCGCCGGCGAGGACACCCAGCACGACCCCGCCACCGGGAAGCCCTGGACGCGGGAGACCGCCGAGGCCGCCGTCCGGTGGGCCAGGCTCCACGGGATCGACGCCGAGATGAGCGTCGCCGACACCGCCGACTGAGGCACAGCCCGGGCCGGGGGTCAGCCTGCCTGATTCCCCGGCACCGGCGGGTTGCCGCCCGTCAGTGGAGCTTTCACCTCGCGCAAGACTTGTCGATCGCCTTCACAACGTCCCTGGGAGGGTCAGCTGGCCACGAACTGCCGCATGAATGCGATCGACCGGGAACTTGGGCGTACGGTCGGCGTAAAGCAGACCGTTCGTCTCCTGGCCCGTGTCCGTCAGCTGCGTGTAGCAGAAGCCGGCGAGCGGACCCGCCGATCCCACGGCGAGGAGGATGGAAGTCACCTGCGTCTCGAAGGCCTCCGGGTCGCGGGCGCTTGAGTACCCCCAATCACCCTCGGCTCCGGTCGCAAGGCTCACGCCCCCGAACTCGGTCAGCATCACGGGAGACGCAGTGCATGAGCCCATGCCGTCCACCGACATCCGCCGACCCGCCGGACCGAATCCTCGGAACATCCGCTGCAGGCTCTCGGCGTTGCCGTAGCGGTCGGCGAGTGTGTCGGCATCGGGCTCATAGTCGTGGACGGTCCAGATGTCAGAGTCGGTGTGTTCCCAGCCGTCGTTTGAAATCACCGGACGCGTACCATCGAGCGCTCGCGTCAGATCGGAGATGGATCGGCTGAAGGCCTGCTGGCGTGGGTCGTGCGAGATGTGCTGCACACCCCAGCTCTCGTTGAGCGGGACCCAGGCGACGATCGACGGATGGGATCGATCGCGATCCAGCACGGCCGTCCACTCTGCCACCAGGGAGTTCATCGCTCGCGGATCGAACGCGTAGGCGCTGGCAGTCTCACCCCACAGCATCAGCCCTAGTCGATCGGCCCAGTGTAGGAAGCGAGGGTCCTCAACCTTCTGATGTATCCGGGCCGCGTTGAAACCAAGCTCGAGGATTAGCTCGACCTCACGCCGCAGCATGTCCGCGGTGGCGGCGAGATGTGTCTCGGGCCAATAGTTCTGCGCGAGCACCGACCTCAGGTAGATCGGCCGATCGTTGAGCAACAGCGCTTCAGACGAAGTGGCGACACTTCTCAGCCCGAGGTAGCTCGACACGGCATCGCGCGCGGAGGTGCTCGTTCCCGGCGACGTAACTGAGATGTCTGCTCTGATCAGAGTCGGGTGCGAGGGACTCCACAGCAATTCCTCATACTGCTGTCCGTTCAGTTGCCGCGGGAGGACAACCCGCACCGGCACCATCCGTTCGCCAAGGATCTGCACTGTCGCGGCACCGATGGTCTCACCCAAGTGGATGAGCTTGACGCTCACCGAGTCGTCGATCCCGACTGGACCGACGAGCTCGACATCGGCTTCCACCGTCGATGTAGTAAGGTCTGACCGCCAACTCACCGATGCAATCGACACCAGGGGCACGCACTCGAGCCAAACCGGCTGCCAGATACCGGTGGTGCGGTGGTACCAGATCGCGTGAGGTTCTTCACGCCAGTCCTGTTTGCCGCGCAGGACCGAGACGTCGCTCGGGCGGTCGACTGCGCGAACGACAACCGTATGCTTGCCATCGGCGCCGTTCGTGCCCAGCACGACGTGCGTAATGTCGGCGCTGAAGGGCGTCTGACCGCCCTCGTGGGTCGCTACGAGTTGCCCGTTCACCCACACGCTCGCGTCGTGGTCGACCGCGCCGAAGTGCAGCATTATCCGCGCAGAAGGGTCTGCCCCCGCTCCCGGCAGCCCGGCGGCAGTCAACTCCTCCGCGCCGAACGTGCGTCGATACCACGCCCCCGTGTGGAATCCGGTCTCGTGGATGCCCGAAGCCGGCGACTCGGGAGGAAAGGGCACCTGGATCGATTGCGAGAACGGTACTTCGTCGTGTGAGTACGCCAGATCATCGTCCCAGGCGAAGTCCCACGTGCCCGAGAGGTCCTGCCAGTGGGGGCGCATCAGTTGGGGCCTAGGGTAGGTGCCGTTCTGGGTGGTGGGATCGGGTAGCGCCGAGGTCGGTTCGGCGGTGATGAATGATGAGGTCATTGTCTGGATCATCCTTTGCTGGGGCGTTACGCGATGGTGAAGCCGATGGGGTGCATTCCACCGACGGTGTGGCTAAGTGCAGTTAGACGCTCGCCAATGGGAACTTCGCGTGTGCACTCACACCTCCACGAGTCGGCCTTGAGAGGTTCCGCGGGCGAAAGCTGCCAACTTCAGATAGAAGTCATCAAACATCAGTCGCACATCCACGCTGTGATAGAGACGCATGAGGCGCGCCTCACCCGACGCGTCGCCGTATTCGCCCGTTTGGCTGAGGCTTGGAGTAGGAATTTCGGTATAGACACTCGACGAGCTATCCGGCTGGAATGCCGACTGGAGCGCCGTCAGCAACACGAGCGGGCTGTCACCCAGCACATAAGTCTCCCCCAAATTCAGCCCTTCACGCAGATACTGGCCCTTCACCAGCTCATCGATAGAATTGGCCAGGAACGCTCCCACCGGCCCCATAGGACGAACCCGTGCGTCTAATTCGGCCTGAGAAACGATGCACTGACGATATACGTCACGCGGGATCTGCCAGATCGGGATGGGAAAGTGGTTGAAGACGACTTGTGCAGCGATAGGGTCGATATTGAGGTTGTACTCAATTCCTCCTCCTCCCGGTGGAAGCATCGTTGTGCCTGAATGCTCGGCCCCACCGATCCATACGAGCGTCGTTCGCTCGGCGATTCTAGGCTCAATCAATAGCGCGCTTGCGATCTCCGTGAGACCCGCACCGGCTGCGATATAGAGCGGCAGATCCGTGTCCTCACGCATCGCCTCGGAGACGATGGCGCGCGCTGCCGACGAATGGATCGGTTCCTCCAATGAGGTCAAACCGACTTCCGATCCTCGGACCAGCGGTACCTGATCCGACATGCCCAGAAGGTCGACAATGTGCGCTGCGATTCGGACGGCATTTGAGGCCTGAGTGGAGGAGCCGTCGAGGAAGTCGTCGACGCTGAGGTGGGAGCCGATGACGAACGGGACTGTCACCGAAGGCGAGAGAAGGTGATGGACAAGTTGAAAGTGATCGTCGGGATCACCCGAAAAGTCGTTGTCAATGATGACGCGCATGCGTGGGCTGATCAAGAGGGAGTCCTTTGAATATGGAAATCGGGTCGAGCGGATGAGGGATGGATTGTGTGACTAGCGCCGACTAGCCCTTGACCGCTCCACTGAACGCGCCGTTTACGAAGTAGCGTTGGAACATTAGATATACGAGCAGAACAGGCAGCACAGAAAGAACGATGTAGGCGTTCATTGCGCCGTAATCGGCCCCGTGCTCGTGTTGGAAGCTTGTGATCCCCAATGGGACTGTGAACTGATCGTGAGTCTGAAGTAGTGCAAGGGCCATCGGATACTCATTCCAAGTCCCGACGAAGTCCAGGATGAAGAGCGCGGCCAGCGCCGGCTTCGCGAGTGGGACCACAATCTGCCAGAACAGTCGCCAGCTCGAAGCGCCATCCAGGATCGCCGCCTCATCGAGTTCGCGTGGGACGCTTCTGAAAAAGCCGTACAGGATGAAGACCTGGAATGAGATTCCGAAAGCCAGATAGGGCAATAGGACCCCGACCTTGGTGTTGAGCAAGTCGAACTGCAGCATCATCGAGAACAAGGGTCCAAGTGCGACTTGCACGGGAACGAGAGCCCCCATTGCGATGATGCCGAGGATGATGCGATGCCAGCGCACCTTCAGCCTCGCGAGAGCGAATGCGCACAGCGCCGCGATGAAGATCCCGAGTGGCACCTTTACGAGGGCGATCAGAGCGCTGTTCAGTCCTAGTGTCCAAATATCGCCCGTCTCTGCGGCGCGGGCATAGTTTTGGAACTGCCAGACGCCGGGCAGGGTCCATGGCAAATTTGTCACGATCTCGGATTGGGTTTTCAGGCTCGATAGGAGAATGAAGACGAACGGCATCAGCCACATAAATGACACGATCACCAAAGCAATCCAGAGCCCGACGCTGATCCAATCCACGCGCCGGCCGCGTCGGCGGCTGCTTCGCGAAAGCTTCCGTTCTGGTTCCATGTTTGCCGTCATTCTTCGTTCCGCGTGCGCCGTCGTTGTTGGTTCAGTGTGTGCGGTCATTCTTCGTCCCCTCGCAAAGACCAGATGAGATAAGGGATGACGAGTACCATGCTGATCAAGAAGAGAACCGTCGCGATGGCGTTGCCGACCCCAAAGAGATGGTTGCCGAAAGACTGCGTATAGGACCAAAGGGCCAGAACTTGCGTCGACTGCACCGGCCCTCCCCGAGTCATGCCCACGATGAGATCGAACACCTTCAATGATCCGATCAGCGTCAGGACGATCACCACAATCGTCGTTGGCCGCAGCGCCGGCCAGGTGACGGCACGGAATATTCGGATGGGCCCAGCACCGTCCACTCGCGCGGCCTCGATGAGTTCAGCTGGAACATTCTGCAAGCCGGCCAAGTAGAGGATGAGGCTGAAGCCCACGCCTTGCCACACCGACGCGATGAACACTGCGTAAAGCGCCAGCTGTTGATTGCCTAGCCAGTCTTGGGCCAACGATCCAAGGCCGATGTGGCGAAGTACCTGGTTCACCAGGCCGGAGTTCGGGTTGTACACCCACACCCAGATGCTCGCCGCGGCAATCGACGCGACGACACCGGGAATGTAGATGGCGGATCGGAAGACGTTGCGTCCAAACATCCGGCGGTTCAGCGCCAGGGCCAAGAGCAAGCCGAGTGCGGTGGGTACAAGCAGGGAGAGAATCAGCCAGATGACTGTATTGCGAAAGGCGGGCCAGAAGACCGGGTCCTGGGTGAAGATGCGTGCGTAATTGCTGATGCCAGCGAACTCCGGTTCGCTCGAAATGAAGCCGTTCCAGCGAAAAAAGCTCATCACGACAGTACTGATCATGGGGTACACCAGGAACCCGCCGAACAGGACCAGCGCAGGAATCAAGTACAGGTAGTTGGACCGGGGGCCCAGCCTCGAGGGCCGACGGCTGGTCCGCCGACCCTCAAAGGTGGTTGTAGCAGAGAACATTCGTGTCAGCCGTTCACGCGGTTGTCGATGAACGTTTGCATCAGATTGCCCGCTTCCTCTACCGGGATGCTTCCGGTCGCGACGCCGTTCTGAATCCGCCAGTACTCCGTCGTGACATCAAGTGGAAGCGTCTGATCGTTGTTCTGGAATTGTCCAGTGGCCGCAAGTGCCACGTCTGCAAAGGCCGGGAAAAGTCCAGCTCCGGCCTCCGGGTCAGGCTCGGTCGCTTCCACTGTGACGGGGACCGCCGGTGCTGGGCCCTCAGTGGGCCGCTCCGGATCCGTGAGGAAATCCAGGAAGAGCGCGGCCTCATCGGGATGTTCGGACGTAGCCGAAACGTAGTTAGCAGTTTGCAGGCCGTAAATCCGACCGGTACCTGTTGGGAACGCAAACACGCCCAAGTCAGACTTCGGTTCGAAGCCGGCTTCCTCGAGCGCGCCTGCAAACCAGTCACCCTCGAGCGCCATCGCGGCCTGGCCGTCGAAGAAATGCTGCTGACCCTGGACTTCTGTGGCGCTGACCCAATCAGGATTGAAGTATTTGTCGGCCCAGAGCTTGAGCGCACCGAATGCGTCGTCCACGCAGGGCTCCTTCGCCCAGTTCGCTTCGAGGCTTGTCAGTTCGTCGTTCAACTCCGCACCGCACTTTGTCTCCAACAGATTGTCAAGGAGGCGCATGACGTACCAGTTGACCGCGCCGCCGAACTCAATCGGAATGTAGCCCGCCGCGTCGATCTTTTCGGCCGCTTCAACGAGCTCTTCATACGTCGTAGGTACTGCGGTGACTCCTGCAGCATCGAAGATGGCCTTGTTGTAGACGATCGCTTCGACATTTGCCGTGTTGGGGACTCCTTGATAGCCCCCGTATTGCGTGACGGAGGCGAGCGCACTCGCGGTGAATCGCTTGTCCCACTCGTACTTTTCGTAGTACTCGGTGAGATCGAGGGTCGCGCCCTGCTCCACATAGGTTCCACCCAAACCAAGCCCGGACCATTGGAAGAAGATGTCCGGCGCTGCTGGGGTACCGACGACCTGACGGAGCGATTCCTTCATGTTCTCGGTGACCTTCCCAGTGAACTCGACCTTAATTCCCGGGTTTTCCTTCTCGAAGTCGGCGATCGCCGCGTCCATCTCCGCCTGACCTTCCTCGTCCGGAGTGATGGCCCAGAACTGGAGCGTGACGGAATCGTCGTTCGGGCTTGCTGAACAGCCGGTGGCGGCCAGCGCGAGCGTTACGGTCGTTGCTGCCGCGGCAACTAGACCTCGTCGTAAAGCCATTGTGCATCTCCCTTGATGATCGTTTTTGGCGCCGCCATGTCCTTCTGCTATGAGCGGCGGAGGCCAACGTATCAAGGACGGCTCCGATTTTCAACGTTTTTATTCAACGTTTTCCTCAGCGTTTCTCTTCGCTCGCTCGGGGTGATACCGTTCACGGGGAGGGCGCGGTGAGACCCACACTTCACGACGTCGCCAGACTTGCTGGCGTGTCGTACCGGACCGTTTCTAACGTCGTCAACGACCGTCCGCATGTTCGCGACGCCACCCGCGTCAGGGTGAACGAGGCAATTGCGAGTGTGGGCTATCGGCCAAGCTATGCGGGCCGTTCGCTCAGGTCAGGCCGTACTGGGATCATTCGGCTTGCCGTTCCAGAGCTGGGGCACCCCTACTTTGCCGGATTCGCATCGCGAGTGATTGAGGCGGCAAACAGTCGTGGACTCGTCGTTCTCACGGAGCAGCATGGCGCCGATCGAAAGCGCGAACTCCAAACACTCCTGGGGACGGGCCGGCAGTCGACTGACGGACTGCTGATGAGCCCGGCGTCGTTACTCTCTAGCGACGTGGAGCGGCTTTCGCCGAAATCAGCTGTGGTCATTTTGGGCCAGGAGTGGTCCCCAGGGCATGTGGACCAAGTTGTCATGGATGATCGGGGCGGAGCGATGAAGGCGACAAACCATCTCTTGACACTCGGGCACGAGCGGATCGCGGTCCTCGGAGGTGAGTCACTCATCTACGTGCGCGCAGCGAATCTTCGTCTGGCTGGATACCGAGAGGCCCTTGAACAGCACGGTCACCGTGTGGATCCGGCGCTCGTTGTGCCAGCAGCGATGTGGCACCGACCAGATGGTGCCGAAGCGATCGCACGACTGCTCGCCGCAGGCCAACGCTTCTCCGCCGTCTTCGCGCTGAACGACACGCTGGCTCTGGGCGCGATGCACGAGCTTCAGCGCCGCGGACTGCGCGTTCCACAAGACGTGGCCGTCGTCGGGTTCGACAACGTCGCTGAGGGCCTGTACTCCAATCCTTCACTTTCCACGGTCGACCCCGACTGGCGATCAATCGCTCACCTGGCAGTCGACACGCTCATCTCGCGAATAGAGTCCCCAGACTCCAGCCACACCACCACGCATGTCACCGCGTCGCTCGTTCAGCGCGCCTCCACCGAGCCGGTTGAGTCCCTCATGACGATCCGGAATGATGTCTCAAGTCGCTGAATCGGCGCGTGTGGGTCCTCGATCCTTCGGATTAGAGCGTCAACGGCGAAGGACGCCTGCTGGCGAGCCCCTCCATCTACTGAAGACAATTGCGGCCAGTGATAGCGTCCCTCTTCCACATCGTCCCAGCCGAGCACGGACACATCCTGAGGAACCCTTAGGCCTCGTCGCCGAAGCCCTCTCATAGCCCCTATGGCGAGTGAATCATTCAGCGCAAATACTGCGGTGATGTCAGGGTGTCGGTCGAGAAGGGATACCGCGCCGGCCTCACCTTCGTCGCGGTTTCCCAAGGTCGCACGCTGCAGCAAACTACCCTCGAACGGAACCGAGTGCTCAGTCAAGGCTTGCCGATATCCCTCGACGCGCGATGATCCCGCATGATCGGGTGCTGGCGCGCCAGCACCCAGGATCGCAATCCTGCGGTGTCCGAGACTCAGCAGTTCGCGCGTCGCCACCCGAGCAGCTTCTCGATCCTGTTCTGTCACATGATCCACCTCGGCGGTCCCTAGATCCTCTCGAAGCATCACCGTGGGCCCCGCAGCCCGCATCAATGGGACATCATCCTCAGTGATGGCCACTGGAAAGATGATCAATCCATCCGTCATTGCCCGTCGAACTCCGTGCGCAGCCTCAAGTTCACGCTGACGCTCACGGTTCGTTTGAACCGTTATCACTTCGAACCCTCGCTGCGACGCAGCGTCAATCACATCATCCGCAAGCGTCGCAAAGTACGCCTCATCCAGTTCAGGTATGACCAGACTGATGAGACCCGTGCGGCTCCCTCTCAGAGAACGAGCGGCTCGATTCGGATGATAGTCAAGCACTCGGGCAACTGAACGAACTTTTGCGACCGTTGCGGCTGCAACCTTCGGGACTTCGTTCATCACATTTGAGGCGGTCGAGATAGACACGCCTGAGAGGCGAGCAACATCGCGCAGGGTGGCGGGCAAAACACTTCTCCTGTTCGCAGAGGTTCGCCCAATCTACTCGTGCGCGCGCACAGCCGCTGACCTGAATCGCCCCGGGCCCCGGTGAGGGAGGTGTGGGAGCGAGCAATACGGCTCGTGCAGGAAGCGCGAAAGGAAAACCCCCGAGCTGTCTGTGCACCAGGCAGTAATCCGGATCAGGCAGCGTCGGGGTGAATCATGGCAGGCTGCGTGGGTGGGTCAAGCAAGCACACCCGCGCATGACCGGCAACCTGCACCGCATCACTGCGCTCGCCGCATTCGAGGGCGATGGTGGCGGACGTGAGGGCTGCGAGGAGGCGGTTGCGGTTCATGCCGCGGAGGCGCGTGGCGGGTTCGCTGGGCGGGTGCTCGCTGATGATGCAGCCGTGCCCGTCGAGGATCTGCTCCAGGACGGTCTCGTCGACGTCGGCTGCAGCTGAGCCGATCCCGCCGGGTAGGGCGATGATGAGGGGCCCGCCTGCGGCGAGCGCCGCGGTGGCGATGACCTGGTGGGTGCCGGCCCCGGTTCCGGTGCAGATCGCGTAGGAACGGGTGGCGAGACCGGCGGCGAAGTCGTTGGCGATCGCGCGCCCGTATCTCGTGGGCTCGTGTCCGCCGACGAGGGTGATGCGGTCGGCGGCGGCGAGGTGCTGGGGGTTGCCGCGCGCCCAGATGACGAATGGTGCGGCGTCGGTGAGGTCGTCGAGAGCGGTAGGCCAGGTGTCGTCGCCGGGGATCATGGTGACGGCGCCGGCAGCATCGGTGTGAGCGATGTCGGTGGCGATCAGCTGGGCGAGCTCGGCGTTGTCGGGGGGCGTCGAGGAGTTCCTGGGCAAGGGCGATCGCGCCGAGTCGTTCGAGGCGTTCGGCGAGGGCGGGATCGCCTGGGGTGTGACGGTAGGCGAGCGCGATGCGCGCCAGTCGCGCGGGGTCGTCACGGAGCGGATGGGACGGCGGGAGCAGTTGGATGAGCTGGTCGAGGGCAGGCTGAATGCGCATGATTCTCCAAGCGATAATGATAAATCTGACGTTTATCACTATACCCGCTTGGGGTTCTGGCGCAAGAGACATCCGACTCCGCCGGCACCGCCCGTCGACGACGGCTATCTCCTAGAGGTCGCCCAGATACCGCTCCATGTCGAACTCCTGCAGGGGCGCATCGCGGCGGACGTACAGCGGATGTCGGGGGTTCCCAAGCTTGGTCGGGAGGCCGAGGGACGCCCAGCCGCAACCTGCATCCGCAGTGAGCTGAGCGATGGGCCGGAGCAGGCTGGAGAGGTATGGGCGAGAGCCGATGAGATCACCCCAGCCTGCCAGGAGCGTATGCGGCTGGTCACCGAGAGCGGTGGCGATGTGCACCTCGTTCTCGGATCTCAGAGCTTCTCGGTGCTCGTGGGCGAGATCCCGCGGATCGGTTGCGATCTGTGGGTAGACGTTGAGCATCGTCCAGCTGTCGTAGCCGTTGTGGGCAGCGAATCTGCTCACACGTCTCACTGTGGGGTCGAGAGCGTTCGGTGCGGCCGTGCTGGGGTTGATGCCGAAGCAGATGAGCGGGTTCGACCCGACCGTTCCCAGAACGAAGCGGGCTGAGCCATCTGCAGATCGCTCGTACACCCATGGTTGCCGATCCAAACCGTTCTCCATTCGT
Source organism: Plantibacter sp. CFBP 8804 (assembly GCF_014841225.1). NCBI lineage: Bacteria > Bacillati > Actinomycetota > Actinomycetes > Micrococcales > Microbacteriaceae > Plantibacter > Plantibacter sp. CFBP 8804. The sequence continues at coordinate 35,420 of NZ_JACYTU010000023.1, forward strand.
CTACTGAGTTCCGGGTCAGCGCGGGAACAGTCGCGGTGCCTGCGCCTCGAGTAGCCACTCGTCGACGTCGGTGATGACGAGTGGGACACCGTCACGCTGGGGTGTGGTGAGGTCGGTGTACCAGTACAGGCGCCGAATGCCGCCGAGGGTGTGTTGCTGAGCAAGCTCGCGTGCCCGGTCGGCGGTGAAGATCCAGACGCGGTCGAGTTCTAAGTACGCGAACGCGAGCAGCTGCGCAGGAGTGCCGTGCGGGAAGTTCCAGCCGATGGCAGAGCGCCCACGCCCGCCGGCGGCCGTGCTGCGCTCGACGGTCTTGACCTGGATCGTGGTCGCAGACCCGGTGGCCGGCGCATAGGCGACGAGGTCGACCCCAGAGTCGGTTGTGAGCCGCGCACTGTCGATGCCCAACTTCAAGAGCTGGTACTGCACGAGGAGTTCGCCCGCAGCGCCGATGTGCTGGGTCGTGGTGTCTTTGGCTGCCATCACGGTGCCGATTATCCCGTCTCGACGGCGTGCCCCACCTGACGGCCGTGTGCCACGCTATGTCGGTGACCAACGCAGCTCGCCCCCTACCCGATCCGATACCTGCCGACTCGGGTTCTCGCTGGCACGCTCGCGTATGGGAGATCATCCATCCTCTGGCGCTCATAGGTGGCGCCGTCGGGATCGGGTACGTGTTCGTGCTGTTAGTAGCCGGTGTGGATCAGGTGGGCGTCGCTGACTGGGTCCAACGGTTCTTCATGAGTCCAGGCGTTGCGGGTCTGGCGGCGGTAGCTGCAGCAATCATCGGATTCATCGCCATCTCGCTACAGCTGCGTCACAACAAGCAGGTTGAGCGCGACGCGAGCTGGTGGAACACCTTCGAGTGGGTAGCTGAACGAGCTGTTCCCACCACTGGTGCGGGGGTGTTTCTCGATGATGCCGCCGTCGGCATGATGAGACTGCTGTTTGCGTCGACAGACGACGTGGTGCGCAAACGCCTTTGCTCCGCATTCCTGGACCGCCTGGACACCCTCGAATTGACGAGCGCTGCCACCGCCGATGCTGAGTCACCGTCAAGCTCGCCTGACACGCAGGAAGGCACGCCGTCTCGCCCACAGAAGTGGGTAAAGGTGGGAAACATCTTCGATACCGACGACATCCGCTCGGCACGATGGCGGGAGACGTTTGAGGATTACGCGAAACTGACTGGGTCCGGCTCGCTACGCTCGTTCGCCGTCGAGGCTCGGCTGTACGGGTTCCACGTTGTGGAGGCGCTAGAGCGCATCGCCGGCACAGACTTCGAAGTCGTCAGCGCTTCACCAGGCAACACCACTGTCTGGGTTCAGAATGCTGCAGGCGCTCGAATTCGTGTCATCGCGTCTGGCCCAACGCTCCTCCTCGCCGCCCATCAGGTACTTCTAGGCGCAGCCAGCGATAGCGAAGCTCCCGTACTGCTAGTTACGCAGACAGAGAAGCCCGACGGAGGCACCAAGGTGGCCAATCGCGCCTTCACCGTTCGCTGGAAAGACGAGTCTGACGACGCAGATCTCCGAAGCGGGGTCCTCGCCGCACTCGCCGAAGCGCGACCTCAAGAGGCCTGAGACCTTCTGCAGGGGCTCGCCGTCGTTTCAACAGTGCCGCATCATGGCGAAAGGATCACGGTGACGTCGCCCTGTGCGAGCAGGTAGCCGGCGGCGACGGCTCCGATCGTGAGCCAGAGCCGGACGTTGGCGCGGGCCTTCCAGTCACGGCCTGGTGGAGGCTCGGGAGCGGCGAGCCGGACTTCGATGGTCATGGGCGGCGGTGGTGTCTCTCGGTGTCGCGAGTTACGTTGGAACATGTTGCGTCTTCCTTCCAGGGTTGCGTGGCGAGTTGGGTCGTTCGGTGGGTGCCACCACCGAACGACCCGTCTGATTTCAGTCGTCAAGGAGCCGGGTGAACTCCTCGAAGCTGAGGAGACCGTTGGGTGGCGTCGCTCCGACGACGGGGCCTGCAGCAGCCCCGCCCTTCACAGCGCGCTGGAACGGTTTCCGGAGGGTGTAGCGGATCTCGTGTCGATAGCCGGGGCCGGTGAGCCAGTCTCGTTCTTTGCCCCGGAAGCTGCTGATGAGCTTGTACTTCCTGAGCTCCGAGATGCCCTTGCTCACGGTGTCGTCGCTGATCCCGTACCACTTGTGGACTTGGGTGAGCGGGAGGATGAACGGCGGCGTGAGGGTCATGCCGATCAGGAGGACGGCTCGCGCCGGCATGCTCAGTCGGCGGTGCCACTCATCTGTCCAGTAGGCGTAGGGCCAGCGGATGTAGCCAGTCGAGGGCATGGTGTACGGCTCGCGACTGCCGGACTCGTCGAGGGCTGTGATCTCCAGTCGGCGCTTGGATCGCTCTCGCGAGACGAGGTTGTGCGTCTCATCTAGGCGTCGGAACACTCGCGACACGGTCGGTCGATTCAGGTGAGCGTCGTCGATGGCGACCCCGAGCGCTCGCGCCCAGACTCCCGCTTCGCGCGCAGAGTTCCACGGTTCGCTGCTTGCCACCGCTCTAAAGAGGAGGTAGAGCTCCAGCCCCGCATCGTCATGCCGGCTCACGAACTTGGAGAGGGGACCAGGCTGGGGGTTCTTCTGGGTCCCGAGCTGTACGAAGGTGCGGCGAAGAGGCACGCTCTCGGTCGTACGCTTCGACGCTCGGAGAAGCTCCGCGATCGTCTCCGTCTGCCCGAAGGGGGGCGCGGTCGACTTCGCCTCCTGTGGATCCAATGGTTGGTTGCTCATAGTGATGATCATGACGCAAGGGCGAGCGGGTTGGGGCGATCCAGCCATTTGTCGGATGGCGTACTGACGGTGGGTAATAGAAGTACCGTCGCAGCTCAGTATCGGAGCACAGTGACGTAGCTCAGGTCACATTGCCATGAAGGTGACATTCCTGGGCAACGGGGACATGCTGGCGGCGTGTACCGGCCCTCTGGCTGGGCTGGAACTTTCTTCGGGTGGATCCAGCGGCTCCGCAACATCGGCGCCTCGGCAGTGCCACCCGACTTCTAGACGCGATTCAGGTGCGGCAGGTGAGTTCGACGTAGCTGCCCTTCGTACACGCCAGCTTCGTACCGCGTCGGCCGTTCTACCCACGCCACGGCGCACTCCCCGAGCCACTCCCGGATCTCGGACGCCTGCGCTGCAGTGATGCGCATTCGATTCGGATTCCCAGTCACTGCCGGCGGGATCGCGAAGAGGAGCTCGCAGACGTTGCGCCGCAGCGACGAACCGGCGAGCGACGTCCCGACGCCAAGATGTTTCGACCAGACGCGGCCGCGGAGGTTCGACGCGGTTCCGACGTAGCTGAGCGCGCCGTTGCGGCGCCAGAGGTACACGCCTGGGCCCTCGGGGACGTCTGCGCGCACCAGGCCTCTCACGGGGTGCTCCTGGGCTTGCAGGAGCTCTTGCCAGGCCTGGTCGAGCTGCGGATCCATGGTCCGAGCGTACTGAGCGAGCACCATGTTGCGTCATCCCTCACCTGTATGTATAGTTATAAACGTCAGATTTACTTTATAACGCAGGAAGAAGCACATGACACACGTCACCATCACTCACGCGAACGGCCGCCAGGTCGACCTCAACGCTACCGAGCACGAGGACTACAAGTGGCTGCTCGAATACGACGCCGTCGAGGTCGCCCTCAACGCATGGCTCCTGGACGACACGACGGGCTCGCGCGCGTGGACAGTGCCGGATGCCGAGGGAAGCATGATCGTCCTCGCGTTCATCGGAGCTGACCAGAAGATCGCGTTCGCGTTCTGGGACTCAGTCATCGACCGGGGGCACCACGGCTCGCTGTACGCCCTGTCAGACCTCACCTGGCACGTCGATGCGACTCGCACCGTCCAGTCCATCGCGTTCGACGTTGAAGGCACCATCGTGGCCCTCGACGGCGTGCAGCTCGACGGAGATCTCGGCGACCACTTCTTCACCGCCGAGCAGGCGATGCAACTCGCCATCGCTGCCGCGAATGCACAGGGGACGACCGTGCTGCAGGACTCGTCGGAGTCGCTGATCATCCCCACGGCTGCCGCAGCGGACGGAGCGACCGCGGGAACGTGGAGCCCGAGCGGCGAAGCCGAGGACGGCACGGCGATCTACAGCGACTTCAACACCCCGTTCAACCTGACGGCACTCCCCCCGGGCGAGTAGCGGCCTCGGGTCGGCCCGGCACACCCGGGTCGACCCGCCGGTCAGTTTCCCGCTGGATCTGTCCCAAATCCGCTCTCGG
>NZ_JACYTU010000024.1:0-34353 GCF_014841225.1 Plantibacter sp. CFBP 8804
CCAGCACGCACGAACGCCCGGCCCCTTGGAGGGGCCGGGCGTCCGAGTGCTGTGTGGAGGCGCTTACGCCTTCTTGTTGCGGGTCAGCGCGCCGTAGATGAGGAGCACGACGATGGATCCGCCGATGGCGAGGAGCCACGTCTGCAGGGAGAAGAACTCCTGCAGGTTCGCGCCGAACAGGATGCCACCGAGCCAGCCGCCGAGCAGTGCTCCGACGACGCCGAGCAGCAGCGTGATCAACCAGCCGCCGCCCTGACGGCCCGGAAGGATTGCCTTGGCGAGGGCGCCGGCGATGAGGCCGAGCAGCAGGAAGCCGAGAAAACTCATGATGTCTCCAAATGTGATTGCTGGATCGAACGGGGTGCCGGTCGACCGTGTTACCGCCCCCGCCGGTGAGCGGGGGCAGCCACTGTATCGCGAGGACTAGTGCTTGAACGCGTCCTTGACATTCTCGCCGGCCTTCTTGGCGTCGGCCTTCGTCTGGTCGGCCTTGCCCTCTGCGACCTTGCTGTCGTCGCCGGTGACCTTGCCCAGAGCTTCCTTCGCCTTGCCCGCGAGGTCCTCAGCGGCGTTCTGGATCTTGTCCGATGCACTCATGGCGTTCTCCTTCGTCTGCGTTGGAAACCGGTGATGATGTCCGGTCATCGGGTAAGACGCACCTCGGCGGGCATTCGTCACGGAATCCGTCGAAAAACTTCCCGGGCGCCGGCGGAGTGCGATCGAATGCGAGACTGGAGGTTCGTGTTCCGCCAGGCAGCGCCGCCGTCCAGACCCGCCAGGAGGTGAATCGCTTGAGGACAGCACCCCCTCGCTCGGGCTTCGCGCGCTTCCTGCGTGTCGTCCGCAACACGATGTTCTGGATCATCGGCGTGATCCTCGCCATCGCGCTGGTGATCGTCGTCTGGTTGCAGTTGACCCCGTGGCCGGGCTCGATGGTCATCCGCATGGCGTTCGACGAACGGGCCAAGGTCGTGCAATCCGACCTCGTGAAGTACGTCCCCGACGGTGTCGACGTCAGGCGGGACATCCCGTACCGCTCCGGCGACGCCGACGCGCTGCTCGACGTCTACACGCCCGATGGCGTCCGTGGCAGTGGCGCAGCCCTCCCGACGATCGTGTGGGTACACGGCGGAGCCTGGATCTCCGGCAGCAAGGAACTCATCTCCAACTACATGCGCGTGCTGGCCGGCGAGGGGTACACGGCGATCGCGGTCGAGTACACGATCGCGCCGGAGGGCCAGTACCCGTTGCCCATCGAGCAGGTCGCCGACTCGCTCGGCTACCTCGACGCCAACGCACGCGCGCTCAACGTGGATTCGTCCAAGCTCATCCTCGCCGGCGACTCCGCCGGTGCCCAGATCGCCGCCCAGGTCGCGAACGTGGTCACGAGTTCCGAGTACGCCAGCTCCATCAAGGTCGAATCGCCGATCGAACCGGAGCAGCTCGCCGGGGTGGTCCTCGCCTGCGGGGCCTACGACCTCAGCCTGGTCAACGCCGAGGGCAGCTTCGGGTGGTTCCTCGACACGGTGCTCTGGTCGTACTTCGGAGCGCGCGACTACAAGACCCGACCGGAGGTGGCGTCCGCGTCCGTCGTCGACTATCTGACGGCGAAGTATCCACCGACGTACATCACGGTCGGCAACTGGGATCCCCTCTACCCGCAGTCGGTCGAGTTCAAGGCGAAGCTCCAGAGCCTCGGTGTGGACGTGCAATCGATGATCTTCAACCCGGACTTCCGACCGGGGCTCGAGCACGAGTACCAGTTCCTGCTCAACGACCAGGGCCGGTTCAACCTCCAGCGCATGGACGCCTTCATCGACGGCGTCACCGACACGAGTCTGCCGTTCGGCCAGCAGGGTCCGCCCGTCCGCTGAACGATCGGCGTCAGGGCAGGCGGATGCGTTCGCCGTCCTCGACGAGACGACCGTGGAGCACCGCCTGGGCGAGCGTGAGGTCCAGCCAGCGTCGAGCGGTCTCACCGAGGCGACCGTAGCCGAGCACGGACGCCGCCTGCATCGGCAGCTGCTCGCGGTCGACCTCGTGCTCGGGGCTCGCGGTGATCACGAGCTCCATGGCGTTGCAGATCTCCGCGGGACTGATGTCGGTGACCGCGCGGTGATCGCGATGCACGACCCGGCGGACGCCTCGCCACGTGACGACGTCGAGTCCGGTGGGCCAGGCGAAGCCGTTCTGGACGACGAACGCCTCCGTCACCAGCGCTGACAGCTCGGTGCGGGACTCCTCGGACGGTCGGTCGACGCCGAAGCGCCGGGCGACGATGGTCACGAGTCGCGGGACGGCGATCGGGCCCTCGGTCGTGAGGATCGTCGATGCGACGCGGGTCACGGCGGCCTTCGTGAGCTCGAGGTTGTCGAGGACGGACGCGGGGCCGATGACGGAGTCGTCGGCGAGCTCGAAATCGGTGATGGCGACGCTCAGGGGGACGACCGGGGCCGACGCGGTGACGGGGAGGGCGACCGGGTCGACCAGGCCGGTCGTGGACCGGTCATGGGCTGGTGCTACCTCGCCGACGTCCGGGCCGGCGACGGGCGTCCGGGGTGCGTGCGCGTCGCGGTCGTCCAGCGGCGCCGAGTCGTCGGGCTGCTGAGTAGGGGGTGTCGGCGTCGCCCGGGATGTGGGATCCGGCGTGCGCCGTGGCGAGTGGTCCGCTGCGGACTCGGCGTCGTTCGTGTCCGGCGTGGCCGGCGTCGAGGGGTCCTCCGAGAGCGCACGTTCAGCGCGTTCGCGCCAGGCCTTCGGGAGCCATGTCGACTTCGCGACGAAGCCGTTCCACCCGCGACTCACGGTGCCACGCTCCGCTCGGAGCGCGGGCTGGCAGAGCGACGATGCCCTGCGGGGTGGGTCGACGAGGTCAGAGGTGGCACCTCCACAGGATAGACCGCGGCGGACGTGCGCTCAGCTCGCCGTCTGCCGACGCGCCTCACGTCGGCGCTCGCGTTCGAGGTCGGCGGCTGCAGCCTCGGCAGGCGTGGGAGCCGTTCCGCCCAGGGCGCGAGGTTGCCACCACGCCCCGGTCCCATCGACGGGATAGTCGCGTTGCAGCTCGTCGACCATGCCCTGCAGACGGTCGCGGAGCTGCTCGGTACTCGTGCCGACGTCATCACCGGGCGCGACGATGATCGGCTCGCCGAACGAGAAGTGCACGGGGACCCCGAACCGCTCGCGGAAGCCGACCCGGTGGTTCTTCGTCATGAGGCGATGACCGCCCCAGACCGCGACGGGGATGATCGGCACGCCGGCCTCCTGCGCGAGGCGCACCGCGCCCGACTTGAGCTCGCGGACGGTGAACGAGGCGCTGACACCGGCCTCGGGGAAGACCCCGACCAGCTCGCCGCTGCGGAGCGCTGCGACGGCGTCGGCATAGGCGGCCGCACCGGCACGCATGTCGACGGCGATGTGCCGCATGCTCCGGAGGAGACGGCCCACGATGGGCTGGTCGAAGGCACCCTGCTTGGCCATGAAGCGGATACGGCGGCGGTTGTGGAGCACGGTCGCCCACTCGACGAGTGCGAACTCGAGGTACCCGAAGTGGGTCATCGCGACCACCGCGCCCCCCTCGTCGGGGAGGTGCTCGATGCCGGTGGCGTGACGGCGCAGGCGCCAGAAGCCGAAGAGGGAGCGACCGACACCGACGGCGGTGTCGTACACGGGCTCGATGCGGCGTCTCATGGCGACACCGTACGACAGGGACCTGGGGAAGTACCGGGCTGGACACCTGGGGAAGGACCGGGCTAGGGGCGCCTCGGGAACCCTTCGCCGGCGGACCGCACGCCCGATACGATCGCAGGATGACGGTGACGCAGACGGGCCGCTCCCGCGGCAGTTACGCCAAGACGGCGGCGAGACGCCGGGAGATCCTCGAGGCGGGGATGGACGTCTTCGCCGAGCAGGGGTTCCGCAGTGGATCGCTCCGCGAGGTCGCGGAGCGCGTGGGCATGAGCCAGGCCGGCCTCCTCCACCATTTCTCGACCAAGAACGATCTACTCGCCGCGATCCTCGACTTCCGGGACGACCGGGATCGCGAGGAGTCCGGCATCGAGATCGGGAGCGGCATCGAAGGCATCCGCGGGCTCCTCCGCCTCGTCGAGCACAACATGCGCGTCCCCGGTCTCGTCGAGCTCCACTGCGTCCTGTCCGCCGAGGCGACCTCACCGGACCACCCGGCGCACGAGCACTTCGTCCGGCGGTACAGCTGGTTGATCGACGGGATGACCGTCTCCTTCGAGGTGATGGCGCGCGAGGGCCAGCTGGTGGCCGGCGTCGAGCCTGCGAGCGCGGCACGCATGCTCATCGCGATGATGGACGGTCTCCAGCTGCAGTGGCTGCTCGACCGTGATTCGGTGGACATGGCCGAGGAGACCCGACGTTCGCTGCGGCCCCTGTTGACCGTCGAGCTGTAGCCCGCGCTCCCCCGCCGTGACCGGGAATTCTCCACATCCGGCGTCATCCATCGGTCCACAACTCATATCTGATATTAGAGTTGGGGTGGCTGCGGGACAACGCGGAGGGGAAGTCCTTATTTTGACTAATTCAAAACAACTCGGTACGGTGGCTGCATGAACGGATTGGAGGTGGAGTCGGCGACGTTCGACTTCAACACGAAGATCCGGGCAGCCGGGCTGCGGGTGACCACGGGACGCCTCGCCGTCCTCGAGATCCTCGCCCGGACACCGCACGCTGATGTGGAGCAGGTGGTCGCGTCCTTGAAGCCGCGAGCCCCGCAGACCTCCCCACAGGCCGTGTACAGCGTGCTCAACGCCTTCGTCGCAGCCGGTCTCGTGCGCAGGATCGAACCGGACGGCCATCCCGGCCGGTACGAGCTGCGCGTCGACGACAACCACCATCACCTGGTGTGCAGCTCGTGCGGCGCCGTGGTCGACGTCGACTGCACGCAGGGTGCGGCGCCATGCATGCACCCCGACGACACGGCTGGGTACGTCATCGACACGGCCGAGATCACGTTCTGGGGCGTATGCCCCGCGTGCCAGGCGGATGCTGCCTGACGCCGTTCCACAGACCACTCGACGGCACCTCCATGCCGATCGTCAGCTGTCACCGCCAAGGTGGCAGTGCTGAATCCATCCGACCGTCCGACCAGCCCCACCCTCGAGGAGAGACATGTCCGAGACCAGCTACACCACCACCAACAGCGGAGCACCCGTCGCGAGCGACGAGCACTCCCAGAGCGTCGGCGCAGACGGAGCGATCGCGCTCCACGACCACTACCTGGTCGAGAAGCTCGCGCAGTTCAACCGCGAACGGGTGCCGGAGCGTGTCGTCCACGCCAAGGGCGGCGGTGCGTTCGGACGGTTCGTCACGACCGGTGACGTCTCCCAGTTCACGCGCGCCGCGCTGTTCCAGCCGGGCGTCGAGACCGAGATGCTCGCACGCTTCTCCACCGTCGCCGGTGAGCAGGGCAGCCCCGACACCTGGCGCGACCCCCGTGGCTTCGCGCTGAAGTTCTACACGAGCGAGGGCAACTACGACCTCGTCGGCAACAACACGCCGGTGTTCTTCATCCGCGACGGCATCAAGTTCCCCGACTTCATCCGCTCGCAGAAGCGTCTCCCGGGTTCGCACCTGCGCGACCACGACATGCAGTGGGACTTCTGGACGCTCTCCCCCGAGAGCGCGCACCAGGTCACCTGGCTCATGGGCGACCGCGGCCTGCCGGGCTCCTGGCGGCACATGGACGGCTTCGGGTCGCACACCTACCAGTGGGTCAACGCCGCAGGCGAGCGCTTCTGGGTGAAGTACCACTTCAAGACCGACCAGGGCATCGAGATCCTCACGCAGGACCAGGCCGACCAGATCGCCGGCGAGGACGCCGACTTCCACATCCGCGACCTCTCCGAGGCGATCACCCGCGGTGAGCACCCGAGCTGGACGCTGTCCGTGCAGGTCATGCCCTACGCCGACGCCGCGGGCTACCGCTTCAACCCGTTCGACCTCACCAAGGTCTGGCCGCACAGCGACTACCCGCTCATCGAGGTCGGCAAGATGACCCTCGACCGCAACCCGGAGAACTACTTCGCGCAGATCGAGCAGGCGACCTTCGCGCCGTCGAACTTCGTCCCCGGAATCGCGGCGAGCCCCGACAAGATGCTCCTGGCCCGCATCTTCAGCTACGCGGACGCACACCGCTACCGCGTGGGCACCAACCACGCACAGCTGCCGGTCAACGCGCCGCACGCGCCGGTGCACACGTACTCGAAGGAAGGTGCCATGCGCTACACCTTCAACGACGCGGACGCGCCGGTCTACGCACCCAACTCGGTCGGTGGCGCCCACGCCGACCCTGCGCGCGCCGCTGAGTCCAACGGCTGGCAGTCCGACGGCGAGCTCGTGCGGGCAGCCGCGACGCTGCACGCCGAGGACGACGACTTCGGCCAGGCCGGGACCCTCGTGCGCGAGGTGCTCGACGACGCCGCCCGCGACCGCCTCGTCGGCAACATCATCGGCCACGTCTCGAAGGTGACGCGCCCCGAGCTCCGTGCCCGGGTCATCGCCTACTGGACCGCCGTCGACGGCACGCTGGGCGCTCGCGTCGCAGCGGGCCTCCCGCCGCTCGTCTAGAGCCCACCGCCGAGAGCGCGGAAACGGTCGCCATGCCTCGTGGATGGCGACCGTTGCTGCGCTCTCGCGGGGTCAGAACCCCATCGGGCCGCCGCCACGGCGCGGCACGCCGCCGGTGCCCTCCGCGAGGCCTCTCGCGCGTTCGCGCTCGACCTCCGCGTCGTTGTCGTGCGAATGGTGTTCGTCGGCCGAGCGGGCGGCGCGGTCGCGCCGTGACACGTACCAGACGGCCGCGATCGCCAGGAGGACGAGCGCGGCGAGGATGACGATGGTGCCGATGTCCATGTGATGCTCCTCTCCTCGTCCATCGACCCTAACGAGGCCTCAGATGCACGCAACCCCCTCGCCCGACGGGCGAAGGGGTTGCGAAAGGGGTGTGTGATCAGCCGGCGACCTGTTTGGCGCGGGCGAAGACCTTCTCGATCTCCTCGCGACGACCCGGCTGCTTCAGCGACAAGGGCGAGGGGTGCGGAGCGTTGAAGGCGCTGTAGGTGTTGCCGAGCAGGGGCTCGACGTGCTTCCACCAACCGTCCTGGGCGTGGGGTCCGCAGAGGACGACGACGCGCAGGTTCTTGAGGAGGGGCAGGAGGGCGCGCAGTTCCATCGCTCCCTGAGCGACCTCGGGCGCGTTCGGCTTCTTCCGCCCGGCGCTCAGGTACCACGGGACGATGTTCCACACCATGACGTCGTCGAAGCCGATGTCGTTCCGCAGATTCCAGAGGCTCTCGGCGATCGGGTCGTCGTTGTCGACCGAGGCGAAGCCGGATCCCGGGGCGTCGAGGCTGTCGGGAGCAAGCGTCCCCGGGGCGTCGAGGAGGATCAGCGTCTTCGCGTTGACGGCCGCGTCGGCCGGGTCGACGAGCGGGAGGACGAGGTCCGCCTGCCGCCGTCCTCGGCGGGTCATCATCGCGTCCGACCAGTCGCGCAGCGGTGCGAGTGCCGGCGACTCGGCCAGCATGCGGTGTCGTTCGGCCAGTTCGTCGGGGTCTTGCAGCCCGCGAGGGGCATCCATATGCATCTTCCGAGCGTAGCCCGTGACGGCTGCCCCGTCATCGTCTGAGCCGGTTCTGAGGCTGAAGATGCTGCACAGGACGGTGGATTCGTGCCCGTCAAGCCGGGGCGGACCGGGTTGACGCGGGCCTAGGCTGGCCAGGATGACTGACGAGCGAACCGCCCCCGACGACCGGACGAAGTGGCGCGCGTTCGCCATCTGCGTGTCGGTCGCCGCCCTCACGATCCTCGACCTCTCGAAGGTCAATGTCGGACTGCCGTCGATCGAGCAGGCGCTCGACGCCGGCCCGACCGCCCTGCAGCTGATCGTCGCCGGGTACGCCCTGGCCTTCGGTCTCATCCTCGTGCCCGCCGGGCGTTACGGCGACCTGCACTCGCGGCGTCGCATGTTCATGATCGGCCTGAGCGTGTTCGGGGCGGCCAGTCTCGCGTGCGCCGTCGCACCGAGCGTCGGCATCCTCATCGGCGGGCGGATCCTCCAGGGCATCGCCGCGGGTCTGCTGATGCCGCAGGTCATCGGGCTCATCCAGCAGTTGTTCGTGGGGAAGGAGCGCGGCCGCGCCTTCGGGCTCTTCGGAGCCATCATCGGCCTCTCGACGGCGTTCGGACCGACGCTCGGCGGTCTGCTCATCGCCATCGGCGGCCCGGAGGACGGCTGGCGCCTGCTCTTCTGGATGAACGTCCCGCTCGCGATCATTCTGTTGCCGATCGCCGCCCGATTGCTGCCCAAGCAGCAGCCGCACGAGGCGGGTGCCGGATCGCTCGACCCGGTGGGCATCGTGTTCCTCGGTCTCGCCGTGCTGTCGCTCATGCTGCCGTTCGTCCTGACGACCGGTTCCCCGGGCGACGACCCGGCGCGTTGGTGGTTGCTGGTCGCGTTCGCCGTCTTCGCCGGCCTCTTCGCCTGGTGGGAGGGTCGCTACCAACGCGCCGGGAAGACACCCGTCGTCGACTTCTCCCTGTTCAAGCTCGGCAGCTACCGCAACGGCGTCCTGATCTCCACGACGTACTTCGCGGCGATGCCGGCCACCTTCCTCACGCTCACGCTGTTCGTGCAGCAGGGGCTCGGGCTCGAGCCGGTCTTCGCGGGCATGATCACGATCCCCTTCGCCCTCGCCTCGGCCGTCAGCTCGTGGTTGAGCGGGCGGGTCGTCGACCGCCTCGGACGCCCCCTGGTCGTCGGTGGGCTCGTACTGGTCGTGGTGGGGTTCAGTCTCAACTCGCTCCTCGCGTTCATCACGCCCCCGGAGATCACGCCGTACGCGATGGGTGCCGCGATGCTCCTGGCCGGCATCGGCGGCGGCGCGGTGATCTCTCCCAACCAGACGCTGATGCTCGCGGACATCCCCGTGGCCTCCGGTGGTGTCGCCGGATCGATCGGTCAGCTCGGCCAGCGCATCGGCACCGCGGTCGGGCTCGCCGCCGCGACGGCCACCTTCTACGCGACCGTGTACTCGGAGAACGGCGGCGATGCGTCGGGCGCCTCGCTCGACGTCTATCACGACGCGTACCGCAACAGCACCCTCGTGACGATCGGCTTCGTCGTCGTGGCGCTCGTCTTCGCGCTGCTCGACACCCGTTCGCGGAAGGTCAACGCCGTCGCACCCGAATCCTCCAAGTAAGGGTGACCTGAGTTAGGGTAGCCTCAGTCGCGGCCGCCGGAGCCGCCGGAGGAAGGGGCTCGAGTGGCTCGCACGAATGCCGAGACGGCGCGCATCAAACCCGAGGCGGCGACACTCCTCACGCTGCGGGTCGTCCGCCGCTCGCGTATCTCGCCGAACATCGCCAGGGTCACCCTCGGTGGCGGTGACATCGCCGACTTCACGTTCCTCGGTTACGACCAGTGGTTCCGGTTCTTCATCCCGGTCTCCGAGGGCGGGCTCGAGCGGCTGCCGACCAAGCTCGACATGCTGGCCTACGCCAAGTACCTCGCGATCTCCAAGTCCGTGCGACCGGTGCTCCGGAACTACACGGTGCGGGATTTCCGGCGCGACGGGCCCGACGGGCCGGAGCTGGACGTCGACTTCGTCATCCACGGGTCGGCCGCCGAGGGGACTGCGGGGCCTGCGGCGAGCTGGGCCCAGTCATGCGAGGTGGGCGATGCGGTGGCACTGCTGGACGAGGGGCGCATGTTCAACCTCCCGGCCGACGTCGACCGGGTGCTGCTGGTCGCGGACGAGACCGGACTCCCCGCCGTCGCAGGCATCCTGACCTCGCTTCCGGCGTCGACCGTCGGGACGGCGATCGTCGAGATCCCCTCCGCCGCCGACGCGCAGGACGTGCGAGTCCCGGACGGGGTCGAGCTGCGATGGGTGGTCCGAGAGGATCCGCACGATATCCCTGGACGAGCGGCGCTGGCGGCCGCGACGGCCCTCGGCGTGCCGCCCAGCCCGTGCTACGGATGGGTCGTCGGAGAGCAGTCCCTGGCCGCGAACGTGCGTCGGCTCTGGGTCCGTGGTGGCATGCCGAAGGACCGTGTCATGTTCTGTGGCTACTGGAAGGCCGGCAAGGCGCACTGATCGGCCGCTGGTGTCGGCGTTCTGGTCGACCTCGCCGCTAATTGGGTCGATCGCCCGAATTCGGGGTGTCCCCGACGCGCTGGGCTGACGGCTCCACTAACCTCACGACATGCCTTCTCCCGCCGGTGCGACCGGAAACACGATCGGCGCGCTGCCGACCGGCGTCGCGACGGGTCTGATCCGGACGGTGACCGGTGGATCCGCCGACCGGGCGTTCGAGGTCGATGTCCCCGAAACAGCCTCGAGCGCTGCGGACACGTCGTCGCACTCGCACGACGCCCTCCGCAGCTGGGACGTCGTCCGCTCCACCTTCCGACCAGGTGAGGCCCTGACCTTCGACGAGCGCTACCGGTACGCCCAGCTCCCCCTGATCGACGCCGACCACCCGCTCGCGCTCGCGGCGAGTCCTGACGGCGTCTACCGTGGCGGGCGGTACGCCGAGGCGCGCCTGGCGGTCGTCGTCCCCGTCCCGATCGAACGACTGTTCGTCGATCCGATCTTCCTGAGCTACGAGGCCGATCTCGCCTCGGCACCCTTCGCCCCCAAACTCGCACGAGGCATCGAGCTCCGACGCGCCCACCGCTTGCACGCGACGCTCTCCTCCATCGATGCGGACTCCGGGTTCCTCGACGGGCTGCGGACGAGCGTCGGCGCGTTCACGCCCTTCCGGGTCAGGCTGGCGGGCCCCGTCATCGGCGGCTTCAACCGCGGACGCTGTTACCTCCCCGCCATCGCGGACGCCTTCGGCCCCATCCAGCGGGCCGTCGGTGGGCGTCCATCACCGCTCGTCGGGGTGGGCCTGCACCACTTCCGCGATGAGCTCGACGCTGCCGAGACCGCGGCGCTCGCCGCATTCCTCGAGCGTTGGCGCGACGTCACCCTGTTCGAGTGGACGGTCACCGAGCTGGCGATCACCTCGACCAACGACGATCTCGTGCTCAGTGGACGCACGCTCGCGCGCATTCCGCTCCACGCGGCCGACTGACACGCCGCGTCTCCGGGGTCAGCTCGCGGTGAGTCGCCTGACCATCGGGAGGTCGGGGGTCGCCCAGTCCAGTCCGAGGAGCTGTTCGCGGGTGACCCAGCGCAGTTCGTCATGGTCCGTGCTGTGGACCGGGGGTGCCCCTCGGAAGACGACCTCGTAGCAGGCGAGGTCGATGACGAGCTCGCCCACGGTGACGGTGGAGCGGTCCAGCAGCGCCCCCACAGCGACGTCGGCGTCGAGCTCCTCGCGCAGCTCACGAGCCAGCGCGTCCTGCGGTTGCTCGCCGGGCTCGACCTTGCCGCCGGGGAACTCCCACAGTCCACCGGACGCCCGCCCGGGTGCCCGCCGACATGCGAGCACGGTGTCGTCCTGTGAGGCGACACCCGCGACGACCTGGATCGTGGTGGTCATCATGCGCTCCTGTCCCGTGGCGTCGTGGTCGCTGTCCAGGCTAGGGGACGCGGGATTGAGGGTGCCCGACGCCGCTCCACAGACGGCTCCCCCTCGGCTGACGACAGCCTGCGTCCCGCGGCGGCGCCGTGGTCGGTGGTGCGTGCCAGACTGACAGCGATCGGAGGCGGACCAGCCCCCGCAGTAGTCGTCTCGAAAGGCACCCACCGCACCGATGTTCCTCCTCGACGGTTCCGCCATCACGAGCGCCAGCGACCTCTCCAACGCCTCCTACTGCGAGTTCGCCTTCCTGCGCACGGTCGACGCGAAGCTCGGTCGGATCGAACCGATCGTCGAGCCCGAGGACGAGATGCTGATGCGCACCTCCAAGCTCGGCGACCAGCACGAGCTGCGCGTCCTCGAGTCGTACCGCGCCGAGTTCGGCACCGGCGTCGTCGAGCTCGACCGCCCCGACGTCCGAGACGCGGTGGCGCTCGCCGCAGCCGTCGAGTCGACGATCACGGCGTTCCGCGACGGAGCCCCGGTCGTCTTCCAGGCCGCGTTCTTCGACGGATCGTTCATCGGCTTCGCCGACTTCATCGTGCGCCGGCCCGACGGCCGGTATCGCGTGCAGGACACCAAACTCGCGCGCTCACCGAAGGTGACCGCCCTCCTCCAGCTCGCCGCCTACGTGGAGCAGCTGGAGACGGCCGGGATCCCGGTCGACGACGACGTCGACCTCATCCTGGGAGACGGCACCGTCAGCACCCACGCGGTGGCCGACATCCTGCCGGTGTACCGTCGCCGCCGTGCGCGCCTGCTGCGGATCGTCGCCGAACGGCTCGAAGCCGACGCCCCGGTGGCCTGGGGCGATCAGCGCTACAGCGTCTGCGGACGATGCGCGTGGTGCGACGCCGAGATCACAGCCTCACGCGACGTCCTGCTGGTGGCCGGGCTCCGGTTGACGCAGCGCGACCGCCTGCTGGCGGCCGGCATCGCCACGATCGACGATCTGGCGTCGCTCACGCTCACCGGGTCGACCGAGCGACCAGGGCCGCACGGGCCGTCGGGTGGCGCCGGCGGGACGGTCGACGGCATCGCCGAGAGCACGCTCGCTGCGCTGCGCGAGCAGGCGCACCTGCAGCTCGAGCCGTCACCCGCCGCCGGCGTGCCGGCGTTCCGCGTGCACGACGCCGCGGCGCTCGGGCTCCTGCCGCAACCCGATCCGGGCGACGTCTTCTTCGATTTCGAGGGCGACCCGCTGTACACCGAGGGCGAGCCGGGCGACGCCCGACGGGGCGACCGCACGAGGTGGGGCATCGACTACCTGTTCGGCCTGGTCGACACCGACGGCCGGTTCCGATCCTGGTGGGCGCACGACTTCCATGAGGAGCGCACGGCCCTGATCGACTTCCTCGCCTACCTCACCGCCCGCCGTGCCGAGTTCCCGGGCATGCACGTGTACCACTACGCCGCCTACGAGCGGACGCACCTGCTCTCGCTGGCCGCCCGGCACGGGGTCGGGGAGGACACGATCGACGACCTCCTCCGCGAGGCCGTGCTGTTCGACCTCTACCCGTTCGTCCGCAAGACGGTGCGTGTCGGATCGCGGTCGTACTCGATCAAGAAGCTCGAGCCGCTCTACATGGGTGAGGACCACCGCGACAGCGACGTCACCGACGCCGCGGCATCCATCACCGCCTACGCGGAGGCGCGCGAGCTGAGTCGGAGCGGCGACCCGGAGCTCGTCGCCGAAGGCGAACGGAAGCTCGCCGAGATCGCCGAGTACAACGCGTACGACTGCGAGTCGACCCGTCGGCTGCGGAACTGGTTGCTCGACCTCGGTGCGGAACGGGGCGTGCTGCCGGGCACCTTCGTCACCGACGCACCTGAGCCCCTGGTGGACGAACCGACGCCGCTCCACGACGCGCTGACGGCGTTGGCCGGAGACCCCCTCGACCCCGAACGCTCCGACGACGCCACCGCGTATGCGCTCGCGGCGGCCGCCATCGACTACCACCGGCGTGAGCACAAATCGTTCTGGCAGGAGCACTTCTCCCGACTCATCGCCGCGCGCGACGAATGGGAGGACACCCGGAACGTCTTCACCGTCACCTCGGGAATTGTCGAGCGCGACTGGTTCCGCGAGGGACGGCAGCGCAGCGACCGCCGTCACGTCCGACTCCGCGGCCGATGGGCTCCCGGCAGCAGTGTGAAGGTCGGCGCCGACCCGTTCGCGGTCTACGACCACCCGGGACCGTACACGCTCCCCCGCGCCGAGCCCGGCTCGCGACCGGCGGGGCAGATCACGGTCCTCGAGGTCGACGACGACTCCCTGCTCATCCAGGAGACGCTCAAGACGGATCGTGAGCCCTACACGGAGCTGCCGGTCGCGCTCACGCCGTCTCCTCCCCCGCGACCCGGAACACAGGTCGACGCGATCGCCGAGTGGGGGCAAGCGGTCCTCGACGCCGCTCCAGGGTGGCCGGACGACGGCGTCGTCGACATCCTGCGGCGACGGCCGCCCCGCACGAGCTCGGGTGAGCCGCTCCCCCACCGCGGAGACGGGCGGACGATCGAGGACGTGACCGCCGCGTTGCTCGACCTCGACGACTCGGCGCTCGCCGTCCAGGGGCCGCCCGGAACCGGCAAGACCTACGTCGCCTCGCACGTCATCACGGCCCTCGTGCAGCAGCACGGCTGGCGGATCGGGGTCGTGGCGCAGTCGCACGACGTCGTCGAGAACCTCCTCGAGCGTGTGGTGAAGGCGGGGCTCTCCCCCGTGCTCGTGGCGAAGACCCTACGATCCGGTGCCGACCCGGATGCTGAGCGCGGCTACACGGTCCTCCCGGCCAATGGTCATGGCGCGTTCATGGCCGAGCAGACCGGCGGCTTCGTCATCGGCGGGACGGCCTGGGACTTCAGCAACCCCAACCGGTTCGACCGGAGATCGCTCGACCTCCTCGTCGTCGACGAAGCCGGTCAGTTCTCGCTCGCCTACACGATCGCGGCGAGCGTCGCCGCGCGGAACCTCCTGCTCCTGGGCGACCCGCAGCAGCTGCCGCAGGTGAGCCAGGGGACGCATCCCGAACCGATCGACACCTCGGCCCTCGGATTCGTGGCCGACGGTCGCGACGTCCTCCCTCCGGAACTCGGCTACTTCCTCCACGAGACCTGGCGGATGGATGCCGCGGTCACCGAGCCGGTCTCGCGGTTGTCGTACGGCGGCGAGCTGCGCTCAGCAGCGGCCACGACGAAGCGGCGTCTGGAGGGTCGTGCGCCGGGACTGCACGTCGTCCCGGTCCACCACGTCGGAAACGCGACGAGTTCGCAGGAGGAGGCCGACCGCGTCGCCGAGCTCGTCCGGTCGAGCATCGGGCTCCGCTGGACCGATCCGGATGCCGGCCGCATCGACGACCCGGTGGGCGAGGCCGACATCATCGTCGTCTGTCCCTACAACGCCCACGTCGCCGTCGTCCGAGCGACGCTCGACGCGGCCGGGTTCGACGCGGTGCGCGTCGGGACCGTCGACAAGTTCCAGGGTCAGGAAGCCGTCATCGCGATCGTGTCGCTGGCCGCGTCCTCCCCCGCCGACGTCCCGCGGGGCATGTCGTTCCTGTTGATGAAGAACCGACTGAACGTCGGGATCTCCCGCGCCCAGTGGGCGGCGTACCTCGTGCACTCCCCCGCGCTCACCGAGTACCTGCCGGTCACGCCGGAGGGCGTGGCCGAGCTCAGTGCCTTCATCCGGTTGGTCGACGGCCACTGACCAGCTCCGCCGGGGCTGCGGAGGGGCGAGGATTCCGTCGCGCCGCGTCGGTGCGACCGTTCTGCGCCGCCTTCGCGAGCCACCGCTGACGCTGCTCCACGGTCGAATCCTTCACCCGACCGAACCGGTTCACGGCGACCGGCTTGATCCCGCAGAACCGGAGGGTGGTGGTACGGAGTTGCTTCACCGTCGTGTCGCCGACGAGCGGCAGGTACCACGAGGGCGAGTCCGACGTGACGATCACCCGACCGGTACGGCCCGCCAGCAGCCCCTCAGGGAGGCCGTTGGACTTCATCCGGTAGGCGCGACGGGGCAGCAGCAGGCGATCGAAGAACCCCTTGAGCACTGCGGGCACCGATCCCCACCAGACCGGAGCCACGATCACGATGTGGTCCGCGGCGAGGATCTGCTCCCACGCCCGTTCGAGGTCGGGTTCCAGGTCTTGACGGCGGGTGTAACCGAGGCGGAGGTTCGGGTCGAACGCGAGGTCGCGGACGGCGAGGACGGTGGCGTCGCCGTGCGCCTCCGCGTAGCTGGTGGCGAGGGCGGCGCAGAGGGACCCGGGGTTCGGGTGTCCGTCGATGACGAGGGCGGGCATGAGTTCTCCAACAATTGTAGGTCTGGACAGTGCCAAGAATCTGGACACTGTCCACTTTCGGCTGGAACCGACTCTACGGGTACGATGTTGCTTGTGTCAAGATCGACGACGACGTACCACCACGGCAACCTCGGGCCGGCGCTCGAGGACGCTGCACTCGAACTCATGCGGACGCAGGGCCATGCTTCGTTGAGCCTGCGGGAGGTCGCACGCCGTGCCGGGGTCAGTCACAACGCGCCGTACCACCACTTCGGCGACCGGACCGCGCTCCTGAAGCGGCTGAGTGAACGCGGCATGGCCGAGCTCTTGGACGCCATGCGCGAAGAGCGGGAGGCGACGGCGGGTCGAGACCCACGGGAGGCGGCCGTCCGGATCGGTTCGACGTATGTGCACTACGCGGCGCAGCACCCGGAGCGGTTCCGCCTGATCTACGACCCCGAAGTCTGTGTCCCCGGCTCACCGAGTGAGGCTATGGCGCCACTCATCGGAGGCGTCGAGGCGCTGCTCGCCGAGACGACGGCGTCGCTGGCCCCCGGCGCCGAGCCGCAGGTCATCGCCGCCCTGACCACGGCGGTCTGGGCGGCGGTCCACGGGCTCGCGGAACTCGTCGTCGCCGGACACATCTCCGAGGCAGCGGCCCGCCCTGCGCTGGAGGCGTTGCTCACGCGACCCTGAGGTGGCGTCTCGCATGGAGCCTGTACACGATCGTCATCCGGGAAACGGTCGGGAAGCTCAAAGGTCGTTCATGGTCGAACCAGACGATTCACTCGGATTGCGGGAGTCAGATGATCTCAGCACCCCCGCCGAGAGGAATCCCCGTGAACACCACCCCAGAC
Organism: Plantibacter sp. CFBP 8804; assembly: GCF_014841225.1. Taxonomy (NCBI): domain Bacteria; kingdom Bacillati; phylum Actinomycetota; class Actinomycetes; order Micrococcales; family Microbacteriaceae; genus Plantibacter; species Plantibacter sp. CFBP 8804. The sequence continues at coordinate 16,706 of NZ_JACYTU010000024.1, forward strand.
CCAGAACGCCCTGAGCCGCGTCCAACGGACGGCACTCGAGCGGCGGAGACGCCGCAGTCGTCCCCCGCTCTCGATCCGTACCAGCCGCCCACCGGCTCGTACCAGCCCCAGCCCGGTGTGGACGTCACTCCCCCGGCCGGCTACCCCGGGAACACGGCCGCGGGTGGTCAACGACGCGAGCCCACGACGCCCTTCGGTTACGCGACGGCTCCCCACGCGACGAGCGGTCAAGTGTGGTCCGGTCATCACCAGGGCCCGCAGGGTCAGTACGGACCGTACGCCGCCGGCCAGGGCCAGTACGCGCCCTCCGGCACCTGGCAGCCCCAACCGTACGGACAGCAGACGATCCCTCAGCCGCTGTCGACCACGGGTACTCCCGCGAAGAAGCAGCCCATCGGCTGGATCATCGCCGCCGCGACGGCCGCCACGGTCGTGTCCCTCGTGACCGGTGGCCTCGGCCTCGCTTCGCTGGCGGCCGGCGCGTTCCAGAGCGTCGCCGCCTCCTCACAGGTGACGGAGACGGTGCCGGACGACGGCGGTCAGAGCTTCCGCGCTCCCGGTGGGCAGCCTGGGCCGCAGCAGGCGACGCCGGATGCCGCGACGGCGAACACCCGGAGTGCCACCGCCGCTGAATCCGTGGGAGTCGTCGACATCGACACCGAGCTGGCCTACCAGGGGGCCGCCGCCGCGGGAACCGGGATGATCCTCACCGCCGATGGCCAGATCCTGACCAACAACCACGTCGTCGCGGGAGCGACGAGCATCGTCGTCACCGTCGTGGCGACCGGAGAGCAGTACGACGCACGCGTCGTCGGGACGGATGCCACGAACGACGTCGCGCTCCTGCAGCTCGACGGCGCCTCAGGGCTGGACACCGTCACGATCGACGACGACGGCGGCGCAGCCGTCGGTGACGCCGTCACCGGGGTCGGGAACGCCGGCGGCACGGGTGGGACGCCCAGCGCGGCGGACGGGTCCGTGACCGCCCTCGAGCAGGACATCACGGTCCAGGATGAGGCGACCGGGGCGGGCAAGCAGCTGACCGGATTGATCCAGACGGACGCGGACATCCAATCGGGCGACTCCGGCGGGCCGCTCTACGACTCGGAGGGCGAGGTCGTCGGCGTCGACACCGCTGCCTCCTCCGGTGGGACCGCCATCGACGGATTCGCCATCCCGATCGACGACGCGTTGTCCATCGTCGACCAGATCCGCACCGGCGTCGAGACCGACACCGTCACGATCGGCTACCCGGCCTTCATCGGGATCGGTCTGGCAGCGTCCGGCGCAGCCCAGACCGTGCCGGGTGCCGTGGTCGGTTCGGTGATCGAGAACACGCCGGCGGCGTCGATCGGCCTCGCAGCCGGCGATGTCATCACCGGCCTCAACGGTGTCGCCATCGACTCCGCTCAGACCCTGACGGCGACGATGGCGACGCTCGAGCCCGGGCAGACGGTCTCCGTCACCTGGACCACGGCGAGTGGAACCTCCCAGACCGCTGACGTGACGCTGATCGAGGGCCCGGTCGGCTGATCGCGTGGTCGGGACGCTCGACGACTCCTCACCTCCGGCCCGCCGCCGGATCCGAGGAGTCGTCGACGTCTGCCCAGTAGGCTCGGGAGGCGGTGCCTCGCCGCGTCCACCGGAAGGAACCGCTCGTGACCCGCTTCCTCGGAGTCGACCTCGCCTGGGGCGAGGGGACCGGCTCCCGCGCGGCGAACGAGTCGGGACTGGTGTGCATCGACGAGACCGGGACCGTCATCGAGGCCGGGTGGGCCGTGGGGATCGACGCCGTCGTCGCCTGGATCGTCGCCACCGCCTCACCGGGCTCCGTGATCGCGGTCGACGCCCCTCTGCTCGTCCAGAACGAGACCGGCATGCGTCTCTGTGAACGTGAGGTCGGGCAGCGGTACGGGCGCTGGCAGGTCTCGGCCTACCCGTCGAACCTCGGCCTGCCCGCGCTCGGTGGTGTCGCGCTCTTCACGGCGCTGGAGGCGGCGGGGTTCCAATACTTCGACGGACTGAGCACGCCGGCGGCGGATGCCGTCGTGTTCTTCGAGGCCTATCCCCACACCACGTTGGTGGGTGCCGAGGAGTTCGGGTATCCGGATGCGCGGCCCCGCTACAAACGCCTCGACCCCGGTCTCCCCGTCGCCGAGCGACGGCGACGCCGCGCGGAGGTCTGTGACGACCTCATCTCGCGCCTGCAGGCGCTGACCTCGGCGACTCCGCCACTCGACCTCGACACCCACCCGGTGACGGCGCTCCTCGTCGCGGAACCGTCGCCGCTGAAGGAATCGGCGCACAAGCACCGCGAGGACCTCATCGACGCGGCCATCTGCGCGTGGACGGCATCCGCTTGGTCCCGTTGGGGGCTCGAACGGTTCCAGGTCCTCGGTGCCTCGGATGCTCCGGACGTCCGTGGGCGTGTTCCGACGCTCCTCGCGATGGCGCGACCCGAACAGCGCTCCAAACCGGACATTCCAATCGGGGCATATTCCACTTCGGCTCCACAGCAGGCATCTTCGCCACCGCTGGAGCCGATCTCCCGGCAACCCATGACAGACCACGAGCTCAACGAAGGACATATGAAGAAGAAGGCATACGCGCAGGACGACGCTCCGGCGGAATCGAACACGATCGAGTTCGTCCCCGGCGGAGCGGCGAACGCCGACGCGTCACCCGCGGCCTCGACGCGAGCGCCCTCCCCCGCTCCGACGACCGTCGAACTCCTGCGCAGTGCCACCTGGCACCTCGAGCACGCACGGGTGGTGGGCCACCCCGACGACGTCGAGTTCGAAGCGGCGAGGTCGGCGTTGGCGGAGGCCGTCTTCGACCTCGAGCACGTCCAGTACGGGGAGACGACTCGCGGCTAGGGCACCCGTCAGGCGGGTCATGAGTCCGATCGGCGCCGCGCCGCCCGGTCCGCCCGTGTGCGTCGTTCGAGGATGTCGTTGCGAACCCAGCGGATCACCAGCGACATGGCGAGCGACAGGAACAGGAACGCCGCCGCGCCCAGGGCGTAGGAGATGAAGTCCGTCGGGATGAACGTCGTGCCGAGCACGAGCGCCGAGGGCGGCCACTGGTCCGCGAGTGCGGCCGGCACGCCCGTGGCCTGGAAGCACTCGATCGCCGCCGAGAAGCCGAACGCGCCGAGGGCGATCTGCCACAGCGGACGCCGTGGGGCGGCGAAGGCCAGGAGGAGCGCGACGAGCACCGTGTAGAGCGCGTTGGTCACGGGGTTCGCCCAGGCCGCTGCCACCGACCAGTGCACCGTCAGCCCGGCGACGATCGTGATGATGGCTGCGCCGAGGAGCAGCGCGCGCTTGAGCGAGGTGGCGGGGCGTGGCCCCTCGTCCGTCTGGTCGGGTGCGTCGGTCATGCTTTCGTCCTCCGGGTGCGTCGTTGTCGCCCACGGGCCCAGTCACGGGCCTCGGTTCCGGAGAGGGCGAGGATGATGGAACAGTCGACCGCGAAGCCGATCAGGTTGGTCTGCAGCGTCAATCCGCCGGCGCCGGCGACATAGCTCGCGGCGAGGGTGGCGATGGACGTCGAGCTGAAGGTCATGGCGAGCAGGCGCGCGAGGTTGCCTCCCCGATGGACCCGCCAGGCGAGGACGAGGTAGCAGAGCGTCACCACGGCCGACAGGGCCAGCACGGCTCCGACGACCCACGGGATGAGGACGACGTCGTCGGCCGTCGCGGCCGTCGCGCGGGCCTCCGAGATGACCTGCTTCCAATCGGAGACCAGGAGGACACCGGAGAGCACGGTGGACAGTGCCGCGACGACCATGAGGACCACACCGACGGTGGTGTCCAGGGGCCGCGGGTCGCCGGCCCGGAGGAGGGAGCGCGTCGGGGGAGCGTCGGCGGCCGGCAGGGTCGCCGCCGGCGGCACGACCACGGCGCTGAGATCGATGATCGGCAGGTCGCCGTCGGTGACGATCGCGTCGCCTCCGCCGTTCCGCGAGTGGTAGCCGGTGGAGAAGTTGTCGATCACGGACGTCGACGCCCCGAGGTCCGCGGCCGCGATCGACGCGACGATGTGATCGCGTTCGTCGTCGACGTCGTCGGCGATCCGATGGGTCACCTGCAGGGTGAAGACGCTGATGCCGACCGATCTGTCGTACGTCCCGGCGGCCAGCCAATCCGCCTGGTAGCCGCCCGGGAGCAGCCAGCCCTCGGGGGTCGGCCAGAACCGGACGTGGTGCCGCTTCCCCGGACTGCCGTCGACCTCCTGCTGGTAGCAGAACGCCTGGGGACGACCGAACAGGTAGAGCGACGAGACGGGTGCCTCGGAGTAGCTGCGCCTGGTCAGCGTCGAGGTCACGATCCGCAGGTTCGCGCGCAGGCCGAGGTCGTCGGCGAGCGTCCAGCCCGCCGAGAGCATCGCCATGTGGATCTGCTCCTCCCGACCTCGGAGGCCGAGGTTCACGGGATCACCGAGGATGCCCTCGCGCGTGCGGGTGCGTCCGATGAAGTAGTCGGGCAGGTAGACGCGCGACAGCACGGTGTGCAGGCGGGGGAGGATCAGGTAGGCGATGACGAGGTAGATGACGAGGATGAACCAGGCTTGGGCCCAACCGCGGGCGAACGCCTCGGTGAGCAGCACGTACGCCAGGAAGACGGCCGCCGCCGTGCCGAAGGCGAAGAACCAACCGTCGACGATGCGTGCGATCCGTCCGCGACGATCCTCGGACAGGCCGCTTGCGGGCCCGATGAGGTCGCTCCGGGTCTTCGTCACCCGTCCAGGGTAGGGCCTGGTGCATCCACGTGCCGGGTGCGTGGGTGGTGGGAGGATGATGGGATGGACTCCGTCGCCCACATCACCGACCTCGCCGACTTCATCGTCGCCTCACCCACCTCGTATCACGCGGTCGCGGAGAGTGCTCGGCGCCTCACGGCGGCCGGCTTCACCCGGCGGCTCGAGACCGAGTCCTGGGACGGCGGCGCCGGCCGGTTCTTCGTCGAACGCGAGGGCGCGGTGATCGCCTGGGTGCAATCTGAGCAGGCCCACGCCACGACGCCGTTCCGCATTCTCGGCTCGCACACGGACTCGCCGAGCTTCAAGCTCAAGCCGAAGCCGACGACCGGCGCCCACGGGTGGCTGCAGGCCGGGGTGGAGGTCTACGGCGGACCGCTCCTCAACTCCTGGCTCGACCGCGAGCTCGAACTCGCCGGACGCCTGGTGACGCTCGACGGGACCGTGCACCTCGTCCGGACCGGCCCGTTCCTCCGCATCCCGCAGCTCGCCGTGCACCTCGATCGAGGTGTCAACGACGGCCTCGTCCTCGATCGCCAGCGCCACCTGCAGCCGGTGTACGGGGTCGGTGACCTCGCCCACGCCGACGTGCTCGCGCACCTGGCGGCGATCGCAGGCATCGATCCCACCGCGATCGCCGGGTACGACGTGCTCGTGGCCGACACCCAGGAGCCCCGGCTATTCGGTCTCGACGGTCAGCTGTTCGCCGCCGGACGCATGGACAACCTGACCTCGGTCCACGCCGGACTCGCGGCGCTGCTGGCCGCGAGTGACGGGGGAGCGACCGACGACGCCGCACACATCACGGTCTTCGCCGCCTTCGACCACGAGGAGCTCGGTTCGGCCTCGACGTCCGGTGCCAGCGGTCCGTTCCTCGACGACGTCCTCACCCGCATCGGCGCATCGCTGGGCGGGACGACGTCCGAACGGCTCCAGGCCTATGCGGCCTCCTGGTGCCTGTCAGCAGACGCCGGCCACGCGATCCACCCGAACTACCCGGAGCGCCACGACCCGGCCAATCGGCCGATCGCCGGTGGCGGGCCACTGCTCAAGATCAACGCGAACCAACGCTACGCGACCGACGCCCTCGGGGCCGCGCTGTGGGCCCGGAGCTGCGCCGCCGCAGGTGTGCCCTCGCAGGACTTCGTGTCGAACAACACGGTGCCGTGCGGCTCGACCATCGGTCCACTCACCGCGACACGGCTCGGCATCCGGACGGTCGACGTCGGGACGCCGCTGCTGTCGATGCATTCCGCCCGCGAGCTGTGCCACATCGACGATCCGACCGCCCTGAGTGCAGCGGTCCAGGCGTTCTTCCGAGGCGCCTGAGCAGCGCCGCAGCAGGACATCCGCGCGGGAACAGGACGCCCGAAGGCGGACGGTCCTGCTGCGGCGCTGATCTCCGGCTGCGGGGCCGGCCTCAGCCCAGTTCGCGCAGTCGCAGACGACGTCCGTCGGGGCTCGCGTCCGGGTTCACCTCGACGAGGTCGGAGCGGGAGTTGATGAAGTCGCTGAACGAGCGGTAGCCGAGCGGCTTCTCCTTGAACGCCGGATCCATGCGGATCATCTGGTTCTTCACCTCGGCGTTCAGGAGCCAGTCCTCGTCGTCGTTCTTGGCGTGCACGAGGCGGAGCGCACGAACGAGGAGCTCGGTCGCCGCGCGCTGTGCGTCGGGGCCGGAGGGGTCCGCGGTCTCGTCGTCGGTGTCGTCCAGGTCGTCGGCGTCGCGGTGGCTGAAGACCGGCTCGGTGAAGAGGCCGCCGATCCGCGGAGGTGTCTGGGCGACTGGTGCTTCGGCCGTCGGCGTGGACCCGGACGAGGCGCGACGACGCCCGCCGGACTTGGGCGTGGACTTCGGTGTCTCCTCAGCGGAGACCTCCGCCGTGCTCTCGACGGCGGCAGGAGTCCGGGGCGTGCGCGTGACGACCGGGCGGACGATCCCGGGGATGTCGTCGTAGTCGGAGAACTCGTCGCACGCCGCCATGAGGGCTCGGCTCGTCGCGCCTGCGACACCGATCCCGATCACGTGGCGTCCGAGGCGTCGGCAGCGCTGGGCGAGTGAGATGTAGTCCGAATCGCCTGCGACGATCACGATGTGCGTGAGGTCGGGGAGGCGGAAGAGGTCCTCGACGACGTCGACGGCGAGGCGGATGTCGGCACCGTTCTTCATCGCCTTCGTCGTGGGGAACATCTGCGTCAGGTCGACCGCGCGGTCCACGAGGTCCTTCTGGTACGCGGAGTTGACCGGCTCGGACCAGTCGGCGTAGGAACGGCTGATGACGATGTTCCCGAACGACGAGGTGTAGTCGAGGATGGCGCCCACGTCGACGCGAGCGGCCTGCAGGCGCTCGGAGATCTCATCGCCTTCGGGTGCGGCGGAGGGCACGTGGGACCGCGCGCGATCCCGGCTGAACGCCGCCTTCCCGTAGAGCTGGTTGTAGCGCGAGATGACGATGTTGTCGAAGTCGATGTAGACCGCGACTCTGGGCGTTCCGGTTTCTGCCATGACTCCATCATCCTCTGGTGGCCTGCGAATCGGCGACTTCAGTCCTCCACAGCCCGGCTTGCGGGGCTCCTCTCCACCGCTGCTGCGCCGGCCAGGCCGTGACCGACCTGGGCTGCGTACCGTGGTCGCATGCCCAGTCACGCCGTCGACATCTTCAGCCCAGGGTCGCAACCCAAGTTATACCCGGTTATACTCTCACCTGTGAAGACCGCCATCTCGTTGCCCGATGAACTGTTCACCCGCGTCGAGGCTCGCGCCGCCGAGCTCGGTGTCAACCGGTCCGAGTTCTTCGCGGCGGCGGCGAGTCGGTATCTCGACGAGACCGATGCCGCCGGTCTCACTGACGCAGTGGACACCGCGCTGCGGCATGCGGGAGTCGCTTCGGCGGAGGAAGCACGGGGCGTCGCCGCGGCCGGACGCGACCGCCTTGCCGGACTCACTGCCGGAGACGATTGGTGATCCGCCGCGGTGACATCCGGTGGGTCGATATCGGCCCTCGCGAACGGGGGAGTGCGCCCGCCGGTCGGCGCCCGGTCGTCGTCGTCCAACATGACGCCTACACGCGGAGCGCACTCCGGACCGTGATCGTCGCGGTCGTCACGTCGAACACGGCGCTCGCCGAGCTCCCGGGCAACGTGTTCCTCCCTGCGACGGCTTCCGGCCTGCCGAAGGACTCGGTCGTGAACACCACGCAGCTGCTCACCCTCGATGAGGACGACCTCGGTCCGGCCGCCGGAAGGGTGCCCGTCACCCTGTCACTGGATCTGGACGCGGGGCTCCGGCGAGTGCTGCACCTCTGAGGTGGTGCCGGAGCGATCGGCTCAGAGGTGGCCGGTGAGCTTCCCGTGGAAGGCCGAGCTGCGTTCGTCGAGTCCGGTGAACACGACCTCCTTGCCGTGCGCGGCGTACTTCTCCTGCACAGCGTCGAGGACGGCGACGCTCGAGGCGTCCCAGATCTGCGAGGCGGTGAAGTCGACGACGACGTCCGCGGGATCGGCCGCGTAGTCGAACTGTTCGACCAGGTCGTTGCTGCTGCCGAAGAACAGGGGGCCGATGACGCTGTAGCGGACGGAGGCGGCGTCGTCCGCGAGGACCCGGCGGACGCGGATCACGTGGGCCACGCGCCGCGCGAAGAGCACCATCGCGAGGACGGCTCCTGCAGCGACGCCGATCGCGAGGTTGTGGGTGATGACGACCACCGCGACGGTCACCACCATCACGACCGTCTCGGGGATCGGCATCCGTCGCAGGGTCGACGGGCGCACGCTGTGCCAGTCGACGGTCTTGATGGCGACGATCATCATCACGGCGGCCAGCGCGACCATCGGGATCTGCGCCATCACCGGGCTGAGCGCGGTCACGAGCAGCAGGAGGAAGACGCCGGCGACGAAGGTGGAGATCCTCGTCCGAGCGCGGCCCAGTTTGACGTTCACGACCGTCTGACCGATCATCGCGCAGCCGGCGATCCCGCCGTACCAACCGGCCAGGATGTTGGCGACGCCGAGTGCCCATGACTCGCGCCCCTTGGACGACGTCGTGTCGGTGATGTCGTCGACGAGTTTCGCCGTGAGGAGGGTCTCCATGAGCCCCACGAACGCGACGCTCAGCGCGGTCGGCCAGATGATCCCGAGCGTCTCGAGGTTCAGCGGCACGAGCAGCGCGGTCAGCCCGGGGAGGCCGCCGGAGACGTCGCCCTGGTCGCCGACGGTCGGCACGGCGGCGTGCGCGATCATCGTGATCGCGGTGACGACGACGATGGCGACGAGCGGCGCCGGCACCGCGGTGGTGAGCTTGGGGAGCAGCAGGACGATCAGCACCGTGATGACGAACAGCGGGTAGACGAGCCACGGGACGCCGAGCAGGTGGGGGACCTGGGCGACGAAGATGAGGATGCCGAGCGCGTTGACGAAGCCGATCATCACCGAGCGGGGGATGAACCGCATGAGTCGGGAGAGACCGGTGACGCCGAACACGATCTGGATGAGGCCCGCGAGGATCACCGCGGGGAGCAGGTACTCCACGCCGTGATCCTTGACGAGCGGCGCGACGACCAGGGCGACGGCTCCCGCGGCGGCCGTGATCATCGCCGGGCGCCCGCCGAGGATCGACATCGAGATCGCGAGGACGACGGAGGCGATGAGGCTGACCTTCGGGTCGACGCCGGCGATGATCGAGAAGGAGATGACCTCGGGGATGAGCGCCAGCGTCGTCACGATCCCGGCGAGGATCTCGACACTGAAAGCCCTGGGGTTCCGCAGGGTCGCGATGACGCCGGGGCTCGGGCGGACGGCGGTGCGCATGGGCGCGTCGGGCTGACTCACCGTGCAAGCCTAGGCGCGTTCACAACGCAGGACGCCCCGGCGAGTCGCTGCTCGCGCCGAACGGAAGGGCCGCGACACGCGGCGACCGTCCTGAGTCGTGAACCGTCGGTCAGCTCCGCAACCAGGCCTCGAGACCGTCCGCGCTGATCGGGAGCGCTGCGGAGAGGACCTCGTGGCCGGTGGCGGTCACGAGCAGGTCGTCCTCGATGCGGACGCCGATGCCGCGCAGTTCCGGCGGCACGGTGAGGTCGTTCGCGTGGAAGTAGAGGCCGGGTTCGACCGTCAGGACGGCGCCCGGTTGCAACGGCTCGTCGAGGTACCGCTCGTCACCGATGCGGGCGCAGTCGTGCACGTCGAGTCCGAGATGGTGGCCGGTGCCGCTCGGCAGGTAGCGGCGGTGCTGCTGGCCGTTCGGCGACATCGCCTCGTCGACCGACACCTGCAGGATGCCGAGGTCGCGGAGGCTCGTGGCGATCTGCTCGTAGGCCGTGTTCCGCATGTCGATGAACGACCGGCCGGGGCCGACCTGCGACATCGCGGCGCGGTGGGCCCGCTCGACGTGGTCGTGGACCTCGCGCTGGGCCGCGGTGTAGGACCCGCTCGCCGGGAAGGTCCTCGTGACGTCGGCGGTGTACAGCGAGCGCGCTTCGACACCGGCGTCCATGAGGATGAGGTGCTCGGGGAGGACCGGACCGTCGCAGCGCGTCCAGTGCAGCGTGGGAGCGTGTGGTCCGCTGCCGATGATGGTCGAGTACCCGACACCGTTGCCGAAGGTGCGGGCGTGGCGCTCGAAGGTCGACTGCAACCAGCGTTCGCCGCCGAACTCGATGGCGGCGGACAGTTCGCGTGCCACGGAGCGGAACCCGCCGACCGTGGCGTCCACGGCGGCGCGGAGCTGCGCGATCTCCCAGTCGTCCTTGACGAGCTTCGCGGCGGACAGGGCGATGAGGAGCGCTCGCGACGCCGCGAATCGACCGTCGACCCGGGGTTCCGGGGCGCCTGCGCGGAGCGCGTCGGCGGGCACGAGCGCGAGGGACTCCTCCAGCACCTCGAGTGAGCGGACCTCGATGCCGAGCGCCTCCGCCCACTGGGGGAGTCCGGCGGACGGGCCGATCCAGAGCTCGCCGCGCATGGCGTCGGCGTAGAACGCCTCCTCACCGGGACCGACGGGCTCGGCGAGGTACAGCGTCGCGTCGTGCCCACCGGCGGTCGGCTGCATGACGAGGACCGAGCCCTCCGCCTGACAGGAGGTGAGCCACACGAAATCGCTGTCGGGCCGGAACGGGAACTCGGTGTCGTTCGCGCGCGTCACGGCGCGTCCCGCGGTGACCACGAGCCAGTGGCCGGGGAACTGGGCGCTGATGACGTCGCGGTGACGCCCTGCGGCTGCGCCGGCACCCTCGGCGAGGTCGACGGAGCGGTCCACTGCGCCCCAGCCCGTCGCGAGGTACTCGCGGAACGCGTCGTCCCGGGGGAGTGGCTGGGTGCGGGGGTCGCGGAACTGCAGGCTGTCTGGACACATGGAGATCAGTAAGCCACCCGAGGTGGACGCCGTCAAGCTGCGGGTCCCGGAGCCACCGGAACATCTCGTCCGTACCGTCTGATCCGGCGTTTCGTCCTGTCCGACCGGCTCAGGCGACCGGCGGGATGGACGGATCGTCGGCAGGTTGACACCTGTTCGGACGCCTCCGCAGAATGACGGCATGACAGGAACCGCCGACACCGGCACCAGCGCCACGCTCGATTTCAACCTCGACGCGAAGGTGTTCGACATGGTGTCGTCGTCCGCGAGCGTCGTCGACGCCGACGCGCCCACGCGATTCGTCTACCACGAGACGCACGGCGTGCTCTGGGGCGAATACGTCGGCGACACCGTCTCCGTCGGACGGTTCTGCGGGGTGCGCACCGGCGAACGCATCGACATCTCGTTCGTGCACCGCAATCGTGCCGGCGACCTGACGACGCGCGGCGAAGCGAGCTCGATCATCTCCCGCGCCGAGGACGGCTCGTTCGTCCTCACCGAGGACTTCATCGGCCCGGACGGGCAGGCCCACGTCAGCGTCTGTCGGGAGATCGCCGCCGCCTGAACCGGCCAGCCACCCTCGCTGGGTCAGCGTCCGCGTCGCTCCGGCACCCGCTGGGCGCGCTCGTCGCTCGTGCGGACGAACCGCGTCATGCCGAAGCGCTCGCCGGAGTCCTCGACGCTCGTGCGCTCGGACCTCGTCATGCGGAGCGACACGTTCGACCGCTCCTCGTCCATGAGGAAGACGGTCGTCGTCGCCTTGATGGACGGCCACTGCGCGAGCCGGGTGGCGACCAGTTCGTGGATCGCCGCCACGTCGGGGGCCCGGATCAGCATCATCGCGTCGTGCTCGCCGGTCGTGACGGCGAAGTACTCCAGCTCCGGGACCGAGGACAGCCGCGCGCGGAAGTCCGCCCATTGGCTCTGGCGCAGCGTGATGAAGACCATGGCCGCGACACCGAGCCCGACCGTGGCCGGCTCGATCTCCGCGTGGACCCCCTTCAGGACGCCGGCGCGGAGCATCGCCTCGTAGCGCGAGTAGGCGTTCGAGCGGGAGATCCCGAGTTCCTCCGCGAGTGCGGCGACCGAAGCCCGCCCGTCCTCCCGGAGCAGCTCCAACATGCGGATGTGGGTGTCGTCGAGTTGCATCGATTGCTCCAAACGTCCAGATTCAGCGGTGGTCCTGGCGGTCGATTGAGAGGATATGGCAGATTCGCCGCGAAATCGAGACAATTCTTCTTTGGTAACGGCTTGTGGATTGACGAATGATCGCGTATCGCACTACTTTCAGCTCATCCCTCCAACCAGATAAGGAGCTCCACCTTGTCACGATCCTTCAGCCGCACGAGCCGGCGCGGCATGGCGGCCCTCGGCCTCGCCCTCGCCGCCGGCCTCGCGCTCAGCGCCTGCTCCCCCTCAGGTGGCTCCGATGACAGCGCGGGCAAGTCGCTCGTCGTCGACGCGTCCTTCGACCTCAAGACCGCCGACCCGAACCGCGAGTACGAGACGACCGGCTCGATCGTCGCGAAGGCGCTCTACGAGACCCTCCTCACCTTCAAGGGCGACGACGTCACCGCCCCCGTCGACGGCCTCGCGAGCTACGAGATGAACGCCGACAACACGGTGATGACCCTCACGATGAAGGACGGCAAGAAGTTCTCCGACGGCTCCGACGTGACCGTCGACGACGCGGTGTTCTCGCTGCAGCGCGTCCAGGGCGTGAAGGGCAACCCGTCCTTCCTGCTCGACGGCGTCACGATCGAGAAGACCTCGGACACGACCCTCACGCTCACCTCGGCGACGCCGAACCCCGCCCTCCCGTTCATCCTGCCGAACCCAGCCCTCGGCGTCGTGAACAAGAAGGTCGTCGAAGAGAACGGTGGCAGCGCGACCGCCGACGACGCGGCCGAGTCGTTCCTCAACACCACTTCCGCGGGCTCCGGCCCGTACAAGCTCGAATCCTTCGACGCCGCCTCGCAGGTCGTCTTCACGGCGAACCCCGAGTACACGGGGACCAAGCCCACGTACGAGCGCGTCGTCCTCCGCAACGTGCAGGGCCCGACCCAGAAGCTCAACGTCGAGGCCGGTGACTCGCAGGTCGCCCTCGACCTGAACCCCGACCAGGTCTCCGAGCTCGACGACTCGAAGGTGAAGATCATCGCGAACCCCTCGCGCTACATGATCTTCCTCATGCTCAACCAGGACCCCGCGATCAGCGACATCACGAGCAACCCGAAGTTCCTCGAGGCCGTCAAGCTCGGCATCGACTACGACAAGATCGTCGACCTCGCCGGCGACGGTTCCGTCCGTCCCGGTGGCTTCATCCCCTCGATCTTCAACGGGGCGCTCGACGCGGCCGACGGCAACCAGTTCGACGCCGATGCGGCGAAGGCGGCCCTCAAGGAGTCCGGCTACGCCGGTGAAGCCGTCACGCTGAACTTCCCGAACGACATCACGGTGCAGGGGCTGTCGCTCCAGAGCATCGCCGAGTCGGTCCAGGCGCAGCTGAAGTCGGTCGGCATCACCATCACGCTGGCCCCGGCTCCGGTCGCCACCGAGCTGGACGCCTACCGCGACGGCAAGGAGACCGTGGGTCTCTGGTACTGGGGCCCGGACTTCCCGGACCCGTCGAACTACCTCGCGTTCACGCCGGGTGAGCTCGTCGGCCTCCGCGCGGGCTGGCCGGCCGGCGCCGACCCGACCGTGACCGACCTCGCGAACGCGGCGCTCGCCGCGACCGACACGGACGCCCGTGCCGCCGCGTACCAGGACCTCCAGAAGGCGCAGAACGCGAGCGGACCGTTCATCCCGCTCCTGCAGCCGGCGCAGAACGTGGTCACCGCGACCACGATCACCGAGGTTCCGCTGAACCCGACGTGGACCGTCGATCTTGCCGGAATCAAGTAGCGTCGCACCGACGACGTCCAGCGCGCGAGCGGGTCTCCACCCGCTCGCGCGCTACCTCGGCATCCGGCTCGGACTCACGGTCCTCCTGATGTTCGGGGTGACGCTCGTCACCTTCACGCTGACCAACCTCGTCCCCGCGGACCCCGTGCAGGCGGCGCTCGGTGAGCAGGCCGCGGCTGATCCGACGATCGTCGCGCAGTTCCGCGAGAGCGCCGGCCTCGACAAGCCACTGCCCGTCCAGTACGTCACGTACGTCGCGAACCTGTTCCAGGGTGACCTCGGGACTTCGCAGCAGACCCGCGGCGCCGTCGCGGACGAACTCGGTCGTGCCTTCCCGGCCACGGCCGAGCTGGCGCTCACCGCCATCGTCATCTCGATCATCATCGGCGTCGGTCTCGGCATGTGGGCCGCGCTGCGCCGCAAGACGATCACCGACCAGGTCATCCGGGTCGTGAGCCTCATCGGCATCTCGGTGCCGTCGTTCTGGCTCGCACTCGTCGTCTACTTCGTGTTCTTCTCCCAGCTGCACTGGTTCCCGGGCTCCGGGCGGCTCTCGCCCGCGGCGATCCCGCCGCCGAAGGTCACCGGGATGTACACGATCGACGCGTTGCTCGCCGGCCAGTGGTCGACCTTCGGCGACGCCATCGCCCACCTGATCCTGCCCGCCTCGGTCCTGGCGCTCTACACGATCGGTCTGCTCACCCGGTTCGCACGGTCGGCGATCCTCGAGGTGCTCGACCTCGATTACGTGCGTGCAGCGCGGGCGAAGGGCCTTCCCGGCCACGTCGTCGTGACCCGGTACGTCCTCCGCGGGGCACTCGTGCCCATCATCACCGTGCTCGGCGTCGCGTTCGGGTCGCTGCTGTCCGGGACGGTCCTCGTCGAGAAGGTGTACTCGTGGCACGGCCTCGGCGAGTACGCGTACTCCGCGGCGACCAAACTCGACCTGCCCGCGATCATGGGCGTCGGGCTCATCGTCGGCTTCGTGTACATCGGCCTGAACTTCCTGGTCGACGTGCTGTACGGCTTCATCGACCCGAGAGTGAGGGTGGCATGACCGACGTCCTCGCCGTCCAGACCAAGCGCAAGGGCCGCCTCCGCATCTCGAAGCAGCTGCGCACCCCGCTCGCCGTCGCGGGTGGTGTCATCGTGCTCTTCTGGTTGCTCGTCGCGGTGCTCGCGCCGTGGATCCGGCCGTTCGACCCGCTCGCCCAGGACTTCGACCGGCTGCAGGCCCCGAGTGCCGCGCACTGGTTCGGCACCGACCAGGTGGGCCGCGACGTCCTGTCCCGGGTCATCAGTGGCGCGCAGGTCTCGATCCCGCTCGCCCTCATGCTCGTGATCTTCGCGATGCTCATCGGTTCGCTCCTCGGGGCGATCGCCGGCTACTTCGGCAAGGCCCTCGACGAGACCATCATGCGGATCGCCGACCTCGTGTTCGCGTTCCCGACGATCATCCTCGCGATGGTCATCGCCGCTGCGCTCGGCCCGAGCCTCACGAACGCCGTCATCGCGATGCTCATCGTGTCGTGGCCGGCGTACGCCCGCGTGACGCGTTCGCTCGTCATCGGGGCACGAGGCGCTGAGTACGTCATCGCCGGTCGTCTGCTCGGCAACGGGCCGTTCACCTCGCTCGGCAAGGACATCCTGCCGAACGTCGTGTCGCCGGTCGTCGTGCTCGCCACACTCGACGTCGGTACGGCCATCCTGCTGCTGTCGGGTCTCTCGTTCCTCGGCCTCGGTGCCGTCCCGCCGACGCCGGACTGGGGCGCGATGGTGTCCGACGGGGTGCAGAACTTCTCCTCCTGGTGGATCGCGGTCTTCCCGGGACTCGCCATCCTCACGGTGGTGCTCGCCTTCAACTTCCTCGGCGACGCCCTCCGCGACGCCCTCGACCCCCGGTCGCAGGAAGCCGTACAGGGGCGCGCGCTGTGAGCGGCGAGCACGGAGTGACCGATCCGAAAGGACGCGACATGACGCAGGCAGCAGGCGGCAGCGGTGGCGGGATCGTCATCGAGGGGCTCACGCTCGGCTTCGGTCGCGGCGCCGCCGCCAAGCAGATCCTCCGCGGCATCGACCTCGAGGTGCCCGCCGGTCGCATCACCGGGCTGGCCGGTGAGTCGGGGTCCGGCAAGACCATGACCGGGCTCGCGATCTGCGGGCTCCTGCCGGCCGGCGCGGACCTCGGCGGCAGCATCCGCTTCGACGGCACCGAACTCGTGGGGCTCAAGCAGCGCTCCATGAACCGGTACCGCGGCACGGAGATCGCGATGATCTTCCAGGACCCGACCGCGAGCCTGCACCCCATGCTCACGGTCGAGGCCCAGCTCGTCGACCACTACCGGCACCACACGGGGGCTTCGAAGGCGGCCGCCCACGCGCGGGCGCTCGAGATGCTCGGCCTCGTCGCCGTCCCGAACCCGGAGGCGGCGCTGCGCAAGTACCCGCACCAGTTCTCGGGCGGACAGCTGCAGCGCATCGCGATCGCCTCGGCGCTCATGTGCGAGCCCTCCGTGCTCATCGCCGACGAACCGACCACCGCCCTCGACGTCACGGTCCAGGCCGGCATCCTCCGCCTGCTGCGGAAGCTGTGCGACGAGCTCGGGATCGCGATCATCCTCGTCACCCACGACCTCGGGGTGATGTCGGCGCTCGCCGACACGATCGCGGTCATGCGGCTCGGCGAGATCGTCGAGCACGGCAGCCGGTACCAGGTCATCACCGATCCGCAGCACGAGTACACCAAGGCGCTCATCGACGCGCTGCCCGACACGGGAACGGAGGCGGCGTCATGACGCTGCTGCACCTCGACGACGTCCACGTGACGTACAAGCTGCCCGGTCGCGGCACGCTGAACGCGGTCGACGGCGTGAGCTTCGACCTCGAACCCCGACAGGTGCTCGGGCTGGTGGGGGAGTCGGGCTGCGGCAAGTCGACCCTGGCGCGAGCGGTCTGCGGCCTGGAACCGACCTCGGGTGGCGCGATCACGTTCAACGGGACGCCCATCGGCAAGCTGGGTCTCCGGAAGCGCGCACCCGAACTGCTGCGGATCCAGATGGTCTTCCAGAACCCGTACGCCTCGCTGAACCCGCGACGCACGATCGGGAGCCAGATCGAGGACGGCCTCCGGGTCAACCCGGTGCGCGACGCCTGGGACGTCGGTCAGCTGCTCGAGCACGTCGAGCTCGACGCCGCCAGCCGCACCCGCTACCCGCACCAGTTCTCGGGCGGCCAGCGGCAGCGCATCGCGATCGCCCGGGCCATCGCGGCGGGCCCCGAGCTGCTCATCGGCGATGAGCCGATCGCGTCGCTCGACGCCTCCCTGCAGGCACGGGTGGCGAAGCTCATGCGGAAGCTGGCGGTCGAGACGGGCGCGGCGCTCCTCTTCATCAGCCACGACCTGTCCGTCGTGCGGGTCATCGCGGACGACGTGGCGGTCATGAGCGCCGGTCGCATCGTCGAGCACGGTCCGGTCGACCGCGTCTGGTCCGACCCGCAGGACGCCTACACGCAGCGGCTCCTCGCGGCGATCCCGGTCGTCGACGGACTCGGCACCCTCCCCGGCGCCTAGCCGGACCCCTGCTCCGTCCCTGTCTCAGGAGCGTCTCGGCGTGTCGGGTCCCCCGCGCTC
>NZ_JACYTU010000025.1:0-21983 GCF_014841225.1 Plantibacter sp. CFBP 8804
GCGCGACAGCGGCGACCCCACGATCGGGCCGGGCGGAGCCTGAGGCGTGGCGCTCGATCGCGCGGTCGCCGACTACCTGCGGCACATCGCGATCGAGCGCGGCCTGTCGGCCAACACGCAGGCCGCCTACCGACGGGATCTCGAGGGCTACCTCGCCTGGCTCGGCGCGCACGGCGTCGTCGAGGCACCGGCCGTCACCGCCGCGCACGTGTCGGAGTACACGGCGTCGCTCCGGACACCCGAGGGGCAGCCGGTGCGCGCGTCCTCGCTCGCCAGGGTGCTGTCGTCGATCCGTGGTCTCCACCGGTTCCTGCTCGACGAGCAGCTCGTCGAGGTCGACGTCGCACGTGAGGTGCGGCCGCCGAAGCTCCCAGGGCGGCTCCCGAAGGCGATCACGATCGACCAGGTCCGCGCGCTGCTCGAGACGACCGACGGCGACGACCTGCTCGCCGTCCGCGACAAGGCGCTCCTCGAACTGCTCTACGCGACGGGTGCCCGCGTCTCCGAGGCCGTCGGGCTGAACGTCGACGACGTCATCGACACCGACATCGTCCGGCTCCTCGGCAAGGGCGGCAAGCAGCGGATCGTGCCGCTCGGCAGCTTCGCCCGTGACGCCGTCGACCGCTACCTCGTTCGCGTCCGGCCGGTCTTCTCCGGCCTCGGCCGGTCCACGCCGGCGCTCTTCCTCGGGCAGCGCGGTGCGCGACTGTCCCGGCAGAGCGCGTGGCTCGTCCTCCAACGCGCCGCCGAGCGCGCAGGACTCGAATCGCACGTCTCGCCGCACACCCTCCGACACTCCTTCGCGACGCACCTGCTGCAGGGTGGAGCCGACGTCCGCGTCGTGCAGGAACTCCTCGGTCACTCCTCGGTGGCGACGACCCAGCTGTACACGCTGGTGACGGTCGACAACCTCCGCGACGTGTACACGCAGTCCCATCCCCGGGCCAGATGGACCACGGGCGGAGCGGCACCGCAGGCCTGACCCGTGGCCCGGTAGACTCGTCACTCGAACGACAGCAAGCGGGAGCGAGGCAACACCGGTGGCCGGTACGAAGCACACGAGCGCAGTGCAGGATTCTGCGCGCAAGACCGCCGCCGAACTGAACCCGAACGGCCCGACCGGCCGCCCGCGTCGTGAGTTCGCGGTGCCGCCCACACTGGCGCAGCACGGTCCGGCACGCATCATCTCGCTCTGCAACCAGAAGGGTGGCGTCGGCAAGACGACGACCACCATCAGTCTGTCCGCCGCGCTGGCCGAATACGGCCGCCGGGTGCTCGTCGTCGACTTCGACCCGCAGGGTGCGCTGTCCGCCGGTCTCGGCATCTCCACCCACGACTCCAACACCGTCTACGACCTGCTGCTCGGCACCGTGAAGGACCCGGCCGAGGTCATCCAGCACACCGCCATCGAGGGTCTCGACGTGCTCCCGGCCAACATCGACCTCTCGGCCGCCGAGGTCCACCTCGTCAACGAGGTCGCGCGCGAGACGATCCTGGCCCGGGTGCTCCGCAAGGTGTCCGACGACTACGACGTCATCCTGATCGACTGCCAGCCCTCGCTCGGCCTGCTCACGGTCAACGCCCTCACCGCCAGCCACGGGGTCCTCATCCCGCTCGAGTGCGAGTTCTTCGCGCTCCGCGGGGTCGCGCTGCTCATCGAGACCATCGACAAGGTGCGCGACCGACTCAACCCGGCGATCGAGCTCGACGGCATCCTCGCCACCATGTACGACTCCCGGACCCTGCACTCGCGTGAGGTCCTCGAGCGCGTCGTCGACGCCTTCGGCGAGAAGGTCCTCGAGACGGTCATCGGCCGGACCGTGAAGTTCCCCGACGCGAGCGTCGCCGGAACCCCGATCACCGAGTTCGCACCGGAGCACGCCGCCGCGAAGGCCTACCGTCAGCTCGCGAGAGAGCTCATCTCCCGTGGCGCGATCGCCTGATCCCGCGCGGACGCCCGTGGCCGTCCTCCCTCCGGCCGGCGACACCGGCTCGCGCTCCGATGAGGCGACGACCGTCGACCCCGCACCGGCACCGTCGTTCCGGGTGTCGTTCGAGGGTTTCGAAGGGCCCTTCGACCTCCTGCTGACCCTCATCGGCAAGCACGAACTCGACATCACCGAGGTCTCGCTCAGCCGCGTGACCGACGAGTTCATCGCCTACCTGCGCACGCTCGAGGCCGACGACGAGCTCGACCAGGCGAGCGAGTTCCTCGTCGTGGCGGCCACCCTGCTCGACCTCAAGATCGCGGGGCTGCTGCCGCAGGGTGAGCTCGTCGACGCGGAGGACGTCGCCCTGCTGGAGGCGCGTGACCTGCTGTTCGCGCGCCTGCTGCAGTACCGCGCGTTCAAGCAGGCGTCGACGTGGTTCGCGGAGCGCCTCGACCTGGAGGCGGCGCGCCACTTCCGGGCGGTCCGGCTGGAGGAGCAGTACCGTCAGCAGACTCCGGAACTCGTCTGGACGCTGACCGCGCAGGACTTCGGCGCACTCGCGACGCTCGCGTTCACGCCGCGCGAGGTGCCGACCGTGGGCCTCGACCACCTGCACGCACCGCTCGTGAGCATCCGGGAACAGGCGGCGCACGTCGTCGCCATCCTGCGCCGCGGCGGGTCACACACCTTCCGCGAGCTCGTGGCCGGTGCGGACCTGAAGGGCGTGGTCATCGCGCGCTTCATCGCCGTGCTCGAACTGTACCGACACGCCGCGCTGTCCTTCGAGCAGATCGAACCGCTCGGCGAACTCACGCTCCGCTGGACCGCCGAGACCTGGAACGACGACAGCCTCGCCAACCTGGGAGCCGATTACGATGCCTGACGCGACACCCGAGTCGATCGAGCGGCCGACGGACGCCGCCCAGGGCCTGCCGGCCGAGCCCGCGCCGGTGCCCGCACCGGACGTCCCGAGGGCGCTCGAGGCGATCCTCATGGTCGCCGACGAACCGCAGAGCCTCGTGAACCTCGCCGCCGCCGTGCACGTCCCGGTCGGGGCCGTCCGACGAGCCATCGCCGAACTGGTCGCCGACTACGACGGCGAACGCGGTGGCGTCCGACGCGGATTCGAACTCCGCGAGGTCGGCGGCGGCTGGCGGATCTACGTCCGAGCCGACTACGACGCGCTCGTCACCGACTACGTCGTGACCCAGAACCCGACGAAGCTGTCTCAGGCTGCGCTCGAGACCCTGGCCGTGATCGCCTACAAGCAGCCGATCAGCCGCGGCGCGATCGCCTCGATCCGCGCCGTCAACGTCGACTCCGTCGTCCGCACCCTCCTCGGGCGCGGACTCATCACGGAGATGTTCACCGACAGTGAGACGGGTGCCATCAACTACGGCACCACCGATCTCCTGCTCACCCAACTTGGTATCAACGCCATCGAGGAGCTGCCGCGGATCTCGCCGTTGCTCGACGATGGCCGGGAAGGATTCGACAGTGACCAGCACTGAATCAGAGGGCATCCGCTTGCAGAAGGTGCTGGCGAACGCCGGCGTCGCCTCGAGGCGCGTGTCAGAGCAACTCATCGAGGACGGCCGCGTGGAGGTGAACGGCGTCGTCGTCACCGAGCTCGGCTCGCGGATCGATCCGGAGCACGACCTCGTGTCCGTCGACGGCAGCGCCATCCAGCTCGACGCCTCGAAGCGCTACCTCATGCTCAACAAGCCGGTGGGCATCTACAGCTCGCTGAAGGACGACCGCGGTCGCCCCGACCTGCGCCGGTTCACCGAGCAGTATGAGGAACGACTCTTCAACGTGGGCCGCCTCGACGCCGAGACGAGCGGTCTGCTCATCCTCACCAACGACGGCGACCTCGCGCACGTGCTCGCGCATCCGTCGTTCGGTGTGCAGAAGACGTACATCGCGAAGGTCACCGGCAAGGTGACCGCGCAGGTCCTCGCGAAGCTGACCGCCGGCATCGAGCTGGAGGACGGACCGATCTCCGCCGACAAGGCACGGCTGCTCGGCACCGAGGACGGGTTCAGCCTCGTGGAGCTCACGCTGCACTCCGGTCGGAACCGCATCGTCCGCCGCATGCTCGACGCCGTCGGCCACCCGGTCGTCGACCTCGTGCGCCGTCAGTTCGGCCCCCTGCACCTCGGGACCCTCGGATCCGGCCAGCTGCGCGAGCTCAGCAAGGACGAACTCGGCGCCATCCTGACCATCGCCCGCGCTCACGGTCCTGAAGCCCGCGCGGCCGACGGCACGGCAGCGGAGGCGTCGGAGCCGACGGCATGAGCGACCTGAGCTCCGCGCCCGCGCGCGTGCAGGGGTCGGTCCGCATCGTCGGAGCCGGCCTCCTCGGCGCGAGCATCGGACTCGCGCTGCGCGCCAAGGGCGTCGACATCATCCTCGACGACGCGTCGCCCAGCCAGTTGCGCCTCGCCATCGACTACGGCGCGGGTCGAGCTGCGGAACCCACCGACGACCCGTCCGTCGTCGTCATCTGCGTTCCACCGGACGTCACCGCCCGCGTCATCGAGGCCGAACTCGCCGCGTTCCCGCGCGCCGTCGTGACCGACGTCGCGAGCGTGAAGCTCGAACCGTACCGGGCACTGCTCGAGCGCGGCGTCGACCTCACCCGGTACATCGGTTCCCACCCGCTCGCCGGCCGCGAGCGCGGGGGAGCGATCTCCGCGAGAGCCGACCTCTTCCTCGGCCGCCCGTGGGTGATCTGCCGCGACGCCGAGACACCCGCCTGGGCACTGTCGCAGGTGGAGGGCCTCGCGCTCGACCTCGGCACCATCCCGATGGAGATGACGCCGGACGAACACGACCGCTTCGTCGCGCTCGTCTCGCACACGCCGCAACTCGTCGCGAGCCTCCTGGCCGCCCAGCTGCAGGACGCCGAGGAGGGCGCCATCCAGCTCGCCGGCCAGGGCCTGCGCGACACCGTCCGCATCGCCTCGAGCGCTCCCGAGCTCTGGGTCCAGATCCTCAGCGCCAACCACGCCGAGGTCCTCCCGGTGCTGGAGCAGCTGTCCACCGACCTCGCGTCGGTCATCTCGGCACTCCGGGACCCGGAGGTGCCCGGCGCTCGCCGCACGATCGCGGACACGATCGCCGCCGGCAACACCGGCGTCGCACGGCTCCCCGGCAAGCACGGCCAGAACCGCCGGTTCGCCAGCATCGTCGTCCTCCTCGACGACCGCCCTGGCCAGCTGGGCGCCCTGTTCACCGAGCTGGGCGAGATCGGCGTCAACATCGAAGACCTGCGTCTGGAGCACTCGCCCGGCGCGAACATCGGTCTCGCGGAGGTCCAGGTCCTCCCCGAGGTGAAGCAGCGCACCGTCGACGACCTCGAGTCGCGCGGTTGGCGCATCGCGGAAGTATAGGAAGAGACATGACCGAACAGCACCCCACCAGCACCGACGCGTCGACGACGCCGGACGCACCCGTCGTGGTCGCGATCGACGGACCGGCCGGCAGCGGCAAGTCCAGCGTGAGCAAGGCCGTCGCCCGCCGGCTCGGCTACCGCTACCTCGACACGGGCGCCTGGTACCGCGCGCTCGCGCTCCACACGCTCGATGCGGACGTCGACCCCGAGGACTCGGCGGCGGTGATCGGCTCGCTCGACGCGTTCGGTGGTGCCTTCACCGTCTCCCTCGACCCGGACGTGACCGCGTTCACGCTCGGGGGTCGCGACGTCACGGACGAGATCCGCGGCCCTCGCGTGACGGCCGTCGTGTCCGCCGTGGCCCGTGTCCCGGAGGTGCGTGCGTGGATCAACGAGACCTTCCGATCGCTCATCGCCGACGTCGACCGCCCGGGCATCGTCGTCGAGGGACGCGACATCACCACGGTGGTCGCACCGGATGCTCAGGCTCGGATCCTGCTCACGGCATCCGAAGCGGCTAGAATGGCCAGGCGTTCAGCGGAATTCGAGAGCCACCCTGCCGGCGACGTCGCGGAACAACTGCAGCGGCGTGATCGGGCGGACTCCAGGGTCGTCGACTTCATGAACGCGGCGGACGGAGTGACCACGGTCGACTCCACGCACATCGACTTCGACGAGACGGTCGACGCGGTCGTCCGCGTCACCGAATCCCTCACAGCAAGGAACTCCCATGGCTCACGATGACGAGCAGTTCGACGGAGGCCCCGACGACCTCGCGGACCGCCTCCAGGACATGGACGAGGAGCTCGCGACCCAGCGGGCCGCGTCCCTCCGCTCCGGCCTGGCCGACTACGACCTCGAGGGCGACGACCTCGACATCCTCGACGGCGCGACGGAGGACCCGGACGAGATCCGCTTCCTACCGGCGCTGCCCGTCGTGGCGATCGTCGGTCGCCCGAACGTGGGCAAGTCCGCGCTGGTGAACCGCATCCTCGGCCGTCGTGAGGCCGTCGTGGAGGACACCCCCGGTGTCACCCGCGACCGCGTGAACTACAAGGCCGAGTGGAACGACCGTCGCTTCACGGTCGTCGACACCGGTGGGTGGGAGCCCGACGCCAAGGGGATCGACGCGTCCGTCGCGGCCCAGGCCGAGATCGCCATCGACCTCTCCGACGTCGTGATCTTCGTGGTCGACGCCATGGTCGGTGCCACGGCGACCGACGAGCAGGTCGTCAAGCTGCTCCGCAAGACCGGACGCCCCGTCTTCCTCGTCGCCAACAAGGTCGACGACGCCCGTCAGGAGCCGGAGGCCGCAGCGCTCTGGAACCTCGGCCTCGGCGAGCCCCACCCGGTCTCCGCGATCCACGGCCGTGGCGTCGCCGACCTCCTCGACAAGATCCTCAAGGTCCTCCCGCAGGTCTCGGCCGTCGCGAAGGACGAGTTCGGCGGCCCCCGCCGCGTCGCGATCCTCGGACGCCCGAACGTCGGCAAGTCCAGCCTGCTCAACAAGACCGCAGGCGAGGAGCGCGTCGTCGTCAACGACCTCGCCGGGACCACCCGCGACCCGGTCGACGAGCAGATCGAGCTCGGCGGCAAGATCTGGCGCTTCGTCGACACCGCCGGCATCCGTCGTCGCGTGCACCTGTCGCAGGGTGCCGACTTCTACGCGTCGCTCCGCACGAGCACGGCGCTCGAGAAGGCCGAGGTGGCCGTCGTCCTCATCGACGTCACCGAGGTGATCAGCGAGCAGGACGTGCGCATCATCGACCTCGTCCTCGAGAGCGGTCGTGCCCTCGTGCTCGCCTTCAACAAGTGGGACCAGCTCGACGACGAACGCCGGAAGTACCTGGAGCGCGAGATCGAACAGGACCTCTCGCACGTGTCGTGGGCGCCGCGCGTCAACATCTCCGCGCGGACGGGCCGCCACCTGGAGCGTCTCGTCCCGGCCCTCGAGGTCGCACTCGAGTCGTGGGACATGCGTATCCCCACGGGCAAGTTCAACGCCTTCCTCGCTGAGCTCACGGCGGCGCACCCGCACCCGCTGCGTGGTGGTAAGCAGCCCCGCATCCTGTTCGGCACGCAGGCCGCGAGCCGTCCGCCGACCTTCGTGCTCTTCACGACCGGGTTCCTCGACCCCGGTTACCGTCGCTACGTGATCCGTCGCCTGCGCGAGATCTGGGGCTTCGAGGGCACGCCGATCAACGTCAACATGCGCGTCCGCGAGAAGCGCCAGCGCTGATCCACCGCGTCCGTCTGCCGGACGGGGAAGACGAAGGCCCGGGACCACTCCATCGAGTGGTCCCGGGCCTTCGTCGTCGTGGTCGAGGCGTGATCAGGAGCGAGCGAGGGCGGACTCGTCCGCGGGCGCCAGGGCGGGCCCGTGTTCGGTCTCGAACGGCCACCAGCTCGGGAGCAGTTCGCGGATGACCTCGAGGAACGACTCGACGTCGCGTGGTGCTGGGGTGTCGAGCCAGACACGGAAGCTCGCGACGGAGCCCGCGGCGACGAAGTGCGCCGCTGATCGCATGAACAACTCGCGCTGTTCCTCGCTCAGGCATTCGGCGTGGGGGAGGGTGATCGCCCCGCGCTCGAAGATGTCGAGCACCGTCGAGGTGAAGACCCGGTTGAGCATGGGCTGCAGACTCGCGCCGATGAGGTCGTCGCCGAGACCGACGCGGTAGATGTCGGCGCGCTCGTCGATGTGGCGGAGCGCGGCGACCGTGGCCCGGGTGATCGCCGCCGGGGCGTCGTCCGCGGAGACGGTCGCCAGATGGGTCATGCTCAGTTCCGTGAGCTCCTCGGCGAGGACCGATTCGAGCAGCTCGCACGGCGCCGCCGCGTGCTGGTAGAAGGTCGATCGGTTGATGCCGGCGCGTGCGGCGATCTCCGAGACGGAGATCTCGGAGGTGGGGCGTTCTGCGGCGAGTTGCAGGATCGTGCGCGCGAGCCGTGCCCGCGTCCGGCGTTGACGTGCATCCATGAGGGTCCTTCACGTGGGTTCGGTGCGGCGGGCGCGAGCGCGGCCGATGCAATACTGGAGTTCAATATATAACATATTCCGCACGTGCGGTGGAGATGACCCAGACCAAGGGGGTGGCGCACAGCGTTTCGTGCCAGGCTGGTCCAATGACTGATGCGCATCCTCCCGGCGACCCCGTCCGGGACGCCGGGGATGCCTGGGTCGAATCCGGCGACGGCCGGAAGTACTGGGGGCGGTTCGGTGCAGCCGGACTCCTGGTGCACGATCGAGAGCGCGGCGTGCTGCTGCAGCATCGGGCCGGTTGGAGCCACTTCGGCGGCACCTGGGGCATCCCGGGCGGTGCGCGTCACCAGTTCGAGAGTGCCGTCGACGGCGCGGTCCGCGAGTCCCACGAGGAGGCGGGAGTCCCCGCCGAGGCGATCGAGTTGCGGTTCGACTCCGTGCTCGATCTCGGGTTCTGGTCGTACACGACGGTGATCGTCGAGGCGGTCCAGCCGTTCGAACCCGTGGTCTCCGACCCGGAGAGCATCGCCCTCGCCTGGGTGCCGCTCGCCGAGGTCGAGACGTTGCCCCTGCACCCCGGCTTCGCCGATTCGTGGCCGGGCCTGCGGTCGCAGCTCGAGCGCCGCGTCACGGTCGTCGTCGACGTCGCGAACGTCGTCGGATCGCGACCGGACGGGTGGTGGAAGGACCTTGCCGGAGCCGCGCAGCGGTTCGTCGCGCGACTCGGCCGCCTCGCGCACGAGGGACTCGACGCCCAGGCGCTCGACCTCGACTTCAACCGCTGGTGGCCGGCCTACGTCGCCGTCGTCGAAGGACAGGCCCGCGGCGTCCACGCCGATGACGACGTGCGAGAGCCCGGTCACGAGCTGCGGGCGGGCGTCTCGGTCGTCGACGCGGCGGGGAGTGGCGACGACGCGATCGTGGACGTCGTCCGTGGGCTCGACGGCGCGGTCGTCGTGGTCACCTCCGACCGTGAGCTGCGGGAACGCGTCGAGGGTCTGGGCGCGACGACGCGCGGTGCCGGCTGGCTGACGGAGCTGCTCGACGAAGTCAGCTGAGGGCAGCGGCAGTCGCTCCACAGGAGCCTGCAGACCGTCGGCGCCGTCACGGGAGACCGCTTTCCCGCACTCCGTCTGGGCGTTCAGTAGGGTTGGTGCCATGACCCTGTTCATCATCGTCGGCGCCGTCGGTCTCGTGATCGTCCTCATCTCCTTGGTCTTCGGTGAGATCTTCGACTTCCTGGACGGGGCGGTCTCGGCCACCGCGCTCGGGAGCGCGTTCACCGTCTTCGGTGCGGTCGGTGCGATCGTGCTCGCGAACGGGCTGCCCGTCTGGTCCGCGTACGTCATCTCGGCCGTCATCGGTGTCCTCGTGCTTGTCGGCGTCCAGCTGATGATCCGGAGTTTCAAGCGCTCGGAGGACGGCACGCCGAGTTCACCGCTCGGTCTCTACGGCGTCGCCCGGTCGACCATCTCGGCCTCCTTCGGCGAGGTGAGCCTCGACGGTCCGCACGAGATCGAGACGCGCCTCGCCTTCTCCGACACCCGGATCGAGACCGGCAGTCGAATCCGCGTGGTCGAGCTCCAGGGCTCCCGCGTCAAGGTCGAACCCGCATCGGGCGGTGCCGCTGCCGACACGCAGCCCTGATTCCATCCATCCACCAGCACGCCCTCGAGGGGAAGGCACCTGCCCTATGGACTTCATCACCACCAACATCACGGTGATCGCCGTGATCGCACTCGTCGTGGTGGCGCTCGCGATCGTCGCGTTCGTCGCCGGACGGATCAAGCGCGTACCGCCGAACCAGGCGCTCGTCATCGTCGGTCGGGGGGCCGGCGCCAAGACGGGCGAGCCCGATGGCGGTCAGCGAGTCGTCATCGGTGGGCGGGTGTTCATCTGGCCGATCCTGCAGCAGGGCTTCCCGATCTCGCTCGAGCAGCGCCAGATCGGCATCGTCGTGGAGGGCGTCGACACCAACTTCATCAAGGTCGCCATCCAGGCGAGCGTGAACTTCAAGGTCTCCGGCACGCCGGAGGGTGTGCGCCGTGCTGCGCAGCGCTTCCTCTCGCAGCAGGGGTCGCTGACGCAGATCATCCAGCAGTCCCTCGAAGGCTCGCTGCGTTCCATCATCGGAAACATGCCGATCAAGGAGATCATCTCCAACCGCAACGCCCTGTCCGAAGCGGTGGTCGAGGCGACCAAGACGGATCTCGCCGAGCAAGGCCTCCAGGTCGACCTGCTGAACATCTCCGACATCTCGACGCCGGGCACCAACTACCTCGCCGACCTCGGTCGAGCGGAGAACGCGCTCGCCCGGCAGAACGCGGAGATCAAGGAAGCCGAGACCGCTCGTGCGTCCGAGTTCGCGCGGATCGAAGCGGCGGAGCAGGTCGCGGAGCGTCAGAAGGCCCTGAGCCTCAAGCAGGCGACCATCAAGGCGGAGACCGACCGCGCGAACGCCGAGGCCGAGGCCTCCGGTCAGCTCGCCACGGCGCAGCAGGACCGCCTGGTCGCGGAGCAGGAGCGTGAGGCGCTCGCCGAGAAGGCGAAGGTGGAGCAGGAGCGCCTCGACATCGAGGTGCGCAAGCCGGCCGAAGCCGACGCGTACGCGACGGTCCAGCGCGCGCAGGCGGCCCGAGATGCGGCCAACGCCGCGACGGAAGCCGATGCGTTCAAGCGGAAGACCATCGCCGAGGCGAACAAGGTCGCGGCGGTGCAGGACGCCCAGGCCGCTGCGGAGTCCGTGCGTCTCGCCGGTACCGCTGAGCGCGACAAGCAGATCGCGCTGGCCGAGGGTATCCGCGCCCAGGGTGACGCCAAGGCGTCGGCCGTGGCCGCGGAGGGTCTGGCGGAGGCCGAGGCGATCGACGCGAAGGCGGAGGCACTGAAGAAGTACGGTGAGGCCGGGCTCGCGTCCGAGATCATCGCCCGTCTGCCCGAGATCACGCGAGCCGTGTCCGAGCCGCTCGGCAACATCTCGAATCTCACGGTCATCTCGACCGAGGGTGCGTCGGCCGTCACGAAGACGGTCGGTCAGGTCGTCAGCGAGGTGCCGAAGGTCGTCAAGGACATCACCGGGCTCGACCTGTCCGCCCTCCTGGGCGGGGTCGCCGGTGGCGCGCTGGGGGAGAACCTCCAGCAGGCGATGTCCGACAACGCAGCTGCGGCCGCGAAGCGTCAGCCGAAGGCGCCCGCGTCACCCGACGCCGTCTGAGTCGCCGGATCATCGGGAGCCGGTCGCCTTCGGGCGACCGGCTTCTGGCGTTGATCCACGACTCCTCGGGCGATTCACCGGTGTCGCTTTGGAGCTTGTCAAGCGGTCCGGTCGCATCCCCGGTCGGGCATACGCGCCCGCCTAGGGTGGAGGCATGCGTGCGGTGCGCACGGGTGTCATCTGGAGGATCGTCGTGGACCATCGAGGAAACACAGCCGAGCAGCGCGAGGGCGAGCAGTCGTCGGAGCCGACCGAGGCCGGCGAGGCCCAGCGTCAGCGTCTGGCCGAGCGGCCGTGGCTGTCGTCCTACGCCAGTGGCGTGCCCGCCGACATCGACGAGGTCACCGAGACGCTCGTCGACCTGCTCGACACCTCGGTGAAGCGCTGCGGTGATCGCATCGCCCTGGAGTTCTTCGGAGCCGAGACGAGCTACAGCGAGCTCGGTGAACAGGTCGCTCGAGCGGCCGAGGGGCTCCGCAAGCTCGGCGTGAAGCCGGGCGACCGCGTGGCGCTCGTGCTGCCGAACTGCCCGCAGCACGTCGTCGCGTTCTACGCGGCGCTCCGGCTCGGCGCGACGGTCATCGAGCACAACCCGCTCTACACGGCCCGCGAGCTGCGGCATCAGTTCGAGGATCACGGCGCGCACGTCGCGATCGTGTGGGACAAGGTCTACGACCTCGTCGCCGACCTCCCGGCCGACGTGATGCGCGGCCGGATCGTGTCCGTCGACATCACCCAGGCTCTGCCGTTGTCGAAGCGTCTGGCGCTCCGGTTGCCGGTGAAGCGTGCGCGCGAGTCGCGTGCGGCGATGACCGCGACCCCGTCGGCGAAGCACGTGCTCCCGTGGGAGCGGCTGATCGGCGGACGGAAGCTGTCGAAGCGGGTCGTGCGTCCGACGCTCGACGACACCGCGCTCCTGCAATACACGAGTGGGACGACCGGGGCACCCAAGGGTGCCATCCTCACGCATCGCAATCTGCGGGCGAACGCCGAGCAGGGACGCGCCTGGGTGCCGGGGCTGAGCGAAGGTGGCGAGGTCTTCTACGGAGTCCTGCCACTGTTCCACGCGTACGGCATGACGCTGTGCCTCACGTTCGCCATGAGCATCGGGGCGCGGCTCGTGCTGTTCCCGAAGTTCGACCTTGAGCTGGTGCTCACGGCGGCGAAGAAGTCGCCGCCGACGTTCCTGCCGGCGGTGCCGCCCATCTACGACGCGCTGTCGCGTGCTTCGAGCCGCAAAGGCGTCGACCTGACGAGTGTCCGTTTTGCGATCTCCGGGGCGATGAGCCTGCCGGTGTCGACGGTCACGCGGTGGGAGGAGGCGACCGGCGGTCTGCTCGTCGAGGGCTACGGGATGACGGAATCGTCGCCGGTGGCGCTCGGTAATCCGATCGGTCCGTCGCGTCGGCCGGGCACCGTGGGTGTGCCGTTCCCGAGCACCGAGATCCGCGTCGTCGATCCCGAGAACCCGACGGTGGATCGTGCAGCGGGGGAGTCGGGCGAGCTGCTGCTCCGTGGCCCGCAGGTTTTCCAGGGGTACTGGGGTCGTCCGGACGAGTCGCGCGAGGCGTTGCTCGAGGGCGGCTGGTTGCGGACCGGCGACATCGTGACGGTGTCGGTGGACGGCTTCGTGACGGTCATCGACCGGGTGAAGGAGCTCATCATCACCGGTGGGTTCAACGTGAGCCCGTCCGAGGTGGAGGAGACGCTCCTGTCGCACCCGGACGTCGAGTCGGCCGCTGTGGTCGGCCTGCCGCGCGATTCCGGTGGTGAGGACGTGACGGCCGCGGTGGTCATGCGTGCCGGGACGGTGTTCGACGCCGGCTCGTTGCGCGACTACTGCCGGACTCGCCTCACGGCGTACAAGGTGCCGAAGCGGGTCGTGCAGCTCGACGAGCTGCCGACGTCGCTCATCGGCAAGGTGCTGCGCCGCAAGGTGCGCGATCAGCTCGTCGCCGATCGCAAGGCTGAGTAACGCCAGCGTCCGGATGCGTGCCCGGTTCTCCCGGCACGTCGAGGCATGCGTCCTGGAGGCGCTTCGTCGCCCCGCGGTGGTCAGCCGCGGGACTCGGGGTGCAGCCAGTGGCGCACCACGGGGATGAGCAGTGACAACGCGACGAAGGTGATGGCGCCGCCGATGATGGCGTCGTCGATCGGGGTGTTGCGGCTGACCTGCACGAAGCCGGAGACGATCGCGACGGGCAGGGCGGTGAGGGCCGCGACGCGGACCTCTTTCCAGTAGTGGCTGTAGCGCATGGTGGTCCTTCGTCGGGTGACCGGATCGGTCGGATCGTCCTGTCGCGCGGGTGCGGACGAGTCACGGTAGCGTGCCCCGTGTGGGGGTGGGCAGGGGAGACCTCCCACCCGACGAGTGCGGCCTGTCTGGGCCGGGCCGTGGTTGCCAGAGCCGTGTCACGGAGCACCCTCGGAATCCGCTAGACTGTTCGAGTTGTCTTCTCCGCCCGCGGAGATGGCATCGGGCTGTGGCGCAGCTTGGTAGCGCACTTGACTGGGGGTCAAGGGGTCGCAGGTTCAAATCCTGTCAGCCCGACGAAAAGCCCTGATGAGAAGCAATTTTCATCAGGGCTTTGTCGTGTAAACAGTGGGTCAACATGGCCAATGTACCCGCAAATGTACCCGCAAGAATCTCCTAATGACATGCGACAGGCCCGGGGCGTGTGCTGGATCTGCCGTGAGGTTCGTAGCCGTAGATGCGTGTGGATCTCGCTTTTGGGCGCTCAAGGCAGACTTGGTGCACGAGCCGACTGGTTAGTCGAATTGAGTCTGTAGACCTGCCAGTTCTCAGGTGCAAGTAAAGGCGCTGGATCACGCGAATGGGCTGTGTGCCTGGTTGGGTGAGACAAGGCACAACGAGCCGACAAGACAGCTGAAGATCGACGAGACGCCATCCCCGCGCGAACGACGTTGTCAAGGTTGATCGTGAACAGCTCGCCGATCATCGCTGGCCCTCGAACGGATCCACGAGGCTCTGTACCCCATGCTCGGCGCACACGAACGCGATGCGCGCTCCCTGCCCCTCGACGGTGATGCTGGGGTCGGGATAGCAGTCCGCGCCGCACTCGGCGCATGTCCTGTAGTTGTCATCGCTTACCGGCACGCGGATCGGGACACCGTCCGGGCCGTCGAGCTCGTCGTACTCCATGCAACGACTCTACGATCTGTCCGGCGTTTATAGTCGTGCGCCCGGTGGCAACACAAGCGTGCGATGTCCGCTATCCGAACCAACTCCGCTTTGCGCTGCTGAGGGGAGAGGGTGGTCATCATGGTGCATCGGCACTTTCAACCTGCGGTTGAAAGTGCCGATAGTCCCTAACGCGAGTCGGCTGTGCTTGACCTGCAGTGGTGCGCTCTAATGAATCGTGGCATAGCAAACACATAGCTTTGTCCTCGCGAATTGCCGGTGCTCTACGTCATGCCTAGATGTCGAAAAGCACCACCTATACCTACAACTCAACAGGGTGATACCGACAGTGAAGTACTTCAACCGATCCAGCGTGCCAGTGCGCCGGAGTTCCTCGAGCTCTCAAGCTCGGCTGATGACGCTGCTGGCAAGCAGCCTCGCGGCCAGCGTCTTCCTGACGCAAGGGACTGCTGCACGGATAGGAGTCCGTCTTTGTCCTCGCCAATCTGGTGCTCGACTGTGCTCCGCTCTACGTGCACATCTTCGCCTGGGTGCTCAGTGGCGTCAGCGCTGCCAGCTTCGCCTACGTCGCCCTCTCGCTGGTGATCGTGGCGAACTTGCTATGGGACGCCTTCGAGCGCGAAGAGCAGGACATCATCGACGAGAACCCGCCGCGGTTTCCCTCAAGTCAATAGACGTCTCGGGCACTGGTGTAAAGTCCAGCGCTGATTGATGCGAGTGGGGGGACCCGCCCCATTCGCGTGGCCGCTGGTAATGGCCACGCAGGCAATGTAAATTTTCTGATACAAGCTTCGATCTATCGGCACCACCAAAGAAGAGGTTCCATGACCATCACCACGCCCCCGCAGACGCAGCGCGTCGCCACGACAGAGAACGTCGTCTGGGCCACCGCTGACAAGTTCCTGCGCAACGTCGTCGAGGAGACCGAGTACGGCGACTACATCCTTCCCTTCACCGTGCTTCGCCGTCTCGAGTGCTTGCTCGCGGACACGAAGGACGAACTCATCGAGGTCGTCGACGGTCTCGTCGCCAAAGACACCCCGGTTCGATTCATCGACGCAGAAGTCAAGCGCCGTTTCGGCCTGAGCTTCTACAACACCTCGGTACTGAGCCTCAAGGCGATCGCATCGACCGATGATCACGTCGAGGCATCTGTCCTGGACTACATCGCTGGCTTCTCGCACAACATCGCCGACATCTGGACCTCGTTCGAGTTCCCGCGCTTGGTGAAGAAGCTCGCCGACGCCAACCGCCTCCATGCGGTGGTGCGCCACTTCTCGACGCTGGATCTTTCGGCAGAAGCCATGCCGAACACCGCGATGGGTGACCTCTTCGAGAACGTCATGTACCGCGCCTTCGACAAGAAGGGAAAGGCCGCCGGTGCGTTCTACACTCCGCGCGATGCCATCAAGCTGATGGTTGACGTGCTCTTCGCCTCCGACGAGGAGTCGCTGACCGGCCAGAACACCACGCGTTCGATCTATGACCCGACTGCTGGCTCGGGTGGCATGCTGCTGGTCGGCAAGGACCACCTCACCGAGCTGAACCCCGACATCGAGGTCAACCTCTTCGGCCAGGAGCTCATGGACTCAGCCTTCGCCCTCGGCAAGGCTGACCTCCTGATTCAGGGCGGGCTGCCTGATGCGATCCGCCAGGGCGACACGCTCCTGCGCGACGAGTACGCCGACCGCCAGTTCGACTACGTGCTCTCCAACCCGCCCTTCGGCTCCGACTGGGATGTCCAGTACAAGGACGTCCTCGAACAGTCGAAGACCCCGGGGTCGCGCTTCAGCCACGGCCTACCGAGCAAGTCCGACGGCCAGATGCTCTTCCTCGCCCACTGCGCCTCGAAACTCAGCCCTGCTGGCAAGTCCGGCCACGGCGGCCGTGCTGCTGTGGTTTCTAATGCGTCTCCGCTGTTCAACTCCGACAAGGGACCGAACGCGATCCGCCAGTGGCTGTTCGACGAAGACTTGATCGACGCGATCATCGCTCTGCCGACCCAGATGTTCTACGGCACCGGTATCTCCACCTACGTGTGGATCCTGGACACCAACAAAGAAGCTGAGCGAAAGGGCAAGATCCAGCTCATCGACGGTTCAGGCCTCTGGGATCCGATGCGCAAGCCGATGGGCGATAAGCGCCGCACGATGAGCGAGCCCAAACGCAAGCTCGTGCATGAGGCCTACAAGGCCTTCGAGAATGCTGACCCCGCGATCTCGCGTGTGCTCACCAAGGAAGACTTCATGTTCCGTGATGTCACCGTCTTCAAGCAGGCACGTCTCGCGACTGTGTTCTCGGAGGAAGCTCTCGAGGCCATCGCCGAACACAAGAACTACACCGACGCGCACGCCAACATCATCCGTGCCCTCGATGGGGCTGCGTGGAACGACCTGACCACCGTCTTCCCTCAGCGCTGCAAGGCCGCTGGTCTCAAAGCGCCCATCGGACTCGTCAATGCTGTCGCTGATGCGCTCGCCGTCCAAGATGATCAGGCACCTCTGGCCGTCGACCGCAAGGGTAACCCAGTGCTGCTGGATGGCTGGAAGATCACCGAACGCGTACCCATGAGCGAAGACCTCGATGAACACATGGCCCGCGAGGTGCTGCCCTTCGCTGAGGGTGCCGCATGGGATGAATCCAAAGCCAAGCACGGCAACGAGATTCCGTTTACGAGGCTCTTCTACGTACCCGAGGAGCCGCGTGCGCTCGAAGAGATTGATGCCGACGTCTCACGCCTCATGAGCGAGCTCGCAGAGATGTTTCAGGCGGTGCATGAAGGATGACATCGAACAGAATCAAGTTCGTTTCCGAAATAATCGCCGGTCAGTCACCGGCTTCCGCTGACGTTGCCCCGATCAACGCTGGCCAACCGTTCTTGCAAGGTAAAGCTGAGTTCGGTGACCTTCACCCGAAGCCGCGATACGAATGTGCGGTCGCCCCGAAGCAGGCCGTCCGGGGTGATGTGCTCGTCTCTGTTCGCGCGCCGGTGGGCTCAGTCAACATTGCAGACCAGAACTACGGGATCGGTCGTGGTCTTGCGGCGGTGCGTGCAGGTTCGATTGATCCGCGATACCTGCGGTGGGTGATCGAGAATGCAGAACGTTGGCTTCGCACAGAAGCGAACGGTAGCACTTTTGAAGCGATCACAGCTCCGACGCTTGGCAACGTTGGATTCGTGCACAGTAACCTAACTACGCAGCAGCGTATCGCCGACTACCTCGACCGCGAGACCGCCGAGATCGACTCGATGATCGCGGGGATGGACCAGCTGGCGGGAGTATTGGCTGAGCGGCGTGATGCAGTGGTTCTGAAGGAGCTACAGGACATTGAGGTGCGAGCGCAGTTGACTCTCGTCGTGGATGTCATCTCGGGATCTGGTTTCCCTGATAAGTATCAAGGCGTGTCGACTGACGAACTTCCCTTCTACAAGGTCGGGTCTATGTCTTCCGCAGTGAATGGTTATCTAGGCGAGGACGAAAACACGGTGAGTAGAAGCACCGCTGCTGAGCTTGGTGCTCGGGTGATTCCCCCAGGGAGCATCCTGATGGCAAAGATTGGCGCAGCGCTGATGCTTGCTCGCTTCGTGCAGACGACAAAACCGGCATGTATCGACAACAACCTGCAGGCGCTCGTGCCCCGCGAAGGCATTGTTGATCCTCGGTTCCTGGGATACGCAATGACGGAGATCTCAATCCCTTCGCTTGTCAAGAACGGCCCTGTGCCCACAGTCGACGTAATGGGAATGAAGATGACGCATATCGCGTACCCGTCGACTCTCGACGAGCAACAGCGCATCGCCGACCATCTCGATGAAGTGACCGGCAAGATCGACGCCATGTTGGCGAAGGTTGCTGAACTCAAATCCCTCCTCACCGAACGCCGGGCAGCACTCATTACCGATGTTGTGACCGGTCGAAAGGAAGTGGCATGAGCCACGCACAAGTGCTCGAGCACGAATTTGAGTCCAACCTCTGCGACGAACTCGCGCAGCGCGGTTGGCTCTACGAGTGCGCCGGCAGCACCAATGCTGCTGGCTGGGACATTGCCCGGGCAATGGTGCCAGCGGACGTCCTGCACTGGCTGTCGACCCAGTACCCCGACGAGTACGAAAAAGCAGTGCCGTCGGACCTGGCCAACGGCGCACTCGAACTCGCCCAGCACAAGCTCCTGGACCACATCATCAAGGAGCTGGGAAAGACTACCAAGATGGACCCGATCACCGGGCATCCCGTCGGCGGCCTGCTCGGTGTGCTGCGCCGCGGCTTCACCTATGCCCAGGTTGGCCGCCCAGCGGCGAAGT
This sequence comes from Plantibacter sp. CFBP 8804, assembly GCF_014841225.1. Taxonomy (NCBI): domain Bacteria; kingdom Bacillati; phylum Actinomycetota; class Actinomycetes; order Micrococcales; family Microbacteriaceae; genus Plantibacter; species Plantibacter sp. CFBP 8804. The sequence continues at coordinate 18,992 of NZ_JACYTU010000025.1, forward strand.
TCGGCCCGCTCATGGAGTTCCCGCCGGAGAACCCGAACCTCGCCAGCGTGATCGAACGCGCGGATGCTGTTCGTTTGCGTGTGCTGCGCCAGGTGCATTTCGACACGCAGACCACGGAGAGCATCGACGTGGTGCTCTGCGCCAATGGCCTGCCGGTCGTCACCCTGGAGCTGAAGACCGACAACACCCAGACGGTCAACCATGCGATCACGCAGTACAAGAATGACCGCGTGCCCGGTCCGACTCGCGCCCTGCTGCAGCCGGGGCGCGCTCTGGTGCACTTCGCGGTCTCCAATGACCTCGTTTACATGACGACCAAGCTCCAGGGCGCTGAGACGGTCTTCTTGCCGTTCAACCGGGGCAGCGACGGCCATGCGGGTAACCCGCCGTCGGATACTGGCTCGGCGTCCAACTACCTGTGGCGCGAGATCCTTGCGCGCCCGACCTTCATGCGCATTCTGAAGAACTTCGCGCTCTTCGAGCCCAACCGGTCGAAGAAGGGTGACGGCCGGCTGATCTTCCCGCGCTTCCACCAGCTGCGGGCCGTTGAGCGCGTCATCGAGGACGTCGAAGCCCGCGGTCCGGGCGGACGCTACCTGATCTGGCATTCAGCGGGATCGGGCAAGACCAAGACGATCGCCTGGCTGTCGCATCGCTTGATCCGCCATGTCGGCGCAGACGCAGCAGCGACCTTCGACTCGGTCATTGTCGTCACCGATCGGACTGTGCTCGATGAGAACGTCCGCGACGACATGAATCTTGTGCAGTCCAGCATGGGCCTTGTCGTCAACATCGGCGATGCGTCCGGGGCGAAATCCGAGCAGGCCAATAAGGCTCTGATCGCCGGTAACCACATCATTACCTGCACCCTCCAGACCTTTCCGCACGTCATGAAGCTCATCGAAGACACCGATGCGCTGCACGGCCGCCGCTGGGCCGTGGTTGCCGACGAGGCGCACTCCTCCCAGTCGGGATCCACCGCGCGCGCCCTGAAGGGTCTGCTGGTCGATCTTGAGCTCGACCCGGATCAGGACATCAGTGCCGATGATTTGCTGGCCGCGACAGATTCCGCGATCGCTGCCAGTGCGAACATCACGTTCATCGCGCTGACGGCAACGCCGAAAGCAAAGACCCTCCGGCTGTTCGGCTCGAAGGTGGACGGCGAAGACCGCTGGGATGCTTTCGACACGTACACGATGGCGCAGGCGATCGAAGAGCAGTTCATCCTCGATGTGCTGACCAACTACTCGACCTACGACATGTTCCTGCGTGTGAAGAACACTCTCGAGGATGAAGACGAGTTCGACGTCGAGACCGGTCGCGCGGTGAAGGACATCGTGCGCTTCGCCCGGCTGCACCCCACGGCCATCGCGCAGAAGGTGCAAGTCGTTGTCGAGCACTTCCGGCGCAACGTCGCCCACATGCTCAGCGGCCAGGCGCGCGCGATGGTCGTCACCTCCGGACGCAAGGAGGCCGTCCTGTGGTCAGAGAAGATGAATGCGTACATCTCCGACAAGGGCTATGCCGGCCTGGAGACCCTGGTTGCCTTCTCCGGCTCCGTCAAGAACGATGCTGGCGAAGAGGTCACCGAGATCTCGATGAACGCGCTCGGCGACGTGGCCAAGGCCTTCCGCGAAGAGGACGAGTACAAAGTCCTGATCGTGGCCAACAAGTTCCAGACCGGATTCGATGAGCCGCGCCTCATGGCAATGTACGTCGACAAGGTGCTCAGCGACATCGCCACGGTTCAGACGCTCTCGCGCCTGAACCGTATGTACCCAGGCAAGTCCGCGCCGATGGTCGTCGACTTCGTCAACACTCCTGAGAACATCCAGAAGGACTTCGCTCGCTACTACACGGACGCGCACGTAGCCGGCGAGGTCGACGCCAACGCACTCTACGAGCTCTCCGAGCGCCTCGACTCTGTGGGCCTCTATACCGAAGCGCAGATGCGCGCGGTTGCGCAGGCCTACATGGACAAGCTGGGCGGTGAGGCTATCCAGCAGGCACTCGGCCCCATCAAATTCGCGTGGAGCAGCGGGCTGCAAAAGGCACGGCTCACCAAAGACAAGACCCGCTACGTAGAGCTGAAGCAGTTCCGGTCGGATGCGATCAGTTACCGCAATGCCTGGCAGTTCCTCTCCCAGATTGTCGACTACGACGACGAGGACCTGCGCTTGCGTGCCATCCTCATGACGCTCCTTGCTCGCAACCTGCACCTGACCCCGGAGGTATACGACAGTAGCTACATGGACGGCGTGCAGCTCGGGGGAGTCAAGCTCGTCCCTGAGGAAGTCAGCGCAGACTACGGCCTGAACCCCACCATCGAGGGAACCGCCATCGAGCTGCCCGCATTCACGACAGAGCCAGGGGGAGTGGGCACCAAGCCGCACGGCCCTCTCGAAGAGGCAATCGAGAAGGTGAATGATCTCTTCGGTGACAAGGGCATCGACGCGGACCCGGGCAGCATTTCCGGCTTCATCACCGCCTATTGGGGCTTCCTCAACGCAGACGAGGAAGCGATCGCAATGGCCAGGAGCAACAACGTCGACCAGCTGAAAGGATCGACCAAGTTTTCCGATGCCAGCGACTACGCCATGTACCAGGCGTTCCAGAACACCGACGAGATCAAGAAGGCGCTCGCCGACCCTGAGATGCTGGCAAACCTTCTGGCCATCACCGCCGAGAAGATGCATGCCGAACACCACAAGACGAAGGACAGCGATGCCTGAGCAGCATGCGGCGATGCTTGAGATCGCCAAGCAGGTGAATGAGGCACGCCAGACGGCGGGATGGAGCCAGAACGAGCTCGCTGACCGGGCTGGGGTATCCCGACCGTCTGTCGTGCGCGTCGAGCGCGGCGACGACGTCAACACTGCGACCCTCAGCAAGATTGCAGAGGTGCTGGGTCTCACCGTGCGGGTGACCTCTCAGCCTGGTTGAGCCAACCTATCCATAACAAGAACCCCTCGGTCATCCTGACCGAGGGGTT
>NZ_JACYTU010000026.1:0-21533 GCF_014841225.1 Plantibacter sp. CFBP 8804
CCCCACGACCTCGGATCGTGCAATGGCGTGGGCGCACGCGGTCAGCTGTGCGAGGGTCAGACCAGCGGCGACTCGATAGTCCGTGGGAACCGTGCCCGGCTCGAGAACATCGCAATCGATGTGCACGTATGCGGGTCGCCCTGCCAGCGCGTGCTGCAGATGCGCAGCCATACCGTGCTCGACGCCGACCACGTCGATGTCGCGTTCGGCGATGAGCTCGTGTTCCATCGGTTCGATGTCCCTTGCGCACTGTCTTCGTGCCCGAAAAACTGGCTCGGCGCGCAGCATGTCCGGCCGTGAATTCGATGAGGCCAGGACTCTGCTGGCAGCCGCAAGCGCGGCCCCAGGGAAGGTTGACCACTGGATGCGCCATGGCGTCGGCGTCGAGATCGCCGGTAAACTCGTGGTGTGACTGACGATCGGCAGGATCAGCTGATGCGTTGCGACACTCTGCTTGTGTATATCGCGGTGCTCGATCAGCCGGGGTAACTCATCGATGCCTGTGCCGCCGTCTCGGGCGATGTGGATGACCTCCGGCTGGCTGTTGAGCAAGCGTTCGATCTGGGTCCGGTCGCAGCAGCCGCTGTTCTTTCAATGCAGATTCGACGGTTCACGCCGTGCGAACGGCACCGAATCGTGGACGAACTCGCCGAACTTGACGCGCAGCTGCGCTAACGGGAGCACGTTGTCTGAATCTCTCCTGGACGTAGCGAGCGTGTCGGTTGGTCATCGGGCCATCCCGCACGACCCCCTCGAGAATTCTCCGTTTGCGGTTCGTCTTGAGGCTGTCGGATGATACTCATCGGGGGCCAATCTGTTTACGAAAAAGCGCGCCGGTTTCGCGGTGATCCTTGCCACCATGTCGGTTGCGATGGTCGGGATAGCAGGTGCTGCACCCGGAGGAAGGGCATCTACTAGGGTTCGGACGTCTGCTGGCAGGTCGACCGTGCGTGCCTCTGCCGGAGCGAGGCTGTCTGGTTCGGATCGTGATGAAGTACTTCGAGCGGGAAAGCGAGCTAGAGCCATCACTGTCTCGGCGGCGCAAGCAAAGACGACGCGCGGATGGGTCGATCCTCGACGAAGAAGGATCTGGTGCAGTCGCGCGTCGATGGCGTCAGACACCTCAGCAGTGGCGAGCGCCGAGCCAATGGCCGCGGCGGTCAGCCCTGAGCGCAATGGGCGCCGGAAAGGGTCGTCTCGGAGATCGAGCAGCCCAACCCGGATGACGAAACTCGAGAGCGCGACGGAACTGAAACGCACTACGTGCCGGCTCTCGACTCCGGCCGCCGCAGAGTCGCGGTACGCCAGCAGTCCGCACGCCAGACTCGCAGCTACGGCATGACGCTTGCCCCCTGGATCTGCCGATCGGGACAGCGAACGAAGCATGCGGGAGGTTTCACGGGGCGAGTCTGGCGTCGGGCAACTGTATCTGAGCGCCTCTTACGATTCTGGACGGCTCGATGGCGTAGCTCGTGCGGTCGAACACTCAGCCGCCGTGATACTTCAGCGAACACACGGGGATGCCCCCGGAATATGCTTCGCCGCGGCTCCCGGGATCGGCGCGGCGCGCAGTCTTACAGACGACCACTTCGGATTCATTGTGAGGTTGTTGGGTTCGTTCCGACGAAAGGGGAGTGATGGGCGCGAGCCGCGAACCCCACGAACTCAACATGACCAATGAGGGCTCCAGGTGGACGGCCGTCGCCGTCGACCTCGCGCTCAGGGGCGGACCCTCGTTGAAATGGGCGACAGGGCCGTGATCTGACCGGAGGCTCGCTCGACGTCTCAGCCGAGTCGTCCGCGACCTCGACGTCCGGACGCGGCAGACTACTGATTTCGCCGGCCGTCTTCCTGTGGCCGTCGCGCTCGCGTGACGCTCACGGTCGTCTGCTGACGGTAGACGGCGAGGATATGGAGCATGCCCTTGCAGTCCGCTTCCTTTCTCGCCATCCTTTGGATCGGTCTTCTCCTGAGCTAGCGCTGATCCCAGTCCCAGTCCCAGTCCGGCAGGTTCATACCGGGCATCGCGTTGAGCGACTGTTGCTATTCGCGGCGTTCAGTGGTCTCGCTTGCATTTGGCAGGGGTGCCGTCCCAGGTGCGGAACATCAAGGGCGACGCTCGTTTCCTGCGCCGTGCGCGAATCAACCTTGTCGAGGACCGCGTCTAAGCTGCTCGAGGGACCGTTCGTTCAGGACGTACGGGCGCACCCAAGGGCAGTGTTCGTCGCATGTCGCTTCAGAGCCGGTGGATTCATTCGCGCAGCTCTAGAGAACGGCTTCCAGATCGAACGTCGACCGTTAGAGGGAAATTAGAGCTCTTGTCGGCACCGGCTACCAGCGATCACCCTTCATCCATCGCCTTCAGACAGCTGGACACGGCCTATGCCAGCGCTTGTGGTGTTTACGCGTCTGTGCCTCGAATGAGTCTTCGGGGAGGGGGAGAGTATTGGAGGCATCTTGGTCTTGGTTTGATGTGTACTCCGTTTGCGGTGCTTTCCGACCGAAAGGAAAGAATAGGGTACGGGATGTCAGAGTAGGAAGACGAGCGTGTACGCGAGTGTGAGGAGTAGGCCGAGAAGGATCACCGTGGTGGCGAGGATTCCGATGAGCACGGTTGTCTGTGCACTTTCTTGCTCGGTGGACGAGGCGGACATGGGTGTTGTCTTGGGATGCTTCACGGTGATCCTCTCGGTGAGCGTGTGATGGAGCGCTTGATTTAGGTGCCGACGCGGAGGGCGTCGACCGGGTTGAGTCGGGCCGCTTGGACCGCGGGGTACGTTCCGAAGAAGATGCCGATTGTTACGGAAAGGCCAGCGGCCAGCAACACGGTGGTTCCATCGATGACTGGCATGACGCCATTGATGGGGAATCTAGTGACGGTCGGTAGCCTGCGGAGTCTCCCGGGCCGTGCCAGGGAGCGATGCGGCGAACGACGGCGCAACCGAGGCGTTCACGGTCACGTTGACCGCGCGCAAGTAACGGCGAGTGAGGGTGGGGAGAGTCTGCTCTCCCCACCCTCACTCCTGGTTTAGGTGAACGATCGTGGGTTCGTCGAAGCGCCAGTTCAGCCAGGCGGTGGTCTCGACGCCCCAGTAGCTGGGCGGGATCTCTTGGCCTTGCCATTCGAACGAGAAGCAGTCGATCGAGAAGACGGCGCGAGGGGTGAGATGCACTGCGTCCCACCGCTTGGCGACACCATCCCAATCGACCGATGACTTCGTACCTATGAACTCCGCCACGAATTCGCACCAGTCCACGGCAGAGTCGATGACGAGCTCGGAATGTGTCGACGGCGACATTCGCCAGGCCGTCCACGGTCGCGGATACTCGGCCTCGTTCTCGAGCATGTGTGCGAGCCACATCCCCCCGTCCTGGTCGGACGCGAGCGAGGTGTAGAGGGCGCCCAATGGCTTTCCTCCCCAGCTCCGAAGCGAATTCTACTTGCTTCGCTCGAAGCGGCTCCGGTTCGGTGGACCGCTAGTGTCCGCTGTTCCGATCCACAGATCGACCCCGGTTGAGCGCCGGTTCAGGTGATCGTCATTCAACTCTCGCAACGTGGCGCTCTCGGTGCTGAGCCGGTCGATGTATTCGGGGTCGAGGCCTTCGCCCAGCTGAGTGAGACCGGCTTCGCCCGGTGGGTAGAGCGAATTGACGAACGCCAGGAGCGGCAAGATCGTCGGCATCGACGCGGCCAACGACTCATCTGCCGCGAGCGCGTAGGAATCGGCCGGCTTCCATCGGTCCAGTCGGCTGAGACGTTCGACAAACGGCGTCGTGTCCTCCAAGGAGCCCTCCTCGATGTCGCGCACGTTCGTCCTCGAATGATGCCGTCGTGGACGGCACATAGCGTCTCCGAGACTGCGAGCCAGAGCGTCCCGGCGATGGCTGTTCCTAGCAAGCTGAAGTCTTCTATTACACCCCCGGAAACGATCATATCTTCCTATAGGCTCTCGTTGTCAAGTTCAGGCGAGCGGAAGGTGGGGGAGTTGACGTGTACTCCACATGGCCGAACCCAACATCGCGTATGATCCCGGGCTTGTTCGACCTTGGTCCTCGCCCGTACCGGGGTTGGAGGCCGGAGTCTAAGACCCGGAGAGACACGGCGAGCAGCCACCGTCCGAGTAGTCCCTCATAGGGGAAACGCTCAGACTGTCATAATTGAACGTTATCCGCGCATGTCAGGCGGGTAGTTATCCACAGGCGGGGCGGCTTTCGAGCCGCCCCGTTTTGGTGTCGCCCATGCGCGCTGTGCCCGGTCTTCGGGGATGATTGCGAAGGTGCATCTACGCTCCTTGAGCAACGATGGATGTCACGCCCTCCATCGCACGTACCCAGTGAGAAGTGCACCGCGGGCGAAGTTCGATCAGATCGATCGTGCGTGTCAGGTCATCGAGAGGTTCCGCGTCAGCCGGGTAGCGCTGTCGCGCCCCGCGCCCTCCCCTGAATGGTGATCCTCAGCCACGCATGGCACCCCACCGATCACTGGTTTTCATGCGGATTAGTACTCAAAACGGTGTCAAGTCAGAACGAGCACAGACTCCCAGTTCGAAACTTGTCCTAGCAGGCCCGAGCATCCAGCATCCACGATGCGACCCATCGGGGAGCGTGATATCTCGGCGCGGCCAGCTCGCCTCGTCGTCTTCCCGGAGTGCCGAGTCAACCCAACTACCCGCAAGGACAACCATCGTGATTCACCAGATCATCGCCGGAATCACTCGAGACCTCATCGCTACAGGAACCTCGGTACACCGGGCCATCGACCTTCCTATGGCGGCTGGTGAATGGCAAGTTTTGGCTCGCTTCGCCGGCCGAAAACTGGGTACCGTCGTCACGACAACCGCGACGAGCTCCGCGGTCGCAGCACGAGTTCCCGACCTGCCTGAGTCTTCACGCGAGGACGACCGGGGGGCTGATCGTTCCCTCTCGGATCCCAGAAATGTGCAGGAGGGCGATCGCCTTGTCGTCGTCTCTGCACGAGAGGACCTGATCGTCGGAGAGATTAAACGCACCGGTACGCGTCTACACATCGGCGATTTCACGGTGCGGGACAGTCGATCAGGACCGAACCTACTCGCCCGCGTCATTGCCCGTGAGTCGCCGGCACCGACGGCGAGCACCAGACAAAACGTTGCGTGACCTGGCGAGCCGGATCTTATCGGCGTGAGCGTCCGTCCTTGAAGCAATGAGTGGTCGGCGAGACGCCCAACACGCCACCAGATTCCAGAACCACCGCCGCGGCAGCGGCCCGCCTGAGAAAGCGAATACTCCGAATTGAACCCCGTGAAGCCCTCTCAACAGATAGATCTGGACAGGTCACCTCGACCGGAAAAACGTCGTTGGCGTTGGTTCACCCTGGCGCTCCTGGCAGCATTGGTCGTCCTCGCTTCCGTGATCGTTGGCCTGTTGATCGGCAACGTCAATGGCAACCAGTCCACGCCCATGGCCGATGCGAGCTCCCGTTTCGTGGATCGCTCGCCTTCAGCTGCGAGCGGTCCAACCGTTGATACGCCGGGCCGACCCGATTCGAACGACCCGCCGCGGACGGCCGGCCCACAGGGTACGGACAGCGCTGAACAGCTGTTGGAGGTCATTCGCCTGGCCAACGTGGCCGTCGGAGGCGATGTGAGCGATCTGAGGTCCGTGGAGGCTGAACCTGTTGGCGCGTGGCACGTTCACTTCGAGACGGCGGATGGTCTGGAAAGCAAGGTTCGCGTGGTCGACGACAAGGCCACCATCATCGAGACCGAACGCTCCGACGATGGAAGGTTCCCGGGCACCTGGCGCATCGAGGACATCAACTCAGCCGTTCTTGCTGCACTGGCGGCATACCCCGGCAGTTACTTGACCGAATTGGAGCTGGACGCTTCCTCGCATGCTCCCTATCGGATCGAACTCGTCGACGGATCTGTTCACAAATTACGTCTTGACACCAACTTTCAGATTGTGGAGATGAGACTTGATGACTAAGAAACGCATCTGGCGGATGTCGCTTGCGCTTGTCGTCGGGAGCGTTATCGCGTCGACATCGGCGTGCACCGCGCCTGGAACGGGCGCACCGATCGGAGCCGCAGACCCAAGCACACCCGCTACTTCCGCCAGCGAGGCCACACCGTCGACGAATCCAGCATCCGATCTCGAGGTGTTCTTCGCCGCGCGGGAGCAATACCGTGAGTATCTCGAAGCACACTCATCGAGTTCCTCCGACTCCAACTGGTTCGCAGATGACGACTTCCGACAAACGTTGCAGTCATTCGTCAGCGCGAAAGCACAGATCAACCGCAGCGACCTGTGGCTCAACACGAATCGTGACGCGACCGGCCCGGGACTCTCCTGGTCCGCAGCTCAGGCAGTCGAAGAGGCTAGCCGATCGGTCGGCGGAGCAGTCCACGTCACGAACATCGATCTTCGAAACGAAGGCGCTCTCTTGAGCTGGAAGATCGACTTCGAGACGGGGCGCCAACGAATCACCGTCACTGTTGACGGTGAAACCGGAGCAGTCACAGACGTTGATGACTAGCCACCGCAACGATCACGGATCCGCAGATGTCCGGCAGACGATACCGGGCAGCTACAAACCCATCGGCTCGCTGGTTCACTCATATCGTCCACGACCGTGAGCCCCTGCACGAGGGCTCAGTCCTGAGAACCACAGTGTCCAGACATACCCTGAGGAGCAGTTTATGGCGTTCTTTCAACTCAGTCCGCGGCGACGCCGGGGTGCAGTCTTCCTCGCAGCGCTCATCAGTGCGATCATCCTCAGCGGCTGTGTCGGCAGCGAAGCCATGCCATCCGAGGAGGAGGACTCATACCCTACGTCTTCGCTGACGGGTGTTGTCGGCGCGGTGGAGTTCGATGGCGGGTACATCAGCCTCGGTTCGGGCGCGACAGTCATCGACCTCTACCTGGACCCGCTGTGCCCGTATTGCAAGATCTTCGAAGCCGATAGTGGACAGCTGTTGTTCGACGAGGTCGACGACGGGCGCGCAACGCTGCGGATCCACCCAGTGGCGCTCCTTGACCGGCTCTCGGTTGGTACCAACTACTCCACTCGCGCAGCAGCCAGCATCGTCGATGTCGCGGCATCCCATCCCTTTGCTCTCCCCGGCTACCTCTCTGCCGTCTTCGCCAACCAGCCCGCAGAGAACACCCCTGGTCTCTCCGATCAGGAGCTCGTGAGCATTGCCGGCCAGCTCAACGTCTCGCTGAGCGACGCAACCACGCTCCGCACCTATCAAGCCTGGGTGCGGGACATCACCGCCGAGGCTCTACAGGGTCCGCTCCCGACCAGCGAAGCACTAGCCCTGACCGCCGTTCCCACCACCATCGTCAACGGACATCTCTACTCCGGAAACAGCGACGACGCTGAACACTTTGCACAGTTCTACCAGGCTTCCCTGACGCAATAGAGCCAATGCCGGCGTCCCCTCCCGCAGGTTGTGACGTGCGCAGCAACAACCGAAATCGGCCTGACCGCAGGTTTGCAGTGCACGTGGTTGCGCCCCGGTGTTGACCGTGCTTGTTGGTCGGAGCCTTCGAACGAGACCGCGGCTCACACCGTGCCCGCTGCCGGAGTTGGATCAAGGACCGGGATTGAGTGCCTCCTCCCCGCAGTGTGTTTCGGCTATCGTCCTGTCTCCCACCGAACCGAGCGTCAGACGCCCTCCCGGATTTGGATCGCATCGCGATGCCTCCTTGCGCTTCGCAGTGCCCGCCTCGTCGGCGCGCCGATGAGGCGGAAGGACGAACCCGGTCGAGGAGACGATGGGGCTCCTTGAGGCCGCAGTAGCGACAGGCCCGGTGGTGCTCGACGCCTCCGACAATTGGCCGAGCACGAACCCCAACCTGTCGGTCGAGGCCTTCAGGAGCCGATCTCATCGGGTGCACGCACCCACGATGCTGCATGCCAGCACCTAGCCATTGCCCCATTGCCCCCTGAGTTGTTGTGCGTCATGGCAGGCAGAAGCAACGCGTGCACGGAGACGAGTGACGTGCTCCCGATACTGGTACCTGTTCCCTTGTCGATTCTCTGGAGATGCCATGCGCTTGTTGGGTCCGGCCACAGCTCGGTCGAGCAACCATTCGTTGTCTGGCGTGACGAAGTGGTGTGCATCCTCGACGCTACTCGTGGTGACGCTGTCGCTCGGACTCGTGCCGACCAGTTCTGCGGCCGGGGCCGGTTCGTCTGCTCTTGTTCCAGAGAACTCGAGTTCGTACGTCAGTTCATCGAGTTTCGTTGACGCCAATGAGGCTGAGGTGCAGTTGGGGAACCAGACCGCCAGGCTCCAGGTGGGAGGTCAAGGACAGCTTCGGTTGAAGTCAGCCGCCTACCCGTATGCCCAATCATTCGAGCTGTTCCCTCCTGGCGGACCTTCTGCAGGAACCACGTTGGACGATCCGCTGACGGTGGGCTGTCTTGAACCCCCTGCCGACTGGGCTGGAACGCAAGACGAGTGGCTGGCGGAAGGGAAGCGTTTCGAATGCGGTGATGTGAACACCGTCACGATCACGTACGACAAGCCGGTGCTCAACCCAGGCTTGGCTATTTACGACGTTTCCATGTCCACGACCGAAGACACGCTGCCAGAGTTCGGCGCGATCGCATCGTGGAGCGAGACCCGAATCTCCGCGATCAACGGTGAATCACCAACCGCCTACAGCACGGCCATGACGACCTACGAAACAAACCCGTTGGCAGTCCCAGGAGTCGACGTCGCGTACCGCGACAACGGCTTCACCTACACTCCGACGCTCGGTCAGAAGACGGGAATCGCGCATGACCGCCCGGTCGTCCAGATCTCGGGTCTCGTTCATTCGGTCACGCTCACGGTCTCGTATGCAGCGATGGTTGTCATCGGCCCGCTGGCGTATGACCGCTTCGCGGTCAAAGTGGGGAGGCTGCCGGTCCGAGTGGGTCTTGTGGCCCCGGCTGTTGATCTCTCGGTCGTGAAGTCGGCGCCGACAACCGTACGCACCGGTGATGAGATCGAATGGTCGATGAATGTCACGAACAACTCAGCAAATCAGGCCTCGCACGGATACATCGTCCGTGACGCGATACCAGCCACGGTCGTCGATCCTGTGCTGGTGTCCGGTCCTGAGGGCTGCCGTCTTGCCGGCCCGAACCTCTCCTGCAGTGCCGCGCCGACCGGGTGGTCGATTGACGAGACCGACCCGGACCGCCCTGTGCTTGCCGGGGGGGACCGTGCCGCAGCGGTCCCCGTCGTTCTCGAGGCTGGTGCTTCTGCTGAACCGATCATCATTCGAGGAACGGTCACAGCCCCGCAAAGTACGTCCGTCGAGAACACCGCAACGGTGATTGGCATCGACAGCGACCCGAACAACACCAACAACGTGTCAACGACGACAACAGCAATCGCGAAGGGGCCCGTCTGGAGCATCGACAAGGCCGCATCCGTGGCTGGGGGCGGAACCTACGTTTCACCGGGGGAGAACGTCTCGTACACCGTCACAGCACGCTCCACCGAGGATACCGGCAACGTTGTCCTCACCGATGACCTCACGAACGTGTTGAACAACGCCGCGTTTGTTGCCGGTTCCGCGACGCTGACCTACGAAGAGAGAACCTACCTGTGGTTTGTCCCCACGGGCACTCGGACGGTCACCAAGAACATCCCCGACCCGGTTCCCGGCAAACCGGTTCTTACCTCGTCCCCTTTCACCCTCATCGCCGGGTACCCGGCAAAGTTGACTTACACAGCAACAGTCGCGGACCATGCGTGGAACAGTGTTCTCCACAACGTCGTCGCCGGCACCGGCGATACACCTCCTGCCACCTGCGAGGCTGGCGCCGCTCCCGCGCCGGTTTGCCAGACCGACACCGTCGTCTCGGCGCGGATGGACATTCTCAAGCGCGGCACCGTCAACGGGCAGGTCACCCCGCTGGACGGAGCCGGATTCGAGATCCTGACCGATGTCGACGGCGCACCAGGCGAACCGCTGAACGGAATCACTGTCTCTGCGGTGCCCGGCACCACCGGGTCATTTGAAGTACTCGGCATCACCCCCGGTGCCTACTGGATCCGTGAATCGAAAGCGCCAGACGGACATGTCCTCCTTGCGCAAGCAGTTCCCTTCACCGTCGCCGCCGGCGGAGCGCTCGAACTGGCAAACCCTGCCCTGAACTCGCAAGTGACGATCGAAAGCGGGACGCTGGTCGTGACCGACAGCCCTCGCTTCGACATGCCAGCCACGGGAGGTGCCGGAACGGGGACACTCGTCGCGGGGGGAGTAACTCTGCTCAGTCTTGCGCTCTGTGCTGCGTTCGTCTCTCGGAGGTTGGGTCGACGAGGCAAGAAACACCACGATGAGATGCCCGGCGTTCGTTGACGAGCCCGTCTTGGGCCTCAAGGGCATGGCGCAGAACGCTCGCGACGTTGGGCGTCGCCCTCATCGGGGCAGGACTCATCACCGTCGGAATCGCTGTTGTGGATCCTCAAACCGTGGAACGAACGTATGGGGACATCAAGATCACGGTTGCGCGCTCGCTCGCCGGTGATGCCATCCCAACGGTCACGCTCGGTCAGTCCGGCGCAGAAACGCTGCTCGATCGTTGCGACGGCACCTTCTCGGAGATGGTGGACGGACACCGGGATGACGTTCCACCGCTGTGGGCTGCACATAATTATTGCGGGGGAGACATCGTGCTGTCGTGGGAGATCGGGCAGCTGGTCAACGTCGAGGTTGACGGGATCATCCGCCAGTACCGGGTGGCGGGCACCCGGGACACAGCCAAATACGGAGTCACGTCAGATGCGCTCGTTGGAATACCTGGCGACGTGCTCCTGCAGACCTGTTACTACGGTCGTCCACAGATGCACTTCGTTGGCCTGTCGATCGTCGACGACGCAGAGTAGGCCGTGTGATCAGCACGCCGTACGGCCTGATTTCGTGCGATCCAGCCGCCTCCGCCCGAGGATGATCCACGATCTGTTTCGCGTCATGCCGTACCACCTACGGTGGCACGAATCGGCCAACCGCCGAGAGCGTCCTCGATGTCCTATCGCGCCGCCTATCCCGCAGGTGGAACCCGGCAATCGCAGACCATTCGACCACTTCCGCAACGAATCAATCAGCGCGAGAACACCCTGTAGGAGCGTTGCACGGCCAGCAGTGTAGCGAGGCTAACTGAGCAGGTGGCGGCGTCTGCTGCGGCTTCGGCCGTCGACCTCGACGAACGTGTGTCGACGCGCGAGCCGACCACGACGCGCGAGACGACCACGCGCGATCGCGGGCCACATCAGGTACAGCCCCGCGGCAACACTCACAGCACTGAGCATGATCACCCACCACGGGAACGGTATTTCGTCGGGCGCGACCGTGTCCTCGGGTCGAGTATCGTCCGGGAGATCCACGCGCGAGGCTCGAATGATGATGCGGTGACTATTGACCCCGATAGGTGTGCAGGTGATGAGCGTGAGGTAGTCCTCACCGTTGACGATCCGCAACCGATCGGTTTCCGTGGGAACGACCGTCGCGAAGTCGAACGCCTGATAGGCGAGCGTTTCACCCAACACGTCAACGAAGATCAGGTCTCCTTCGTCCAGGTCATGCAGCGGGGTGAAGAGCGCGGCGCCGGGCAAGCCACTGTGTCCGGTGAGCACGGCGTTGGTGCTCGTCCCTCCCACCGGTAGCGACGACCCTTGCAGGTGACCGACACCTTCAAGGAGGCTGTCATCGGAGGTGCCATGACGGATCGGCAAGCTGATGTCGATCGCGGGTATCCGGATCCGGGCCATCACATCGCTTCCTGGAACATGGAGCTGATCCAGGTACTCATCCGAGGTCGCTGCGACTTCTGCCACATCGGTGTACGGGTCCGTAAGCGTTTGAACACCGATTCGGGTGTTGTATGTCCTCGCTCGCTCGAGCGATTCCGCTCGTTCCGATGCTGACAGGTCGTCGAGTTTCTCGGCGTAGCTGTTGGTACTCGTGGCGTGTGCTCGAGCAGCGAACCAGTTTGCCGCGTCAGGGTAGAGCAGAAGTCCGATCCCAGCCAGAGCAATGATCGTGACCGGTATGCGGCGAAATATCGCCCTCATCGAGGAACGGGAACGAGACGCGTGTCTCCGGCGGCTCGCGGGGGAGTGTTTCATGGGAGATACCTCGTCGAGCGGGTGAGTTTCCGGGGGCAGGATGGATCGCTACTACAGAGAGAGGTCGGCCTGGCACGTGAGCGCCAGACCGACCTCGTACTGGGGATGTGGCTACTGTGCGACCTTTGCGTCAGCACGGCGGTTGCGGATCGTGAGTACGACGGCACCCACAACGAGGAGCACGCCCGCGCCCATCAGCAACGAACCACCGGCGCCACCGGTGATGGGGAGGAAGAATCCGCCATTGCCGGGAACGTTCTTCACGTCAAGGTCGACGACTGTTGCGTCGTTGCTCGTGATGTCGAACTGAACGGGTTCGGCGAGCAGCTCAAAGCCTGCAGGAGCTGCCGTCTCGACGAGCCAGTAGTGCTTCCAGGCGTTCTGGTCGGCGATTGCCGCGTTGTTCTCCCAGTTCGAGTAACGCAGGCCGGCGATGGAAACACGTCCCTTCGCGTCGGAGGTCCACACGGATTCACTACCGATAGTGACGAGGCCGGCAGCATCCTGAGCCTTGGCCGCGTCAAGGCTCGTGTACACCTGGAACTTCGCGCCGCTGAGGACCTTGGAATCCGCCGCGCTGATCTTGTTGATCGTCAGCTCGCCGAACTTCGTGACCGGAGCATCGTCTCCCGGGATCGGGTCGAACGGGTTGTTCGGATCGGTCGGGTCGTTCGGCTGGGGCGTCGGGTTCTCTTCGTCCGGGTGGCCGGGCGTGTATCCCGAGGGCGTCTTGTTCGTGATGTCGTCGGCGTTGTCGTAGATCTCGGCGACGTTCTTGATGTCACCGAGCTCCTTGATCGTGGTGACCAACGCGAACTCGATAGCGGCCCCCTTGTTCACGGGAAGGTTTGCCTTCGCGAGGCCAAGGTCGGTCAGCTTCACGAGGACAGTCGCGCGCCCCGTGACACTGCTCACGACAGAGGAGGAGGTGTAGTCCGCGGCGTCAAGCTTGGTGCCGTTGATCGAGACGTCTGCCGAGTTGAACGTCAGGCGCTTGTCGAGCGTGTCGGTGAGTTGGTAACCGTCCGTGCCGTCAATCGGCAGGATCGAGCGGACGGTCCAGGTGACGTCATCTCCCACGGCGACAGTGCTGCTGTCGGAGACGGTCTTCTCGGTGTGTGCCGCGAAGTTCTTCGGGTACACATGCACGTCGTACATCCAGCTCGACTGGTCGAGCTGGTTGGTCAGCGGCAGCGTCACGAGGAATGGTGCGCTCGGGACCACGCCAGCTGGGGCTTTGGATTCCGTCACGTAGTACAGCCCAAGGTCCAACCCGGTGAGGGAGAGCGTCCCGTCCGCGGCGGTGACTCCCCGGTGGATGTCTGTGGGTGCGGTGCTGACGGCGGAAGCGGCCGTGGTTGTCGTCATGGCCTGCGCCGACTCCCATCCGGCGTTGGTAGTGAGGTCTACGCCGGCCACCTTCGTCGCTGTGAATTCAACGCCGGGAAGCGGTGTGAGCTCCGTCAGATCAGCAGCCGAGAGCTCCCGACCGTCGTGCGGAAGATCCGTGGGGCTCTTCGGTTGCTCGTATTTGTGGATCGTCAGCGATCCCGACTGGGTGGCGTCGATTGTCGAACTCGTCGCTGCGTACGCGCTGCCCACGCTGCCCAGGGCCAGCGCACCGCCGACCAGTGTGGCGGCAGCTGCCCTCAGCAGCCTGCGTTGTGCAGGATTTGTCATGTTTGCTCCAATGTTGGATGGATGGCAAGGAACCAGCGCCGGCCCACCGCGTAGCCATCGACATCACCCAACGGCCGACGTGGCCGGCCGCGCTGCGACAGGCCCAGTTCCGTGCTGCCGATCGCACATCAGCCCGAGCACACCCGGTATCGAGATGGTTGTGATGGCAGTTTGGTTGCCAACCGCCGGTGTTATGCTCGCGGGCTCGCCGCGACTGTCGGCGGGCAGAGCGCGAAAATGAGCAAGCCGAGCACGCCAAGTGGGGGTCAGGTAGCGTGAGATAGGTGCCTGTAGCGAGCGAATGCTTCGCCGCGTCCACAATGCACGCGATGGCGACCGATCGCGTTACCGGCCGGCTGGTTTTACCTGCTCAGCACGAGTCTGGACAGTGCCACGCGATCTGCCGTGCCGGTCTTGCGCAGAGCGCTGGCAATGTGGTTCTCCACCGTCCGGACACTGATGTTGAGCTGTTCAGCGATCTCAGCGTTCTTAAGGTCGGCAACCAAACTGGCGATCTGTCGTTCGCGAGGAGTGAGCTCTGCGACTTTCAGAGCGCTTCGACTCGAACGGATCGGCTGGAAGGAGCCGGTGGCCCTGCGCTGGAGTTCCGCTAGGGGGCTCTGCAACGCGCTGACGATATCGTCGTCCCCGCTGCGTTGAGCCCGACGCAACTCAGATCCCACGATCTGTTCCAGCAACGTGATATCTCCCGCTGCCGGGGCAACCAGAATGTCGTTGACCGCAGCGAAATCTGAACGGACAAGCGCAGGGATCAGGTTGAGCGCCCGAGCGTAGAGGGGGAGTTGCACGCGCTGGCCGAGAAGCGTCGCTTCTGCAGAGACGAGCGGGCCGGCATAGACACAGCCGGCGACAACGGTCAGGCTGGCTGCCGCAGCGAAGTAGCCGAGTTCTCGACGTCGACGAATGGCGTTCGCCATGTCGCGGTCGAAGGACACCGGATCAAGAACATGATGTGCGACGATGGCGGGGACGTCACTCCCCATCCCATACAACGGACCTGGGCGAGGAACGTAATATTCGACCTCGGCGATGAGTGCCGCTGAACTATCGGATGCGCCAGTCCGGAACGCCTCGTTGACGGCCGCGATTCCCAACGTTGCCCCGAAGAACGGTCGGAGCAACATCGTGGCCTTCGCGGTACTCAGTGCATCGCCGATCACCGCATCCAGTGACGCTATCTGGCCGCCACCCGCGTAAGTGAACGCGAGTGCGTAGGACGCACCCAGATAATGGAGTCGATCGTGCGCAATGAGCGCGGACGCGCGCGAGGCGTCGGCACGTTCCGCGGCCAGCTCGAGGTTTCCCTCATAGAGACTGATGAGGGGGAGAATATAGCCATGAAAGGCTGGCGAGAACAGCTGATCAGCCGCGGTCGGTGCCGCGTCTCGCGCCCGATCGACTTTCCCTGAAAACAGCAAGATCATGGACCGCACAATCCCTGTCAGGCCTGTCACGTCGTGTTCGACGGAGAGCCCGTCGCCATAGTCTTCCGGGATGCGGTCGAGGAAGACGGTCAACAGGACCGCGGCGGCTTGGGCGGCTGGGCGCAGAGCCGACGGTTGTTCGCCGTACGCTCTCAGAACGGCCAACGCGCCGCGAAGATCCCCGAGGTCAAGCGCCACCCACTGCGCGTGTTGAAATTCGAACAGGAATGCGTCCAGTGGGTCGACCCCGGACGTAACCGTTTCGTGGAACACCCGCTCGATCGCGGCGCGCTGAAAACGGCTGCCCGTTGCTTTTCGCAGATAGGCATGGGCGCGCGCCGGCGTGCGCTCCTTTTCCCAGGATTGGAGCATGAGCGGCGCAAGCTCGTCTGCGTCCTGCTGGAAGATCCGCCCCGTCAGCGTCTGTTCCATGGGTGCTGACGCTTCGGAAGTCGGACGTGCCGGGACATTTGAACCTGGAAGCACCTCCCGGCGGAGGAGGTCGGCAACGATCGGCGGCCACACGTACAGAACCGGCTCTGACTGATTGGTTGGTGCCATTCGCACGAGCTGACGGCGCAGCAGGGAGCGCAGAGGGGGGCGGCTGGCAAGAGCAGCTATCGGTTCATGAGTCTGCTCTCCCTGAGCAATTTGGTAGAGCAGTGCAGTCTCTTCGTCGTTCAATTCGTGCAAGTGTCGCTGGGCGAACGAGCGAAGGTGGGTGCTCCACAGCGACGAGGAGGACAGATGCCATACGCCATTCTCGAGCACGATGAGTCCTTCGAGTCGGCTGCTCCCGGCGATCGCACGAACGAGTTCCGGCAACCCGCCGGATTTGCTCATCACCCGCGCGGTGAGGGCGAGTGAGGCGGGACTTTCCAGTTCTTTGTGGAGGAGGACTCTGACCTGCTCGAAGTCCAGAGGTTCGAGGTCGATCGATACCTCTGGCCAGGAGGGGGACGCGAGCGCGCCCGAGGTATAAGACCGAACCGTCCTCACCCGTGACGTGACAGAGCTCAGAAAGTGTACCGATAGCGGGTCTGCCTGTTCGTAGTCATCGATCACCAGTACCGCATCGTTTTGCTGGAGGAGGGCATCTCGTGCCGAGGTGAACATCGCCGCAGGGCTCCGGTCAGATGAGCGCCGCAGCAATCCCAGCTGCTCAAGAATCTGCCCACCGAGTTGCCGCCCGCCCAGGTCTCCCTGTGCGCTCAGGACACGTCCCCCTCGTGCTTCAAGCGCCGCGGCCACTTCGCGAAGGACCGAGCTTTTCCCGCTTCCGAGGGGCCCGAACAGCATCACATTGCGGCCGCTGGTGACATGCTCGACGACGTCGCGGGTTACCGTTTTGAACAGGTACATGGGCGCCTTCATCTCCGCTGGCGAGGTCCGCTCGATTCGTGTGGATGTCAACCTACCAGCGGACGCTGACGATGGTCTTCCATTGAGCGCCCTGGAGACAGTCAGGTGAGTGCCTCCAGGGCGCAGCTCAGATGCACCTGAGCCAGACGCGATCGAAGAACGCGCCCCACCCGCGACGCCGGGGAAGGATTCGCGAGCAGCGTGTGAAGTTGAAGGGGCAGCACCATCTCTACCCGAAAAGAGGGCGCCGCCCGTGCCATGCCGCCCAGATGGGCAAGAGGCATGGCGTGTCCCACAGGCCGCGACTATCCGGTTGCATGCCGGAAAACCGAGGCGGGCCCGAAACCTACCGTGGTATTGAGTCGAAGACCTGCGAAGAGCACGTGTTCCACAATGCGCTGCGCCGAGCCGATGTGGGTAGGGAAGCCCCGGCCCTGGGTGCCCTAATCACACATTAGGGTGGTGCAAGCTCATCGCTTGAGTGTCGATCGGACGCTCGTTTTCCTCGGGGCAGGCCAGAGTGAGGTGCAAGTCACGGCGGATGATGATGGAGGAGTAGCCGGGAACGCCGTGCTGGTCGTCGATCTTTCGGGTTGTCGGCGTCTGGTTCAACGCGGGCAGTGAGTGATGATCCTGGTCGGTCTGGGCGGATGTTGCTCTCGTCAGGTTGCAAGACCTAGCTGTGGTTCACGGCCCGGTGACCGTGTGGCTGGTTCGGGATCGTCACCGCGAGAAGGGGATCGTCACGGAGCGTTGCGTTGCTGAGTGAACCAGGTGCGAGCTCGGTGAAGCTCCCGCGAACCGGAGGCCGTCCGGACCAGTGCAGCGCCCCCACGACCAGGTCAGATGTCGGGGACAAAGCCGGGGCGCAAGCGCGCGTGGTGGCCGCGGAAGCGGACGTGGTGAGCGCCAAGCCCATCGTTCCACCTGCGACGAGACAACGACCTGGGCCGCTGGCCGCCGCGCGGTTGCGCCGCTGACGGAGCACAAAGATCAAGCCGGCCGCGGTCAGCACGATGCCGATCAGCAGGACTGTCAGCGGGTCGGGTCCGATTGTGGGAAGGCAGCCAGGAGGAGGTTGCATGCGTGGCTCCGGGACGTCGACGCTCGTACCGTCCCCGAGCAGGTTTCAGGTGCGTCACCCAACCCGAGCCGATGGACCACGCCACAGGCCTGCTTCCGCTGCACGCGAACGCCCCGGTGCTCGAGGTGAGCATCGGGGCGGCGATTGTCGCTTGGCTATTCGGGCGAAGTGGCACTCCGGGAACGACGTGCACGTAGCAGGAAGCCGAGCAGGAGGACACCCGTCGCGATCGTCAGCGGAATGATTGGCGTGCTTCCCGTGAGCGCGAGCAGGCCGGTCGCGGGTGATGCCGATGATTCAGTGGGATCGGCGCTTGCCGGGCTTCCGGGTGGTGTTACGGCAGCCGGATCGTCAGGGTGAACAGGCGGGACCGCATCGGGCTGGTGGAGGGTGGTCGTGACCGTCGCGCGCTCCTCGAGCAATGTTCCGCTGGCGGAGGTGGCCGTGCCGATAGCGGTGTTCACGACGATCAATGATCCGAGGTCGCTGGGCTGGATGTTGTAGCTTGTCGACACGAACACGGATTCACCAGGAGCGAGCTCGCCTGGTGTTCCCGGCCAGTCGAACGACAGCGGGGTGAGGCCTTCGAGCTCGTCCGCGACGATGATGTCGTGGAGGGTCACCGTGCCGGTGTTTGATCCTTCGATCTGGTAGCGGATCGTGTCGCCTGGCTGGGTGGGCGTTTGGAGTGCTGCGTCGTCTGCTGTCTTCACGAGGCTGAGGCTTGCCTGAGTCGGCAGGGGGGTGTGAACGGACGCGGTGTTCGACTGTGCGGGTGTGCCTGCCAGACTTTCGCCGGTCGCCCATGCGCTGTTGTCGACCGCACCTGCGTCGATGTCTGCCTGCGTGATGGCGTATACGGCCTGACCCGATGCGGATTCTCCGGGGCGTAGCTCGCCCGCAGGACCAGGCCAGCTGACGGAGACGACTGACAACCCTTCCATCGGGTCGACGATTGCCACGTTGGACACCGTGACGTTGCCGGTGTTTTCAACGCCCAGCGTGTAGGAGATGAGGTCTCCGGGCCTGGCGAGGTCGGAAATCTTCGAGCTGTCGGCCGTTTTCGTGAGTGTCAGTGTGGCTTCTTCATCGAGGGTGATCGTTGCAGTCGCCGGATCGGAAGCAACCGGCGTCCCGCCTTCGGTTGTTGCGGCAGCGGTTGCGACGTTCGTGAGGGAGCCGGAATCGACGTCTGATTGCTGAAGCGTGTACGTGGCGGTGGCGGTGGCGGACTCGCCGGGGAGCAGCTGACCAGGGGTCCCCGGCCAGGAGTAGGAGATCGTGGACAGATTTGGCATCGGATCGTCAATGGTTGCTTGAGTCAGCGTCGTGTTTCCAGTGTTGGTGAGCTCGAACGCGTAGTGCGCTTGCTGCCCGGCTGTCGGTCCTGCTGTCGGGTTTGTGAGGGCACCTGTCTTGGTGAGTGTGAGCGATGCGGATTCCGTGACGGATTCCTGGGTGATGGTGCCGGAGAACACCGAGTAACTCCCGATGCCCAGGTCAGGAGAGGTCCAAGTGAGCGTGTTCTGGCCAGCAGTGTCGAACGTCCAGCTGGCAGTGCTCTCGTCGTACCGCGCGCTCGAAGATGAAACGGGGAGAGGGCTGCCGTCGAGGAACTGCACCGGGTTGTGCTGGGTGTGGCCCGTGAGGATGACGGGAAGGGTGAGGCGTTGTCCGTTCAGGAGAACATAGTTCGGGGCCGACAGGTTTCGGATCGGTTCGATGGAGACAATCTGGTTCCGGGACAGGTCGAGGTGATCGATGAAGATGAGGTCGCGGAGTGGGGCGACGTCTTCAACACGGTTGTTGCTCAGCGTGAGCGTCTCCAAGCCGACCATGGGGACGAACGAATCCAGATCGACGATGTTGTTGTGGTCCAGGGAGAGATAGGTGACGCCGGTGAGACTGCTCCATGACGTCACGTCAGAGATCGTGTTGGACTCCAGGTTGATGGTGCGCAGCTGCGTGAGAGCTCGTAGCGGAGTGACGTCCGTGATCTGGTTGGTGCGGAGATTCACGTGTTGCAGCTTGGTCCATCCCGACATCGGTGAGAGATCCGAGATCTGGTTTGCGGTCGCTTCGAAGAATTGCAGTTCCCGCAGATCCTGCAACGGAGCCAGATCGGAGATCCCGTTGTTGTTCAACTGCAGGGTGGTGAGGTTGAGTAGACCTGCGAGCGGTTCGATGTGGTTGTTTTTGACGGAGTTGAGTCGCACCTCGGTAAGTTGCGTCATCCCAGAAAGTGCCGTGAGGTCGAGGACTTCTGAGCGGTTGACGGAGAGTGAAGTGAGCATCGGCAGGCTCGCGAGACTGGTGAGGTCGAGCGGTTGCGCGTCGGTCACGCTCACCGATGCCAGCTCTGGCAGGCCACTCAATGGGGCAAGGCCAGCCGTCAGCGGCGCGCCAGTGAAACTGAGCTTGCTCAAGCCCGAGAGTGCCTCGATGCCTTCAAGAGAGGCAATTCGGTGCCCGTTGCAATTGAGTTCTCGGAGAGATGCTGCTTGCTCGGAGCTGATCGGCTCGCGCGCGTCGATGCCGAGGGCCTGAGCTACGCACCCCCGGAGAGCGAGGTCCGAGAAGGTGGTGTCGGGGCTGCTGAGGGCGTTGGCGCCACTCACGGGCGACAGAGAAAGGAACAGCGTTGCCGCGGCAGCAAGGGCTGTCAGTGTTCGGGTGTAGGCGCGCATCAGAAGGTCCTCTCAGCAGAGCTCGGCGTGTGTGCAGGGCGCGCCGCGCGCCGCCGCCGCATCACCAGCGTGAGCCCTGCGGCGAGAGACAGCACGCCGACTCCGGCAAGAGTCAGCAGCATCATCGCGTCCAGACCAGTCTTCGCTAGAGCGGCGGACGTCGCCGCCGTTGCATCTACAGCCACCGGGCCGACCGGCACTGCGGGGTCGACGGGTACTGCCGGGTCGACGGGTACTGCCGGGTCGACGGGTACTGCGGGGTCGACGGGTACTGCCGGGTCGACGGGGTCCGTCGGTGCGGCCACTAAAACGCTGAATGGTCCGCCGACAACGGCTGCTGTCCAAACGCCAGAGACAGTGGCTGGCTCGTTGCTGCTGTGCACGGTCGCGGCTGGATCGAGCAATGGAAGGACCTCTCCAGGACGTGCTGTGGGGGAGATGCGAACGGGAATGACGAAGGTGGCAAACGTGCCGGCGTTCGCACGCGGCCATACACAATCCACCGCGGAGCCTTCGACGGTGCACTGGTTGGGGACAAAGCGGAGGGAGAGCCCGTCAGACAGGGCGAATCGCAGGCGAACGTCGCGGATATCGCTGTGTCCGCCCTGCGTCACAACAATGTGGATGTCCTTGTTCTGCGACGGCGTTGCGCTGAACTGCGGATTCCGTGGCGCTGTCGGCCTGTTTGCGGGCGCCGCCCCTTCGTCGACCACGTTCACCGTGGTCTGCAGGTAGATGTCCGAACGGACACGCTGCTGATCGACGTAGCCGGCAGACGTATACCCCGCTGCTGCGGACGAGACCGTAGCGGTCGTCCCGAACAGGGTCGGTCCGTCCGCATGAACGAGGAGGAAGTCACTTGGCAGGTTATAGGCAAGATTGTGGTTGGCGGACTGACCGCTTGGAATGGTGAGCGGGCCGCACACGACAGTGGTCCCGGCTCCGGCGACTTGTGCACACGAAGGGTCGAAGTGGGTTTCGCCAACGCCCGGCAGCGTCATCCCCGAGTCCAGGACAGTCGGCTCATAGCTGACGAAGATGTCAGCGAGGTCAGCGCCGGACGCATTGCGTATCGATGTACTGACGGTGCCGTTGAGCCCAGCGAAGGCCTCGAGGCTCCCGGCCCGGCTCGTGATCACCAGCGCATCAGTTTCCGCGGCGG
>NZ_JACYTU010000027.1:0-20191 GCF_014841225.1 Plantibacter sp. CFBP 8804
GCCCGCCGCACATCCGCCGCCGAACACCCGAGCCGACTCCGCACCTCCGACTGCGACACATCCAGCGCCAACATCCGTCTGATCGCCACATCCCCGGCCTCAACCGACACAGCCGCAGCCCGCTCGGCCTTCGACTCCGCGGCCGCAATCTCACGGTCGCGGATCTCGATCACCTTCTCCGTCTGATCCACCGCGGTGAAGAACTCCACCGCCAGATCCTCAAGCGCCCGCTCCCGCTCCCGGAACGCCGCCGCCGCCGCCCTCGCACGCTCCCGCGCCGACACCATCCGCGTCGTACTCCCCATCACAACCCCCATCTCTCGTCATCACACCAACCGCACCAGTATCCGATAAAAACGCGAATCGAATCCACGCGCTCGCGTGACTCCCTGGTGATCAACAGGACGAGAGTCACTGTTGTGAAAGGGCACGAGTTCACTCAAGCCCCGATGCCATCCCGGGCGCGGCCACGCACCCCTCACCCGGTGACCTAACGGACACCGGCGCGCCGCGCCGCCGCGGACCCTCGGGGCGCTCGACGGCGAGCACCCCTGCGGGGCTGTGCTGTGCGAGGTATCGTCGTCGACTCGCAAGCGAGTCTCCGCCATCCCTCGCTTCGACGATGAACCAGTCGAAGGTCTGCAGTTCCCAGCTGCTTTGCTCCCTTCACTCGCTGCGCTCCCTCCTTCCGCATTTTCTCGTTGCCCTCGAAAACCACCACCTGAGAACGACGCACCTCTGGCATTAGTAATAAACGAGGTATGATCCCAACATGCGCAATCATCGTATGACGACCGCCCATGCGATCGTTGAGCGCTGCGCTGCAGTCGTGAAGTGCGCGGTGAGCGTCACATGATGACCGCGAGCGTGCTGTCCGCCGGCGACGGGTACATGTACTACACGAACAGCATCGCCACAGGCGATGTGCACCGCGCGCCGGGCACCGAGCTGACGGACTACTACACCGCCGACGGCAACCCGCCCGGCGTTTGGATCGGTGCCGGAACCCACCACCTGGGGGTCCAGGGACAGGTATCCGAAGCCCAGATGCGCGCCCTGTTCGGTGAAGGACTGCACCCGAATGCCGACGCGATCACCGCCGAGCTCGCAGCGGCCGGGAAGAGCGAAAAGGAGATCGCGGACGCGATCAAGCTCGGCCGGTCCTTCTACAAGTTCGGCGCCAAAGACTCAACGCTGAAGGGACGAGTCGACAAGGCCTACCTCGAATTCGAGCGCCTCAACGGGCGCGCCCCAGATCGTGACGAGCGCCGGCAGGTGCGGATGCGGGAGGGCGCGATCGTGTTCCGCGACGTGCACAACCGCCCGCCGGCAAGCACGGCAGAACTTGCGAAGTACGTGACTGCTGCCATGAAGCCGGCCCAGCAGGCGGTGGCCGGCGTGGACTTCACGTTCTCCCCACCGAAGTCCGTCTCCGTGCTCTGGGCGCTCGGTGACCGCGCAACATCGCGGAGCATCGAGGACGCCGTCGACCAGGCCATCGCGGACACGATCCGTGACCTCGAACGCGACGCCCTGGCCACCCGCGCCGGCGTCAACGGGGTCCGCCAGATCGACGTCGACGGCGGCATCATCGCCACCTCGTTCCGCCATCACGAGTCCCGCACTGGCGACCCACAACTGCACACCCACGTCGTCATCGCGAACAAAGTCAAAGGCGTCGACGGCACCTGGCGGAGCCTCGACTCGAAGCTCCTTCTCCGCCGGGGGGTTGCACTCTCCGAGCGGTTCAACATGCACCTCTTCGACCGTCTCGACCGCCTCGGTTTCACGGCCACGGAGCGCACCGTCACCGCCGGTAAAGCTCCCGTGCTAGAAATCGGCGGCATCAGTGACCGCCTCATCGACGCCTTCTCCACCCGCAACAAATCGATCAAGCAGGCCACCGACCGCCTCGTCGACGCCTACGCCCGTGAACACGGGCGCACCCCCACCATCACCGCACGGCTCGGTCTTTCTGCACAGGCCTGGCAGGAGACCCGGCCCCGGAAAGAGCGCCCGCGCTCAATCGCCCAGCTCCGCGAAGAAACCCGTGCACGAGCCCTCACCGTCACCACAGCGGGCGACCTTGACGCGACCGTCCAGCACACCCGCGCCTTCACCCGCACCGAGGCGGCACTGGCCCGATTGCTGCCGCCGATGAGCGTCCACACGGCTGCGGATGAGATCACCGCTGCAGTCGAGCGAAGCCGCTCCACCTGGGGTGCGCACCACATGGAAGCCGAAGTCACCCGGTGGATCTCCCGCCACCGCTACCGCACCTTCAGCATCGTCGACGGCAGTACGGCCCGCTTCATCAGCCGCGAAGACGCCCACCAGTTCCTGCTGCGCACCACACTGCAGTTGGACTCCATCAAGGTCACCCCCGAGCACGTCCACGGTCGCTTCCAGCCACTCACCCGTACCGACGGGGAGTCGTACTACGTCAGCAAAGGCCACACCCTCTACACCTCAACCCGAGTCCTCGAAGCCGAGAACCGCCTCCTGCAGGCCGCGACAACCACAGCCGTAGGGCCCGCCGCCGTGACCCGGGAACAGTTCGCGGCCGCCCTCGCCAAACACCCGAACACGGACGCCGCCCAGGTCCGTCTCGCCCGCGAGTTCGTCACCAACCGCACCCAGCTCATGATCGGAATCGGCCCCGCAGGCGCCGGCAAAACCCGGTCCATGCGCCTCGCCGCGGCCGCCGTCCAAGAAGCCGGCGGCCGCATGATCGGCCTCGCACCATCCAAGCAAGCAGCAGGCGTCTTCGCCAAGGACGTCGGCGTCCAAGCGTTCACCATCGACGCCTTCCTCACCGCCCACCACAACGCCCAGCGCTACGGCACCGACGTGCCCGCGAAGTTCCACATCAGCGCTGGCGACATCGTCGTCGTCGACGAAGGAGCGATGGCAGCCACCAGCCAACTCGACGCCGTGAACCAGATCGTCGCTGCCGCCGACGGGTTCACGCGCCCGCTCGGAGACCACGGCCAACTCAGCTCCCCCGGCGCCGGCGGCGCCTTCCGCCTCATCGCAAACGACGTCGGCGCCGTCGAGCTCGAAACCATCTACCGCTTCACCAACAAAGCCGAAGCGGAAGCATCCAAGACACTCCGCGAATCGGCGCCGTCAGTCGACCCGTTCGCCTGGTACAAGGACAACGGACGCATCATCGCCGCCCCACGCGACGAGATCGTCGACGTCATCTTCACCGACTACCTCACCGACCTCACCGCCGGCCGCGAATCGATCATGGGGGCCCCCACCCGCGAGCTCGTCGACGAACTCAACGCCCGCGCCCAGGCCCACCACATCGGTGCCGGCACCGTGTACGGCCGTCGCAGCGCGACCCTCAACGACGGGCAAGAAGCCCACACCGGCGACCGCATCATGACCCGCCTCAACCAGGCGAAACTCACCATGAACCAAGGCCGCGACAGCGTCGCAAACGGCGACCTGTACACCGTCACCGACGTCCACCGCGACGGGTCCCTCACCGTCACCCACGACCGCCACCACGGCACCATCCGCCTCCCCGCGAAGTACGTGCGCGAGCAAACCCACCTCGGCTACGCGTTCACCGCCCACCAAGAACAAGGCGACACCATCGGCGGAAAGAACACCGCCGGCGTCCACATCGAAGGCGTCTCACGCGGCATCGTCACCGCCACCACAGCCCGCGCCAACGCTTACGTGCTCGCTACCCGCGGCACCGACAAGAACGTCCTCTACGTCGAAGTGGAACCCGGCCAGCACCCCGACGAGGTCCTCGCGACGATCGCTGGGAACATTGGCACGAACCTCTCCGCCCACGAGATGATCGACGTCGAGAGTGCCCGGATGCATGCGCTCCCCCGACTCGTTGACGAGCACGCCGACGTCGTCACCCAAGCCAACGCGAAACGCCTCGAAGGCCTCGCCCGTCGCGTCCTCGGCCCAGAAACAGCCAAGCCGCTCATCGCCTCGAAGGGATGGGAAGCCGCCGCGGCCGGCCTTGCCCGCGCCGAGAAGCACGCCCTCGACCCGGACAAGATCCTCGCGCGAACTTGGACAGAGAGAGGCTTCGGTGACGCCGACGACATCGGCGCCGTCATGTCTTGGCGCATCGAGGGACACCTCGAGACGTTGGAGACCAACGGCGCGATCGAACCGCTCCCAGAGCCTGGCCTGGACACCGGCACCTTCGAGTGGGCCGTGGACCGCACCGCCCAACACCACCCGGACCTCCCCGAAGAATGGCGCGACCACCTCGCCGAGCGCGTCGAACACATTGACCAGCAGATGACCCTCCGCGGTGTCTGGCTCGCCGCCGAACAACCCGCCTGGACCGTCGACCTCGGAGCAGTCCCGGCCGACCCCGAACGCCACCAAGAATGGATGCGTCTCGCCGCCGAAGTCGACCTCTTCCGCGACAAGTTCAACGTCCCCGCCGACGAACCCACCGCGATCCCGAAAGCGCTCCGCGACGCCCCGCTCGGCAAGAACCTCGCCGCCCGCGTCACAGCCCTCCACAAGTCCACGGCAATTCGTGAAGCACGCGGCACCGCCACCACCGCGGCGCCGGACGTGCGCGTGCAGATGGCCGCGAAACTCGCCACCAAGGCCGAGCAGCACCGTCCACGCTCTGAGGCCGAACGCGCAGTACAAGCGCTCAACCCCGCCGCCCGCAGCGACCTGATGAAACGGCTCGAGCAGCTCCGCGCGCAATCCGCGCGCACCACCACTGATGTCAAAGCCACCCACCAAGCCGCGACATCGACCGCACAGGAATCAGCAGCGAAAGCGATGCAGCGTGAGCAGGCCGAACCAGACCGGCCCAGCTACGACCCAACCCTCCCCACCACCGAACAGCGCGTGCGCGGCCCACGTCTCTAGACCGTGTGCACCGCGAACAGACAGGAACACACCATGAGTGAGCAACCAGGGATCACCCCCAACCAGTCCGCAGCCGTCGTGCGCGAGAAGCCGCACCCCGGGACCGAGCCCGAGCCTGACACGTCTCGACAGGCCCAGCTCCAGCGAGGGCTGGCGGCCGCGCGGTCGCGGAACCGTGAGCTCGACGAGCTCGCAGATCGCGCCCAACGGATGCGGGAACAAGCAGCCGCCAACTCGAGCAGACGAGCAAGCGACGACGACCAGCCGACACAGAGTGTTGCCGTGCCAAACCCGCCCCAACACGGTCCGCGACCCCGCCCCTGACCACGCCTGCAGACGCGACAGCACCACAACTGAACCACCGTCGGCGGTAACGCCTGAAAGGTTAGACATATGAGTTCCTACATCCTCGACATTCCCGGCTACGAACAGCAGAGCATCTGGGGGTACGACGAGCAGACAGACTGCCTCTTCGCCCAACTCTGGGAGAACGCAAGCACGCAGGACGCTCCGGCGCACTGGATCAACGAGCACGAGACAGCCGTGAGCTTCCTCACGCGAATTGCGACCGCCACACGCGAGGAGTACTCCCCACTCTCGGTGTTGCTGATGCTCGCCACCGACGAGGTAGACGGGCGCGCCCAACTGCTACTCTCGACGGTCATCGCCCAGAGCGCCCAGCCGGACTTCCTCGCGCAGGCCGCACAATCGTCCTCTGAGTGGGTGCGATATGAGGCCACCGAGAACCCGTACTACGTGGCTGCAGATCGAACGGATGAGCCGCGTAGGCGCGGTTTCTTCAGCTGGATCCGAGCTCGAAGCGCACGCAGTTAGAGCGCATGGAACAGACGACGGCGCCGCCCCTCCTGCTGGAAGGGCGGCGCCGTCGGACATTCCTCGGTCAGTCAGCCTCGGGGACAGCCATCTCTTCAATGGCCGGTGTGTCCGTGCCGGTCGCTGCGGCGAGATCGGCCGTCAGGAACGAAGCGAAGCGGTCGTCGTCGCGTCGGGTGGGCCGCAGCTGTGGGCCGTCCCAGTTGGACGTCTCGGTGTCAGTGGGGAACAGACCGAGCCGGCTCATCCGATCCAGCGTCGGCCACAGGCACCGTTCGTGCCATTCGACCAGGGCGAACGATGGCGCTGATGCTTTGCGCCGGTAGGCGCTGGTGTGGGCGACCATCAGGGCGGTGAGGAGTTCAACGGCCACCGGGTGCCGGTACCAGTCGGCGGGGAACACGCCGGTGCGGGAACCGGAAAGGTTGCGCAGGTACCGGTCCTCGAGCCACGCTACCCAGCCGTAGAGTCGCTCCCACAGTTTCCGCCGTTCTGGGGTGTTCAGCATGTGCCAGGCCCACGGGCCGTCCGGGATCGCTTGGAGCATCTCATCGAGATCATCGAGCCGCCCCTCGTGACGCTCGATGGTTTCTTGCAGCGTTCCGGCGGTGCCGCGCAGCGTGTCAACGTTCTGCTGCAGCTCACCGACGGTCTCAGCGAGGATCCCGAACAGGTCCGGTTCGCCATCCCACGGCGTGGACGTCTCGTCTCCGGCCCCTTCATCCGTCGTCGTGTCCGAGACGCCTTCTGGTTCTGTGTGCTCTGCCTCGCTCATGCTGCACCTACTCCTTCGGTTGCGGGTGTTGCGTGTTGGTGGTGCTGCTCCTGCGCCCAGTCCATGGCCGCCTGGTATTCGGCCTTGTGGGTGCTGCGCCACCAGGCGGGCAGCGTGATGATGGTGGAGGGGAGGTTGCGGTAGAACAGCAACGCCCGCCCCTCGCGCAGGGTGCGGATCTTGTCGGGAGCCATCACCTGGCTACCTCGCCCGCCCGCGTGGGTGTCGAGGGAACCGGCCAGCTCAGACAGATCCTTCAGGTGTTGGGTGTCGCGGACACCGCCGAGCACGAGGAGCTCGGTGGCGTTGTCGATGATCGTTGATGCTTCGTCCTTCCCGTAGCGCTTCACGAACTGCGCGAGCCCCTGCAGCACGATGGTGCTGATGATGCCCTCGCCACGACCGGTAGACATCACCAGCGCCAGCGAGGGAATCGGGCACACATTCGCTGCCTCATCCAGGGCCAGCTCGAGCGGAGGATTCAGCGGACTATTCCGGGTCGCGGCCTCGGACGCGTTCAGATACAACGACTCCACCAACGCGGTGAACACGGCAGCGGCGGGTGACTTCTCGCCCTTGCAGATTAGATACAGGGTGTCCGTGCCGGCATGGAACGTCGTCACGTCGAGGACCTGGTCGTCGGGGCCCGGGCTCACGGCGTCGAGGATGCTTTCGATCGCGAACGCGTTGAGGATCCCAGACGCGGACATGTCCGTATTGGAGATCGTCTCGTCGGCTTTGCCGCGGCAGTATTTTCGCAGCAGCGCTTCCCACCCGTGGAGGGCTCCGGGGGTGTCTCGGAGGATGTCGTAGGGGGTGTCGTCGTCGAAGTCGTTCATCCAGCGCATCACGTCTCGCATCGTGAGGCCTTTCATCGCGGCCGCGTGCAGCATGCATTGCAGCACGATGGTCACGGCTTGGGAGAAGAACCCGGAGTTCGTGGATTCCGACCCGTTCATCGGGCGTGCGGCGACGATCGCCGCGGCGCGTTTCATCGCCATCTGCCCGTCCTGACATCCGGCGACGATGTTCCACCGCACCCGAGCAGTGCGGGTGAGTTTCCCGAACCACGGCACCAGACCCTCCGGGTCGAACACCAGCACCAGCGACTCCGGGAACCGGATGTAGCGGATCCACCCGGTCAGGAGCAGCACGTCGATCTTCGTCGACGTCGTCACGACCGCGCCTGTGGCACGGCGGATCAGTTGCACCACAAGGCGTGTGGTCTTGCCAGAGCCGGACGGGGCGATGACCACACGGGTGTCCTCGAGCATGTCGGTGAACCACCGCATCCCGAAGAATCCGAACCACCCCACCCGGCCGAGCGGCTCGGCCGCCTTCGCGGTCAACGGTTGCCGCTGCGGTTTCGACTTCCGCCACACCGTGAACCGCAGCCGCAGGATTGAAGCCCGACCGGTCTGTCGCCACCCGAACCCGCCAGCGTTCAACGCCGCGAGCAGCACGATCGTCGCAACGACGATCACGAACGCACAGGTGATCGTCGACGACGGCCACGGCTGGCCGCGCAGCAGCATGCCGAGCAGTTCCGGCGTCGACCACGGGTAGCTGTCCACGTTCGTTGGTGTGAAGACGGCGCCGAGATGCACCGCGGCGGGGATCCCGAACATCAGCATCAGCGCTACCGCGACCCAGGCGATCAGCACCCCCATCAATTGCCGGACGGCGCTCATGCGGCCTCCCCCTCACGGGCACGTCGCCGACTCGGCCGCGAACTCCAGGTGTGGTTCGCCTGTTCGAACGACTCCTCGTCGCGGGTGCGTCGTCGCTTGGGTTGGGTCCAGCGCTCGTTCGTGTCGTGCAGACGCACCTCTTCAGCGACGATGACGGTCTGCACCGCAATCCCGGTCGCCGCGGCCACCTTGATCAGCGCCTTGCCGGCACCGGGCGGCGGTTTCGGGCGTCCGTTACGGTTACGTCTGGTGCGGAACGAACGAGGCGATCGCCAACTGGCGACATGCTCGAACTCCTTCTCGTTCAGCGAGATGGAGGTGTCATCGAGCGCCCGGAGGTCGTTCTTCGCAAGCCCGAACAGCACCAGCATGCCGGCCTTCTCCGCGAACCCCATCGCCGCGACCCGGTCCTCACGAGTAGGGAGCGCCTGGGCGTCCTTCGGGGAGTGGGTGATGCGGACCTCCGCGACACCCTCGTGCCGGTTCGTGCGAGCGACCTGGTCGATCAGCCCGGCAAGGCCCGGCGCCAGACTCATCGGCTTCCACAGTTCGTCCTGCACCACGAACGGGTTCACGCACTTCTCCGTCTCAGGGAATGCTTTCGCGAGCTCCCACTGGGCATCCATCGCAGCGAAGCCGTGCGCCCAGGTGGCGATCATCACGCCCGCGAGCACCTTCTTGTCAGCGCGACGCATCCCCGACAGATCGACGGACACCCCGCCGGGGTTGTCCATCCGGATCTGCACGGTCGTCTTCCCGTTGAACATGACGCCCATCGGGCCCTGCAGGATTGACCGCAGCGTCCGCAGCAGCCCCATCGTCGCCTTCTGATACTGCTTCGTCGAATACGACACCGTGGCTGACATCAGCTCGGGGTTCGCCGTGCCTGCCTCGATGACGGCGATCAGGTCACGCAGGTCCGGATCATCGAGTAACTGGTGCGCGGCCTGCACGCCGAGCGTGACGAGGGTCTCTTCGTAGTCCTGCAACGCCTTGCCACGCACCAGCCTGGCGAGGGCGATGACGAGTGTGGACGACTGCTCGATGGCCTGCTCGATCAACGAGGCGCCCACCTCCCCACCGATCCGCTTCGCGGCATACATGAGCGCACCGAGGTCGAGCGGGTTGATCGTGCACTTCCCTGGTGCAACCTCGATCACCTCACCGCCGAGCGCGCGGATCGTGGCCGAGTACTCGCCCTTGATGTCGCCCAGCACCATCGGTGGGTAGCCGCGGTCCGCGAGACCGATCAGCCAACGGATCACGAGAGTGGACTTCCCGAGACCTGGCAGGCCGAAGATCATCGCCGAGGGGTTGGAAATGAACCCGACCATGAACCACGTCACCGGGTCCCCGTAGACAAGGGACCAGTTGGTGAGGTCTGCGCCCAGCGGCACCCCGACGGCGGGTCGGGCAGACCCGATCGTGAACGGGTACAGGCCGCAGACTT
This sequence comes from Plantibacter sp. CFBP 8804, assembly GCF_014841225.1. Lineage (NCBI taxonomy): Bacteria > Bacillati > Actinomycetota > Actinomycetes > Micrococcales > Microbacteriaceae > Plantibacter > Plantibacter sp. CFBP 8804. The sequence continues at coordinate 9,626 of NZ_JACYTU010000027.1, forward strand.
GCACACTGGATGCGATCCAGGTCGCCAGCTGCGGCATCAGCCCCCACTTCCCCCCACCCGGACCCGCATAACCGCGCGGCGTGAGCGGCAGTCGCCGAGGAAGGTTCGTAGCGGGATCGAAGGGCTTCGGCGCAGCCTCCGGACGTCCCTGCCGTTCGGCACGCTGGCGCCGGCGGGCGGCCCTCAGCTCGTGCCGATCGGCACGGTGCAGAGCCCTGGTGTATGCGCGCTTTTGCGCGCGGGTGTTCGTTGTCATCGCCTACTCACTTCTTGAAGGGGTTGTCTGCGAACTCCCACGGCAGCATGCCGAGCGGGAGGGTCATGTGGAACAGCGCCGCTTGCAGGCCCTTGCTGCGACGCACCCGCATCCGTGAGGACGTCATCAGCGCCGACAGTTGGTTCCGCGCCAACCGTTCACTGTCCGGGGTGTCGCGGTAGGTGCAGGTCGCGAGCATCGCGAACGGCACCAAGGATGCGCCGGCCGAGATCTCCTCGTCGAGGTTCGCCGCGGTCCGCACATCACGCCGGGTCGACGCCATCCGGCGTCCCTTCTGCTGCCCAGCCGCGAAGTCCTCAGCCCGGACGGCGTTCTCCGCCTGCAGTTGCGCTTTCTCGGCTTTCACGGCCTGGTAGAAGATCGCGACGCGTTTGCGCAGGAACGCCCGGTTGGGTTGCAGCAGGCGCAGCAGATGGTTGTCGAAAATGATGCCACGGGGCGGCCTCCGCATCTCGAGCGTGAACGACGCCACCCCGTCATGCCGGTACGCGCCGCCGTCCTCACTCGCCACCGACGGGCCGGCGTCAGCCCAACCGAGATCCACCTCCAGCTCCCGCTCGCGCATGATGTCGAAGTCGACCGCGAGCTCCGGGTCGTAGGCGATGCGCACCGTCTCGACCAGCTCCGGTTCGGTCATCGCGATCGGGTCACCGGCGCCACCAGCGGCGAGGGACGCCTGATGGCCAGGAAGACGCTTCGCGATCTCCACCACGACGTCCTGCGCCGTCTTCACGGGGATCGTCATCGCGGACTGCCGCCACACCACGACCACGTACCCGGTGACGTCGCTGCTGTGGTTCGGCAGGTCAGTGACCACCGCATCCATGATCGCCTTCGCAGCTGCCGGCCCGTCAGGGTCGCGCTCCCCCTCGACGCTCTCCCGCAACTGCACCCCCGTGCCTGGTGCCGAATCGATGATCGTCGCCGCCCCGACCACACCGTCCTCGACGGACAGAGTCGCGATCCACGCCGCGTACTTCGCGAGGGTCGCGTTGATGAGGTCACGGTCAGACATGCCGTCACCATCCGGGTAGCAGCGGAACGTGACCGAGAACAGCCCCTTCGACGGGTAGTGCACGACGTCGAACGGGTTCCCGTAGCCGTCGACACCGCGCAGCAGCGTCGTCGACGCGAGGATCCCCGGCAGCGGGTGGCCACCGTCACTGCCGGCGAGGTTCGCCATCACCCCGGTGACGTAGTCCGTTTCACCGCGACGGGCACGGCGAGGGGTGTCCTGCCCTTCCGCGACACGGCGGCCGAGGGTCTTCCCGTCGTACTCCCACCCGAAGAACACCTCGAACACGGCCACCGCGACGATCATCGCGATCGTCACGGCGAGGTTGTCGAGCCGCGGCGCGACATACATGATGAGCATGATGCCGGCGATGAGGCCGATGGTGCCTTGCAGGGTGAGCTTGAAGATGCCGGGCGATTTCCGTTCGAACCAGCCTGTGTAGCCGACCTTGTTACTCATGCTTTCCTCCGATGATGTCGTCGACGTCGTTGATGGCCTGGCGGGCGCTGCGGCTCGCGGTCGCGTTCACCGCATGCGCCGCCTGCTGCGCCGTGTAGCCGATGTTCCGGTCGGCGCCGCTGCGCGCAGCACCCTGAGCACCGGCCGGTGCAGGTGCACTAGCCGGCGCCGGTGTGGAGCGGGGTTCGGGGGTGGTGCCCGCGGTGGCACCAGTCCAAGCGTCCGCGCTCTGCTCTGGAGCTGCATCCGGTGCAGCGCCGGTGGGTGGTTCCGCACTCGTGGGCTCAGCCCCGATCGCTCCGGTACCGGTATCACCCGTACCAGCGGGTTCCGCAGTTGATGGGTTGTTCGGCGGTGCGCCCGTCGTCGGTGCGCCCGTCGGCGGTGTTGCCCCTGCGGGTGCGGAGGTGGACCCGCCCGCACTGGTTGCAGCTGTGGATCCGCCCGCACCGGCACCCGCACCGGCGCCGGCGAGGAGGCCTGCGGCGGCGCCTGCGGTGACGACAGCGGCGCCGACGGTCACTGCGGTTTCCGCGACGGAGATCGCGCCTTCCATCGCGATCTTCCCGCCATAGGCGCTGCCGAGCTTCGTGGTGTGTGGGGCGAGGATGCGCAGCAGTGCCGGGAGCATGAACACGGCGAGGAGCTCGAGGACGAAGCCGTACATGATCCCGCCGAGACCGTCGTACCCAGACTTCAACCGGAACGCAGCCGCGTACACGATCGCCGCCGGCAGGATGTACGTCACGAACGCGACCAGCCAGGCGGTGATGGCGTTGAAGGAGCGGGTCGCGGCCTGCCCGCCCATCGTCGCGATCGCGGCCGACAACGGCCACACACCGATGAGGACTGGCACGATCGCGCCGCGGGCGATCATGATGGCCCATTGAATGATCACCGCGAGGATCGCGACGATGCCGATCAGGATCAGGATCGCCGCGCTGATCCCTGCCAACGACAGCGTCGCGACCGTCGACGTCGCGGTGATGCCCACCTGCTGCAGAAGCCCGATCGAGGAGTCTCGGATGAATCGGTCGATGAGAGCGATACCGGGTGCACCGGCGAGGTTGATGAGCATCAACACGCCGAGCCGCCACCCGAGGTTCTTCAGCCGCTCCCAACCCAGCTTGATGAAGGTGTACCCGGCCGACACCAGTGTCCCCACAACCGCGGCGATGAAGGTCAGGTTCCCGAGGATGAACTGCAACCACAGAGTCGTGCCCTGCGGGTCGGTGATGTCGACGAGGATCGGGACGGAGATCCAGGACGCGAGGAAGAACATGTCCATCTGTGACCAACCGGCCATCATGCTCGCCCCGACCGGCCCGAGGACCGCGTCAGTCACCGCCTGCGTCGGATCACCTCCTGGGATCTTGCTCAGCAGGCAGGCGGTGAACAACCAATTACAGTCCTCCCCCGCGGTCACCGTCGTGGCGGCATCGAAAACGGGGTGCAGTGTCACTCCGGGACCTCCCAGTAGGTGAACGCTTCCGGATCGATCGTGATCTCGCCGTCAGGGGAGGGCTGTCCGGAGGCGTCGAGGAGGACCTGCCAGTCGTTGTCGTGCCACTCGAGGGTGACGGTGTACCCGGTGAACTGGTTCCGGTGCGGCCACTTCTCCACCAGCACCACCCGGGTGAGGTCGGCCGAGTACCCGACGAAGGTGTACCCGACGACCGCACCGAACTTCCGGTTCTCGACGGGCTGCTGCGGAAAGTACGTATCGACGTCCTGATCGGCGATGGATTTGCCGTCGTTCTGCACGTACTGGCTATCCAGAATGTGGTGGGCATCGACCAGATCTGCGGTGCGCAGCGACTGCGTGAGGTTCACCGCCGCGAGGGCGGCACCGACGGGCGAGTGGGCGAAGCAGCGCCGCAGACCGTCGAACGTGCGGGTCGGACCGTCGGTCTCCGAGGTCGGCCAGGCATTGCCGGCGACGGTCAGCCAGCGCAGATCCCGCGGCGGCTCGACCGCAGCATCATCCCAGTCCGAGGTCGGACACGAATCAGCCGCTGGTGCCGCCGAACCCGCGGCAGAGGTGCTTGCGGGGGACGTCGAGGTGGTGCTGTGGGTGGGCCAGAACAAGACGACCAGCGAGATCGCGACGAGCGATCCGACGACGATCCAGGACACCCACAGCGTCCACCGCTTCCCAGGACCCCCGAGGAACACCGAGGATTCCAACCAAGACCGTGCGCCAGAGCGTGCTTGCTTCTTCGACATGCGCCGCGCCCCCTACTTGTAGTCCAGCGCGGACGGGAAGAACGTGCCGGCGATCTGCGCGGCGAACGAGATCCCGAGGCTCGCGACGATGAACCAGTAGAACTTCGACACGAACTCCCCGATCCCGTTCTCACGGAACGCCACGAACCCCTTGATCGCGAGAAAGATCAGACACGCGAACGCCACCCACCCGAGGATCCAGATGATGTTGCCGATGATGCCTTCGACCTGCGTATCCATGCCGGGGATCGAGGTGGCCTTCGCGGTGAGCTTGAAGCCGGGGAAGAAGATCGTGACGATACGGTCTGCGTTCGCGCCGACGAGCGCGGCCGCGACCCATGCCTTGGCTTTCTGCATGAAGTCCTGCGCCTGGTTGTGGCGGTAGGACTCGTAGCCGACGGAGAACACGACCAGCAGGCCGATGAACGACAGCAGCGACAGGATTTTCAGTACCCAACCGACGAGCGTGTTGATGCCGGCGTCGGCACCAGCGATCGGTTTCGGTGGGATGGTGTGCAGAACCGTATCCCAGGGCAGGGTTACGAAGGTATCGATGATGAGCATGAGGTGGTTCCTTTCAGGAGGTGGTGAGCAGCTGCTCGGTGAGCGCCGCGTGGAGGGCGGTGCGGAAGACCGTCACCGGTTTGGGGAGTTCGATGCCGGGTTCCCACCGCCAGGACTCGACCCAGGGGGCCAAGGTCACGGGGGTGACGCCGGAGATGATGTCGACCTGGTCACGCAACGGCTTCGGGAGCTTCCCCGGGGCGTCCGGGACCAGCAGCACGAGCGTTGTCCCGGGCTGTTTGGCGCTGAGCGCATCGCGCACGAACTTGAGACCAGCCACGTGGGTGCGTCCAACCAGCAGACGCAGGACGCGTGCCTCGTGCCCGGCATGCCAGGGCTGGAACCCGTCGTAGAAACCGGTCGCTGCCGCCAACGACGACACACCCGAACCGGGATGGGTGCTCAGGAGCACGGGCACTGGTGCCGCGCACATCCCACAGAACGCTCGCTCCGACTCACCAAGAACCCGCTCGCATCGGAAACACGCACGTTGCATCACTGCACACGTCCGGAGATCGGCGTCCACGTGTACGTCACGCATCGTCCGCCCTGCCAAACCGGCGGCGACATCCGAAACCCGTCGCTGAACGACGCAAGCTCCGCAAGGGGCCGTTCACAGTCGAAAACCCCGAACACGGCGTGCACCTCGGCCCGGAACTGCCCGGCAGGTGACCCGTCGCCGGTCACATAGACGTCGGCGTCGGTCGTACCGCCTGCGCGCTCGATCGCGTGCAGCAGGCGGGCAACACGGGACCGTGCATCACCCCGACGCTGCCTGATCCCGCGCAGTTCAATGACATCGACCGGCGATACAGTCCAAGCCGTCCCAATGCCCGCAGTGCGGAACAGGGTCGGCGCTGGCACCTCGACGGCCGAGCCGATGTGTCCGGAACACAACTCGATCAGCCAGGACGGCAACTGTGCGTCCGCAGCAAGCTCCAGCTGCCACGGCCGTCCGGAAAGAGCTGCATCAATGGCTGCGACTTGCTGCCACAACTCCATCGACCAACGCCGCGACAGGCTCCGACTGGTTCCCGGTTTCGCTGCGAGATACCGGCGCGTAACCGCATCGACGTCCTCAAGCCCAACACCGGCCGTCACCGTCCTGGCATTCATCTACTGCTGCTTCGACAGCAGGCGTGCCCGACGAGCCGCCAGCAGGTAACTACCGGCACCACCAGAGAGCAACAAACCAGCCGCACCCGCCAGCCCTGCGGCTTCGGCGCCGGTCTCCGCGAGACGCGGGCCCGACGGACGCGACGAACCGCGATCACCAGACCGATCATTGCCCGTCGAGGAATCTCCCGACGACGGCTCCGACGTGGAAGGGCCCGCCGGATCCACCGGCCCAGCCGGATCGACCGGACCCACCGGATCCACCGGATCCACCGGATCGACGGGGTCGACCGGATCCACTGGGTCAATCGGATCGACCGGGTCAACGGGGTCGACCGGGTCGACGGGATCTACGGGGTCGACCGCGGTGGTGCTGGGGGATGTTGCGGTGAGCTGCAGCGGGGTGGCGGTGGCGGTGAGGGTCGGGCCTGCGAGCACGAGGCCCGCGATGGCCGCGGCGGTCAGGCTCGCGCGGAGCGTGTGGGTCATGGGTGGTTCCTTTCAGGTGATGCCGCGAACGGTTCGCGGCACGATGTGGGGCAGCTACTTCGCTGCGGATTTCGGGAGAATCGCGGGCACACCTTGTTCGGTCGTTAGGAGCGCCCCGTTCGCGAGGACACCGATGGGGCGGATCGTGGGCGGCTGGGCAGCGACATGCACCTGGTCGCCGTCCAGGACGGCAGCAGCAGTACCGATGGCGCCGTAGAAGCTGTCACCGAGCGCACTGGACGCTGCGAAGTCGGCCGCCGGGGTGCCGATCCAGCCCGTGCCGATGTCGACCTGGTGAGCGCCGAGCATCGCCACGGTGCTGCCCGGACTCCGCACCCAAATGCTCCGCACGGTTGCTGCATCCACCGGCACAGCGGCCAGTACGCTCCCGTCAGCCGGGCTGTGGGTGGCGAGGGAGGTGCTGCCGTCCGGGAGGGCCCACAGCACGGTGATCGTGTCCCCACCGGCCACCCACCGCGACACGGTCGCGCCGGGTACCGGCGGTGCGAGGGGAGTCTGCTGCACGAGCGTGCCAACGGATGACGCGGTGAGGACCTCCCCGCGTGCGGACGCCCACTGCATGGCACCGTCCCCGGTGATCGCCAACGGGGCAACCCCCGACCGCGGGCTGACGAACGGGGCAAGACCACCACCAGTGAGCACGGAAACCGTGCCGTCCGGTGTGGTCACGACCAGGACGGCACCAAGGACCGACACCGTCGTCTCGGCCGGAACCGGGACCGTGGTCGATGTCGTCGTCGATGTCGACCACACGATCAGCTCGGTCCCGGTGACGACGACGAACGCGGATACCCCATCGATCGACACCGCCTGCACCTTCCCGTCAGCCGGAACCGTGGCGCGCGAAACGGTCGCACCCTTCACGTCACGGATGACAAGCTCACCGCTCCGTACCGCGGCGAAGCGTTCCCCGTCACCACTGACCAGCAGTTGCGACACGGGTGCTTTGCCCGCCCACGACGGCCGCGCACCCCAGCCGGGGATCCCGACGACCTCATGCGCCGGCACCGTCGCGGAGGCTGTTGCCGTTGGTGTTGCTGCGGCCGTGAGCTGCAGCAATGTCCCGCCCGCGAGCACACACACGAGAAGACCGGCACCGACCCCGACCGGCACCAACCAACGCCGCCGCCGTGTCGGTGAGGAGGACTCGTCGAGCAACGATTCCCGTAACGGCACCTGGTCGACGGCCACCTCCGTCGCCCCGGTCGGCGAAGACAGCAGCACATGATCGGCTGCCTCCGCGGCGACCGCTGATGCGACTCCGCACGAACCGCAGAACCGCAGATCCGCGGACTGAACTGCACCACACGCAGCACACGTACGGGTCTTCAACATGGGGTGCCTCCTCATCAGGCGTCAAAAGGGGTGAGGGCCCAGGCCTCCCCGGGGATGAGGCCCGACGACACCTGGACCCTCACCACGGAGACGGTTTTGACGCGCGCAAGGGACCAAAGCGCGCACGCAGAACGTCCTGTGTCGAGACCGCCGCAACCGCCCGGTCCCCGACACGTAGAGGAACACGACCATGCACACACGCCCCGAACCGGACGAGACGGGCACGGCTGAACGCTCACTGCAGCGCAGCGGAGCATTCCCGCTACGACCATCGACACCGCTCGAGCACACGACCACGCGCCGCTACCAGGCGGAATGGGACCAGACCTCGGCTGAGATGCGCCGGAACGGGTGGCGGGTCGAACGGTCCACCCGCTCCGAGTTCCCACTCGACGGGACCTACCGTCTGAGCGTCATCTGGTGCCGACCACAGCAGGGCAGCACCGGGCACCTGGCCGCCGTCCGCAACATCCGAGGAGCGTGACCCGCGATGCAAACGGTCCTTGATTCGCCCGTGTTCTGGCCGGCATGGGCGACGGTGTTCGTCAGCTGCTGCACCCTCGGGGTGCTCCTCGACGCCCGCGCACGTCGACGCAGGCAACGAGCACGCCAGGCCCGCCCATCAGAACGACGAGCAGCCCGCACGGGAAGCCCCTCCCGCTAAGCGGTCGCAGCCTGAAGGAGCCGCCACGGAGGGCGGCACGGTTCTGTTGAAACACGGACGGGGATCGTCCCGAACCGCCGATCATATGGCGGCTCTCCTCCGTGACCAACGCGGCCGGCGTTGCCGGCCCCTGCGTGCCGGAAACTTCTGAGCCGCGGTCGCAAGCTCCCTGATTTCGGCCCAGAACTTTCCGCCCCTTGGGGTTCCCGCTTATGGTCCCTCCCCCGACTCCACCATCTGCTCTGCGTATCGGGAAGATCCCCTACCTGCCAGCACACCCCGAGAGATCGAGAAGAACGGACAGCGATCATGACCATCACCGTCTACAGCAAACCCAACTGCGTCCAGTGCACAGCCACGCACCGGTTCCTCGACGGGAAAGTCGAGTACACGGTGGTGGACCTGTCCGAGGATCCTGACGCGTTGGAGACCGTGCAGGCGCTCGGGTACCTGCAGGCGCCCGTCGTGGTGGCCGACACCAGCCACTGGTCCGGGTTCCGTCCCGACAAGCTCGCCGAGCTCGTCCCGGGTCGATGAGACCGTACACGCCGGCGGAGATCCTGCAGGCCGGCGCCGACGACACCCGCCGCGGCTCCACGCACCTCCTGGTGGAGTTGAACGCGCTGCAGAACGCGTTGGGTTGGCACTGGCACCGCATCAACGTCAACGCCGACGTGCCGTTGCTGGATGGCGAGGAACGTCTCCCCAGCTACCCCGCGCCGGCCGGGTTCGGCGGGAACACCCTCGCGGTCCCCGCCCGCACCGTGCACCTCGAGCGGCTGACACCGGCAGGCCGGTGGTTGTTCTGGCTCGGCGGGCACACCGCACGCCTGGAACGCGAACGCCTCATCGACCGCACCCAGCTCTTCCGGGTCCTCGTCGACGACGCCCGCCGTGCGCGCACCAGCGAGCAACGCCGAGCCGACACGACCGCTGTCCTCCAAGCCGCCGACGCGAACCGGCACCGCAGCACCCGGCAACCCGTGACACCGGTCAGCACCACCGCCTGGCCGGTACGCATCCCGCCACCCGAACCCACCAACCCAGAACGGACCACCGCGTGATCTTCAGCATCCTCGTCTGCAACGCAGCCAGAACCATCCCGGCTCACCCATCCCGTCCGGCAGCACCCTTGGGTTCGGCCGCCACCGCCGCTCATTTCCCGGCTACCCACCACCAGCACGCCCCGCCAAGGGGCTGTCTGGAAATACCCTCCCGCAACACCCATCACCCCACCCCTGAGGAAGGAACCTTCATGACCGCACGCCGTCCGGCCCGGTCCGAGCCGCGACACCGACTCCAGCTCGACACCCCCATCCGACGCACCCCACCGGCACCCGTCACCCCACGCCCCGGTGACGACCCCTACCAGGACTACCTGGCCTGGCTCGACACCACCGGAAACCCGTCCTTCATCGACCGCACCCAGCCCTCCCCGAACAGCCCAGAACACCCAGAAACCGGTGGCACCAGCCACCACTAACCAAACGGGCCGCCCCGGTGGGCAAGGTCACCGGGCAGTCACCAACCACACCGAAAGGGAAACCCCATGACCAGCACGCCGGGCAGCGCGAGCGCACGTTCGCTCGCCTGGATGGAGGCGCTACGTGACCGCTACCTCGCCGCGTGCACCACCCACCCCGCCGTCGGTCCCCTGGACCAGGCGCAGCAGCTCGAACGCGACAACGCCGACTACTGGACCCGCCGCATCGCGCAGGAAACCTGCCGCACCAACAGCCGCATCACTGAACAGGACACAGCATGACCAACACCTCAACCGACCCAGCACCAGCACGGCCGACGTCCCGGCGGGCGACCGTCTTAGCTTGGATGCGCCGACACACCCTCGGCAAGATCCTCGCGGTTGTCGCGGCCGCCGCCGTGCTCATCACAGCGGTGGTCATCACGAACGCCGTCGCAGCAAACGCCGAGTTCGAAGACAAGCTCACTTCAGCCCGGGGTGCGGTGAAAGCGCTCGGGCAGGCTGAGATCCACAACAACGCCCAGAAGATCGCCCTCGACGCGGAAATCACCAGGACACAAGACACCAGCGCCGCCGTCGCGACGATCGTCGCCGGCGCCCCCGCCTACTTCGACACCAGTGCTGCGGCTGACCTCGAGCAAGCCCGACTGGCCCTCGACGCAGCCGTGACCGCGGTGAAAACCCCACCAGCCGAGGGACAACCGGCCGCATCNTGGACCGGATTCTGCCGAAGGACCCAACCCTGCAGCAGCTCACCGCGTTCCAGAAGACCCTCGCGGCGGCCATCCGGGCCGTTGAGGCGGACACTGACCGGAAGGACACCGCGATCGACACCCTTGTCCAAGCCCGCGAGGACCTCCGGGGCCCGCTGCGGAACCTCGCGAACACGGTCGTGACGGTGAACGCACCAGCCGTCC
>NZ_JACYTU010000028.1:0-16310 GCF_014841225.1 Plantibacter sp. CFBP 8804
CCCGAGTGGTCGTCCAGGAGGTCCTGGCACGACCACTCGGGGCGATTCGTCGTTCAGTGGCCCGGTGGGTCGGCCCGCCATTCGAGGAGCAGCGGCGCTTCCTCGAACCCGGCACGGCGGTAGACCGGCGCACCCGCGTCGTTCGAGCTGACGGAGACCCGGCCGATGTCGCGAGCTCGTGCGGCGTCGAGGAGTCCGTCGACGAGACGGCCGGCGATGCCGCGACCACGGAACCCCGGGCGGACGAAGACGCTCTGCACGTCGCCCGTCAGGCGGCGGAGTGCGCCGATGTTGGGTGCGCGGGAGAACACGACGAGCCAAGCCATCCCGACGAGCTGATCGTCGACCTCGGCGACCAGGCACACCCGGGAGTCGGAGTCGACCGCGATCCACGAGACGAGGTCGTGGGCGAACAGCGCCCGTTCCCAGTCGGCGAGCGGGGCGGCGGGCGGCGACATCATGAGCTTCAGCTCGGCGAGCCCGGCAGCGTCGGCCAGCGTTGCGACGCGGATCACGACCTCGGGTTCCATGGGTCGAGTGTCGCATGGGCTGGCGGGTCCTGCGTAGGCTGCCCGCATGTACCCGCGAAGCTCGCCCACCCCTGCGGTTCGACGCGCGCTGCGGGTCGCCATCGCTGTTGCAGCGATGGCGGCGCTCAGCTCGGGTGCGCAGACCAACGCGCCGGTCGACGTCGGCGGACCGGCCACCCGCGCCATCTGGAAGCACAAAGGATCCGCTGATGAGAGCCCTGGCCGACGCGCGTGCGACCGATCGTGACCTGTTCCTCGCCGAGCTCCGCAGCACCGACGGCAGCTTCCCGAGCGTCTACTGGAATGGCGACGATGACCCGGCGTCGCTCGGGCTGGAGGACGGAGGAGCGGTCGTCTACGACCTGGTCGACGCCGGAGACGAGGCCAGTTTCCAGGGGATCATCGTCACCGGCACCGAAGTCGACCCGGCCGTGTACACCTGCTTCCAGGCGACAGTGCGGTTCGAGCGAGGAGTAATCGTCGGCTGGAGTTCCGACCACGAGGCGGGGCAACCCGACGAACACTGCGCGACGGAGATCGTCGATGTCCTCAGCGAGGATGCGCAGGTGGCGCCGTTCTCGGCATTTAACGGCTGACTATCGGCCGCACGATGGGGCGGCCGTTCGACAGGCTCAGGGACCCAGCGCCGCAAAGCGGTCCAGCGCCGCACGCAGCACGGCGCTCTCCTCGGCGCCGCCGTGGCCCTCGGTCTCGACGATCGTCAGCTCGCTCGCCGGCCACAGCTGATGGAGGCGCCAGGCGGTCGCGGCCGGTCCGCTGATGTCACGTCGGCCGTGGACCAGCGCTCCGGGGATGTGCGCGATGCGGTCCATCCGCGACAGCACCGCCCGGTCGCCGGTGAGGAAGCCGTCGTGGCTCCAGTAGTGGGTGACGAGCGTCGCGAACGCCTCGCGCACGGTCGCGTCGGCGAACAGCTGACCGACGCGCTCCGGGTGGTCGAGCGACACGTGCGCGCTCTCCCAGCGGTCCCAGGCGGTCGCGGCGTGTGTGCGGTCCGTCGCGTCGCCCTCCCGGAGACGACGCGCGTAGGCCTCGACGACCCGCTCGCCGTCCCGCCGGTCGCTGTCGGCTTCGAACCGGGCCCACTCCTCGGGGAAGACTCGGCCAACGCCCTCGGTGATCCAGTCGACCTCGTCACGACTCGTGGTGGTCACCGCGACGAGCGCCAGTGCGATCACCCGATCGGGATGCTCCTGCGCGTAGGCGAGCGCGAGGGTCGTGCCCCATGAGACCCCGGCGACCACCCAGCGCTCCACACCCGAGGCGACTCGCACCGCCTCGATGTCGGCGATCAGACGCTGGGTCGTGTGGTCGTCGAGCTGGTCGCGGGCGTCCACGCTGTTCGGCAGGCTGCGGCCGCTCCCCCGCTGGTCGATCCCGATGAGGCGGTACCGCGACAGGTCGAAGTGCGAGCGATACCAGCCGGAGCCGAGCGAACCGCCTGGGCCGCCGTGCAGCCAGAGCGCGGGAACACCGTCGGGGGTGCCGGACTCTTCGACGAAGATCGACGCACCGCCCTCCACGTCGACGAAACCGGTGGTGTGCGGGTCGGCTTGCTCCTCGGTCATCCGTGCCACGGTACACAGCTCGGGTCCTGCGTGCAGGCCCTTCGACAGGCTCAGGGACCGCGAGGGGGCCGCCGCCCTTCGACACGCTCAGGGACCGGGGACAGTTGCGCGCCCTCCGACGGGCTCAGAGACCTGGGATCCACGAAGCGGAAAAAGGGCCGTCCGTAGACTGGGCGCCCATGGGGGAAACGAACGCAGTCACGTCAGGGTCCAAGCAGGTGTGGATCGTCGCCGGAGCGCTCCTGGTCGGGTCGGTGCTCCTCGGCCCACTCGTCCAGATCGGGTCGTTCCTCGGGCCGACCGGTGGCATCCTCGCGACGTTCTTGTCCGTCTTCTCGATCGCCCTGTTCGCGATCGGCTCGGACCGTTCCAGCAGCGTGACCGCGAGGCGCCCGCTCGGCACCGGCGCCCTCATCGCGCTCGGCATCTGGATGACGATCAGCTCGTTCGTCCGCGGTTTGGCGACGATCCCGGCCGCCATCGAGACCTTCCTCAGCTTCGGCTACATCGACCTGCTCGTCCAGTTCGTGCTCGCGGCCATCGCGACGACGCAGATCGCGCGCGCCGGAACCGTGCCCCGCCCGTGGAACCTCGCGCCGCTGTGGGTCGTGGCGGTGACAGCAGCATCGTGGGTCGTCCAGCAGATCATCGTCGTGGCGGCGGGTTCGAACGTGTCCCTCTTCGTCCCGATCATCGTCATCCTCGACGGGTGGGTCCGTGTCGTCGGCCCCGTCTTCCTCGGGATCGTCGCCATCGCCCTCGCCAGCCGCGAGTCGGCCGTCGCTGCTTCCATCCGGGAGCAGGAGTCGTAGGCTGTCGGGAATCGACATCGGGGGACGTCATATGCATCGACGCATCGCAGCAGGACTCATCGCGCTCACACTCGCCGCCGGGCTGAGCGCCTGCACCGGCGGAGTGACGAGCTACGCGGACCTCGAGCGCGACCAGGCCGACAAGGATCGTCTCCCGGCAAGCACCACCGGAGCCGGCAGTGACGACCCGTTCACCATCGACGCCGACTCGACCCGACTCGTCGCCGTCCAAGGCGACACGGAGATCTTCCTCGCATCGGCGACCGAGCAGGGGCAATCTCGGATCTGCATCATCGTCTTCGCGGAGACCCAGCCGTTCCGAGCCTGCGGTAGCGGCGACCGCGTCGGCATGAGCGACAGCGTCAACGAGTACACGGTGCTCTCCGACGCCGTCGTCGACACTGCGCTCGACCCCGCTGAGGACTGGACGAAGATCAGCGAAAACGTCTTCACCCGCCCGGTCCAACCGACGACGAGCGACACGCAGTAGCGATCGGACATAGACCCTTCGACAAGCTCAGGGACCGGCGTGGTGCGTCGAGCAGACGCGGCCGCGCGATTGCGCGCGCCCTTCGACAAGCTCAGGGACCGGCGCGGCACGTCGGGCGGATACGGCCGCGGGACTGCGTGGGCCCTTCGACAAGCGGATCCTGAGCCTGTCGAAGGGCAGGGAGCGGGAGCGACCGAGGAGCTAGGAGACGAGTCGCTCGCGCAGGCGTTCGCCGGACGGGGCAGTGTCGCGCCGGGCCGGGCTGATCGTCGCCCAGACCTCGTCGAGGGAGAGGCCGAGCACCTCGGCGATGGCGGCGATCGTCGAGAACGCCGGCGTCGCGACCCGGCCGGACTCGATCTTCCGCAGCGTCTCCGGCGAGAGGCCGGCATCGAGCGCGATGTCGAGCATCGAACGCTCACCTCTGGCCTCGCGCAGGAGCGCACCGAGGCGCTGACCGCGTTCGACGTCGGTGGGGGTGAGCGGGAGGCGGACCATGCGCCCAGTGTAGTACGGGATAGTTTGACCGGTATAGTTATTGGTCGAGCGCCGTTCGCGGCACGAACACCACCGCACCACGCACGCAGCACGCCGATGGAAGGGCCCCGCATGATCGAGATCTTCACCCCCACCGAGGTCGCGAAGGCGCGTCGCACCGGCGAGCTGGTCGCGAACATCCTTCACACGCTCAAGCACCGCGTGACGGTCGGCACGAACCTCCTCGAGATCGACCGCTGGGCCAAGGCGATGATCCTCGAGGCCGGCGCCGTCTCCTGCTACGTCGACTACGCCCCCTCCTTCGGCCGCGGACCCTTCGGCCACTACATCTGCACCGCCGTCAACGACGCCGTCCTCCACGGCCTCCCCCGCGACTACACGCTGGCCGACGGCGACCTCCTCACCCTCGACCTCGCCGTCCTCCTCGACGGCATCGCCGCAGACTCGGCCATCAGCTTCGTCGTCGGCACGGCGACCCCCGAAGACCTCGCGCTCATCGAGACCACCCAGGAGGCCCTCGCCGCCGGCATCGCCGCCGCCAAGCCGGGTGCGAAGATCGGCGACATCTCCTTCGCGATCGGCACCGTGCTGCGTGGCGCCGGCTACCCGGTCAACATGGAGTTCGGTGGCCACGGCATCGGCACGACGATGCACCAGGACCCGCACGTCTCGAACGACGGTCGCGCCGGCCGCGGCTACAAGCTGCGCCCGGGCCTGCTCCTCGCGATCGAGCCGTGGGTCATGGCCGACACCGACAAGCTCGTCACCGACGCCGACGGCTGGACCCTCCGCAGCGTGACCGGCAGCCGCACGGCCCACAGCGAGCACACCATCGCGATCACCGAGGACGGCGCCGAGATCATGACGCTGCCGACCGTCACGTTCTGAGCACCTGAAGGTCTGTCGAGCACACTCGACCGGCCCGGCACACCGTGTTTAGGCTGGTGACATGACCGACGATCGCCGCACGGTCCTCCGGGGCCGGTACCTGAGCCTCGGACTCGGCGAACTGTTCGCCGCCCTCGTGTTCATCTGGGTCGCGTTCGTCTCGGCGCTGCCGTTGTTCGAACAGCCAACCGATGCGCTCGCGTTCTGGTCTGCCCTCGTACCGCTGCTGCTGATCCTCGTGCAGGCCGGCGTCTACTGGCTGCTCGCCCGGCGGTGGGTCAAGCAGGGCACCATGCCTCCTGGGCTGGCCGCCACCTACCGCGGGTTCCGCGTGCTCGACGCGGTCCTGCTGCTCGCCGGACTCGTCGGGATCATCGTCTGGTTCCCCGCCCACGCCTTCGCGGCCATCGGCATCCCGTTCGTCTGGCTCCTGGGCGTCATCGAGTACGTGAACTACTTCGTCGTCCGCCTCGCCTACCCACCGTCCGTGTGGTTCCAGCGGGTCGGCGAGTGGCGCACGCCTCGACTCATCCAGGACGTCCGGGCGGCTCAGCGGAGCTGACGCTCAGCGAGCGGCGCTGAGCCCGTCGATCCACTGCGCGAACGTCTGCACACCGCGCTGCGCGCCCGGGCCGGCGAGGGTCGTGCCGTCGCGCATCGCTTTGCCGAAGCCGCCGGGCAGCGGGATCTGCACGACCGGGCCACGGATGCCCGTGGCGGCGGTGTAGGCCTTGACCATCGCGGTCATCCGCAGTTCCTCGGGGCCCGCGAGATCGGCCGGGCGCCCCTGCGGCTCGCCCTCGGCCAGCTCCACCAGGCGCTCGGCGACTTCGCGCGCGGCGACCGGCTGGGAGGTCATCGTCGGCACCATCGTGACCGGCCCGAAACGGAATCGCTCGACCATCTGCTGCGCGAACTCGTGGAACTGCGTCGCGCGCAGGATCGTCCACGGGATGCGCCCGGTGCTGACGATCTCCTCCTGCAGCACCTTGCCCGCGTAGTAGCCGAAGGGTGCCTTGTCGCTTCCGACGATCGACAGCGCGACGTGGTGGGGCACGCCGGCGGCGCCCTCGGCCTCGAGCAGGTTGCGGGTGACCGCCCCGAAGAACTGGCGCGACTGCTGGGCGGACTGCGTGGCCGTCGACGTCACGTCGATGACGACGTCCGCGGCCTCCAACTGCTGGGCGAGCCCGGCTCCAGTGGCGAGGTCGACGCCGGTGGCACGCGACAGCACGACCACCCGGTGTCCGCGCTCCTGGGCCACCGCGACGACGTGTCGCCCGACCATCCCGCTGCCTCCTGCGACGACGATCTTCATGCGACACTCCCCTCTGCTCGACGGATGTCACTCTATCGGCGGGAGGAAGCAGCCGTTCTCGACCGTGATCCGCAGCACGTCGGCATCGGGTCGGAGCTCCCGTTCGAAGATGATGGCGTCGTCGCGGAGCTGCGCCGACAGCTCCAGCTCGCCGGGTGAGGGCACGATCAGCTCCGACCGGAACTCGTCCGAGTCGGCCGCGAGTTCGAGCGGCGGCGCGTACCCGTTGATGAGGTCGACGAGCACGGCGCGACTCGTTCCGACCGGCAGCTCGACCTCGACGGCCATGCGTGCCAGCTTCGTGGCCCGACCGGACGGCGCCAGACTGCTGCAGGGCGCCTCAGAGGCCTGGGGCGAGAACGCGAACGGCTGCCCACCCGTCGCCGTGTTGACCATCTGCCCGAGGAGGTCTGCAGCCACGGCGAACACCTCGTCTCGGGTGGGAAGCTCGTCGTCACGCTGAGGAGCGCTCGGGTCCATCGCCGGCGCCTCGGCCACCGGCGAAGCGCGATCACCCCGCGGCTCCCCGACCTGACCCGTGCAAGCGACGATCACCAGCGCGAACACACTCAGCTGGGCGACCACCGCGACGACGATCGCCATGGTCGAGCGCCGCCCGAGTGACCTGGAACGGCGCCCTGGCGGCGCCTCCGCGCGCGCATCGGTGGTCATTTCGTCCGGGATCGTGTCCACGCATACTCCTGTCTGGCCGTGTGTCGCGACGATGGCCGTCGCGATGCTGCAGCGACGGTATCGATCGAGAGCCGGTCGACGGCTCGACAGTTGGTGGGCGTGACGCGGCGAGCGCGGATCGGGCGCCTGTGGAGCGGCGTCAAGCGTGTGCGCCGCCAACGAGTTGCGGGCACGTCTACCACGGTGTATAACAAATCTGCACTTCGAGATACAGATCCGGATCCGACCGATCAGCCGTTCCCGGAGCGCGCCTCCCGCCCGAACCCGACCAGGAACCACCCGACTCCGATGACGACCCTGCAGCACCCCGCCACCACCGGCTCCATCCCCACCCCACGCCCGCAGCTCGCGGCACTTCCCCGCACCCTGCGCCGCAGCATCCCGGCCGAGCAACGCCAGCTGTTCCGCACCCTTGCCGCCACCATCGGAGGATTCACCCTCCTGACAGGCCTCGTCGGTGCGGTCATCACCGGCTGGATGATGCTGCTCGCTCTCCCGGCCGCGGCGATCCTCCTCGGCGCGACCGCTCCCTGATCGATCGGCCGAGCTACATCACCTTGGCGGGTAGCACCTAGAAGTGCGTCCGAAGGAAGGGCGCCTGCTCCGTCACGAATGCGAGGTCGAGCGCTCGGACCGCCTCCGATGACCCGGTGATGAGCCCTGCCTCGGCGAGCGCCGACACGCGCGGGCCGCCGAGGAGCACCGCCGACAGCTCGTTGATGGTGAGGCGCACAGCGTCGTCGTCGTCGGCCGACTCCGGCACGTCGCCGAGGCGTTCTGCGACCGCGGCACCGTGCTCGTCGATGCGGAGCGCGAACCGACCGCCGGCGAGACCGAGCGCGTCCTCGACGTCGAGCAGGTGTTCGCGACGCTCGGACGCCGCTGGGACGGTGAACCGGCGCGCACCGAGCACGGTCGGCACGTCGACGATGCGCAGCCAGAGCGAGTCGGCTCGCGCGGTGGTCTTGACGGCGCGGCGGTCGACAAGTCGCCACTGGATGGCTTCGACCGTCGGAGCCTGGTGGAAGGTGACCTTCGTGGTGAGGCTGATCCCGGTGAGGTGCCGCCAGAGCGCGTAGCGGGCCTCCGGGGTGGTGGCGACGAGGTCGTCGACGACGATCGTGCCCCACTCCTCGCCGACGCGGTAGAGCGCGTAACCCTGTGGTTCGCCGTCGGCGTCGTCGTAGCGGAGGGCGAGCGTGTCTCCCTCACCGTGGCTGAAGTGCCGGATGGTCACCTCACGGAGGGCCTGCTTCCACCACGCGACCCCGCGGTCGATGTCACCGGTGCTGCGGGAGCGCTCGAACAGCCCGGGTGCGACGGTGGCGAGCGAGCGCGGGTCGAGCGTGTGGACGCGGCCGGCGGGCGGCGCACCCCGCCAAGCGACGCGCTTGGGGTCGACCTCGTGCGTGAACTCCCAGGTCGCCGGGGCGAAGCCGTAGCGGCCGTAGATGGTCGCCTCACTCGCGGTGAGCGCGACGACTGCGGCACCGGTGGCCTTCGCGTGGTGGAGTCGGTTCTCCATCAGCGATCGGGCGATACCGCGACGTTCGTGCGAGGTGGAGACGGTCACCTCGGTGATGGCCAGGGCGCGGACGGAGCCACCGGGGATCGACAGGGCGGTCGGGAAGGAACCGAGCGTGCCGACGGGGACGAGTGGTTCGGCCGCGGTGTCGTCGTAGACCCCGAGGATGGAGCTGCCGACGAGGAGCTGACGCCGCTCGGCACGCACCGCCACGTCGGTCTCGGGCTTCGAGAGGAAGCCGCGGGACGCTGCACCCCACCAGAGGTCGAGGGCGGCGTGGTCCGTGTGGTCGAGCTCGACGGTGCGCAGGTTCATGCGACAAGCCTATTGCGGCCGCGGTGACGGACCTCGGTCGGAAAACGAACCCCGGTCACTGAGCCCTCCACCGGTCGCTGAGCCTGTCGAAGTGCACACCGAGAACATCACCCGGCGAACAGAGGCCAGCCCGAGAACCCTTCGACAAGCTCAGGGACCGAAAGAAGGCAGCCGGTCGGAGAAGGAACCCCGGTCACTGAGCCTGTCGAAGTGCACACCGCGAACACCACCCGGCGAACAGAGGCCAGCCCGAGAACCCTTCGACAAGCTCAGGGACCGAAAGAAGGCACCCGATCGGAGAACCCACCCCGGTCACTGAGCCTGTCGAAGTGCACACCGAGAACACCGCCCCGAGAGAGGAGGTCACCCCGGAGCCCTTCGACAAGCTCAGGGACCGGATGAGGCTGAGCTCAGGGACCGGAGTGGCAGGAACGCAGGAGATCGGCGCGAGAGCAGGACGGGCGGGCACGAAGCGTCCTGCTGTCGGGCGGATGTCCTGCTGCCGCGCCGGGAGTCGCGCGGGTCAGGCGACGTAGACCTTGCGGAGGGTCTCGCGGACCGTCCAGGTGGTGCGGGCGCCGGCGGCGAGCCGGCCGATGGACCCGGCACGGAGCTCGAGCGACGGGGTGCCGTCGGCGAAGTCGACCGTCGCCTCACCGGAGAGGACCACGAACACCTCGTCGATCTCGGTGTCCTGCACGACACCGACGCCCAACTCCCAGACGCCGACCTCGGTGTCACCGACGGCCGTGAGGGACACGATCCCGCTCCGCGGCGACCCCGAGACCACGTCCGCGGGCGCGAGCGGGTTGTCGGCGAGCGCCACCTCGGCGCCCTGGAGCACGGCGTTGGGAACGAGCAGGTGGTCGGTCATGAGGTACCTCTCTGAGCAGGACGAAGACGAGGGGGCGGGTCGGCGCAGCCCGACGACCTACCCGACGCCCCAGCCGTAGGCGAGCTTGTGGGCTTC
The DNA here is from genome assembly GCF_014841225.1 of Plantibacter sp. CFBP 8804. NCBI lineage: Bacteria > Bacillati > Actinomycetota > Actinomycetes > Micrococcales > Microbacteriaceae > Plantibacter > Plantibacter sp. CFBP 8804. The sequence continues at coordinate 9,629 of NZ_JACYTU010000028.1, forward strand.
GAGGACGAAGAAGGTCTCGGTCGATCGCACCCCGGGCGTCGGCTGCAGGGTGTCGAGGAGGAACGTCTTGTAGTGGTCCATGTCGCGGCACACGGCCTCGACCATCACGTCGAAGCCGCCGCTCGTGAGCACCACGTAACTCGTCTCCGCGTGCTTCGACAACTCCTGGCACACCCCGCGCGCCATCCCCGGCTCGCAGCGGATGCCGATGAGCGCGAGGTGGTCGAAGCCGATCGACAGCGGGTTCGCGATGCCGACGATCTGCAGGATCCCGGTGTCCTCGAGTCGCTGGATCCGGTAGCGGACCGACGACGCCGGCAGCCCGGTCTCGGTGGCGATCTCGGAGAACGCCTTCCGTCCGTCCTGCTGCAGGATCGCGATCAGCCGACGGTCGATGTCGTCAAGGTCGTTCATGTGGCTCCTCCGGCAGCGGGCGGATGGTCATCTGGCAAGCGTAGCGAGGGAAGCCGTGCGGCCCGGGTGCGGTGTCCGCCCCACCCGAGCCACGAGCCCCGGCCGACCGACCGACCCGAACGCGGGCGGTNCGACTAGCGGACGTGGATCGCGCCGGTGCGGAGGTCGGTCATGTCGTGCAGCGTGTACATGCCGCCGATCCGACCCCAGCCGGTGCCCTTGCCGCCCGCGCCACCGAACGGCATGTTGATGTCCCACCAGCCGTTGGAGTCGTTCACGATGACCTGGCCGGTCTCGAGCTCCTCCATGAAGCGATAGGCCTTCGACAGGCTCTCGGTGAACACCGCGGACTGCAGGCCGAGCGCGTCGGCGTTGGCGATGCGGAGGATGTCGTCGTCGTCCTTGGCCGTGAGGATGGGGAGGACCGGACCGAACGACTCCTCCCGCGACAGCAGGCTGTCCTCGGAGACGCCGTCGACGATCGTGAAGTCGTAGTAGAGGTCCGTCGGGTGGCCGGTGGCACGACCACCGCCGAGCAGGATGTCGAAGCCGAGCGAGCGGGCCTCGTCGAGGTGGCGGTCCATCTTCGCGGCGACGCCCTCGTTGTTGAGCGGGCCGAGGTTGATCCCCTCGTCGAAGGGGTTACCGAGTCGCACGGTCGCCTTCGCGTAGGCCAGGGCCGCCTCGACGAAGGCGTCGTGGACGTTGTGGTGCACGATGAGCCGCTCGGTCGCGCAACAGACCTGCCCGCCGCTGTAGAACGCGGAGTCGACGGCGGCCTTCGCGGCGCGTTCGATGTTCGCGTCCTCGAGGACGACGATCGGACCGTTGCCGGAGCACTCCATGAGCGAGCGCTTGAGGCCTGCGGTGCGGACGATCTTCGCCCCGGTGGCGGACGAGCCGATGAAGCCGATCGCGTCGATGCCGTCGTGGGAGACGAGCTCGGAACCGAACGCGCCGTCGCCGGGGAGGACGCTGACGAGCCCGGCCGGGACGCCCGCCTCGACGAGGCAGTCCATCGCCGCGAGGACCGCGAGGGGCGTGTTGCTCGGCGGCTTGACGATGCAGGCGTTGCCGGTCGCGAGGCCCGGGGCGACGAACTCGCTGAACATGAGGAGCGGGAAGTTCCAGGGCGTGATGATGCCCCAGACGCCGACCGGTGCGCGCCAGGTGAACATGCGCTTGTCGATGTCGCTCGACGGCAGCGTCTCGCCGTACAGGCGGAGGGCGTCCTCGGCGTGGAGGTGGAAGAGCTGTGCGGCCTCGGCGATGTCGGCGATCGACTCGGCGAGCGGCTTGCCCTGCTCCAGCGTCTGCAGGCGGGCGAGCTCCTCGACGCGGGCGTTGATCGCGTCGCCGACCCGGTGGCAGATCTCGGCACGCTTGAACACGCCGAGCTTCCGCCACTCCCGCTGCGCCTCGTGCGCACGTCGCACCGCCTCGTCGAGTTCGGCGGTGCCGGCGACGGGGATCGACGCGATGACGTCACCGGTGACGGGGCTGATCACCTCCGAGCGCTCCGAGCTGGTTCCGTCGGTGAACTCGCCGGCGATGAAGAGCTGGGTGCGAGTGGGTGTCGGCAACGTGGTCATTCCGGACCTCCTGGTGTCGTGGCTGGGCCGACGACGCCGAACAGCGTCGTGCGGATGTCGTCGGGAGAATGTGGGATCAGCCTAGGACCTTGCGATTCCTCGAACAAGCAGTATTGTTTCGTCAAAGTTACGATTACAACAACTGAAGCATCCTGATCTTGTCGTTCCGACAATCCTTCGGCACATTGAGTGCACCAGCAGCGAGACAGCGACGTCTCGTCCCCCACGAATCGAGAAGAGCCCATGTCGACCGAACACGTCACCAGCACCGACGAGACCACGCACCTGCCGAAACGGATGCGCTGGTTCGACGGCTTCGCCATGGCGATGACCATGCCCGCCGCGCTCATCGCCACCCTCGGCGCCTCCATCACCGGCCTCGGCGGCTGGGGGGCCGCCGTCCTGTGGGCGATCTCCATGATCCTCGCCATGGGCGTCAACTGGATCTACACCGAGCTCGCCACCATGTTCCCGAACTCCTCCGGCGGCATCGCGCACTACGCGGCCGAAGCGTGGAAGTCGCGTGCACCCTGGGTCGCACCGATCACGGGCGTCGGCTACTGGCTCCCCTGGGGCACCAACCTCGCCACCTACGGCGCGGTCACCGGGGCACTCATCCAGGCGCAGTGGTTCCCGAACGAGGACTGGGTGATCCAGCTCGGCCCGATCTCCATCACCTTCCCGATCCTCATCGGGCTCGGCGTCATCGGCGTGATGTACCTCATCAACGTCATCGGCGTCCGCGTCACCATGGCGTTCGTCTACATCACGGCGGGCATCCTGCTCATCCCCCTGTTCGTGTTCATCGTCTTCCCGCTCTTCAGCGCCGACTGGGCACCGCTCGACCTCACCTGGAAGCTCGAGGGCATCGAGGGCCTGCACACCGCGATCGTCTGGCTGTACATCATGGCGTGGACCACCTTCGGTATCGAGGTCTGCGCGACCTTCGCCCCGGAGTACCGCGACTCGGTGAAGGACACGACCAAGGCGATCAAGGCCTCCGTCCTCTTCTGCCTCGGCGTCTTCTTCGTCATCCCGCTGACCCTCGGCGGCTACGCGGGTGAAGCGGCGATCGCCGACAACCCGGCGACCTTCTTCGTCGCGAGCTTCGCCTCGCTCGTCGGTGGCGCTGCGGACGTCATGGTGCTCTGCCTCATCGCCTCGCTGCTGCTCATCATGACCACTTCGGTGGCCGACGCCTCGCGTGTGCTGTTCAACATGGGCAAGGAGCGCGTCACCGTCCCGTCCCTCGGCGTGCTCAACCGTCGCGGGGTGCCGTTCCGCTCGCTCAACGTGATGCTCGTCATGAACGTCGTGATCCTGGTGGTGCTGCAGAACCCGCTCGCGATCATCGTGACCGGCAACCTCGGCTACATCCTCACGCACTTCTTCGCGGTCTCCGGCTTCTTCCTGCTGCGCAAGGACCGCCCCGACGCCGTCCGCCCGATCCGCCTGCCGCGCTTCTTCGTGCCGCTGTCGGTCGTGCTGTCGGTGCTCCTCGCGATCATCCTCATCGTCGGTGCCACCGGGTTCTCCACCACGGGCTACGGCGGGTTCCTGGAGCTCGGCATCGCGCTCGGCCTGCTCGCGCTCGGTGTCGTCATCTGGCAGTTCGTCCAGCGGAGCACCAAGCGCGACGCGGGACTCGGGAGCGGCGGGGCATCCGCCGGAACCCCACGTGCCGAGACCGAACGCACCGACGCCGCCCGCACCGACTGACCGCGCACCACGCGACCGCACCGAACCACGCACCACAGGGGACCCACCATGAGAACCACCTACGAACTGGCCGAAGAGCTCGCCGACACCGCACGCCTGCGGGACCAGCTGGCCTCGGCCGAACCGGAGCCGTACTGGCTCGACGACCCGGCACGGCCCGCTCCGCTCCCCCGCCTCGAGGCGGACGTCGAGACGGACCTGGCGATCGTCGGTGGTGGGTACTCGGGCCTGTGGACCGCTCTGCTCGCGAAGGAGCGCGACCCGGACCGCCGGGTCGTGCTCCTCGAGGGCCGGCGCATCGCGTGGGCGGCGTCCGGTCGCAACGGCGGGTTCTGCGAGCCGAGCCTGACCCACGGATCCTCGAACGGCAAGAGTCGCCTGCCGCACGAGTTCGACCGCCTGGAGGAGCTGGGCCGCGAGAACCTGCGCGAGATCGGCGAGACCATCGGCCGGTACGACATGGACTGCGACTGGGAGGAGACGGGCCTGCTGCAGGCAGCGACGGCCCCACACCACGTCGACTGGCTGCGGGAGAGTGCCGAGGAGCACGGCGCGCGGTTCCTCGACCGCGAGGCGATGCAGGCGGAGGTCCACTCGCCGATCTTCCAGGCCGGCCTGTTCGAGCCCACCGGAGCGGCGCTCGTCAACCCGGCCAAGCTGGCGTGGGAGCTGCGACGCGTCTGCCTCGACCTGGGTGTGGAGATCCACGAGTACACGCACGTCCGCTCGATCCGGTCCGACGCGACGTCGGTCACCCTGACGACGACGCACGGCTCGGTCGTCGCGAAGCACGTCGCCCTCGGCACCAACGTCTTCAAGGCACTCATCCCGAGTGCCCGGAAGTACACGGTGCCGGTCTACGACTACGCGCTGATGACGAACCCGCTCTCCGCAGAACAGCTCGAGAGCCTGGGTTGGAAGGGCCGGCAGGGCATCTCCGACCTCGACAACCGCTTCCACTACTCGCGACTCACGACCGACGCGAACGGGTCGACCCGCATCCTCTACGGCGGCTACGACGCGGTGTACAACTACGGCGGGCGCGTCGAGCCGCGGTTCGACCAGCGCGAGGAGTCGTTCCTCAAGCTCGCCGCCCACTTCGCCCACACCTACCCGCAGCTCGCCGACCTCGGCTTCTCCCACAAGTGGGGCGGCGCGATCGACACCTGCGGGCGGTTCTTCTCCTTCTTCGAGACCGCGCACGGCGGCAAGGTCGCGCACGCGGCCGGGTTCACCGGGCTCGGCGTCGGGGCGACGCGGTACGGCGCGAACGTCATGCTGGACCTCCTCGCCGGCACACCGACCGAGCGCACGACGATGGACTTCGTCCAGAAGAAGCCGACGCCGTTCCCGCCCGACCCGCTCGCGTTCATCGGTGCGCGTATCTCGCTGTCGGAGATGGCCCGGGCCGACCGCAACGAGGGCAAGCGCGGGCTCTGGCTCCGCGCGATGGACGCCGTCGGGCTGGGCTTCGACTCCTGAGCCGGGTTTCGACGCAGGAGCCGCAGTCCAACCCATGACAGGCGGAGCGTGGTTCGATACGGTGCAGGTGGTGGTCCCGCTCACGTCGAACCCGCACAGCTCGCATCGGCCGGCAACGGACACCGCACCGCACCAGCAGCACCTCAGACAAAGGAGCACACCAGTGAGCGACTACGCCGTCGTCAACCCCGCGACCGGAGAGACTCTCCGCGACTACCCGACGATCACGGACGAGGAGCTGCAGCAGGCGATCACCGCCGCGTCCGCCGCCCACGAGGAGTGGTCGCGTCGCGCTCCCGTCGCCGACCGCGCTGCGCTCGTCGCCCGCGTCGCCGCCCTCCACACGGAGCGCCGTGAGCAGCTGGCCGAGATCGCCGTCCGCGAGATGGGCAAGACCTACGAGCAGGCGCTCGGTGAGGTCGACTTCGCCGCCGCGATCTACCAGTACTACGCCGACAACGGCGAGGCCTTCTCCGCCGACGAGCCGATCGAGCTGTCCGACGGCACCGGCTCGGCGTTCATCCGTCGCGCGTCGCTCGGCGTGCTGCTCGGCATCATGCCGTGGAACTTCCCGTACTACCAGGTGGCGCGGTTCGTCGGCCCGAACGTCGTCAACGGCAACACGATCCTCCTCAAGCACGCACCGCAGTGCCCCGAGTCGGCGCTGGCGATCGCGCAGATCTTCGACGACGCCGAAGCCGAGCTGGGCGCCCACGATTCCGTGTACGTGAACATCTTCGCCACGAACGACCAGATCGCGACGGTCATCGCCGACCCGCGCGTGCAGGGCGTCTCGGTCACTGGTTCGGAGCGCGCCGGTTCCGCCGTCGCCGAGCTGGCCGGCAAGCACCTCAAGAAGGTCGTGCTCGAGCTCGGCGGGTCCGACCCGTTCATCCTGCTGTCGACCGACGACCTCGACGCCGCCGTCCAGGACGCCGTCAACGCCCGCATCGACAACAACGGTCAGTCCTGCAACGCCGCCAAGCGGTTCATCATCATCGACGAGCTGTTCGACGACTTCGCCGCGAAGTTCACTGAGGTCTTCACGGCGAACGCGCCGGCCGACCCGATGGCGGAGAGCACGCAGCTCGGCCCACTGTCGTCGGCCGCCGCGACCGAGCGGCTCGGCGAGCAGCTGGGCCGAGCGAAGGCGCAGGGCGCGACGATCCTGGCATCGGGCGAGCCGAATGGGAACTTCTTCCCGCCGGCCGTCCTCACCGACGTGACGCCTGAGATGGACGCGTTCCACGAGGAGTTCTTCGGACCCGTCGCGTCGCTGTACCGGGTCGCGTCGGAGGAGGAGGCCGTCCGCCTCGCGAACGACACCCCGTTCGGCCTCGGCTCCTACGTCTACACGACCGACCAGGAGCAGGCGCTGCGGGTCGCGGACGGGATCGACGCCGGCATGGTGTGGATCAACCTCGTCCTCGGCGACGCGGCGGAGCTGCCCTTCGGCGGCGTGAAGCGCTCCGGCA
>NZ_JACYTU010000029.1:0-14781 GCF_014841225.1 Plantibacter sp. CFBP 8804
AAGGCGTGTAGGTCAGTCTGATGAAAGTCGTGGTCGGCGGGTGGGTGGGGCTCATGGGTTTGGTGGTGTCGATCTTGTTGCTTGCGGCATTGGGGCCCGGTGCGGGAGCGTGCGGTGGGGGTGCCGATCGTGTCAATGTCGCGCTGATCCCAGCGGAGGCGACGGTCGAGGGGTATGACGCGGACCAGCTGCGGAACGCGGGTCACATCATGAACGCTGCAGCGTCGATGGAGTTACCTCCTCGGGCGCAGCAGATTGGTGTCATGACCGCGATGGGGGAGTCTTCGTTGCGGAACGTTCGGCACGGTGATGACGCGGTAAACCCAGATGGATCGATGAACACGTCGAAGTGCTTGTTCCAGCAGCAGCACTGGTGGGGTTCGGAGGAGGACCGGTGTACGCCGGAGACTGCAGCGCGGCTCTTCTTCGAGCGCCTGGTGAAGGTGCCCGGGTGGGAGACGATGGATCCGTCTGCGGCCGCGCATACGGTGCAGGTCAACGCGGATCCCGATCACTACACGCGTTGGTGGGATGCGGCGGTGACGGTGACGGGTCAGTTGGCGAAGGACTACGGTGTCGGCGGCGCGTGTGCGTCGGGTTCTGCCGTGTTGCCGATGGACCAGCCGTACAACATGACCGATGACTTCGGTCCGCGTTCGGACACCGGGGTGGGGGCGTCGACGTGGCACCCGGCGATCGACTTGGCACGCGAGTGCGGTGCCACGGTCAGGGCGATGATGGACGGGACGGTGACGCGCGCAGAGAACGCGTGGCTGAGCATCCGTCATGATGATGGGTTCGTGATTTCCTACCTGCATATGGCGTCGACGTCGTACAAGGTTGTCGTCGGGCAGCAGGTCAAGGCCGGCCAGGAGATTGGTGCGGAAGCGAGTGAGGGGCAGAGCACCGGCTGTCACTTGGACGTGCGGGTGAATGTGGCCGACAACACGAATCCGCAGGTCGCGGGATTGCCGTTGGCACCTCAGGCGCCGGGGTATGCGAACCCGGAGGGGTTCTTCCAGTTGTTCGGCCTGGACGTGTGTCCGGCGGACTGGTGCGTGAGGAACTACTGACGTGGACGCGGGGGAGCTTGGCCGGTTCTGGTCGCACGTCGTCTGTGGTCCCGAGGTCACGGATTGTTGGTTCTGGGTGGGTGCGATCGCTGATGACGGGTACGGCCGGTTCGCGTTGCGTCGGGATGGTCGAGAGCGGATGGTGCGCCCGCATCGGGTCATGTTTGAGCACGTCACTGGTGCGGAGCTGACAAGTTCGGTGCCGTTGATGCACGAGTGCGACATACCGATCTGCGTGCACGCTGCCGTGGATGCGGGATCGCATCTGTCGATCGGGTCGCAGTCGTTGAACATGTTGGACCGTGAGCACAAGGGCCGTGCGGGTCGTGGCGGGCTGGGGATGCGTGGCCTGTCGCGGCGGGTGCTCACGGAGCGCTCGCGCAGACTCCGTGCCGTCGTGCTCGCGGCGGGGTGGGATCGTGCTGCGATCGCTGCGGTGTTGGCGGATGTTCCGGTGGATCACCCGCGCCTATTCTGAAGCTACTCCGCCGGGTGGTAGCCGAGGAGGTCGCCGGTGAACGCCCAGAGGGCGGCCGCGATGTGTTCACGGTTCGCGGACCAGTAGATGATGCCGCCGGTGCCGCGCGGGTGGGTGGCGCGGCGTGCGTGGAGGAATCCGGCGTCGGTCAGCTCGGTCAGGTGCGGGGCGATGCCGTTGCGGGTTGCGCCGGTGGCGTCCATGACGTCGGCTGCGGTGACTTCGTCGCGCTCGAGGGCGAGCCGCAGGATTCGCACGCGCAGCGGGAGCGCGCCGAGGAGCGTGAGTGCATCTGGCGCGTTCGGGGCGGTGGTCATGGGTCAGCCTTCCTGGACGGTCTGGGTGCGCGGCAAGTCTACGGAGCATGGTCGGGCCGTGTCGGGTTGTGCCCACTGTGTGCAGGCGAGCCCGACGGTGAGCTCGGCTGTGCACACTGGGTGCAACCCGACACTTAACGGGATCTGTTCTGTCGATGAGGGGTGTCCACATTGGGCGTCAGGTCGGCTTGCCGAGCTGTGCCCATTGTGGGCCAGCCCGGCCCTGTTTCGGGACCCGGGACGGGGGAGTGTGAGGGGCCCCCTCACATCGTGCGCTCCGCGTGCGATGCCGCGCCTCGTTCGCGCGAGCCGGAGCACCGGGGGGTGCGTGCCCCGGCTGGCGCGGTTGCTTCGTGTGTTTCGTTCCGGGACGTTCAGGAAGCGAGCTGTGAGATGCGTTGGTGTGAAACGTGGAGCAGGACGGCGGCGTCCCGGACGGAGACGCCTTGTGCGCGGACTCCGTGCACGGCTTCGAGCTGGATGCGCTCATACTGGGCGCGTGCGTCTTCGAGGAACTTTCGCGCTTCCTGGAGCTGTCCAAGGGACTGGGCGACGTCCGGTGCGAACGCGCCGCTGTAGTCCCATTCCAGTGCGATGTCATCCTCTTCGACGTCGGTGAGTCCTGCAATGAGGTCGCGGACCTCGGCCTCGAGCGCTGCCAGTGCACGGGTCTCTGTTGCGCCTCCGGGAAGCCCCGCGATCTGGGCGACCCAGTAGGGGGCTTCGCGGGTAACGGTCACCTGATAGGTGTTCATTTGTCCAACCATCCTTTGCCGAAAAGTCCTTCGAGCGCTTGCTCGTTCGAGCGGGTCACCGTATGCGACATGTCGCCGGAGTGACCCGTGAGGCCGATGCGGCCAAGCTCCTTACCGTCCGCGTCGAGAACGACCCAGATGCTGTGCGATCCCTTTCCCCGCCCGGGGATTGACTCGACCGTGTAGCCGAGCCGACGCGCATGCTTCCGCATCGACTTCAGCACGTCTTTCGCTGACTTCATTCCCTCAACCACATGATAAGTCTACCGCACTAGCCGGGCAAGTGTCTAATCCAATAGACATTCATTGTGGGTGTCTGTGAGGGTGTGCCCGTCGAGGGTGCCGTCTGCGATTAGGGCGAGTTCTTCGAGAAGTTCGCCCATGATCGTGTGTTCATCGAATGGGCACAGGTCGGCGTCCCAGTCGTTGCCGTAGCGGTGCGCGGCGAGGAGGTTCGCGAGCATGACGTCAGTGTCGGCGGTGAGGGTCTGGCGGTCGGGGAGGGTGAGGGTGAGCATGTGTTGCGGCCTTTCGGTTCGGGGTGGTGTGAGGGGCGGGGCGAGCGTGCTCGCCCCGGCCATCGGAGGGGGTTATCCGGCGTGCGTCTTGGTGGCTGCTGCCGCTGCTGCGGCTTCCCAGTCGGCAGCCGTGGTGAGCTGCTGAATCTCCGCATACGGGGTCGTGTCGGTCCACGAGTAGCCGGTGGTGAGGCTGACGGTCTTCTGGTTCACGCGGACGACTTCGCGCCATGACCCGCGCACCTTCACCCGGTCACCCTTCTGAACGGTGTTGCGGTCGTAGCCGGTGGCCGTGCCAGCGGCGATCTGTTCGGCTCGAACGCTCTCCCAGTACACGAGCTGGTCGACGAGCTCCGCACGGCGCGGTTCGGTGCGGGCGGTGCGGCGGCTGATCTGGTCCGGCGTCGCCGGGACGTACCCGGCGGTGTCGTCGTAGACGGGGGAGATGCGTTCGCGGTCGAGGCGGCGGATGTCGGCGGCGTACTTCTCGATGCGGTTCGCGACGGTCACCGGGTTGTATCGGGCGTCGGTCGTGGCGGCGGCTGAGGCGGCGCGGGCTCGCGCGGTGTCGGCATCGTCGGTCGCGGCGATGGCTCGGCCGGTGGCGTTGTGGGCTTTCGCGATCGCGTTGCGGTGGCGGTGCTCGGAGTGGTGGCCGATCTTGATGGGCTCGCCTCCCTCGGGGAGCCGGTCGAGGGCGCGACGCTCTGCGTCCCATGCGGCGTCAGCGGCGGCGGTCTTGCGCTCGGCTTTCGCGTCGAGCGCGGCCACCCGGTCATCCTGCCGGGCGATCTTGTCCGCCTCGACCGCCGCCGTGGTGCGGTGGGTGCGGTCGACGTCGACGTCGACGGTGAATCCGGCCTGGCGGAGTGCGTCGGCGGTGCGGGTGATGGTGTGCAGGTTCGGCAGGCGGTCGCGGGAGTGCGGGACGTACCAGGCTGCGATGCTGCGCCCCCAACGCCACCGGTTGGCCTTCAGGACGTCGGCGGTTCCGTCGCCCCGGCTGGTGCCGTCGATGAGGGTTCCGGCCTCGTGCGTGTGCGTGATCGTAAGCATGTGTGGTGTCTTCCTTCGGTTATCGTGGGCGGGAGGACCGGGAACGGTGGCACTAGACCTGTCACCGTCCCCGGTCCTCGTCCTATGGGTGGTCAGTCGTTGGCGAGGTAGTCGGGCCGGGCCTCGCTGCGGTCGTGGAGCGCGTAGGCGGCGGGCACCATGCCGAGCGTGCGAGCGGCGGCCAGCGGCACGACGACGTAGGCACCGGAGGCCATGTACCCGGCACGGCCCGGACTGACCGGGGCGACGGGTGCGAAGTGCTGCAACGTCGCCCCGCCACACGCCGCGACGTGCACACGGGTGATGAGTCGGACGGCGGGAGCGTCGTCGGTGACCGGGTCGGTGCCGCCTGCGCCGACGATGACCACACGCCGCGTTCGGGCGCTCAGCCCGTCGTCTCCCGGCCCGTGGTGCTCACTGGCAATGACCTCGGCGAAGTGGCCGCGGATGCTGGTGTCGGTCGTGCTCATGAGTGTCCTTTCGTCAGGTCGTGGAGGGGGTCAGATGTCGCTGTCACGCCAGCGGCTGACCGTGCAGCGCTCGCCCGGCTGGTTGGTGTCCCGGCCCTCGGAACGGCAGGAACTGCACGCGCATCCGTCCGCGTAGCTCTCACCGGCGTAGGTGTTCTCGTAACCCGTGTCATCCATTGGTCTCCCCCTCGTTCTTTTGCCGTGAAGGCGGTTTACCGCCGTCAGGGAGCGCCGGACTGGGCGCAACCCGAAGGGCAGAGGAGGAGAGAGTTCCCGGGCGATGTGAGGGAGCCTGCGACCGCGTCCGGGAAGTCTCGGGGGAGCTGGCGGCGCAGCCGCCTGCGCCCAGGCCGGCCGACCGCATCCTGCCGAAGGCTTCACGGCTAAAGAACGCACCCGCAGGGTGCACACAGCCGCCCGCGCAGCGGGTGTCGATATGCCCGTGGTGTCGGTGGCCTGGTCTAGCCTGTCCATGTGACTGAGCCGACGCCCGAAACCCCCAACGATGTGGATCGTCGGGCGCAGCATGCACGTGTGCGCCTGATCAATGAGGAGCTCGACAGGCTCGGGACCGACGCGGCAGAACGCACGGCAAGCGTGAACGGGAAGGCTTCTTTTCTGGCTGTCTCGGCCGGCGTTCTGGTGGCTGCGTCGACTGCTCAGATCTGGACCGTGGCCTCTGCGTTCGGCGTGGCGGCTCTTGCCCTCGCGTGCATCGCCCTGACCTGCTCTGCTGTCGCTGTGCGCCCCGGGAAGCGCCTGGGTATCGAGGCGCAGCGCATTGCTGATCTGTTCCTTGATTCCTCACAAGCGGCGCTCCAGATCGAGGGACAGCTCGCGCGCGACAAGGCAACGACACTAAAGGCTCGCGAACTTGACCTGCGCTCACGCGCCACCTGGGTGTGGGTGGGCTTCGGAGCACTCGCACTTGCGACGGCTTCTCTGACCGTCGTTTTCACCGCCGAAACGCTGAGGAGCTAGACATGGGACGACCCGATTACGAGGACAGTGTCGCGCAGCCGAGTGGCTCCGATGCTGCACCCGAGTCACCTCTTGGGATGGTCTACTTCGGCGGTGGCACAGGGGACACGCTTAATCTCCTCACGCACAGCGATGACCGGACATTTGGTACCCTCCTTGGTCACCTGACGGAGAGCGAAGACAGGTAGCCGGGAGCGCGGGGGCCAGCCCCTCGCATCGTGAGCGGCGCATGCGATGCCGCGCCGCGTGGTCGGGGCGAGGTGGGGGAACTCGCCCGCACCGTACCGGTTAACCGCCGGCTGGGAGCTTCACAGGAATCCGCTTCACGTCGGTCAGCGGGTAGCCCATTCGGCGAGCTGACGGAAGTACCCGGTGACACGGCAACTGAGCGCACCCGCAGGGTGCGCGCGGGCGGCCTAGATTGGTCGGATGAGTGAGTCGACGGCTGATGACCATGTCACATTCGCGGGACCGGCCGACACAGGCGAGATGGCTCAGCTCGCTCGGGATGTCTTGCCATTCATGGGCGCATTGCACGACGACGAGAGTTGGCGAAGGTTTCGTCGTTTCGGCCAGGGCAAGCACGCCTCCGACCAGTACACATTGGTTGTCCGAAACGGCGGGCCCGGCGGGCATCTCGTCGGTTTCGTGTGGGTTGACCCGGCGATGCTGATCGACCACAACATTACCGAGCCGTGGTGGTGCATTAATGCGCTGGCGATCGCGCCGGATGCTCGTGGACAGGGCCGAGCTGCCGCGCTACTCGCGCGCGTCGAAGCAGCTGCCCGAGCCGCCGGGATCGTGCTGCTCTATGGGCAGAGCGTCCCGGAAGCTAGGCCGTTCTGGCAGAAAATGAAGTTCTCGTTGGGGAATCCGGACGAGGCAGTTCGGACTCGCGGTGCGGCGATGCTGACATCGGGGGAGCGGGTGAATGGAACGTTCAGCCCGTCGTCTGGTGACAGTTGGTTCCTGCGATATCTCACGGACGTTCCCGGTTCCGTCCGATCAGGTCTTCTGCCTGTCTCCTGGACAAATTGACGCCAGGAACGCCGCTGGCACCTGCTCGAGCGCGGGGGAGCGCGAGGGGCCGGCCCCTCGCATCGTGCGCCAGCGCGCGATGCCCCGCCCGGCATCACCCCGATAGTGGCGGATGTGTCGGTTGACAGAGCATCACCTCTGCCGACGGTGGGCTAGCTGGCGTGGACGAGTTCGATCGAAGTGGGCGCATTGATCGGGGCGGCGCTCACGTACAGGCCGCTGCCAACTGCGCGAGCGATCCGGGTGAGCATCGGGAACGTCGGCACTTGGACGCCGTTCTCGATTGCCGAGATCACGGATTGCTTAGTTCCGATCCGGCCTGCGAGGGCGGTTTGGGTGATGCCAGCGCCGGTGCGGAGCTTGTAGACGAGCTCGGCGAGGACCAGGCGCGCCTCTTCTTCCTCAGCTGCGGCGTCAAAGCGCTGGCGCTCATCAACAGTCATCGCGTCCAGCGCTGCGGCTTCGAGCTCGCGGAATGATGTAGTCATCGCTTCTTCCCTCTCCGGTTGGCCTGTGTGGCTGATGTTGCGCGAGTGTTCTTGGTCGGTGCTTCCTGGGCAGCTTTCGCTTTGCGGTCGGCCTGGTGAGCGGCTTGCGCGCGCCGCGCTCGGAGGACTTGCGCGCGTTCATTGTCACGCTGCTTCCTGAACGTCGTGAGCGTCACGGCTTGTTCCTCCGGGTCCAGGACATAGGTGATGCGGCGGGCAACTCCTTCGCAAGTGAACCGCAACTCATGCAGCCCCTCACCCAACGGCTTCGAGAGTGGCATTCCGAGCCGGTAGCCCTGGTCCTCCAACCGTGAGATGACCCGTTGCGTGACGGCCTTGCCCTCCGGGGTCAGCGCGACATACCAATCGCGCACCTCGTCTGAAAACAGGACCGTCCAACTCATAGTCCCAAGTATAGCACCTACCTGATATTGAAACTGGCAATATCGTCCAGAACGATATGAGAGTGGGGTGGAGCCGTGACGACTCCATCCCACTCCCAAGGGCCGGTTAGCTGTCGGCGGGGAGCTTCGCCGCGATCCGCTCCACGTCACTCAGCGGGTAGCCCCATGCGGCGAGCTGACGGAAGTAGGCGGCGATATCGTCGCCGCCCTGTCGCCAGGTGTGGCGTCCGGTGGACTCTTCGATGCCAGCGAGGACGATTGCCAGGGCGACGTACTGGGCGCGGGTCGGGTTCTTCTCGGTGCTCGCGGCGAGCCGGTCGCTGATCGACCCGTAGGCCGCCTTGTCGTGCTTCACCCCGAGCAGTTCGTGGGCGAACCGGTTCCCGGTATCCATGCCGCGGGAGACGGCGTGGCGGTGGGTGGTGAGGCCGTCCGCGATCACCTTCGCGGCGCCCTTGGGCAGGGTCTTGGCGCGGAGCTTGTTCGCGAGCCAGTCGCGGCGCACCGTCTGCGCGGCATCCCACGCCTTGTTGTTCGCGATCAGCTGGCGGCGCTCCTGCTTCTTTGCCTCCCGCTCCTCAGGTGTCAGCTCGTCCGCTGCGGGCTTGGACGCTGTGGACGCGTAGCGGTCCCGGAACCCCTTCGCGCTCTTCGGGATGTAGTAGCGGATGGACGCCTCAGCGTCGCCCGCATACGCGTTCACCGTCGCCGTGCGGCCCTCGACCTCGGCGACCGTCTCCGGCGTCACCGGCTCCCCGTCAGCGGTCGCGAGCTGGGCGATCGACACCATGCCCGTGGACCAGTCGACGTAGTCCACGACCGCGAACCCCTGCCCGGTGAGCTGCTCGGTCGCAGCATCCACCAGCTGGCGGATGTGGCGGTCGTTGCGGGCGCGCTGCGCGGCGTGCTCGAACTGCTCCGGGTCCGTCGTCGCGACCTCGATCAGCTGTGCGGTGACGTCCTGGTCGTCCGCGAAGTCGAGCAACGCCGCCCCCTGCTCCAACGTCAGCTGGTGGGTGAACATCGCGGCCGCAGTGTCGGCGTGCTCAGCGAGGGCGAGACCGGTCGTCACACGAGCCTTGGCGGTGCCGAGCTGCTTCGCAATGGTCGCGACGTCCATGCCCTCGAAGGAGAGCTGCTGCCAGGCCGCGACCCGATCGGCGTCGCTCAGCTCCGTGCGGTGCTCGTTCTCGATCATCTGCGCCACGATGCGTTCCGTGGTCGCCTCGTCCGCCTCAACCACGTAGACGGGGATCGTGGGGCGCTGCGCCTCGCGGGCGGCGAGGGTGCGGCGCTGACCCATCCGCACCAGGACGTTGCCGTGCTCGTCACGACGCGCGACGACGGGCTGCATAACCCCGAACCGGCGAATTCCGTCGATGAACTCCGGAGTGAGCGGGGCGACGGTGCGGACGTTGGTCTCAACGATGATCGACTGCGGGTCCAGATGCTCCAACACACCCGCCGGAACGGCCTGGGCGGTCTGCTCAGTGGCGGGCTGGGTGGTGGTGGTGTTCTTGGTCACGGTGTTGCCTTTCAGATAGGATTTCAAATGGCCGGGAACGGTGACAGCGCGAATGTCACCGACCCCGGCCGTTGTGTTGCTGGGGTACTGCTGGGGTGGGTTAGTGCGCGGTGAGCGCGGGCGACCAGTAGTGCGTGACGGCCGTGTACGACGTCACGAGCGCTGCGAGCTGGGTGTCGGTGAGACTGCCGGTCGTACCGGTTTCCGGGTCTGCGCCGAAGAACATCCCGGTGCCGTGGATCGCGCCCGCGTAGCCGTTGGCCTGCATGATCGCGGTCAGCGCCGCGTTCACTTCCTCGCCCTGGTCCCGGTTGACGAACAGGTCGAGGGTGTCGGTGACCGGGATCAGGTCGTACCAGTCCGAGCCGAGTGCGGCGTTGATGCCGACGACGTCGACGCCGTCCTGGATGCCGACCGCTTCGATGACCGCGTCGGTCGTGATCTNCCGATACGCAGAGCAGATGGTGGAGCGGAGGAGGGACCATAAGCGGGAACCCCTGTGGGACGGAAAGTTCTGAGCCGAAATCAGGGAGCTTGCGACCGCGGCTCAGAAGTTTCCGGCACGCAGGGGCCGGCAACGCCGGCCGCGTTGGTCACGGGGGAGAGCCGCCATATGATCGCAGTCTCGGGGAAACGCCCCAGACCCGGCACGGGTCACACAGTGCCGGCAGAGCCGGCTCCTCACCTCGAGTGGTCTCGAGGCCGCTGCTCGGCGTAAGTTCATTGATGTCATCGGGGGACGACATGCGCAGAAAGCTCATGATCGAGTCATGGCCGGTTCCGCCAGCACTGCGTCCGAAGAAGCGGCAGGCGTTGAAACTCACCTGGTGGTCGATCCTGGCCCTGTGGCGCTCAAAGCCGTTAGCGCTGCTCGCGTTGGTGGCGTTCGTGCCGATCTACACGACGGTGTTCAGTGTTGAGATCCTGCTCTTCTTCCCTGAATTTCCGCTCGTCCCAACGGTTCTGCTCTGCCTGCTGAGCAGCGTCGTGGTGCTTGGTGTCCTCTACTGTCTGACGACTGTCCAGCTGATCCGAGGCCCGAGAACGATCGTGCTTGCGAATGACCACGCGGTGGCCGCCGCGAAGGGAAAGCTAACGGAGCAAACGGAGGTGTGGACGCTCGTTAATCACTCAGTGCGGCATCAACGCCAGGGCCACGGTGCCGCGTTCCGGAAACCACTCTGGACTATTCTCATCAACGCCCAGCAGAGCGGGTGCCGTTGCTCCCATTCGTCGGTGCCGGCGGAGTGGCGGCGGCCCCACGGCCGTGTCACGGTCGTGGGGTTGCGTCGAGGTACCGTCCTGTGACGCTCTCGGCGGACGCTGCGATGGCCTCGGGTGTGCCGGTGGCGATGATGCGTCCGCCGTCCGCGCCGCCTCCGGGGCCGAGGTCGATCACATGGTCTGCGTTGGCGATCATGTCCAGGTCATGCTCGATGACGATCACGGTCGCCCCGGTCGCCAGCAACTGGTCGAGTACACCCAGGAGCGTGCGGATATCCAGGGGGTGCAGGCCGACGGAGGGCTCGTCGAACACGAACATCGTGCCGGTGTGCGTGCGTCCGAGCTCGGCGGCCAGCTTGAGTCGCTGGGCCTCGCCGCCGGACAGGGCGGGGGTGTCCTCGCCGAGGGTGAGGTAGCCCAGGCCGAGATCGATCAGTGTCGACAGCTTCTTGCTTACTCTCGTCCGCTCTCCGAGCAACGTCGCGGCATCGGCGACGGTGGTGCCGAGCAGTTCGGGTAGGGACCGGTGCCCGTCGCTGGTGGGAAGCCGGTGCTCGGAGGCGTGGGGGCTGTAGCGGGTGCCGCCGCAGTCGGGGCAGGGAATGTCGACGTCGGGGAGGAACTGCACGTCGAGGATGACCTGGCCGGTGCCCTCGCATCTCGGGCAGCGCAGGGACCCGGTGTTGTAGGAGAAGTCTCCTGCGTTCAGGCCGGCGTTCTTCGCGGACGGAAGGCTGGCGTAGGCGCGGCGCAGGTCGTCGAGGATCCCGCTGTAGGTCGCGACGGTGGAGCGTACGTTCGTGCCGATGGGGGTAGCGTCGACCACGTCCGCTCGCGTCACCCCTGCCGTGTCGAGGGATAGGACGTGCCCGGGGAGCGGGACGTCGTCGTGAACGGCGGCAAGGGCGGGCACGAGGCTGTCGAGCACAAGGGTCGTCTTCCCCGACCCGGACATCCCGGTGACAGCGGTGAGACGGCCCTTAGGAATCTCGGCCTCGAGCGCGTGAACGGTGTGGATCGGGGCGGTCTTCAGGCGGATCACCCCGCGTGAGAACACCGTGTCTTTGCTCGCGCGGTCGCGAACGACCGTCGTTTCGCTGCCGGCCAAGAACCGCCCGATGAGCGACGCTGGATTCTCCTGGACGGCGTGGATCGTCCCTTCGGTGAGGACCGTTCCCCCGGAAGAGCCGGAGCCGGGGCCTATCTCGATCATCCAATCCGCTTCTCGCAGGACCTGCACATCATGGTCGACGAGCACGACCGAGTTGCCGCCGTCGAGGAGGTCCCGCATGACGCCGATCAGGCCCTCAATGTTTGCCGGGTGCAGCCCGATCGATGGCTCGTCGAGCACGTACAGCACGCCGGTGGTCTCGTTGCGGACCGCTCGCGCGAGTTGCACGCGCTGTCGCTCCCCGGTCGACAGAGTGGAGCTGGGCCGGTCGAGCGTGAGATAACCCAGGCCCAGCTCAACGAGCCGGCGGCCCATCTCTGTGAACTGGCGGGCGATCATCTCCGCCATTGGGCGCATGTTCGAAGGTAGCGCGGCAGGAAGGGTCGGCACCCAGGCCATTGCCTCGGCGAGGGTAAGGGCGGTGGCCTGGGCGAGATCCATGCCGTCGACTTGGGTACCGCGGGCTGCTTCGGACAGGCGGGTGCCGTGGCAGGTAGGGCAGGCGTGCGCGGTGATGAACCGCTGTACCCGGACCAGGCCATTCTCGCTGGTGGCGTTCTTCATCGCTTCCCGCACGGCTTGACGGGCGCTGCGGTAGGTGAAGTTCAGCTCGAATAGCTTTCCGGTCTTCGAGGGGACCTCGATCTCGCGCTTCTCACCGGGCCCGTCGAGCACGACTTCCTGCTCTTGCGGGGTGAGCTCGGCGTAGGGGACGTCGATACGGACGCCGAGCGCGGCAGCGACCTGCGGCATTACTGAGAGTCCGAACATCCGCCAGGGCGCGACCGCGCCGTCGGCGATCGACCGTGACGGGTCCGGAACCAGCGTCGCGTCGTCGATGTCTCGCACTATGCCCGTCCCCGCGCAGGTCGGGCATGCCCCATCGGAGTTGAATGCCAGCGACTCCGCCCCTGGTGGGTAGAACTCAGCGCCACAGATCGGGCAGATCAGGTCCTTGTTCGCGGCCACGTCGATCGTTGGGGACAAGCGGTGACCGTTCGGGCACAGATGCGAACCGAGCCGCGAGTACATCACTCGCAGCACGTTCAACAGCTCCGTCGACGTCCCGAACGTCGAACGCACCCCGGGCACGCCCGGGCGTTGCCGCAACGCCAACGCCGCCGGCACATGCCGCACAGAATCCACGGTGGCGCGCGCCGCGTGCGACATCCGTCGTCGCGTGTAAGTCGACAACGCCTCGATGTATCGCCTGGATCCTTCGGCGTAGAGCACCCCCATCGCCAGAGACGACTTCCCCGACCCTGACACCCCGGCGATCGCGACCAACTGTCGAAGCGGAACATCGACATCGACGTTGCGCAGGTTATGCACCCGCGCGCCACGCACCTCGGTCACCAACGGGCCCCCCACGGCGGGCCGGCCAGAGTGTTCGCTGTCCATGAGACCTCCACGCGACTCAGGAGCCGCTCGTTCTACTGATCTATATTCCACGTCAACTATATCGGGTAGGCTGATCTTCTCGCCGTGCGTCCGCGCGACGAGAAGATCAGCCCCCATCATGGGGAGTTGGGAGAGGGTCATGAATGCCCCGGCCATTGGTTCAGTGTCCTGGTTCGAGATCGGCAGCGACAAGCCCGAGGAGGTGAAGAAGTTCTACAGCGAGCTGTTCGGCTGGCAGTTCAAGCTCAACACCGACCTCGAAGGTGTCGACTACCACGCCGCGATCACCCCGGGCTCACCCGGCCCGAGCGGTGGGATCTTCGACCACGCTGGCCGCTTCGAAGACTATGCCGTCTTCTACGTCCTCGTCGAGGACATCCCGGCCACGCTCGAGAAGGCCAAGGCCCTCGGCGCCGAGATTACGATGGATCCCGTCGTCGACGCGTCCGGAGTCAGCTTCGCACGCCTGCGCGACGCGAACGGCCACCACTTCGGCGTGTATTCGATGCCCGCCGCCATGGCCTGACCGACGCCCCATGTCACACGGGAGGTGTCGCTGACCTGCGACGCCTCCCGTGTTATCGCCCGTTGCTAATGGCGGGAAGCGCCATTAGGCTGACGCGCTGCGGTCCGCGACGTCCGTGGCGGACCGCAGGAGCCGAAGGCCCGTCGCCATCCGGTCGAGCTCGGCAGGGCCCAGCACCGATGAGAAGCGCTGGGCAAGCTCATCTTCGAACACCGGGGCCGCGTCGTCCACCTTCGTCGTCCCGGCGGAGGTCAACACGATCAGTGCGGACCGGCGATCGTGCGGGTTGGGGACTCGTCGGCAGAACCCGGCCTTCTCGATCCGATCGATGACTTTGCTAGCCCCACCCACCGTGATCACGAACTCTTCCGCCACGTCCTGGACCCGCTGCCCCTCGCGATGGCGCAAGAGCTGCATGATCTCAAACCACGTCAACTGCAGGTCGCAGTCGGAGCGCAACCGCGCATCCACTCCCGCCCACAACTCGGTCTCGAACCGCACCAGATCGTGGTACAGCACCCGTAAGTCCGTCATTCCTCACCTCGTCGCCGCCCTGACTTCGCCAACCATGCATTGTTTCCATAGAATTATCTGTAGGCGACACATTCTACTCTCGAAGGAGAACCTCATGACCACCCAGTCCGACCCGATCGACGTCCCCGTCCGCGTGCTCAGTGGCCCAACGGTGCTGATCGAGTACGCCGGCCTGCGCTTCCTCACCGATCCCACTTTCGACCCGCCTGGGGACTACCCCGTCGTGCCTGGTTTCGCGATGACCAAGACCGTCGGGTCACCGCTCAGCCCGGACGAAGTGGGCCACATCGACGCGGTGCTGCTCTCTCACGACGAGCACGATGATAACCTCGACCGCGCCGGCCGCGCGTTCCTGCCCCGCGTCCCCGTCGTCTATACCACTGTTTCCGGCGCAGGTCGCCTCGCCGGAAACGCCCAGGGGCTGACGTTCTGGGAGAAGGCCACGCTCACCGCCCCCGACGGCACTGAGGTGACGATCACCGGGCTGCCCGCACGCCACGGCCCCGAGGGTAGCGAACCAGTCTCCGGAGACGTCATCGGATTCCTCCTCACCGCCGACGGGCACCCGAGCGTCTACATCAGCGGCGACAACGCATCACTGGACTACGTCCAGCAGATCGCGGACCGGTGCGCGCCCATCGACACCGCGATCCTGTTCCTCGGAGGGGTCCGTCACAAGCCCATGCTCGACGCACAGCTCGTGACCCTCGACAACACCCAAGCAACGTGGGTGGCACGCGCTCTGGACGCTCGCCGTGTGATCCCTGCCCATTTCGAAGGCTGGGCGCACTTCCAGGGAACTCGGGACGACCTCACGAAGGC
>NZ_JACYTU010000030.1:0-8995 GCF_014841225.1 Plantibacter sp. CFBP 8804
CCGTGGTTGACTCGACCCATGACCTCTCCCGCGCGGCCCGCCCCTGTCGCGGCCCGTCTGCGCTCGGCGCTCCCGCCGGTCCTGGTCCTCGCCGGTGCGGTTGGGTATCTCGGGGTCGTCCCGTGGGTCGACGAGCTGCACGCCGTGCCGGGTCGGATCCCGCCGTGGGCGCACGCGGCCCTGGTCGTGCTCCAGGCCGTCGCGTTGCTGCTGCGGGTCCGGTACCCGGTGGTCGTGTTCGGGGCTGTGGTCACGCTCGACCTCGTGATCCTCGGCAGCACCGGCGGTGAGCTCGGGATCGGCTCGTTCGGCGTGATCCTCGCCACCTACGCGCTCGCTCGTCGCCAGGAGCGTCGGACGGTCATCCGCGCGCTGGTGGCCGGCGCGGTCGCGACGACGGTCGTCGGCGGCATCGCGATGGCCTTCGGGTCGTCCGAGGAGCCGCTCATCCTCGTGTTCGCGGCCGTCGCGCGCATCGTGTTGCAGTACGTGCTCCCGGCCGGCGTCGCCGAGTACGCCAGGGGTCGCGAGCGCTTGCTGTCGGCGATCGAGGACCAGGCGCGCATGGCCGAGAACGAGCGTCGGATCAGCGTGCAGAACGACCTCCGCGCTGAGCGCACCGCGCTCGCCCGGGAGCTGCACGACATCGCCGGGCACCACCTGTCGGGGATCATCGTCAGTGCGCAGGCGGCCAGCGCACTGGTGGAGCGCGACCCGGAACGCGCTCGGGAGATGCTCCAGACGGTGCAGTCCGATGCCCGCACCACGCTCGTGGACCTGCGGCGGACGGTCGGCCTGCTGCGCAGCGACGACGCGGACGCCCAGGGCAGCGGAGACGGATCGACGCTCGGGCCGGCGACCACTCCGACGATCGCCGCGATCCCGGAACTCGTTGAGGCAGCGCGGTCGCGGGGGCAGCACGTCGCCTACACCGTGACCGGTGAGCCTCGTGTGCTGGGTCCGCTCGCGGAGACGGCCGCGTATCGGACCGTCCAGGAGTCGCTGGCGAACGCCGCCCGGCACGCGCCCGGAGCTGTCTGCCGTGTCGCGGTGCGGTTCGAGGCGGATGCGATCGAGCTCACGGTGACGAACGCCGCGTCGTCGCAGCGGCCTGCGTCGCCGTCTCGTGACGGTTACGGCCTCTGGGGCATGCGCGAGCGTGCCGAACTCATCGGAGCACGATTGACCGCGGCGCCGACGGACGAGGGCGGGTGGCGCAACCAACTGACCATCCCTGACGAGCACCGTCCCGACGACCGTCCCGACGACCGTCCCGACCAGCATCGGAGTGACCAATGATCCGCCTCCTCATCGCCGACGACCAGGCGGTCGTCCGCGCCGGCCTCTCGGTGATCCTCGGGGCCGAGCCCGACATCGAGGTGGTGGGTGAGGCGATCGACGGAGCCGACGCGGTGCGGTTGGCGAAGGAGCTGCGTCCGGACCTGATCTGCATGGACATCCGGATGCCGGGTACGGACGGGATCGCGGCGACCCGCACGATCACGGCGGACCCGGACCTCGACGCCGACGTCCTCATCCTCACGACCTTCGACGTCGACGCGGACGTGTTCGCCGCGCTCGAGGCCGGAGCGGCCGGCTTCTTGCTGAAGGGCGCCGATGAGGCGACGCTGCTTGCCGCGATCCGGTCCGTCGCAGCGGGGGAGGGGACGCTCGACCAACGCCTCACCCGTCGCATCCTCCGTGAGTTCTCGGAGCGCCGGCGCGAGGCCCCGGTCGCCACGGCACCGGTCGAGTCGCCGCTCACCGACCGCGAGTTCGAGGTCCTCGACCTCCTCGCGCAGGGACTATCCAACGCGGAAATCGCCGACCGCCTGTTCGTCGAACCTACGACGGTGAAGTACCACCTGGCCGGTCTGCTGCAGAAGACGGGAGCGCGCGACCGCCTGCAGGCCGTGCTCTGGGGCATCCGTGCGGGACTCGTCGACCCGCGTTGATCCGTCGACAGCTGCTACGAGACGGGGCCCACGTCGGAGGAATGCACTGATCTCAGAGGTTCCGGCGCCTACGCCGTAACGCCGCAATCAGTCGTTGTCGCCCATCGGGTCGAAGGTCAGTTTCTCCGCGATGACGTCGGGGTGGACGTGGGGTTGGCGCCTCCAATTCGCGGGCCGTGGCGATGCCGGTGTTGACGCGTTCGACGCAACTAGCGCCTGGCTGGCTGGCTGCTCGCAACCAGGTCGCCTCGTGCAGATTCAAGGCTGCGTTGCGTCTCGCTCCCGAGCGAATTCGGGAATTTCGCTCGGTCGAACGCATCGTGGAGGAGACGTCGCTTGTTGGACTCGATGAGAAGGTGGTGCTTCACAATGAAGCCCCCCACCTGACGGAGCGCGGCGGAGTGTCGCACAAGTGCGTGCTCCGAGACTCGATGCAGTGAACGCACGGCGTGGAGGACGCATTCTGCCGTTGCGTTGCGGAGGCGATCGTCGTGGGGGTTCTTTTCGAGCAGGGCGCGTCCCTGGTGAAAGCCGGTCAGGGCCTTTGTAAGTGCGGGTTCCGCCTCATGCTCACGGAGATGATTGTCCGCCCAGCGACCCCAGCTGTCTACGAGTGCTGTGGTGACACTCAGTACTTGGCGGTGGCTGGCTCCATCGAGAGCGAGTTCAAGTTCCTCCTGGCCGGAGGCGTATGCCCCGTTCCAATAGAGGATCCTGCCATGCAGGAAGTGGGTTTCAGAGCATGGCTCTAGACGTGCGGCTTCCTCTGCGTGCGGAAGAGCGCCCGGGGTGTCTCGAATATTTCGGGCCAGTACATCCGCCATCTCATAGTGTGCTTTTGCTCTGAATGAATCATCCTGAGCGTACGTGAGAGCTGACTGAAGCTGAGACACGGCGGCTTCGTACTGTGTTTGCTGGGAGAGCATCCGCGCCCAAACGCGGTATACCTCCGGGAACTCAGGGTTGAAGCTCAGTGCGCGTTGCACTTGAATCTCAGCCTTAGCAAAATTGCCGGTCCTAGCAAGATTTTCCGCCGACTGGAGAAGGAAGACCGCCGGGTTATCGTTCGTGTCTCTTGCAGTAATTTGCGGATACCGTCGGCTCTTCGCCCCGCCATCAAGCGCGGCTCGATAATCGCGCTCCCGCTTGCGCACTGTCGACAGAAAACTTGTGTTGATGGATGGCTTTTGAAGGTACATTCGCGCAGTAGCAGTGAGCGTAAGTCGGCCAGCGATGGCACCTGAAGTGTCTGCTTCGACCAGCACAAGTGAGCCACGAGTCAGCTCTTGGGTCGCTCGCCGTAATGCATCCACAGACATCTCAGTGAGGACGGCGAACTCATCGAAAGAGATCCCCCGGTCCAGCGTGCGAAGGACGTCAAGTACGGCCTGTGAATCGGTTGTAAGCGTATCGACGACGTTCTTGACACAGAACTCTAGCAAAGCACTCTGATCGCGCAAGGTCTCCAGCGGGATGCGTCCAGCTTCGCTCGCCAATACAAACCATCGAATTGCCAGAGGGCTACATCGCAGTGCCCTAACGGTGTTCTTTGCTGCGATTGGGCTCAGGGATGCGAGTGACCGCTGATCCCGCGCCGAGGCAAATTTTCTCAGCAAGAGTTCAGACTCGGCCTCATTTAACGGTAGCACCGGGACAGTTCGCTCAAGCTGCCCAATACCCCACCTACTGGTGAATAGATAAGTCACCGACTGAGGAAGGGCGTCGTACATCTGAACAATCTCTTCCCCGTGCGCGGATTCGAGGTTGTCGATGATGATCAGTGTTTCGATTCCGTCTAACGCGTCCGATAGCTCTTGGAGAGAACCTCCGAAGTCAGAGTCTAGGCCCCGACCCAGTTCTCGGATCGTACTCTCAACACCTCGAATCGCACCTCTCAACTCCTCGATTCCGTATGCAGTCAACTTTTCTGTTTTGAGTGATACCCACAAGATGGCCTCGTAGGGGTTGTCCTCGCTGTCTAGCAATTCGTAGGCCACATCGAGCGCAAGCGCTGTCTTCCCGATACCGCCCTCGCCAATCAGGGTCGTTACGGGGTTTCGTCGACGTCTTAAGGTCTCAATGAGTTTGACCCTCAGGTCCTTGCGACCAATGAAACTCGTTTCGTCGTAGTCAACCTCGGGCAAATTGTGGAGAGTCCGCTCGTTAGGAGCAGATCGCTTCTCAAAGAGTGGCTCCCACGCGGCGTCCTCTTCGAGATGCTTCAGCACGCTCTTCGCGTTGGGCCAGTGCCGAGAGCGCAAGCCCGAGAGTAAGTCAACGGCGGTCGTCGGATCTGTGTCGGCAAGTGGCCTGCCGTGCATCACGCGGTGTCGAATGGGAGTAAGCCGAGGTAGCAGGGGCAAGTTGTCTCTGAACTCGATCATGAGCTCATGGGGCAGTAGGTCCTTGTGGCGCGCGAGGACGTCCACAGCGGTTTGAAGGTCGAGGAAGTGAACGGATGCGTTTGAATCACTATCGTCATCGGCCTTGCGTCGCCCTTCGATCTGGGCGAGTTCCGCGGACGCGTAGACGTCCGACTCACTGAGGTGATCCAGGAGGTACCGTTCGATGCTTGCGCGGAGGTCCGCCTCAAATGCGTCAATCAGTACATACAGCCGTGCTCGGCTCATTCGAAGCTCGTTCAAGATATCCCCCGGTGTGTTTCGCGCCATCTTATCGGCGCAAGTTGCTTGTGTCGCGGCGCACAGCCCAGCGCAAGTGCCTGGCGCTGGATTCGGTCCGCGCTTGAGGACACGGTGGAGTCCGCCGCGAGATGGGTTTTAGGTCTCTCTGCTCTTTGCCACCGGGCGAGCCAGCCGCGCGGACGGCAGGCAATGTGTCCTGTGAATCCGTAGCTTCCGGAGGCATTTGGGGGCTTCCCGAACGTAAAGCGTAGAACTGACGTGGCGAACCGGTACAGAGCCCGACACTCTCGTGTCAGTCCGGATTGGTCTCGCCTGCTCGATCGTGCAAGTCTCACCCTGGTAGGAATGGCGGGGTTATGAATGTTGAGATGATGATCGGAGCGATCATCGTGCTGATCGCAGGTGCGGGTCTGATGATCTTCCCCAGGGCGCTCGACCGGTACGCAGGACCGCGCCTGCGGAGGACCATCAAGAGGCAGCAGACTTCTCCCGACGGAGATGCAGCTCTCTGGCGATGGCTTGGACTTCTTGTCGCCACCTTGGCAACGCTCATGCTCATCAGGTCGCTCGGGTGAGAGGGACAATACGAAGAAGTCGTCTCAACAGCCTCGGCGCTGTGGCTCAGGAGGAACGCATGTCCGATCCGTGGCCCGGACGTGCAAACGATCCGTACAGAGGCGAAGCCACTTCAAGTGGAACGCGAGTGTGGGTCGTCGCAGCGACCGCAGCACTCATCGCGCTGGTGCTGCAGATCATCCTCCGAATCGTGATCGACCGGCTTGCATCGACATCAACGCAGTTCTTTTCGGCTGATGACACAAACGAGTCCCGGATCACCTCGGTGTTTGGATTGAGCCTCATGTTCATCTTTCCGACCGCACTCTTCTTGCAGACGGTTCGGGCCGCGCGACGTGACCTGACCCTCCGTCAACGCATCCGGTGGTGGTGGACGTATTGGGGTCCAATTGCGTGGGTGACCGCCGGTTTTGCGTTGAGTTGGGGATTCTTGCGTTTCGGCTGAGCTGCGTTTGGGGGTCGGAGCGGACCGATTCGCTCCTCGCACTCAGGTAAGGCTATCCTTCCTAGGTCCCACCTCTCGAATGAAGGAGACGACGTGCACCAGCGCGCCGCCATCAGCCTCGTCCTCGCCGCGGCACTCGCCGTCGGACTGTCCGCCTGCGGCGCGTCCGAAGCGGTCGAGCCCGAATCGACCGCAGCCGCAGGGCAGGGCGCGACCGACTACCCGCTCACGCTCGACAACTGCGGCACCGAGGTCACGATCGACGCCGCGCCCCAGCGGGTCGTCTCCCTCGACCAGAACTCGACCGAGATCCTGCTGTCCCTCGGTCTCGAAGACCGCATGGTCGGCACCGCCTCCTGGACGGACCCCGTCCTCGACTCCCTCGCCGACGCGAACGCCGACGTCCCGCGCCTGGCCGACAACGCCCCCACCTACGAGGTCGTCCTCGGTGCCGACCCGGACTTCGTCACCGCGTCCTTCGGCCGCCACTTCAACGAGGGCGGCGTCGCACCACGCGAGCGGTTCGCCGAGACCGGTGTCGCCAGCTACCTCTCGCCCACCGACTGCGACAACGGCACGAGCATCAACGGCGGCGGGACGCGCACGACGCCGCTCACCATCGACGCGCTCTACCAGGAGATCACCGAGATGGGAGAGGTCTTCGACGTCTCCGACCGTGCTGCCGCGCTCGTCGCCGAGCTGCAGGCCCGGGCCGCGAAGGCGACCGAGGGTGTCGACTTCGACGGCACGACGGTCGCGTTCTGGTTCGCCGACACGAAGACCCCATACATCGGCGGTGGGCTCGGATCTGCCGCGCTGCTCGCCTCGACCACCGGGCTCGACAACGTCTTCGGCGAGCTCGAGGACGACTGGCCGGCCACCACCTGGGAAGACCTCGTCGACCGCGACCCACAGGTCCTCGTCCTCGGCGACCTGCAGCGCGACCGGTTCCCCGGCGACCGCCTCGACGACAAGGTCGTGTTCCTGGAGTCCGACCCGCTGACGAAGACCATGGACGCGGTCCGCAACCAGCGGTACATCGCCCTCCACGGCGCCGAGCTGAACCCGTCCATCCGCTTCGTCGACGGCCTCGAGAAGATCAAGGCGTGGTGGGTCGAACACGAGGACGAGCTCTGAACCCGGAGACGGTGACGAGCACCGAACCGGTGACGAACAGCGACACGGCGCGGCGACCCGCCTCACGCGCACGCCGCGCGACGATCACCGGCCTGCTCGTCCTCGCCGGCGTGGTCCTCCTCCTCGTCTCGGTCGGCGTGGCGATCACACTCGGACCGGCGGACATCCTGCTCGTGAACGTGCGGGACATCGTCGCGAACCACCTCGGTATCACCGACATCCCGGTGAAGCTGTCGAAGGATGCGATCGTGTGGGAGGAACGCCTCCCACGAGCCTTCGTCGCGGCAGCCTGCGGAGCCGGGCTCGGGCTCTGCGGCGTCATCATGCAGTCGCTCCTCCGCAACCCGCTCGCCGACCCGTTCATCCTCGGCATCTCCTCCGGTGCGTCGACCGGTGCTGTCGCGATCGGGATCCTCGGACTCGGCGGTGCGTCGATCGGCCTCTCCGGCGGCGCGTTCATCGGCGCGCTCGTCGCCTTCGGACTCGTGCTCCTGCTCTCCCGTCTGTCGGGCGGCGGGACCGATCGGGTCGTCCTCGCGGGCGTCGCCAGCACGCAACTCTTCTCCGCGCTGACGTCGCTGCTCATCTTCGCGTTCGCCGACTCGGACGAGACGCGCGGCGTGATGTTCTGGCTGCTCGGCTCACTCGAGGGCGTGCGCTGGGACGATGTCGCGCTCTGTGCGATCGTCGTCGTCGCCGGCTCGATCCTGTGCCTCCGGTACGCCCACGCGCTCGACGCGTTCGCCTTCGGTGAGGACGTCGCGGCGTCGCTCGGTATCCACGTCGCGAGGACGCGGGCGATCCTGCTCATCGCGACGGCGCTCATCACGGCGACGCTGGTGAGCGTCGCGGGGGCGATCGGCTTCGTCGGACTCGTGCTGCCCCACGCCGCCCGCCTGCTCGTCGGACCCCGTCACGGTCGGCTCATCCCGGCCACGGCGATCATCGGTGCGATCTTCATGGTCTGGGTGGATGCCGGGTCGCGCGTCGCGTTCTCGCCGACGCCGCTGCCGGTCGGCGTCGGGACCGCGCTCGTCGGGGTCCCGGTCTTCATCGCCCTGCTGGCCCGGAGACGGAGGCGCGGATGACACTCCACGCTGAGCACGTGTCCTGGAACCGCGGCGGCGCGCTCGTCGTCGACGGCGTGACGCTGCACCCCGAGCCGGGACAGACCGTCGGCCTCCTCGGACCGAACGGGTCGGGCAAGTCGTCGCTCCTGCGGGTGCTCCACGGCCTCGTGAAGCCGACCGCCGGACTCGTGACGCTCGACGGTGTCGACCTGGCGTCGGTCGGTCGACGGCGCATCGCGCGTTCGGTCGCCTCGGTGACGCAGCATGCCGACACCGACGTCGACATCACGGTGCGCGACATCGTGCGGCTCGGCCGGATCCCGCACCGCTCGGGACTGGGCGGTGACACCGCAGCCGACGAGGCCGCCGTCGTCCGCGCGCTCGCCCACGTCGGCCTGCTCGACCAGGCCGCCCGCCTGTGGCACACCCTGTCCGGAGGCGAACGCCAGCGGGCACAGATCGCGCGCGCACTCGCGCAGGAGCCACGCGAGCTCCTCCTCGACGAACCGACCAACCACCTCGACATCCGACACCAGCTGGAGCTGCTCGACCTCGTCTGTGCGCTCCCGGTCACGACCGTGATCGCCATCCACGACCTCAACCTCGCCGCGATGTACTGCGACACGGTCGTCGTGCTGCGGGCCGGTCGGGTGGTCGCTGCCGGGGCGCCGGGCGAGGTGCTGACCGCGGCGCTCATCGCGGACGTCTACGGCGTGGTGGCCGAGGTGACGCTGGATCCCCGCCGAGGGCACCCCGTCGTCACGTTCACGCGATGATCCCACCCGCTCTGGGCACCAGATGGCCCGAGCACCGTGGGCTCGCTCACTCCGAGCGCTCGAGCGTGCCGATCTCCGTGCCGCTCTCGTCGAGGACGACGAGGCTCGTGTCGGTCCAGGTGCCGGACGCTCCGCCCGACAACCAGGTGTCGACTCCCTCACAGGCCATCCGTGTGGACACCAGCGGCGCGAACTCGACCGTGTCGCCGTCGGCAGTCCACGAGCCCATGAGGCGGTTGCAGCCGTCGGTCCCCGTGACCTTGCCGTCCTCCGCGAACACCAGCGATGGGGTGTTCTGCGCGTCGGGGTCTCCCCAGACACCGACGACACCGACAGCGTCGCCCGACTCGGCGGCAGGCGCTGTGGTCGAGGCGTCGGCGCCGCCCCCCGC
>NZ_JACYTU010000031.1:0-8701 GCF_014841225.1 Plantibacter sp. CFBP 8804
TGTGGGAGAGTAGGACACCGCCGGACTTCTTCGTTGAAATGGCCACCCAAGGTTCTTGGGTGGCCATTTTGCGTTAACACGCTTTGTGCGTGAAGTCGTCGTTTCACGGGTACCGTGGGACAAGAATTCAACAGTAGGTTGACGCCGGGTGACGGCGTCCGAGCACCGTGGAGATCATCGTGAGTGACCAGTCAGCAGACCAGCCCGACAAGGGTGAGCGACGTCCTCCGAGATCTTCCGGTGACAACCGTGGGAACGGTGGTGCTCCACGGCGCGATGATCGTGCTCGCGGCACCGACCGCCCGCAGCGGTCCGATGCGCCCAGGAGTGATCGTCCACGCACGGATCGTCCGCAGCGTTCCGACCGTCCAGCACGGAGTGGTGACCGTCCGTCATCGGGGGATCGTCCGCAGCGTTCGGATCGTCCTGCTTGGCAGAAAGATCGTCCGGCGTCCGGGGACCGCCCGCAGCGCTCGGACCGTCCCGCGCGCAGCGGCGACCGCCCGTCGTCCGGCGACCGACAGCAGCGCTCTGATCGTCCCGCGTGGCAGAAGGATCGTCCGGCGTCCGGCGACCGTCCGCAGCGTTCGGACCGTCCCGCCTGGCAGCGGGACCGCCCGGCGTCGGGGGACCGTCCCCAGCGGTCCGACCGTCCTGCGCGGAGCGGCGACCGTCCGTCGTCCGGCGATCGTCCGGACCGCGGAAACCGGACCGACCGTGGACACTCCTCTGAGCGTGGTGGCCGTCCCGACCGCGGGCGCGAGAGCGGTGGACGTGAGCTGTGGACGCGCGATGGCGCTCCGGCCCGCGGCGACCGCGACGCGTTCCGACGCGAGCGCGAGCTGACCGAGGAAGAGCGCATCGCGTTCGAGCTCAAGTCGATCCGGCCGCGTCACGACGACCCGGAGATCCCCGACGACGTCACGCCGCAGGACCTCGACAAAGGTGCGCGGAACGAGCTGAAGACCCTGAGCAAGGAGAACGCCGACGGCGTCGCCCAACACCTGGCGATGGCGGCGCGACTGATCGACAGCGATCCTGCGTTGGCCCACCTCCACGCGATGTCCGCCGCCCGTCGGGCCGGCCGGATCGCGATGGTCCGCGAGACCCTCGCCATCACCGCGTACGAGACCGGCGACTACGCCCTCGCGCTTCGTGAGCTGCGGACCTACCGCCGTATCTCCGGCAAGGACGACCAGCTGCCGCTCATGGTCGACAGTGAACGCGGCGTCGGCCGACCGGAGCGTGCCTTGGAACTCGGACGGTCCGTCGATCGCTCGACCCTCGACGTACCGGTCCGTGTCGCCCTCGCGATCGCGATGTCGGGTGCCCGGCTCGACCTCGGGCAGACCGAGGACGCGCTGCTCGAGCTCCAGATCCCGCAGCTCGACCCGAAGCGTGCGTTCTCTTACAGCCCGGCGCTGTTCAACGCGTACGCCGAGACCCTCGAGGTCCTCGGTCGCGAGGAGGAGGCGGCCGTCTGGCACGACCGTGCGATGATCGCTTCCGAAGCACTCGAGCAGTCCGCTGCGGACGACGAGGGCGAGACGATGGTGGTCGTGGAGGAGTTCCTCGAGTTCGACGACGAACCCGAATCGCCCACGGCTGATGCCACTGAGTCCGACGATCAGCCCGGGGAGGAGCCGTCCGGTGAGTCCGCTGTTGACGAGAAGGCCTAAGCCCGTGACCCCGCTCGACGGCGTCGACGTGGTCCTCGCGGATCTGGACGGCGTGGTCTACGCAGGCCCGAATCCGATCCCGCACGCAGTCGAGTCGCTGAACCTGGCGGCGGAACACGTTCGCGTCGGATACATCACGAACAACGCCTCCCGGACGGATGCCTCCGTCGCACAGCACCTGACCGACCTCGGCCTCAGTGTCGCGCCGGCAGAGGTCGTCACGAGCCCACAGGCCGCGGTCCGACTGCTGGCGGGCCTGGTGCCCGCCGGGTCGACGATCCTGGTCGTCGGTGGCGCCGGGCTCGTCGACGAGGTCGAGAAGGGTGGCTTCGTCGTCACCCGCTCGGCTGAGGACTCGCCGGCTGCGGTGATCCAGGGCTTCGCTCCCGAGGTCGGCTGGTCGCAGCTGGCCGAAGCGGCGTTCGCGCTGCAGACGCCGACCGCCGACGGTTCCGAGCTGCCGTGGGTCGCGACGAACACGGACTGGACCATCCCTCAGGCTCGTGGGATCGCTCCGGGAAACGGCACGCTGGTGTCGGCCGTCCACACGGCGGTCGGCCGTCTGGCGACCGTCGCCGGGAAGCCGGAGGTACCGATCTTCGACGAGGCGAAGGTGCGTTTCGGCGCATCGAAGCCGCTCTTCATCGGCGACCGACTCGACACCGACATCCTCGGCGCGAACCGCGCCGGGATCGCGTCAGCCCTGGTCCTGACCGGCATCGATCGGGCCAAGCACGTCCTCGCGGCCGATCAGCACTCCCGGCCGACCTTCATCCTCGAGGACCTGCGGCAGCTGCACGAGCCGTATCCGGCCACCACCATGTCGCGCGACGGCAAGGCGGCGACGGTCGGTGCGGCCACGGTGCGGATCCGAGGGAACGACGTCGTGGTGGAGTCCGACGGCCCGTCCCGGATCGACCTGTTGCGTGCCGCGTGCGCCGCGATCTGGTCGTCCGGCCGTGCCATCTACGGGCTCAACGTCCCGGAGCACCTGTACGCGGAGTGATGCCCAGCCCTCGGGAGGCGCGGTTCGCCACGCGTGTTCGCCCACAGCGGTTCCCGGGGGCGGGGACGGTGGCGGCCGGTAGGGTTGCCCTGTGACGAACGAACCGGAGCACCCGACCGACGGCCTCGTGTCCCGCGTCCACCTCATCGACGAGCAGCCGCTCGAGGAGCGGGCCGCCGCATACAGCCAGCTCGTCGACGAACTACGGGCGACGCTCGAGGGGAGCGACTCGCCGAAGACCTCGGCGTAGCGCATGGAGAACACACCCGAACCGCCGGCTGCAGCCGATTCGCCGGACGCCGCCGCGCAGCCCGCCCGCCTCGACGCCGCCCTCGCCGCGCGCGGACTCGCCCGCTCCAGGACCCATGCGGCCCAGCTCATCGCCGACGGGCTCGTGAGCGTCGACGACCGCACGATCGTGAAGGCCTCCCACCGGGTCCACCCGGATGCTCGGGTCGTCGTCGCCGGCGCCGACCACTACGTGAGTCGCGCCGCCCACAAGTTGCTCGCCGCCCTGGACGCGTTCCCGGTCGTGGTCGACGACGCACTCGTCCTCGACGCCGGCGCCTCCACCGGCGGATTCACCCAGGTCCTGCTCGAGCGTGGAGCGCGTCGGGTGATCGCCCTCGACGTCGGGCACGACCAGCTCGTGCCGCAGCTCCGAGACGACGAGCGGGTGCGGGTCGTCGAGGGGTGCAACGTCCGCTTCCTGACGCCGGAGCAGCTCAGCGAGCTCACCGGCCTGGACGAGCGTCCGTCGCTCGTGGTCGGCGACCTCTCGTTCATCTCCCTCACGCAGGTGCTCCCGGCACTCGTCTCGGTCGTCGCGTCACCGGCGGAACTCGTCCTGCTCGTCAAACCGCAGTTCGAGGTCGGTCGTGGTGGCGTCCGTGAGGGCGTCGTCACCGATCCCGCGCTCCGTGCCGACGCCGTCGCAGGCGTCCTGTGGGCGGCCTGGGACCTCGGTCTCGGGACGGCCGGGCTCATCCCGTCGCCGATCGTCGGCACCCACGGCAACCGCGAGTACGTGGTGTGGATATCGGCGGAGCA
This sequence comes from Plantibacter sp. CFBP 8804, assembly GCF_014841225.1. Lineage (NCBI taxonomy): Bacteria > Bacillati > Actinomycetota > Actinomycetes > Micrococcales > Microbacteriaceae > Plantibacter > Plantibacter sp. CFBP 8804. The sequence goes on from NZ_JACYTU010000031.1 coordinate 3,736, forward strand.
CGGAACCAATCCGACAGAATGGATGCAGCAGATCACCTCGATGGCTGGAGCGTAACCCGATGGCACATTCCTCCGATCCTGCGGTCGCGGCGAGGAACATCCTGATCGTCGCGCACACCGGCCGCGACGACTCGCGCGACGCCGCCGTGCTCGTCTCCAGGCTGCTCCTGGAAGCGGGCGTCCGTCCGGTCCTCAGCGCGCTGGAGCGGGCCGATCTCATCGCCGTCGACCCGGAGCTCGACGTCGTCTCCATCCTCGACGAGGAGGTCTCCCTCGGCGATATCGAACTGGCGATCGTCCTCGGCGGCGACGGCACGATCCTGCGCGCGGCCGAGGTCACGCGAGGATCGGCGGCGCCGCTGCTCGGGGTGAACCTCGGTCACATCGGCTTCCTCGCCGAGAGCGAGCGCGACGACCTCGCCGAGACGGTCGAACGCGTCGTGCGTCGCGACTACTTCGTGGAGGAGCGCATGACGCTCTCCGTCCGGGTCAAGGTCGGCGCGGAGGTCGTCTACGAGACGTGGGCGCTCAACGAGGCCACGGTCGAGAAGGCGAGCCGGGAACGCATGCTCGAGGTCGTGATCGAGGTCGATCAGCGTCCGCTCTCCTCGTTCGGGTGCGACGGGGTGGTCATCTCGACGCCGACCGGCTCCACCGCCTACAACTTCTCCGCGGGCGGCCCGGTCGTGTGGCCGTCGGTCGAGGCCATCACCCTCGTCCCGCTCAGCGCGCACGCCCTGTTCGCGAAGCCGCTCGTGGTCGGCCCGGAGTCGTCCCTCGCCGTCGAGGTCCTGGAACGCACCGACGGCCTCGGCGTGCTCTGGTGCGACGGCCGCCGGGCCAAGGACCTCCAGCCGGGCGCACGGGTGGTCGTCAGACGCTCCTCGGTGCCGGTCCGCCTCGCGCGCCTCCACGAGAGCACCTTCACCGATCGTCTCGTCAACAAGTTCCGGCTGCCGGTCACCGGTTGGCGTGGCCCCGTCGGACGCGAGGAGCCGATGACCGGCACGATCCACCTCCCGGCCTCCACGGCCACCCGACACCACAGCGATCAGGAGGGCACCGCATGATCGAGGAGATCGAGATCCGCGACCTCGGCGTCATCGCGTCCGGGACACTCCCACTCGGTCCCGGTTTCACCGCCGTGACGGGCGAGACCGGCGCAGGCAAGACGATGGTGGTCACCGCCCTCGGGCTGCTCCTCGGTCAGCGGTCGGACAGCGGCGTCGTGCGGGCGGGCCAGAAGCAGACGAGCGTCCAGGGACGCTGGTTGGTGCCGGGCGACGGCTCGGTCGCCGAGCGCGTCCGCGAGGCCGGGGGAGACCTCGATCCCGCGGGTGATGCGGCAGAGCTGCTGCTCGGTCGGATCGTGACCGCCGAGGGCCGCGGCCGCGCGATCGTCGGTGGCCGGACGGCGCCCATCGGCATCCTCTCCGAACTCGGCGAGCAGCTCGTCGTCGTGCACGGGCAGTCGGACCAGATCCGCCTACGGGCCGCGCCGGCCCAGCGGGACGCCCTCGACCGCTTCGCCGGTGAACCGCTCCAACTGGCCCTCGGTGACTACCAGCGGCGCTACACGGAGCTCCTGGAGCTGCGGACGGAACTCGAGACCCTGACGAACGAGCGCGACACGCGACTCCTCGAGGCCGAGCAGCTGCGCGTCGCGCTGGCCGAGATCGAGCAGGCCGACCCGCAGCCCGGCGAGGACGCCGAGCTGGCAGAGCGCGCCGATCGACTGACCAATCTCGAAGAGCTCCGCCTCTCGGCGGCCGGCGCCCGAGAACTCGTCTCGGCCGAGGCCGGCGAGGAGAGTGACGTCGTCGGACTGCTCGAAGGTGCGCGGCGGCAGCTCGACCGGGCCTCGGTGCACGATCCCGCCCTCGGCGCGATCGCCGCGAGTGTGGCCAATGCGAGCTACCTGGCCGCGGAGATCGCCGCCGAGCTCTCGAGCTACCTCGCCGGACTCGACGAGGACGGCGCTCGCGAACTCGAGGTCGTCCAGGAACGCCGCGCCACTCTTGCGACGCTCGCCAGGAAGTACGGGCCGACCGCTGAGGACGTCCTGCACCTGCTCGAGACGGGCAGCACACGCCTGATGGAACTCGACGGCGACTCCGACCGCATCACCCAGCTCGAGGGCGACGTCGAACGACTCTCCGGGGAGGTCGACGCCGCTGCCGCGACGTTGAGCGCCGTCCGGGTCGAAGCCGCCGCTCGACTCGGCGCAGCCGCGAGCGCGGAACTGCGCTCGCTCGCGATGGCCGAGGCTGAGCTCGTCGTCGAGGTGTCCGATCGCGACGACCTCACCCTGCACGGCAAGGACGTGATCGCCTTCCTCCTCCGACCGCACGCCGGTGCCGAGCCCCGACCGCTGGGCAAGGGCGCCTCGGGTGGAGAGTTGTCCCGCGTGATGCTCGCTCTCGAGGTCGTCATCGCCGGCGCGGACCCCGTGCCCACCTTCGTGTTCGACGAGGTCGACGCCGGTGTCGGCGGAGCCGCGGCGATCGAGATCGGCCGTCGCCTCGCGGCTCTCGCCGAGCGCTCGCAGGTGATCGTCGTCACCCACCTCGCGCAGGTCGCGGCCTTCGCCAACAACCACCTGAGCGTGGTCAAGGGCGGCGACGGTTCGGTGACCGCGTCGAGCGTGCGCCAGCTCGTCGGCGCCGAGCGGGAGGCGGAGATGGCGCGGCTGCTCTCCGGGCTCGCGGAGTCCGACAGCGGCCTCGCCCACGCCCGCGAACTGCTCGCCCTCGCAGCCTCCTGACGACGCGACCGCGAAGGAAGCGACACATGAACCCGAACTGGATGGTAGGATAAAAGCCCGTGGTGAATACTTCTGAAGCGGGCAACCTGAACTCTCCGACCGACGGCATCGTCTCGGGCTCCAACGGCACGACCAAGCACATCTTCGTGACTGGTGGTGTCGTTTCTTCGTTGGGCAAGGGGCTCACCGCAGCCAGCCTCGGCAACCTGCTGACGGCGCGCGGGCTCCGGGTGGTCATGCAGAAGCTCGACCCCTACCTCAACGTCGACCCGGGCACGATGAACCCGTTCCAGCACGGCGAGGTCTTCGTGACCGACGACGGCGCCGAGACCGACCTCGACATCGGCCACTACGAGCGGTTCCTCGACATCGAGCTGAGCCAGGCCGCGAACGTGACGACCGGTCAGATCTACTCGACCGTGATCGCCAAGGAGCGTCGCGGCGAGTACCTCGGCGACACCGTGCAGGTGATCCCGCACATCACGGACGAGATCAAGCGCCGCATGCGCCTGCAGGCGTCCGAGACGCCCCAGCCCGACGTGATCATCACCGAGATCGGTGGCACGGTCGGCGACATCGAGTCGCAGCCGTTCATCGAGTCGGCTCGTCAGATCCGCCACGAGCTCGGCCGGAACAACGTGTTCTTCGTCCACGTCTCGCTCGTGCCGTACATGGGCGCCTCCGGTGAGCAGAAGACGAAGCCGACGCAGCACTCGGTCGCGGCCCTCCGGTCCATCGGCATCCAGCCCGACGCACTCGTGCTCCGCAGCGACCGTCCGGTGACCGAGAGCAACAAGCGCAAGATCGCGCTCATGTGCGACGTCGACGAGGACGCGGTCGTGAACGCGGTCGACGTCCCGAGCATCTACGACATCCCCACCATGCTGAACGACCAGGGCCTCGACGCGTACATCGCCGACCGCCTGGGTCTCGTCACCAACGAGGTCGACTGGAGCGGCTGGGCCGACCTCCTCGAGGCCGTCCACCACCCGAAGCACGCCGTCACCATCGGTCTCGTCGGCAAGTACATCGACCTGCCCGACGCCTACCTGTCGGTGACCGAGGCGCTCAAGGCCGGCGGCTTCGCCCACGACACCAAGGTCAGCATCCGTTGGATCCCGTCCGACGACTGCGAGACCGTCGAGGGAGCGATCAAGGCGCTCGCCGACGTCGACGGCATCTGCGTCCCCGGTGGCTTCGGCATCCGCGGCATCGAGGGCAAGCTCGGCGCCCTGAAGTTCGCCCGCGAGAACGGCATCCCGGTGCTCGGCCTCTGCCTCGGCCTGCAGTGCATGGTCATCGAGTACGCGAGGAACGTCGTCGGGCTCGAGGGCGCCAGCTCCTCAGAGTTCGACCCCGACACGCAGTTCCCCGTCATCGCGACGATGGCCGAGCAGGTCGAGATCATCGCCGGCGGCGACCTCGGCGGCACGATGCGCCTCGGCCTGTACGCGGCGAAGCTCGACGAGGGCTCGATCGTCGCCGAGCTGTACGGTGCGGACGAGGTGTCCGAGCGTCACCGTCACCGCTACGAGGTGAACAACGGCTACCGCCAGCAGATCGCGGACGCCGGCCTCCAGTTCTCCGGCCTGTCGCCCGACGGCACGCTCGTCGAGTACGTCGAGCTGCCGCGCGAGGTGCACCCGTTCTACGTCGCGACGCAGGCGCACCCCGAGCTGCGGTCGCGCCCGAACCACGCGCACCCGCTGTTCGCCGGTCTCGTCGGTGCTTCGCTCGAGCGTCAGCAGGCGAGCCGTCTGTTCGACGTCGCCAATGGTTGAGTCGGTCGGCGACGCCGCGTCGTTGCGCGACGAGTCGCACCCCGTCGAGGTGGTGTCCTCCGAGCGCGCGTTCGCGGGCAAGGTCTGGGACATCCGGCGGGAGACGTTCCGCTACGGCGACGGCGAGGTCGTGCGAGAGTTCGTCGACCACACCGGTGCGGTCGCGGTGTTGGCGCTCGACGCCGACGAGCGCGTCCTGCTCATCCAGCAGTACCGTCACCCGATCGGCGAGCGCGACTGGGAGCTGCCGGCCGGCCTGCTCGACATCGCGGGGGAGGATCCGGCCGTGGCCGCGGGTCGCGAGCTGGAGGAGGAGGCCGACCTCGTCGCCGGTTCGCTCCAGCTGCTGACGGAGTTCTACACGACGCCCGGAGGTAGCAACGAGTCGATCCGCATCTATCTCGCGCGTGACCTCACCGCG
>NZ_JACYTU010000032.1:0-5211 GCF_014841225.1 Plantibacter sp. CFBP 8804
CGTCGGTCTCGAGATCGGTGAACTCGAGACCGACGACGCGCCTTCATCCGACTCCCGACGGGACGCGCAATCGATCATGCACGCACTCGAAGCCCTCATGCTCGCGATGGAGCGCAGCACTGCCCTGGTGCCGCTGGGCGGCGGCCCGGGCACGGCTGGTGAAGCGGAGCGCCGGTGACAGCGGCCACGTCCAGAATCAACGCACGGCAGGACCTCTGCGAGGGCGACGGAGCGCTACGACTCCCAGCACCAGCATCACTGCCCCGAGCGCACCTGCCATACCCGGGTCGACCCCGGTCTCCGCCAGTCGCTCCCCCGCGACTGCAGGAGGCTCCTGAGACGGCGATTCCTGCGGGACCGGCGCTGGTGGAACAGCAGGCTCCAATCCCGGCGACGCCCCGCACTTGTCCGTGACGATGAAACCGATCCGCTCGATCGTCCAGTCGGCCGCGACCTCACTGCCGAAGGCGACCGTGAAGAACGCACTCTCGGAGGGCACGGGTTCGCCGAACATCGTCGTTCCGGAGACGGTCTGGGACAGCTCGCTCGGCGGGAGGACACGGGTCAGATCGGACGTCGCACCGGCATCCTCCCGAGTCGGATCCGGCGCGGTGAACGGCGTGACCTGCACAGCTGTCGACGCCCTGCTACCCGCAACCGTCACGGTCATGGTGAGACCGTTGACCAAACGGATGCATCCCGCCTCGGGAGCCGGCACCATCAATCCTGTGCCCGTCACCGTCGGTATCTCTGCGGTCGAGAACGCATACGGGAGAGCGATCGACCCCGGAGCGGTGAGCGGGGCCCGGTCACCCCACACAGCTGCATCCAGCGGCACAGCGATCGCACCGACGACCTCCGACGTCTCGGCTCGAGCCGCCGAAGGAACGAGCATCAGGAGGCACACGGCGATGCCGCAGCCGCTGAGGATGTTGCGCATGGAGTCGGACCTTTCAGACGGATCGGAACATGGCGGAAGCATGTGACCTCACGGGTCAACGGCCTCCTACCGGGGTAGTCTCACAGCTCGACAACCCGAATGGACGGGACGCTCGGGTGATCTTTCGGGTGACCTCTCGAGAGCCGGCCGAGCAACTCGACCAGCATGGCGAGCTGTCCACCGCGTTGGACGACTCCGGATCGGGCGCGCACATCGATATCCCCCAGATGGTCGATGGCGGTCCGGGAATCAGTTCTCTACCGTGACATCGTGACCCACGATGAGACGACGAACCAGCCGTTCCAGACAACGCCGCAGATGCCTGCCGTACGACCGATCGCCGTCCGGCGCGCACGACTCCGCCTCGCCGCTTTCCTCCTCCTCATTCAAGGCCTTGCCATGGAGGGGCTCATCACGCTCGCCCTACCAGTCATGCTCGCCCTGGGCCTGATCCCCGGGGATCTGCCACCCGGCGTCCATGTTTTCGCTCTGCCCTACCTGAACGACAACCTCGCACTGATGATGGTCATGAGCGGCATCTTCGGCGCACTCCGCACCGTCGGCGCGATCGGCGTGCTGAAGAACCGCGCCTGGGGTCTCCACCTCTCCCTGATCAACTGCACCGTCACCCTCGTGCTCATGATCTTCATGCTGCCCGCCGGCATCGTCGACGGCATCCTCTCCGGCGGCGCCCTGGTCCTCCTACTCATGGCTCGATCCGGACGCGACAGCATTCTCCCCTCGACGGACGACTCCGAGGACCGGGCCGCGCAACGGCGCACTCGTTCCGCCGGTGGTCGCTGAGGTTCTGCAGCAGGGCCGCCGAGGAGCACCCCAGGGGACAACACTGGGATGGTCTTCCTGACGAAGCTCGGCACGCCGATCGAGCAGCCAGGCTTTCTCCACGGCAGCGAGCACGTCCGTCAGGTTTTACAAACGCTTCTGCAGCTGCGGTGTCGTCGTCGGCGATGACTTGCCCGGGTCTTACTGTGGTGTTCTGGGCACCGTCTCGTCTCGATGTGACACGCTACTTCCAACCCCACCATCGATGCTCCGTATCCTGGACCACCGGTGTATCTTCGGGCCCCACCGGTGATCGCAAGCCATACGGGTCGCTCACTCCACGTCCGACCCGGAGACGTGTGGCACCGGCCCTGAAAGGGGAGGCACTTGACCGAGACAGCAGCGCCGGACGCCGCCGCCATCCCGCCCCGCAGGAAGTCTGGGTGGTTGTTCACCCGTGATCTCCTGATCATCGTCGCGATCGCCCTCCTGGCATCGGTCCTGATCAAGTCCTTCCTCGTGCGCTCGTTCTACATACCTTCGGGCTCAATGGAGAACACACTGCAGAAAGAAGACCGCGTGTTGGTGAATCAGCTCGAGCCACGGCTTCTACCCATCGAGCGAGGAGACATCGTCGTCTTCACAGATCCTGGCGGCTGGCTAGCCCCGAAACCGGAGCCCAACAAGGAGCCGGCGCAGGCGGCCCTCGACTGGGTACTGCAGGGCATCGGCCTCGCCGCCGATGACGCGAACGACCACCTCATCAAACGGGTCATCGGTCTTCCCGGCGACCACGTCGTGTGTTGCAACCCTCTCGGCCAGATCACCATCAACGACGTACCAGTCGACGAACACAGCTACATCAAACCCCACGGCGAAGGAACCGCGGCCTCCTCGATGACGTTCGACGTGATCGTTCCTCCAAACGCGCTCTGGGTGCTGGGTGACAACCGCAGCAACTCCCAAGACTCCCGCTACCACCCGACGCTGCCAGGGAAAGGCTTCGTCCCGATCGACAACGTCGTCGGGCGCGCCATCCTGACCACCTGGCCAACCAACCGATGGAGCTGGCTCGACAACCACAGCACCGTCTTCCTCGGCGTACCCTCGAGCGTCAACGACCGGTGAAACTGCCCAAGCCGTCCGTCGCGCTCTGACGACACGTCCGAAAGGGTGAACTCCGGGGTGAGTTCGCTAACTCGTTGACCTTCCAGGGCCGTGTGAACCCTAGGTTCATGCGGGGAAGGGTCCACACATGCCTAGAAGTTCACGTCGTCACGCGCGCCCGTTCACCCGTCGCGCCCGGCTACTGCTGCCGGCGCTACTCGGTGCCGTCCTGGCGGTCGGGACGGTACCGGTCACCGCTGGCAGCGCTTCAGCGGTCGGCCCTGCCATTCTCTCGATCGAGATCACACCTGTCGATACGACGACAGGTGACGTCGTGACGACGGCGGGATTCAATCAGCAGAACAATCGTCTCGGCTACCGCATCGCATATTCCTGCTCGGTGGCGGAATGCACTGATGCGGTCGTGACTCTTCCAGCCGCAGCGCTGGATCCCACCTACGGAACCTTCCGCATCCACCGGTACGAGACGTGGACACCGCCGGCAGGTGGCGGCGCGACCATCGCGAACAGTATCACTGCGGGGGTCACCGTGCGCTTGGGTAACGTCGCAGCCGGCACATCCTCCACCTTCCTGGTGCAGTACGTGCGCGACATCGACACGAGCGCACCCGGCGTGACGGCACCTGCATACTTCCCCGACGGCTACGAGATTCAGAATTCCGCAACGATTGCGTCGCCCAATGCGGTCGCTTCAGCGACCGCCGACGCTCCATCGGTCACCTGGCAGATTAGTTTGCCGACGGCGCCAAGCATCATCAAGACGGGCCCAGCTTCGGTGCGCCCGGACGTCGACCTGACCTACCGGATCGCCATGTCGGACGGATGTTTCTCGAATCGAGGTTCGGGACGGTGGACCGCTGCCGGAAACCTGCAGTGCGCGAAGAACTACACAGTGGTGGACCGTCTTCCCGCGCGGGCACAATTCGTCAGTGCATCTGATGGCGGGACATACGACGCTGCTACGCAGACGGTGACTTGGAGCGGATCGGGTGCAACCGCTGCCGGCGGCTGGGGCGTATCGGCGTTCTCAGGTTGGAGCCAAGGGTTCGGCTACAACCCGCGCTCGGTCACGGTCCGATACCCAGCGAGCGCGTTCCCCGAGAGCGCTGGCGGGGCCGACTTCAGTGTTCCGGTCACGAACAACGCCGATGTCTCAGTGACCTACCTCGACGACGGTGCGACGACCAAGACGGCCACTACCTCGTTCACGCACGATGTAGTGCGCGTCGAGCCGTTCGGACGAGCCGACCAAAGCAAGATCTCAACCTCCGATGCGATCGTCGCTGGCGAGCGATACGTCAACGTACCCCCGAAGGTCGCCGGCCTCACCTGTCCGGTCTCCGGGCGTGACGAGTGGGGGCGGGTATGCTCGCCCGGGCAAACCCTGGCCCCTTTCAGCCAAAACAAGCAGTGGTTTGTGGAGTCCGTCAACCGGGGGAACGCCACCGGCGTCTCGACCATCGTGGACAAGGACCTCGGAGACTCTCCGGCGAGGGTTCGGCGTATCGACACCACCGCAACCAGCCCCGCCGCGAAGATCGCCTATACGGTCACCAACGGGACGACATCCACCTCGGACTCCGCCACGGGCTCATATACAGCCCCTGCCGGAAGCTGGATCACCTCAGCAACCGTGACCTCCGGCAGTCTCGCCGGCCCGAACATCGTGCAAACAGGCACAGCAGGCACGGTCTTTAGAGTCACCTACTCGTACGAAGTCCCGGTGGGAACACCGTTCGTCCAGTGGTCGAACACCGCCACCGCGACGATGACCTACCCAGACCACCCGCAGATCGAGCCGCTCGAGACGATGGCCTCGGGAACCGTGACATTCCGCGAGTGGCCGAAAGTCGTCGTTCCGGTGGCGACACCCGGTTTTTCGGCTGGTTTCGACGGGGCACCGATTGTCGAAGGGGGCGGACAGGTCGTCCCAGCCGGCAAGGTCACATTCAACGTGAGGGGTTCGACGACGAACATCCCAGCGAATCGCAGCGTCTCGCCGCAGTATGTGTTCATCGCCCCCGCTGGCTGGAAGGTACTACCGAACTCGGCGGCCTTCGCCGCGGGGGCGGTACCGCCTGGCGTCAGCTTCACCTACAAGAATGTGACTATTGGCGGTGTCACTCGTCAGGCCGTCATCGCTTCCTGGCCCACTGCAGCGACCTTCGGCATGAATGCGACGTGGCCGACGATGACCGTAGCCGCCAGCCCTACCTCGTCGGTTGTCGCCGGAACCAACAGCCAGGCGAGCGTCTGGGCAGGCGACGCTCGCAACACCTTCGAACCGAACACGACCACCTGGAGCGGCAAGATCGTCGACGCGACGGATGTCGACGGAGACGGCAATCAGACTGAGGCGT
>NZ_JACYTU010000033.1:0-5098 GCF_014841225.1 Plantibacter sp. CFBP 8804
TAGAGAAGTTGCCCTGCAGGGCGGTCGTGATGGCCAAAGGCAGGAGCATCCGATCCTTGAGAACTCAACAGCGTGCACAATGTCAAATGCCAAAAACCTCGTGCAATTGATGCCTTCCTTTTCGGTTGGTTGATGTTGTAAGAGATTCCTTTGGAAAACATTTAAACAAAACAAAGCAAGTCAGTAATGATTTGTTCTGTCAGTTTCAAACTTGCATCGTGTTCACCTATTCCGGTGGCATGGTGCGCGAAATGTGCCGGCTGCTTCGGTGGTCGTGCAATTCAACATTTACGGAGAGTTTGATCCTGGCTCAGGACGAACGCTGGCGGCGTGCTTAACACATGCAAGTCGAACGATGAAGCCCAGCTTGCTGGGTGGATTAGTGGCGAACGGGTGAGTAACACGTGAGTAACCTGCCCTTGACTCTGGGATAAGCGTTGGAAACGACGTCTAATACCGGATACGAGCTTCCACCGCATGGTGAGTTGCTGGAAAGAATTTTGGTCAAGGATGGACTCGCGGCCTATCAGCTTGTTGGTGAGGTAACGGCTCACCAAGGCGACGACGGGTAGCCGGCCTGAGAGGGTGACCGGCCACACTGGGACTGAGACACGGCCCAGACTCCTACGGGAGGCAGCAGTGGGGAATATTGCACAATGGGCGAAAGCCTGATGCAGCAACGCCGCGTGAGGGACGACGGCCTTCGGGTTGTAAACCTCTTTTAGCAGGGAAGAAGCGAAAGTGACGGTACCTGCAGAAAAAGCACCGGCTAACTACGTGCCAGCAGCCGCGGTAATACGTAGGGTGCAAGCGTTGTCCGGAATTATTGGGCGTAAAGAGCTCGTAGGCGGTTTGTCGCGTCTGCTGTGAAATCCCGAGGCTCAACCTCGGGTCTGCAGTGGGTACGGGCAGACTAGAGTGCGGTAGGGGAGATTGGAATTCCTGGTGTAGCGGTGGAATGCGCAGATATCAGGAGGAACACCGATGGCGAAGGCAGATCTCTGGGCCGCTACTGACGCTGAGGAGCGAAAGGGTGGGGAGCAAACAGGCTTAGATACCCTGGTAGTCCACCCCGTAAACGTTGGGCGCTAGATGTGGGGACCATTCCACGGTTTCCGTGTCGTAGCTAACGCATTAAGCGCCCCGCCTGGGGAGTACGGCCGCAAGGCTAAAACTCAAAGGAATTGACGGGGGCCCGCACAAGCGGCGGAGCATGCGGATTAATTCGATGCAACGCGAAGAACCTTACCAAGGCTTGACATATACGAGAACGGGCCAGAAATGGTCAACTCTTTGGACACTCGTAAACAGGTGGTGCATGGTTGTCGTCAGCTCGTGTCGTGAGATGTTGGGTTAAGTCCCGCAACGAGCGCAACCCTCGTTCTATGTTGCCAGCACGTAATGGTGGGAACTCATGGGATACTGCCGGGGTCAACTCGGAGGAAGGTGGGGACGACGTCAAATCATCATGCCCCTTATGTCTTGGGCTTCACGCATGCTACAATGGCCAGTACAAAGGGCTGCAATACCGTAAGGTGGAGCGAATCCCAAAAAGCTGGTCCCAGTTCGGATTGAGGTCTGCAACTCGACCTCATGAAGTCGGAGTCGCTAGTAATCGCAGATCAGCAACGCTGCGGTGAATACGTTCCCGGGCCTTGTACACACCGCCCGTCAAGTCATGAAAGTCGGTAACACCCGAAGCCAGTGGCCTAACCGCAAGGATGGAGCTGTCTAAGGTGGGATCGGTAATTAGGACTAAGTCGTAACAAGGTAGCCGTACCGGAAGGTGCGGCTGGATCACCTCCTTTCTAAGGAGCATGTGCAACGCTCGTCTGTATACAGCGAGGTTTACGTTGTCAAGTCACACTGAGACGAATGTTCTCGGGTGGCGCTCATGGGTGGAACATTGACATTGATGCAGACGTGAGAGTCTGCCAGCAAGTACGTCTTCTTCGGGAGATTGGAACGGTGGCCGGCTGGAGGGTTTGCATATGCACGCTGTTGGGTCCTGAGGGACCGGATCTTCTCCGCTTCGGTGGAGGAAGGACGAACCTCAGGGCCTCTTTTGCTTGACATCAATGGTCAAGGAGAGAGGTACCGCCCGTACTTTGAGAACTACACAGTGGACGCGAGCATCTTAGATTCATGACCCTTTGGGGTTGTGGATCACAAAGATCAAAACATACTTCTTCGGAAGTGATGTTGATCATTGGTCAATCTGCATCAGGTAACTGGTGCCGATCGATTCAAACTCATGTGATTTCAAATTTCTAAGAGCAAACGGTGGATGCCTTGGCATCTGGAGCCGAAGAAGGACGTAGTAATCTGCGATAAGCCTCGGGGAGCTGATAAACGAGCTGTGATCCGAGGATTTCCGAATGGGGAAACCCCGCCAGGCCCCTTGCGGTGATCTGGTGACTCCCGCCTGAATATATAGGGCGGGTAGAGGGAACGGGGGGAAGTGAAACATCTCAGTACCCCCAGGAAGAGAAAACAACAGTGATTCCGTCAGTAGTGGCGAGCGAAATCGGAAGAGGCTAAACCGGGCATGTGTGATAGCTATCAGGCGTTGCATGTCCGGGGTTGTGGGACTTCTCACTCCGAACTGATATTCGGGGAGCATTAGAACGTGGTATAGACGAATGGGATTGAAAGCCCAGCCAGAGACGGTGCCAGCCCGGTAGTCGAAATGCTGCAATCGTGCGAGGAGTATCCCAAGTAGCACGGGGCCCGAGAAATCCCGTGTGAATCTGTCAGGACCACCTGATAAGCCTAAATACTCCCAGATGACCGATAGCGGACAAGTACCGTGAGGGAAAGGTGAAAAGTACCCCGGGAGGGGAGTGAAATAGTACCTGAAACCGTTTGCTTACAAACCGTTGGAGCACCCTTGTAGGTGTGACAGCGTGCCTTTTGAAGAATGAGCCTGCGAGTTAGCGATATGTGGCGAGGTTAACCCGTGTGGGGTAGCCGTAGCGAAAGCGAGTCTGAATAGGGCGATTCAGTCGCATGTCCTAGACCCGAAGCGAAGTGATCTATCCATGGCCAGGTTGAAGCGACGGTAAGACGTCGTGGAGGACCGAACCCACTTAGGTTGAAAACTGAGGGGATGAGCTGTGGATAGGGGTGAAAGGCCAATCAAACTTCGTGATAGCTGGTTCTCTCCGAAATGCATTTAGGTGCAGCGTTGCGTGTTTCTTGCCGGAGGTAGAGCTACTGGATGGCCGATGGGGCCCAAAAGCTTACTGACGTCAGCCAAACTCCGAATGCCGGTAAGTGAGAGCGCAGCAGTGAGACGGTGGGGGATAAGCTTCATCGTCGAGAGGGAAACAACCCAGACCACCAACTAAGGTCCCAAAGCGCGTGCTAAGTGGGAAAGGATGTGGAGTTGCACAGACAACCAGGAGGTTGGCTTAGAAGCAGCCACCCTTGAAAGAGTGCGTAATAGCTCACTGGTCAAGTGATTCCGCGCCGACAATGTAACGGGGCTCAAGCACGCCACCGAAGTTGTGGCATTGATATTTTTGGTAGGCCTTCGTGGTCCAGCCGTATTGATGGGTAGGAGAGCGTCGTGTGGCGAGTGAAGCGGCGGTGTAAACCAGCCGTGGACGCTACACGAGTGAGAATGCAGGCATGAGTAGCGAAAGACATGTGAGAAACATGTCCTCCGAAAGACCAAGGGTTCCAGGGTCAAGCTAATCTTCCCTGGGTAAGTCGGGACCTAAGGCGAGGCCGACAGGCGTAGTCGATGGACAACGGGTTGATATTCCCGTACCCGCGAAGAACCGCCCAAGATAATCCAGTGGTGCTAAGAGTCCTAACCCGGACGACTGATTCCCTTCGGGGATGATGGGTCCGGTCTAACGCTCGACCCCATGCTGGTGCGTTTAGCGTATTAACAGGTGTGACGCAGGAAGGTAGCCTATGCCGGGCGATGGTTGTCCCGGTGTAAGTGCGTAGGCTGAGAGATAGGCAAATCCGTCTCTCGTGAAGGCTGAGACACGATACGGACCCGTAAGGGATAGTAGGTGATCCTATGCTGCCAAGAAAAGCATCGACGCGAGGTTCTAGTGGCCCGTACCCCAAACCGACTCAGGTGGTCAGGTAGAGAATACTAAGGAGATCGAGAGAATCGTGGTTAAGGAACTCGGCAAAATGCCCCCGTAACTTCGGGAGAAGGGGGGCCTGAGGCGTATTAGGACTTGCTCCGAAAGCGTTTGAAGGCCGCAGAGACCAGTGGGAAGCGACTGTTTACTAAAAACACAGGTCCGTGCCAAGTCGCAAGACGATGTATACGGACTGACGCCTGCCCGGTGCTGGAAGGTTAAGAGGAACGGTTAGCCGCAAGGCGAAGCTGAGAATTTAAGCCCCAGTAAACGGCGGTGGTAACTATAACCATCCTAAGGTAGCGAAATTCCTTGTCGGGTAAGTTCCGACCTGCACGAATGGCGTAACGACTTCCCAGCTGTCTCAACCGCGAACTCGGCGAAATTGCATTACGAGTAAAGATGCTCGTTACGCGCAGCAGGACGGAAAGACCCCGTGACCTTTACTACAGCTTGGTATTGGTGTTCGGTGTGGCTTGTGTAGGATAGGTGGGAGACTGTGAAGCTTGGACGCTAGTTCAGGTGGAGTCATTGTTGAAATACCACTCTGGTCACTCTGGATATCTAACTTCGAACCGTAATCCGGTTCAGGGACAGTGCCTGGTGGGTAGTTTAACTGGGGCGGTTGCCTCCCAAAAAGTAACGGAGGCGCCCAAAGGTTCCCTCAACCTGGTTGGCAATCAGGTGTCGAGTGTAAGTGCACAAGGGAGCTTGACTGTGAGACTGACAAGTCGAGCAGGGACGAAAGTCGGGACTAGTGATCCGGCAGTGGCTTGTGGAAGCGCTGTCGCTCAACGGATAAAAGGTACCTCGGGGATAACAGGCTGATCTTGCCCAAGAGTCCATATCGACGGCATGGTTTGGCACCTCGATGTCGGCTCGTCGCATCCTGGGGCTGGAGTAGGTCCCAAGGGTTGGGCTGTTCGCCCATTAAAGCGGTACGCGAGCTGGGTTTAGAACGTCGTGAGACAGTTCGGTCCCTATCCGCTGCG
>NZ_JACYTU010000034.1:0-4243 GCF_014841225.1 Plantibacter sp. CFBP 8804
CGCGCTGAACGCGAGAGCGCCGACCAGGGCGAGGCCCGCGAGTGCGCGGACACGTGTTGTCTTGAACATTGTTCTCCTCTTTGAGACCCGCGGTCCCGACGATGGGTGCGGCGTGAATGTGACGTGCGTGGTGCTGCGGTGACGCAGGTGGTCGGTGATTGTTAGCGATCACATTTGCGTTGTGCTGAACATTAGCCACGGCTCGAACCGGTTGTCAACAGGCAATGTTAGCCCTCACAATTCTTCCGGAGCGGCCTCCCGGCGGCGCCGTCGCGCGCGCTAGAGTCAGGTGATCAGCGGACACCCCGGCCGCGACCACCTCGATGGAGAGTTGCAGATGACCTCGCCCACGCCACTCGTGCAGTTGCGCGGTGTCTCCGTGAGCTTCCCCGGCGTCAAAGCGCTCGACGACGTCGACCTCCGGTTGTTCCCCGGTGAGGTCCACTCCCTCATGGGCGAGAACGGAGCGGGGAAGTCGACCCTGATCAAGTCGCTCACCGGGGTCCATCGGATCGACAGCGGAAGCATCCTCCTCGAGGGACGAGAGGTGTCGTTCTCGAGCGTCGCCGACGCCCAGGCGCACGGGATCAGCACCGTCTACCAGGAGGTCAACCTCCTCCCCAACCTGACCGTCGCCGAGAACATCCTCCTCGGCCGCGAACCACGCCATGCCTGGGGAGGGATCTCGGGGAGGCGCATGCGCGAGCGCGCCCGCGAACTGCTCGCCGTCGTCGGACTCGACATCGACCCGGCCTCGCAGCTCTCCGCCCACCCGCCGGCGATCCAGCAGCTCGTCGCGATCGTCCGGGCGATCGCCGTGCGCACCAAGGTGCTCGTCCTCGACGAACCGACCTCGAGCCTCGACAACGACGAGGTCACCGAACTGTTCCGGGTCATCTCGATCCTCAAGACCGAGGGCGTCGCGATCCTCTTCATCTCGCACTTCCTCGACCAGGTCTACGAGATCTCCGACCGACTCACCGTGCTGCGGGAGGGGCGTCTCGTCGGGGAGTACCTCCCACACGAACTGCTCCGGATCGACCTCGTCCACAAGATGATCGGCAAGGAGCTCGCGACCTTCGACGAGATCCGACGCGGGCTCGACACCTCCGACGAGGGCGACGCCCTGGACGGTGAGGACCCGTTCGTCGCGGCGATCGGGCTCGGGCGCCAGGGTGCGATCGAACCGATCGACCTGAAGGTCTACGAGGGCGAGATCGTCGGCATCGCCGGCCTGCTCGGCTCAGGACGGACGGAGCTCGCCAGACTCCTGACCGGCGTCGACCGGGCCGACACCGGCTCGGTGGAGGTGGCCGGGAGGGCCACCCGCCTCGGATCCCCGCGTCGCGCCCTCAAGCAACGGATCGTCTACGCGTCGGAGAACCGTCGCACCGAGGGGATCATCGGCGACCTCAGCCTGCGCGACAACATCGCGCTGGCCCTCCAGGCGGACCTCGGGTGGTTCAGACGGATCCCGCTGCGTCGGCAGAACGAACTGGCCGAGAGCTACATCCAGGCGATGGGTATCAAACCCGCTAATCCAGATGCCCTCATGAAGGAGCTCTCAGGCGGGAACCAGCAGAAGGTACTCTTGGCGAGGTGGCTCGCGCTCGCTCCTCGGCTGCTCGTGCTCGATGAACCGACCCGAGGCATCGACATCGGCGCCAAGGCCGAGATCCAGAAGCTCGTGACCCGGCTCGCCGAGAACGGTCTGTCGGTCGTGTTCATCTCAGCCGAACTCGAGGAGGTCCTGCGCATCAGCCACCGGATCGCCGTGCTGCGCGACCGACGGAAGGTCGCCGACCTCCCGAACTACGACCTCACCGTCTCGAAGCTGCTGGCCGCGATCTCGGAGGGGCCGGACGAGGCCCCGCCGGAACCGATCACGACCGCCGACGACGAGAGGGGACCGCGTGGCTGAGCCGTCCCGTCATGCGACGATCTTCGACGTCGCGCGGCTCGCGGGGGTCTCGCACCAGACCGTCTCACGGGTGCTCAACGACCTCCCGAACGTGCGCCCGGCGACGAAGGCGCGGGTCGACGAAGCGATCAAGCAGCTGCGCTACGTCCCCTCCCCCGCCGCCCGGACGCTCGTCACGAAGCGATCCCGGACCATCGGCCTCATCGCCACCGGCGGCACCGAGTTCGGGCCCTCGTCCTCGGTCCTGCACTTCAACGCCGCGGCCCGCGACGCCCGCTGGTCGGTCTTCACCGCGAACATGGTGGACAGCGACCCGGGTTCCGCGCGTGCAGCGGTCGAGGGGTTCCTGCGCCAGAACGTCGAGGGGATCGCCGTGATCAGCGCACGCGAGGGGGTCACCGACATCGTGGCGGGGATGGAACTCAGCGTGCCGCTCGTGGCTCTGCACGCCACGCCACGTGCAGGTATGGTCACCGTCGGCGTCGACCAGTACGTCGGCGCGCGTGCCGCGACCGCCCACCTCATCGGGCTCGGCCACCGGCGCATCGGGCACCTCGCCGGACCACCGGACGCGATCGACGCCCGCGAGCGTGAGCGCGGCTGGCGAGACGAACTCGCCACCGCGGGTCTCGTCGCGCAGGTCGTCGGGACCGGCGACTGGACGCCGACCTCCGGATACGCTCTCGGCCGTCAGCTGGACGACGAGGTCACCGCGGTGTTCGCCGCCAACGACCAGATGGCCCTCGGGCTCATGCACTCCCTCACCGAGCGCGGACTCCGGGTCCCGCTCGACTTCAGCGTCGTGGGGTTCGACGACATCCCCGAGGCGGAGCACCTCTCACCGCCGCTCACCACCGTGCGGCAGGACTTCGAACAGGTCGGCCGGACGCTGCTCGCGACCCTGCTCGACCACGTCAACGGAGAACCCCCGGGAGCGGTGCCACCCTCGGTACCGGAGCTGATCCTGCGTGACTCCACGGCGATGGCGAGTGCCGACAGCCTGGCGAAGCGCCGAGTGACCGCGCGCTGAGCGGTTCCCCGTCACTGAGCCTCGCCGGTCCCTGAGCCGCCCCTCCTCCGGTCCCTGAGCCTGTCGAAGGGCCAATTCCCAGGTACCCCGCCCACCCCCTGACCTACACTTGTCGGAGCAGGGGGAGTACTCCTTCGCGACATGCTCGTCAGTACGGATCCGCCATCGGGTCCCGGGGTGTCGGCTCTCATCGAGAGTGGAGAAGACCGTGTTCCGACCATCGCGTCGGAGTCCCGTCCTCGAGCCCCTGGAGCCACCATGGCCGTCACCCCGCTGATCTGGATCATCACCATCGGTGTCACGATCCTCTTCTTCGTCTACGAGTTCTTCGCGCACGTGCGGAAGCCCCACGAACCGACGATCGCCGAGTCGGCACGCTGGTCGATCTTCTACGTCAGCCTCGCCCTGCTGTTCGGCGTCGGTATCGGCCTCGTCTCCGGCTGGACGTACGGCGGCGAGTACTTCGCCGGGTATCTGACCGAGAAGGCGCTGTCGATCGACAACCTGTTCGTCTTCCTCATCGTCATGGCCGGGTTCGCCGTCCCGAAGGCGTACCAGCAGAAGGTGCTGATGATCGGCATCATCATCGCCCTCATCATGCGCGGCGCGTTCATCGCCGTCGGCGCCGCACTCATCGAGAACTACTCCTGGATCTTCTACCTGATGGGCGCGCTGCTGCTGTTCCTCGCGTACCGCCAGGCGTTCGGCAGCCACGAGAGCGACCCGGCCAACGGAAAGGTCGTGGGATTCGCCCGCCGCATCCTCCCGATCACCGACACCTATCACGGTGACCGACTCTCGGTGAAGATCGACGGCAAGCGCTTCTTCACGCCGATGCTGCTGACGATCGTCGCGATCGGGTTCGTCGACCTCGTGTTCGCTGTCGACTCGATCCCCGCGATCTACGGCCTCACCGAGGAGGCGTACATCGTGTTCACCGCGAACGCCTTCGCCCTCATGGGCCTGCGCCAGCTGTTCTTCCTCATCGGTGGCCTGCTGGAACGTCTCGTCTACCTCGCCCAGGGTCTCGCCGTCATCCTCGCCTTCATCGGCATGAAGCTCGTGTTCCACGCCCTCCACGTGAACGAGCTGCCGTTCATCAACGGCGGTCAGCACATCGACTGGATCCCCGACATCCCGATCTGGTTCTCGCTGCTCTTCATCGCGGTGACCATCACCGTGGCGACGGTGGCCTCGCTCGCGAAGACCCGCCGTGACGCGCGGGCCGGCATCGAGCGGTAGGGGTCGACCGACCGCACATGCGCTCCTCTGCTGAGCGCATGTGCGGTCGC
>NZ_JACYTU010000035.1:0-3985 GCF_014841225.1 Plantibacter sp. CFBP 8804
GCGGGAGAGGCGCCGGCGCCGCCAGGGCGGCGCCGGCAACGCCGAGTGCGGGTAGCGCCAGTCCCGCCGTCAGCCCTGCGGCTCCGATCAGCAAGGTTCGACGCGAGAGTGAGGAGGTCGCTTGGGCGAGAGGGGTGATGTTCACGGGGTGACTCCTTCGTCATCGTGAGGTGGGTTGGTGGGAAACGTCACTTGATGGTGAACCGCTGGCACGCGTTGTCGAGGAGGCTGTACTGCTGCAGCCGCGCGCCGTCGCCGGTTGCGCAGTTGGCGAGGTCGATCGACTTCCCGGTGAGTGCCGACACGAACCGCACAGAGCCGTCCGAGAGTGGCGTGAGGCGCCAGGATGATGCGGTCCCGCAGGCCTCCTGTACGAGGCCGGCGCCGTCAGCAGTGGATCCGCCACTCACGGTGAGGCACAAGGCTGGTGCCGAGGCCGGGTGGATGCGCACCGCGCCACCGACGTCGGAACTGAAGGTGTAGGTCTGGCAGGGCGATCCCAGGTACTGATGCTGTTGGAGGATCGCGCCGATCGCCGTGTCGCAGTTCGGCACGTCGAAGGACTTGCCGGTCGGGACGCTGAGGATCTGGGTCGGTCCGACCGGGCGGATCGACCACTGCTGACAGGCGTTGCCGAGCGCTCTCCACTGCCGCACCTCTCCCCCGGCGGCCGTCGTGCAGTTCGCGACGTCCAGCATCTTGCCGTTGGCGCGGTTCGCGATGGTGAGGTAGCCCTCCGATGCCGGGGCGGGGAGCCACTCCTGGCAGGTGTTCGCCAGCCAGGCCCATTGGCGGGCGTCAGTTCCGTCCGCGGTTCCACAGTTCGCGGAATCGAGGACCTTGTTGGTCGAGGCGTTCACGAAACGGTACGCGCCGTCCGCGGTCGAATCCATGACCCAACTGGACGCGGCGGTTGCGCTGTTCGCGCAGGCTCCCTGCACCACGTTGCCGCCGTCGACGGTCGAGCCGCCCGCGACCGTCAGGCACAGGCCGCTGTTACGATTCACGACTTCGAAGGACGCGCCTTCGACACTGGCGGTGACCGGCCCGCGCTCACCGGAGGGCACCGCAATGGGCGTGCCGGTGGCGATCGGCGTCCCGAAGTCCGGCTCGCCACTCGCATTCCACGTCACCTGTTGTGCCCGCGCCGAACGCTGACGAGCGCATCCACCGTCGGCCCTGGCGTTGCCGTGATAGAGGTTCCACGTCTGGGTGCCGTCGGGTGAGGTGAAGAAGTCGTTGTGCCCGGGGCCGAAGACGCCATTCGCCTTCGAGAAGACGGGACCCGCACTTTTGTTCCAGGATGCTGCGAGCACCGGATCACCGCCGGTGTACCTCAGCGTTCCGAGCTGGTAGTCCTCGGTACCGCAGGAACTCGCCGAGAAGACGATCCACGTCTTTCCGTCCTTCTGCAGTGGCACGGGGCCCTCGTTCACCGGCATACCAATGCGCTCCCAGTCGGCCGTCGGCTGGGACAGGATGTTGATCGGGCCGGTGGCCGTCCACGGGTTCGACATCCTCGCGATGTAGTTGCTCTGCAGGCGATTCGGCTCTGGGGAGAACATGGACCAGGTCACGAACAACTCGCCGTTCAGCTCCAGATACGAGCCGTCGATGTTCCAATCGTTCGTCGGTATCGGCTGTCCTTTGTAGGCGTACGGACCGGTCGGGTCGTCGCCGGCGCTCTCGATCACCTGCAGGTGCTGGCGGTCGAACGTTCCGGCTGTGCCCATGGTGTACATCAGGTACCAGCGCGGACCGTTCGGGCCGGTGAGACGCTTGAGTTCGGGCGCCCACATGTTGGCGTTGCGCCCGGCGGTGGTGTCCGAATAGACCGTGACTGGGGCAGCGGTCTTCAGCCCCTCGAGCGTGGGCGCCTTACGCATCACGACCCGGTTGTCCCAGGTGGTGGCGACGAGGTAATAGTTCCCGTCGAAGAACTCGATCGTGGGATCGGCGCCGTCCGGCAGAACGGGGTTCGTGAACGTCGCCTCGCCGATGGCGTCTGCGGGTGACGTCGGCGCAATCAGCGCGCCGGATAGGACGAACAGCAGACATGCCGCTGCGAGGAGGAAACGACGGAAGAGTGACACGGAGAGCTCCTTCGATCTCGAGTCGCGGCCGAGCGCAGCCACAAGGCCGCACTCAGATGCTGCATCTCTTCGCGTGCCGAGCACGCCAGAGCAGCTGACCGTCCAGGTGCGGGGGCACCCTCTTGACGGAAGTCGGACGGCGTCGTCCGTCACCAACGCTCATGAATTGTGAGCGCTATCAACCGGATCACAATGTGCACCATGTGGGGGGTTTAAGTCAACTGATTGCAGCACAGGCAACCTCGGTCAACCGATGAGAGCGTTCACAGCACGCTCTTCGTCGTCGACATACCCGCACCTCAGCGACCGCCGGCCGCAAATGCACGGGTGCCGCGGGAACTACGGGCAGGCCCGTCAGCGATACCGACGTCCAGCACGCACCGCCCTGAAACTGAGCGTTGTGTTCTTTTTTGTTCCGAGATATGTTCTCTGCCGTTGCTGCTCAATCGCAGCGGAAAGGACACCCCCGATGACATCCCGTCAGCGCGCGCTCCTCACGACGTCCCAGGCCCATCCCATCGGAGAGGTCGACAGACGTCTCTTCGGATCGTTCATCGAGCACCTCGGTCGCTGCGTTTACGACGGAGTCCTAGAACCCGGACACCCACTCGCCGACGAGAGAGGTTTTCGAAGCGATGTGCTCGACCTGGTCCAGGAACTCGGGGTTACGACCGTCCGTTACCCAGGAGGCAATTTCGTGTCAGGCTTCCGCTGGGAGGATGCGGTCGGCCCGAAAGAGCAACGGCCACGTCGGCTCGACCTCGCCTGGCATTCGACCGAGACGAACCAGTTCGGCCTCGATGAGTTCATCGATTGGGCGGCAGAAGCCGACGTTGAGCCGATGTACGCGGTCAACCTCGGAACGCGCGGCGTGGAAGAGGCGTTGAACGTGCTGGAATACTCGAACCACCGCTCAGGCACCGAACTCGCAGATGCAAGAATCGCCAACGGGCACCGGAAACCGCATGCCATTCGGATGTGGTGCCTCGGAAACGAGATGGACGGCCCCTGGCAGCTCGGCCACCGCAACGCAACGGATTATGGCAAGATCGCGGCCCGAACCGCGCGCGCGATGAGGCAGTTCGACGAGTCGCTCGAGCTCGTCGTGTGCGGCTCGTCCCACGCGCGCATGCCGACGTTCGGCGCCTGGGAACACGCGGTCCTGTCCGAGACGTTCGATGACGTCGACTTCATCTCCGCCCATGCCTACTTCGAGGAGACGGACGGCGACGCGGCGACATTCCTCGCTTCTGCCGTGGAGATGGACCGGTTCATCGAGGCAGTCGTGGCACAAGCGGACGCCGTTGCCGGCGCCCGCAAGAGCACCAAGCAGATCATGATCTCATTCGACGAGTGGAACGTCTGGTATAGCGCCCGATTCAACCAGGAAGAGAAGATCACGGCACCCGACCAGTGGCCGGAGGCACCCCGCCTCCTGGAGGACCGTTACTCGGTCCTCGATGCGGTGGTCGTCGGTGGCCTACTGATCTCTCTTCTGAATCATGCTGACCGGGTCAAGGCAGCATCGCTCGCACAGTTGGTGAACGTGATCGCTCCCATCATGACCGAGCCCGGAGGGCCAGCCTGGCGCCAAACGATCTTCTACCCGTTCGCGGCGACGTCTGCGCTCGCCACCGGACGCACACTGCGAACCACCTTCGAAACCCCGACCTACGACACCGAGAAGTACGGAACCGTTCGTACGGTGGATGCGGCAGTCACCTTCGACGAGTCCGCAGGCAGCGGGTCAGTGTTTCTGGTCAACCGTTCCCTCACCGATGCGGTCGACGTCGAGCTCACACTGGACGGCTGCGGCTTCAGCCATGTCGAGTCGACTCAGACGGTCTCGGACGAAGATGTCTCGGCGTCCAACACACTTGAACATCAGGACC
>NZ_JACYTU010000036.1:0-2018 GCF_014841225.1 Plantibacter sp. CFBP 8804
TGCCGGAGCGCTTCACGCCGCCGAAGGGCAGCTCCGCCGCGTCGCCGAGGACGAGGTTGATCCACACCATGCCGGCGTCGATTTCGACCGCCACTCAGCTACGCCGGTGAGCGTAGGTGAATAGTCACACCAGCTCACAAGCCCAGGGATTGGCACAAGCCGAGAAGGGCCACGAGTGTGGCCGCCGCCACCTCAAATCTGATACCAATCTTCACCCGTGCATACTTCTTTTTAGCTATGACGGAGTTCTCGTGGACTTGCTCTGCAGTCCTGTTGACCAACTGCTCTGGTGTGCTCGTGAGAGCCGCGAGCGTCGTGACGTAGGTGGCCCTTTGCATACTAGCGATGTGACCGAAGAAAAGTGGATTAGGCGAAGATTCTCCCGACGATTTGGTGCGGGGAGATAGGGCTCCTGCGCAGAATAACACTGCCACGATGAGGAGAGGGATGATCACTGTTGTGAAGATCACCGTTGTGAGTCGCCATGTCTCGAGGGCGTGGACGAGGTTGAAGAGCATTACGCCCGTCGCTGCGATAAATGCGAGAGCGACCGCAATTTTGGAGTCCGCGTGCCGAATCCAGTCGTTGGTCGCGAGCAGTACTCGCCAAGCAGCATCGGGTTGAGCTTCGCTAATGTTAGTCGGGCCAGTTCGTGCGGAGTCGAAGCGTTGCCCAATCCATCCCACGGCTACGAGCCCAGGCTAGCGAACAAGGTTGTGGTCGTGTTCCTCTGGTTCGCGCGCGACTTGGCGGCTGCGACCAGCTCAGTGCTTGCGTTCGCGAGCAGAGTTCTCTTGTGTCTTTCATTGTCGGGGATGTTGACCCGAGTGACCTTGCCCGCGAGAACCTGCCGACAGTAGTCCTCGCCGTGCTTCCTGCACCAGTGTCGGTTCAGGCTGAAGCCGAATTTTTCGTCGTCCGGAATCTTGTCTAGGATGACTGAATCCCAGAGCAAGGCTGGATTGCCGCAGTCGCAGGAGAAGGTCAGATAGTCGTTGTTCGATATTGCATCCCAGACGCTCCCTGTGACATTCATCATTACATCGACGGCTTGCTGTGCTGCTTTTGCTGCATAGTTGACTGGATTTCCTGCCCAGACGGGTTCTTGCAAGTCAAGATGGCGCGGGAGTCCCACTCGTTTTGCCATGAGTGAGCCACTGGCGACTCCTAGTTTGAAACCGGTTGAACTTGCCTTGGGCCACTTGTTCTCCAGCTGTTCCGTGAAATCGATGGAGAAGGTTCTGGCGGTTACTGCGCTCGATACGGCACGCTCGTAACGAAGGTTGCCCCAGAAAAGCGCAAATCCGCCATCACCCTGAATGTCTACGAACTGTGCGTCGAACTCCTGGAAGATCTTGACAACCCCACCTACGCCTGCGTCATATATGCTCGCCGTGCTCTGCGGACTTCGCCCCTTTGCAAGGTTGGTCGACGCTTTCATGTCGAAGTTCACGCTGACAACGTCGTCAATAGCATGCCATTCGGCCTTGTCGATTGGTAGCTTCTTGACGTCAAATGCATCGCCCTTGTTGATGACACTTGGCTGCTTTTCGAACTTTACCTTCGTGCGCTCACTCAGGTTGTCCAACAGCTCATACAGCTCGATTACCACCGACTACTCCCCCCGACAGCGAAGAGGTGATGGCGCAGGACGTCGACCCCTTCGAACTCATGCGTCAAATTGGACACGTTGAAAGTCTTGCACTGTAGCCTCAGCCGAGGCTCAGTTTTGCCCTAAGACAATGCAAGGTGGTCTTCGTTCGAGTCATGATCAGACGGCTTGGGCTCCCGGATTAGATAGCAGGTTGGCCCACGGGTTGAGGAGCCCCCTCGGCGGCTCAGGCGATCCCGCGAGGCGGTGTCGAGGGGGTTCGCGAACACCTACGCGATTCGGATGAGCTTCTTGTTGACGAACTCGTCCATGGCGGGCTTGCCCATCTCGCGGCCGGTGCCGGAGCGCTTCACGCCGCCGAAGGGCAGCTCCGCCGCGTCGCCGAGGACGAGGTTGATCCACACCA
>NZ_JACYTU010000037.1:0-1324 GCF_014841225.1 Plantibacter sp. CFBP 8804
GGGGGGGGCCCGGGGGCCCCTCCCCCAAGCGGCTGCGCCTGCTGATGCGCACCCGCCCCTGGCTGCTGCTCGCGCCGGCGCTCCTCATCCTCGCCGTGCTCCTCCTCTGGCCGCTCATCCGCGTCGTCCTGTTCTCCCTGCAGGACTACGGCCTGCGCGAGATCGTCAGCGGTGACACCAACTTCAACGGCGGCGCGAACTACGCCGAGGTCTTCGCCGACCCGACCCTCTGGACCGTCGTCCTCCCGAACACCGTCTTCTTCGCCGCGGCCGCCGTCATCGGCACGGTCGTCCTCGGCACCCTCGTCGCCCTGCTCATGGCGAACCTCGGCTCCTTCTGGCGCACCATCGTCGGCAGCGCCATCATGGTCGCCTGGGCGATGCCAGCCGTCACCGGCACCTACGTGTGGGTCTGGATCTTCGACGCCGACCGCGGCATCGTCAACCAGACGCTCATGGGGCTCGGGCTCATGGACGAGCCCTTCAACTGGTTCACGAACCAGTTCACGTTCTACGGCATCGCGCTCCTGAACGTGATCCACCACGGCTTCCCGTTCGTGGCCATCACCGTCCTCGCCGGCCTACTCGGCGTGTCCAAGGAGATGCTGGAAGCCGCCGAGATGGACGGGGCGGGCGCGTTCCGTCGCTTCTTCCAGATCACCTTCCCGTCGCTGCGCCAGGTGTTCTCGGTCGTGATCATCCTGTCGACCATCTGGGACTTCAAGGTGTTCGCGCAGATCTACCTCATGCCGGGTGGTTCCGGCTCGAACCGCGAGGTGTTGAACCTCGGCGTGTGGTCGTACGTGGAGTCCTTCGGTCAGAACCGCTACGGCTTCGGCTCCGCGATCGCGGTGCTGTTGACGCTCGTCCTGCTCGGCATCACGATCGTCTACATCCGCGCCCTCATGAAGGAGGACGAACTGTGACCACCCACGCTCCCGCCCCCACCGCCGCCCGTCGACCGGCTGATGGACCGGGCACCGACCGGTCCGCCAAGCCGCAGGTCCCGATGCACCGGAAGGCGAGCGGTCGGAAGATCCGCTCGAACACCGTCAAGGCGATCCTCGTCACCCTCCTGCTCGTGTTCACGCTGTTCCCGGCGTACTGGATGCTGTCGAGCGCGTTCGACGCACAGGCGTCGAGCGGCGGCCAGTCCTTCTTCCCGAAGGAGCTGTCGTTCACGAACTTCGAGTCGGTGCTGACCGACGGCGGGTTCGCGGTCTTCCTCCGCAACTCCGCGATCGTCGCCGGTGCGACGGTGCTCATCTCCGCCGCCGTCGCGCTCCTGGCGTCGGGCGCGGGCGCCCGCTTCCGGGTCAAGTTC
>NZ_JACYTU010000038.1:0-957 GCF_014841225.1 Plantibacter sp. CFBP 8804
AAGTCCCGGAAACCAGATGGTTTCCGGGACTTCATGGTCGGGCTGACAGGATTTGAACCTGCGACCCCTTGAGTCGAAGAAGGGTTCTCCCTCCGTCACGCTTGATAGCCGTAGATCCCTTGCGGGAGTAGGCAAGTCGGGAGATCCCACAACCCGTCAGATCCCGTCAAAACCGGCAAAAGCCCGGAGCTTGCGGGTACATTTGCGGGTACATGGATTTTGGGCTTGAGCGCTCCACAAGGAGCTGGCACGCTATTACCTAGTCGATAGCGACACGTACCACTCGTTGTCCGAGGGCGTTTCCGTCAACGGTTCGGAACGCAGTTCCACTCGTCGTGTCGACTGCCCAGTCGAATCACCTACGGCCGTAAAATTTGCAGTACGGGCCGAGTGTGTCGGCCGTCCTACAACTGAACAGGCGGGGTTCCATTGACCTCTGTAACGCAACGCATCACCCAGTACAACAAGGAGGCTGGCCAGCCTCGTGGCGGGTTGGTCAATCCGAAGCTGCTGACGGCGACGCAGCTCGAGGACGAGCATGGGGTTCTTGATCACAAGCAGGAGAATGTTCATGCGAGTGTCGTCGGCCTAGCGGTGGACTACCTGAGCCGGCTGGCGCGCATCCGCGTCGGCGCGGGTGAAGAAGCGGCACGTGCTGCGGTTGATGTCTTCCGGGCATCTTTGATGGGTGCACAGCGGATCACTGATTCCGGCGGGTACCCGTCGGCGGTTGAGGATGCTCGACAGGCTGTTTTGAGCCTCAACATCAATGAGTACGAAGACAGCACCGTTGGTTACGCCATCGATGAGACGGCGGCGTTGATTGCTTGCCAGCTGGCGACCTATGACGTGGCTCTGCGCGCAGGCGTGGGGTTGTACAACCCGGAGAGCACCCTTCGAGCGCCGGATGAGGTCACGACCGCGCACATCCTGGTGATGGTGCATCGGGCCGAGCGG
>NZ_JACYTU010000039.1:0-928 GCF_014841225.1 Plantibacter sp. CFBP 8804
GGTTCTTGTTTGTTCCTAAACGAGCTTCGACACCGGGAGGTCGCGAACTGCCATCCGGGCGGCATTCAACGGGCTGATTGACATCTCAACCTCGGCCGCGAAATCAAGCAAATCCTCAGGTGTGCTGGACAGTGTCTCCCATGAAGTGCCATCCTTCACGGTGTAGCCCAACCCTGGTAAATAGTTGCCGTCCGTATCTTTGCCCGCGGTGTACGGGTGGGCATGGGAGAGCTTGTTGCGTACCAGCTCTCGTGCTTTCCTGAACGCTGCGACAGCGGTGTCCAGCAACTCCGCCGTAAGCGCACCATCGGGATGCTGTCGATAGCGGGCGGCCAGCTTCTGCAGCGCCTGTTCCTTATCGCCTGCCATCTTGCCCCGGGTCTCAGGCAGCGTCGCAACACCCGCCTCGTACAGAATCGCGGTAACGGTCTCTTCGAGGCTCAGGAACGTGTACTGTGCCCTTCCCAAAGCGACCAAGACATCAGGATGCGCTGGTGTTCGAAAATATCGACCCAGGGTTACATGCGTACCGTCCACCGGAGACACTTGCGGAAAAGCCGGTGTGCTCATGCCGCATATCCAATCACGTCGTAGCGAGTCGTGTCGATGACCTCGGGTGGCACATCGGCTACGGCCAGCCGGTAGACAACGTTCAGCCGCGGGTTGAAGATCCCGACATGAGTCAGCGCCTCGAACTCGGGCAGCCCGGACTGCTTGCCCATCAGGAAGTACATCAGCAGCTGAAGCACATGGTCCTTGGCCGGCTTCGACGCAGACACCTTGAAGTCCCACAAGGTGTCCTCCGTGAGGAAGTCCCCATCACCGCTGTCGACCAAGTCGGTGTACCCACCGCGCTCGCCGGCAGCATGCTGCTCTTCGTTCACGAAGAGGAACCCGTCCGCAATGATCGGCCCGTGCTCGGAAAAGA
>NZ_JACYTU010000040.1:0-688 GCF_014841225.1 Plantibacter sp. CFBP 8804
CGCCGCGGCGGGCTCGACGGCGGGACTGCAGGAACATGGCGATGGTGCGGAAGATGAGGTGCACGGATGCGACCGTATCCCGACAGCCCCATCACGTGCGACGTCGTTGTCCGACCCCGACAACGAGGCCGCTCCGAGACGGCCCGACAAGCGATTCCTGGCACAAGCGGCAGTGCCCGCGAACTACTCAGCGCCGACGGTGTTGCCCTCCCCGCTGTCGGTGACCACCGGGGCCGACGAGGTCGCGACCTTGTTGCCGTTGGCTCCTTCGACGAACGTGACGTTGTCGACGGTCAAGACGTTCACGAGGGTGATGGAGCTGTTGAACGAGAGGTTCACGACGGCTCCCGTCACGGTCACGATGCTGTTGGAGGCCTCCACCACGACGGTCTCGCAGTCGCCGTCGATGGTCACGTTGGAGCTGTCGTCGACGATGGTCGCCGTGCCGTCGACGCACTCACCGGTGACGTCGGGGATCGTGTACTCGGAACCGGTGGTGGATTCGGCGGCAGTCGTCGGTGACGCGCTCGACGTCGACGTCGCATCCGCGTCGGTGCATCCGGCGAGGGCGACGATGGCGAGGCCCGCGGCGGCGAGGAGGGTGGGTTGCTTGGACATGGGTGCTCCTTCGGAGGCTCGGTAGGGGGAGGCAGGAGCCGCCGGCCCGGTGCAGTGACACCGGGCCGGC
>NZ_JACYTU010000041.1:0-588 GCF_014841225.1 Plantibacter sp. CFBP 8804
GCGTGTTAACGCAAAATGGCCACCCAAGAACCTTGGGTGGCCATTTCAACGAAGAAGTCCGGCGGTGTCCTACTCTCCCACAGGGTCCCCCCTGCAGTACCATCGGCGCAAAGAGTCTTAGCTTCCGGGTTCGGAATGTGACCGGGCGTTTCCCTCTCGCTATGGCCGCCGAAACACTATTGATGTATCAAAGTGAACAAGCAAACCAACACGCTGTGCGAACACAGTGGTGTTGTTTGCGGGTTCTCGACCGTACATCGAGAACCACTCAGTGGACGCGTAGCATCTTCGTATTCAAACAAAGAAAGTGTTATCAAATTATCGGCTTATTAGTACCGGTCAGCTCCGAGAGTCTTTCGTCCTCTCTTCCACATCCGGCCTATCAACCCAGTAGTCTGGCTGGGAGCCTCTCGCCCGAAGGCATGGAAATCTCATCTTAAGGCCGGCTTCCCGCTTAGATGCTTTCAGCGGTTATCCATCCCGAACGTAGCTAATCAGCGGTGCTCCTGGCGGAACAACTGACACACCAGAGGTTCGTCCAACCCGGTCCTCTCGTACTAGGGTCAGATCCTTTCAAATTTCCTGCGC